>NZ_PVXP01000039.1 GCF_002995845.1 Clostridium luticellarii | reverse complement strand
CGATTCGCACCAAATCAAAGATTTGGGCTCTAATTTAGGAAACTCCTTCTCCCTTCGGTCGAATGAGTAAGCGATTCGCACCAAATCAAAGATTTGGGCTCTAATTTAGGAAACTCCTTCTCCCTTCGGTCGAATGAGTAAGCGATTCGCACCAAATCAAAGATTTGGGCTCTAATTTAGGAAACTCCTTCTCCCTTCGGTCGAATGAGTAAGCGATTCGCACCAAATCAAAGATTTGGGCTCTCTGCTTATATTACAGCTCTTCCCGGTATGATGAGTTTTTCTCCTGCCTTTATAACTTCTGGATCCTCTATGCTGTTCAATTTCACCAGATCATCTATGGTAGTATAATATTTCTTAGCTATCTTCCAGAGAGTATCCCCCTGTTGAACCACATATATAGTCAAGCTAGCCTTCTTAGCTGGAAATTCTCCCTCTGCGGAATCTATATCAACTAAAAATTCCTTGTGGGTAATATAATTTACTCTTGCATAAACCTCTACTACTGCCTTTATGGCTATAGTATCTATTTCTATGTTTCCCTCAATGCTCTCCAGAGCAACCTTGGCTATACACTGCATGTCAATTTTACTCTCAGGTATGTCTATGCTGCAGCTGAAAGGTATCTCATCACTTGTCTTGTTTATTTCATCTTCTAGATTTTTATACAGGACTTTGGCACTTAAAACCCCCTCAACAACAACCTTATCCTCCACTATTTTCTTATCCGTTATACAAACCTCACCATAGCACATGATCACTTCTTTAGGCTTAGAATTATCTTCTAACTCTATGTTGGATTTAATCATACTCTGAGTGCTATTTTGTCCATGCATCACATTTAATTCATAATCTTTTTTATCCATCTGCATGAGAGATGAGGGAGAATAGACATCTTCTATTATATCCATATCCTCTTTATACATAACCTTGGTATTGGAGTTCACCAGTACTTCCATATCGATTATCCTGTCCTCACCCAAATCATCCTCTCTTACACTTTTTTCAATTTCATCCACACAGAAATCAGTATAACTGTCCATGGACGGAGTCACTCCATCTAACGGAATTTCTTTATTTACATAAACATCCTCCTCTACATATACTATGTCCCTTGTATCTTTTCCCCTATAGAGTACCCCTATAAGCACATATGCCTCTACGGATATCTGCCCTTCCAATACATTCACAGTTTTCTTATGAACATTTACATTGCATCCCAATATACTGCCAATCTGCGGCTTATCCATAGGTATCTGAATCTCTGCTTTTGCAACTAAATCCCCGGACACAGTTCCCACTATTTTATCCACAGTATCAGGATTTTTCAACATCTGTATATCTCCCGAATTTTCCACATCTTTTATAACTTCAAATTCATACTTCTTATATACTTCCGCCTTCAATTTTATAATTCCTTCAATAGATACCTTCCTTTCGTTAGCTATATTACAATCCATATGTTCCACGTAGCAATCAGCATCGCACAGCATATTATGCTGTGCTCCAGATATCTCAACATAATTTGAAAAATCGCCAGTATAATTCACACTGTAAATACCCATGGCTTCATCTTCCTTGGCTAAATAAAGTATAGTATACTGCACCTTTCCCTCTATAAACACTTTGTCCTGCATTACTTCTTTATTTGTTATGCTGGGCTTTGCATTTAAAATTAAGATATGGTTAACATCTGGATTAGTATCCGGTATAATATATTCTGCTTTTATTACGGTATCAGAAAAATTCTCAGCCATAAGCTGTTCACATTCTATATTTTCTTTAACAAAATCTATGCTCATATTTATTACCTCCCACATAAAAACCTACTATTTAATTTATATAAACGGAAGATAAAAAATATAACCATGTTTCTGATAATTTTTTGTAATGTCTATTAATATTGACATTTGCAGAATTTTGACGTAATATTAAATTGGTTGTTAACCATATAACCTCTCATAAATTCTCAATACCCTTTTATACCATAGTTGAAAGATGGAATGTTGCCATCTTTCTTCTTACCCATAATTTTGCAACAAAAAATAGTACATGAAATGATAATTATTCAAATTATTATTTTATATACTATTTTAAAAATGTTGAATTTATATGATTTTACAAAACAGATTAATGGACATATGAGATAATTAATAGATACTTAAAGATAATTGACAACTAAATGAACTAGACATTGCCTTTTACACTGAAAAAACTAATTGAACTGTCTTTGTTAAAACATCTGAATAGCTATAAGTCACTTTCCTTTGGGTGTCACTTTCTAACCTGATTACAAATATGCTGGGATAAGCTTTTTCTATTATTCCTTTATTTACAAAAACCTTCCTTCTACCGCCATTTGCTTTTAAAGTTACTTTATCTCCTACATGGTTTTCGATATTCTTTCTTATAGAAGCTAAAACATTTATTCCTTCCATTCTCTAAACACCCTCTCTCTACATTTTATATTATACATCACAAGGTTAATTATGTCAACTGAACCGTTTAGTATATCGTTAATAATTTATTTTGTCAATATTAAATTTTTGTTAACAAAGCTCACATAGTTTTATTTATACTACAATATATTGCTATTCCTTCAAGTCACTCATATATACAATAATATTTACACTTTTTATGTTTTTTATACATATGGTGACTTTGGAAAACCCTCCCTGTACTTTCCTCTAGTCTGCAGTCCTCCAATTCCATTAGTTCTAGTTATAGTATTCCTTATGGCCTCTTGAATGGATACCACCTTTTCTATATTCGTATATGCTATTTTTTCACATAAAAATACCGGATCTAGACAATGTATAAGTACTCTGCTGGGTGAACTGGCAAAATTAGCTCCTGAATCCAAAATTTTTTCATAACAGGATTGGCAAGCCCCTGCAAATATCACCAGATCATCATAATTTGGTTCATAATTTCTAAGTTCAGACACTGCATTAACAAAATATCTTGAATTTTTATAATTATCCAGATTCATATAATCTGTAGCTCCCTTGGCTATGGAATCATGACCTGTAATTACAATTATATCCGGCTTTATTTCTTTTACCAGTTCTACTACCTTTACAGGCTGATCCTTTTCTGCTATATTCTTTCCCACTACATCCAATAAAAGTTGTTTATACACTTTAAGGCACACATCCAGATACTCAGGATCACCGTCTACATGAAGTACTTTTCCAGGTCTTCCAAACGCCAGCTCATTCTTGGAATCATGTGATGCAAAATTTGTTATGCTATATTCCTTTACAGTTCCTGCCTGCCTGAAACCTCCCCTATTGGTTAAAATGCCTTTAATTGATTCATTAACTTTTTTATTGAATATAATTTCATCCTTTGTAAGAGATTCCTTTTCTACATGTTCCAGATCTTCAATAGTGGAATCCGCAATTAATCTTAAATTTATTCCCTTTAAAATATAAATATTGCATCCTTTTTCTTCTTTTATATCTATAATCTTAAAAGTTATATCCTTACCATATGATTTTCTTACTACTACATCACCTATTTTCATAATTCAACATCCCCATATATAAAAAGTCACCATATATATATATGATTTTATCCTTTTTTAAGTGCACAAAATAAGGCCTATACTGGATTTAATTTAATACTAATCCGCATATAGGTCCTAATTTTCAATTCAAATCTATTTTTGATTATACGTATTCTTAAATTCTTCGATAAAATGTATATATTTTTCCTGCTCAGAGATCAATTCCTCCAGCTTATTATTAAATGTATTCAGTTTCCAGTTAACTTCATTATAATAATATCTATTTGCCAATCTCCAAAAACGCTGTGGGAACAACAAAAAAGCAAATATTACCCTATATTCTTCCTCTTTAAGAGGACTTACCTCATTATAAGAATCAAGTATAAGCCTGGCATTTTCCATATTCCAGTCTGATCTTTTTAAAACCTTGATCATAAAAGACGAGATATCATAAGATCTTATTTCTCTCTTACAATAATCAAAATCTATTACATTTACATTATTGTCATCATCTATTACTATGTTATGATATGTAAAATCATGATGACAAAATCCCTTTTCATGTTTTGTTATATCACACAATTCATCATATCTGGAATCCTTTAATACCTCAATAGCTTTTTTCCCAAAGTCTTTATAAAATTGAATGACTTTCATGTAATTCAAATCAAAATTCTCTTTATTGCTTTTTTTCTTTCCCATATCTCTCATCTTATCCAGAGCCTTAACCCGTTTTTCCATAAGATGGTGCCATCTTCCCAAATCCGTCTTAAGCTTACTGTTTTCAGGCGGCTCATAACCTTTTGAAGCTATATGCATTCTTGCCAGACACTTGGAGGCATTTATCACATCCTCTCTGTTTTTGAAATCACATTCCCTGCCGCTGATCCATTCTGAGAGGGTATAGATATCTTCATTTACAAGAGCATAAGGATTTCCATCTATATTAACACAGTATTTATCTACATATGGGAATCCATTATTTATTAAATGTTCTTTTGCTCCATAAACAAATAAAAGTTTCTGGGTTCCATAATTTACTTTTTTTAAGCATTTCATTCCTTTATTGGTTTTTAGAAGATATACTCCTCTGTTCGGTCTTATATTTTCAATTTTTACATTAAATTGTCTTTCTATTTCAAATTCTCGCATCATGTTAATCACCCCTATATATCTATATGAAATACTGAGTTATTTTAGAAGAATATTAACATTTTTAGCTGGATTTTAATATAATGAAATATACCAATTTAGAGAGGAATAATTCTATGAAAATAGGAATTGATGGTCGTGCCGCCAAGTGGTATAGAGGTACTGGCATAGGTACTTACACCTATCAGCTTATAAATTGTTTAAATAATATTGACAATATAAATAATTATATGCTTTTTATACCCAAAAGTTTCACAAATGATATATGCCTAAAAAAAAATTTTACTGTGAATACTATTCCTCCGCAAAGCAAAACCAGTTTTTGGGAGGAAATAAATATACCAAACAAAATAAAACACAACAAAATAGAATTATATCACGTGCCTCAAAACGGCGTGGGACTTCCCATGGAAAAAAAATGCAAATTTGTTGCAACACTTCATGATGTTATTCCATACAAAATGCCTGAAACGGTAAGCGAAAGATATCTGAAAATTTTTTCTAATTATATACCTAAAATAGTGCCTAAATGTGATGGAATAATTACGGTTTCAAATTTTTCGAAAAACGATATAATGAAAACTTTTGATTTTCCTGAGGACAAAATATATGTTACTCACCTGGCCAGCGAAAATATATACAGGCCTTTGGATAAGAACATAAGTAAGTATATAGCTAAAAGATATTATTCCATAACTGAAGATTATATACTCTATGTAGGCGGCTTCAGTCCCAGGAAAAATATACTTGGATTAATTGAGAGTTTCAATAAATTTATATCATCTTACAAAAAACCCATAAAGCTTGTGATAGCAGGTGCGAAAGGGAAGTCATATGATGCTTATAAAGAGCGAACCGACACATTAAATATGTCTGACAAGGTTATATTTCCTGGTTTTATCTCCATGGAGCATCTTCCCTATATATACAATGCTGCTAAATTATTTGTATATCCCTCTTTTTACGAGGGATTTGGCTTGCCTCCAATAGAGGCCATGGCCTGTGGAATTCCAGTAATAACTTCAAATACTACTTCTCTTCCTGAAGTTGCAGGAGACGGAGCCCTTCTGGTAAACCCTGAAGACAGGGATGAGCTATGTGAATCCATGCTAAAGGTATTATCAGATGAAAACCAAAAAAACAAACTTATATCCTCAGGTATTAAAAGGGCTGCTCAACTAAGCTGGGGAAAAACAGCTAAGGATACCATAAGCATATACAATAAAATCCTGGGTAAAAAAATCAGTTTTTAAAATAAACAGACCCTTGAAATAAATATATTTTCTATTTCAAGGGTATTATAATATTTTCTATTTTAAAACTGTATCCTTAAATTCCTCTAAAAACTCCAGTCTGTCCTCTTTGTATCTTACTTTTCTCTTCAATCTATCCAGAAATACTCCCTCTTCCCAATCCTTACGCCTGGTATAGTAATCTTTTGATATAGTATAAAAATCATTTGGAAAACTCAGCATGGCATACAATACTTCAAGTTCCCTGTTGCTTAAAGTATTTTTATGGCAATATCCTTTTATTATCAGCCTGGTTTTATCCATGTCAAAGGCAAAATTTTTTATGACCTTATTTATAAAATTGCACAGGTCATGCACCTTAAGATCTATAATTGCATAGTCAAAATCCACAAAATAAGCTTTACCGTCATTTATCAGTATGTTATGATAAGCTAAATCATGGTGGCACACTGCTATTTTATCCTCCTCACTGCAGAGTTTGTAATAGCAGGATTTCTCCAGCAGCATCTCGCTTTTCTTTATTTCTCTTATATAATGTCTGGAATTTTTTATAAATATTTCATCAAATTCTGTTTTCTTTTCATGTATATTTGCTATATTTACAAAAAAATCCATTTCCTGAATTCTTCTTTTAAACACATCAATAAGCCTTCCATTGTTATACTTGTTGTTCATGTTACTCTTGAATCCTTCAGATGCAAGGTGAAATTCCCCCAAACCCTCGGATGCTGTATTTAAATCCACCGGATTGCTGAAATTACATTCCTTCCCCTGGACCATGTCCATTATACAGTACATCTCGCCTTCCCAAATTGTATATATATCACCTTTTTTGTTTTTAACAAAGTTTACTACTCTGGGAAACTTGTTTTTCACATAGGTCAAAATTTCATCAATGAATTTTAACTCATCTAAAGTATATTCTACTCTTTTTAATATCTTTTCCCCTCTGTTTGTAGAAACCATGTATACATTTCTTATTGGCACAATGTCACTTATTTCTAAATCAAATCTGTCAAAAATTTCTACACACAGATCATATTTAGCTAAATATTTTTTTTCTCCATATCTGTCTATCAACTGAAACCCTCCTTAATTGCTTAATATCACTTAAATCAGGCTATCTCCATCTTCGTATATGGCCTTATTTAATTTAATCAGGTATTCTCCTTCATTCCAATTTTTAGTGTGATATTTATACCTGTTGTAACATTTCATAAATTCATAAGGATAAGATAACATGGACAATATAAATTGTATGCTGCTTTCATCTAGATTCTCATATCTGCAGAATTTATCAACCAAGGAAGCAAAATCAATATCTGTACCTTTTCTTTTCAGCCTGCTTAAAAAATATACTGCATCCATCTCCACCATGTTATAGCAGCAGCCTTTCACATCTATTACTTCTATATTTTCATTTTTTCTCAAATTGTCAAAACAAGTATTCTTGAGGCACATTTCGATTTTATCCATACTTCTCAGAATCAAACCCATATAGTGGTTTTTACATAAATTATCCAGACAACTTTGTGATCTTATGAGATACTTCTCCCCAACTTGATTTATTCTTTCTAGAAATATACTTCTGTTTTTAGATTCTTTTATTACGTCTATATCTTTTTTAAATTTTCTAGTGTACATCTTATATTGTTCTACGTCTCTGCCTATGTTGTTATCCAGCCGCCTATTCATAACTCCTGTATATCCTAAAGTTCTTTTATGAAATTCACTTATTGCGTATATCTGATTTTCTATTTTATCTAAAGTTAGATCTTCATATTTAACCTTGTCCTTAAATTCTTTTACTACAAATATTCCTCTTGATTTCAAATATTCTATAAAATATGATTCAATACTCCGAAAGTACACTCTTAAATCACCTCATAATTTTGCTCCTGCTTTGATTTTATTTGTGAGCTCTTCTCATTTGTCTCAATATATGTCTCCTCTTCTTCTCAAGCTTCATGACTTCTTTTTTCTTCTTATGCATTTTTTCCAGCTGTTTTACAGTTTTCTTCAAACTCTCCGCCCTGTTTTCATAATATCCTAAATCATTGTTTTTCACATCTACTGACTTTTTATGATATGATCCTTTATGCGACATAAAAAACTATCCCCCCTCTTCAATCAACTGAATTTTTTATTTTTGAATCTCTCTATAAATTCTGATCTTGCTTCTACATCCTTGAGCATTTTATTTAATTTTTTAATGAAGAAATCCTTCCCCCAGGGTTGTTTTTCCCAGTAATACTGTATGCCAATCTGCCAATAATTTTGGGGAAATTCCATAAAAGCAGCCATAATAGGTATATCTTCCTGTCTTACATTATTTATTACATTGTATGTGTCCAAAATAAAATTGGCACTTTCCATTTTCCACTTTCCATTTTTCATAACCCTTATAAGCAGACTGGACAGATCATGGAGATAAGTATCCAACATACAGTAATCGAAATCTATGATATTTACTTCACCTTCAGTGTCTATTAAAATATTATGATTTGCATAGTCATGATGGCAAAAGCCTCCGTTTTTTATATGCTCTTTCATTCTGTCCATGTATTCTGAGGCCTTCAAGTGATCTATAGAATTTTCCGCGATATTTATTTCTTTCCTCATGGCTTCCAAATACAATACATCAAATTCCCCTCTATGTGATTTATTCATTATCCGCTTTCTAAAATCCAATATTTCATCTCTTCTGGTTGAAAAAGTATCTATCCATTTAAACCATCCTATTCTGGGATTCATTTTATCAGTAACTTTAAAATAGCAGCTTTTTCTGTGAAGTTCCGCCAATTTCGAAGTAGCAGCTAAAACATCCAGAGGATTATCATAATTACACCGTCTAGAATTAATCCATTTGCACAAATAAGCATAGGAATTTCCTATTTTTATATAATTTCTTTTATTTTTGGTATTGATTATTTCAGGTATGTTTTTAAAGTTTTTATTTTGGAGATGCTTTATAGCGGAAATTATAAATAGAAAATGTCCGAAATCATAATTTATTACTTTCAAACAATATTCATTATATTTGGTATGAATTTTATATATGCTCTTTATTTTTTCTATAAATTCAATATGAAGATCATACGCATCCTCAACATATCTTCGCACTTCCAGTATATCCAAAAGCTTCTTCCTCCAAAAATTACTATATACGTAGTATATGTCTAATCACACGGGTATGTGATAGATGTGTTCCCTGCAGCTGGAAAGTTGCGTTCACCATTTAATATAAATGCTAATAATATATATTAGAACGCTTCAATCAGTTTAGTGTTACTAGAGTGTGGAGGTAGAGAACAATGAAAATTGCCATTGATGCAAGGGGGATTAATTGGTATAAAGGCACTGGTATAGGCACTTACACGGAAAAGATATTAAAATTTATAATCAAAGATCACATGGAAAATTTTTATGATATATACTGGTCCGGCAGCAATTACAAAAATTTTATGCAAAATAATACTAAAATAATAATGGCTTCCAGAAGACAGCATAGATTCTTTGAACAATATTATTTCCCTGAACATTTAAAAAGGGAGGCTGTAGATATATATCATATTCCTCAAAATGGTATAGGAATATCTGAAAACATACGTTGTAAAAAAGTTGTCACTATACATGATCTAATACCTTATGTGCTTCCTGAAACTGTTGGAAAAGGATATTTAGAAAAATTTTTAAAAGAAATGCCTGATATTATCAATTTATCTGATGGAATAATAACTGTATCCGATTGCTCAAAAAAAGATATCATCAAATTTTTCCCAATGGCTGAAGACAAGATATTTGTAACCCCTTTAGCTGCAGATGAAAAATATAGGCCTTTGGAAAAAGACATATGTAAATATAAAGTGAAAACGGAATACAATATAGAAAATCCATTCATACTCTATATTGGAGGCTTCAGTCCCAGGAAAAATGTATCTTCCTTAATAAATGCCTTTTCCAGGGTTCATAAAAACTTAGACAGAAACTACGATTTAATTATAGTAGGTTCCAACAAAGACGAGCTGGATATGTTAAAAAACTTATCTCTAAATTTAAATATAATAAAAAATATTAAATTTACAGGATTTGTGGAAGAAAAAATGCTGCCTATACTGTACAATGCCTGTGATGCTTTCATATATCCATCCCTATACGAAGGATTCGGTCTTCCACCATTGGAGGCCATGAGCTGTGGCACTCCTGTAATAACCTCAGATATATCATCCATTCCAGAAGTGGTGGAAAATGGAGGCATTCTTATAAACCCTTTTGATATAAAAAGCCTTATGTATTCTATGGAAGCCTTACTTAATGATGAAAATATAAGACATGACTTGAGTTCTAAAGCTTTAAAACAAGCTTCCAAATTTTCCTGGAAAAAGACTTCAGAGAATACTATTGAAGCCTACACAAAAATTTTAAATCCATCCCGTAACTAGTTTCCCCTATCTTATCAAATAAGGACTTAGCAATATTACATTTCTAGACAAGTTCTTCCTATGCCTAAAAATTATTTGATAATTGTTCTACAAAAGCAAGACTTTTTAACTATTTCGCACTTAGTTAAAAAGTCTTGCTCATATGTTAAAAGATCCCTATGATTAAGTCCCTGTAATTTTATTATACACTAATTTTAAAATTTTGTAAACGTTTCATAAAATTTAATTTAAAATTTTTTTATTTTCCCATGTCATTTTTCAAAGATTTTTCTATACCCTCTACTATATTTTTAAAATCTTGACTTTTTACATTGGATTCAGTTAGAATTCCTCTTATCTTTTCCCTTATCTCCGGGAAATCCCTAGTATAGTTTATAATAAAACTTCCCTGTTCAACTTCAGCATACAAATTCCATATCTGAGCTCCAAAATATGTAATTTGTTTATTAAGATCCACAAGATTATACACGCTTACATTTGTTGGAAACCTACCATAGTCATTCAATAAATCCATCTGTAATCTATCATCCGTAAGTACAAAATTTATAAAATCCTGTGCCAGATCAGGCTGCTTAGTTTTTTTATTTATAATTAAATTGGTTCCTCCAAGAGAAACATCCCTATTTCCACCTGGCTCAAAGGCTGGAAATTTCATTACTCCCCACTTAGAGCCATCTTTAGGATACTTCTTCATCAACAGGTTGACATAAGTTGGATCTCCGATAAAAGATACCACCTTACCTCCACTTAATTCACCTATAAGATCACTTTTGGAATTAAAGTCTTCTATTAAATCCTCTCCATAAAAAATCTTAGCTATTTCCATAACTCTAGACCACTTTTGAGACTGAAATTCCAGCTTTCCACTCTCATTAAAATAACTTGTTCCTAATTGATTGGCAAGTAATAAAAAAATATCACTATTATAATCAGACACATTTCCCATAAACACTTTCCCTGTGTCATTTTTTATCTTTCTCCCAATTTCTATATAGTCACTCCAGGTTTTTATACTATTTATATCTACGTCCTCTTTGGCAAATATGTCTTTTCTATATATTAAAGCCTTTGGATATGTATCCCAGGGCAGTGCGTAAATCCCGCCTTTCATAGTATTATTGTTCATCTTATTGTTTAATAAAGCATTTTTGTATAAATTCACGGAATCTGTTATCTTTAAAATCCCATCAGAATATTTAGACAGAGTATGTTTAACATAGCTATCATCTAGAGTTATTATATCCGCCGTATATTTGGAATTACTCAGCAGGGGTTTAATATTATTATCTGTATCCCTTACCAGTACAACATTTACATTTACATTTTTATGTATATCATTAAACCTACTTGCTGCAAGTTTCAATTGAGATCCATGTTCTACATCCGTCACAACTTCAATATTTCCTTTAGGCACATTTTTATTATTTTCCTCATTATCTTGAGCATCACAGGAAATTGTCAAAATCAAAGTTACAGTAAGTATTAAAAATAACACCGTTTTTAAAGCCCTATTCATAAAAACTTCTCCTACACTTCTCTAATTATAATTTAATCCATGAACTATTTTACACTAATATTAACAAATAAAAACATATTTTTCAACTCTCCGTAAAATTAAAACATCCGAAGAATTCGCTATTCTTCGGATGTTTTAAAGATTTAACCTTTAGACATTTTATAATTGCCATCACAATTGAAATCTTTTTTCCATGCATTTTCTGCATAAGGTTTAAAATCCTTCGATAATTTATCCAATTTTTTCTGAAACTCAGGATCTTCCAGCATCTTCCTTGCGCCTTCATCTGTGGGCTTTGCTCCAGTTTTCTTTGCAATTTCTCTAATCTGTTCCGTATTGTCGATCATCATGCAAGGCAACAGCAAATTGTCATTATACGGCTGTCTGTGTCTCAATTCTTTAAAAAAATCTGATTTGAATGCATCTACAAGTTTTTTATTCTTTAAATTATCCACCGCAAAATGGGCAAATATACAGGGCTCTACTTGCTCTTCTGAATTTATATGGCAATAAAATTTTCCTGCAATGCATCCGCCAACATAAGGAGCATCGTTGAAAAAATCAATTGCAAAATAAGGTTTGGTAGTCCTTATTTTTCTCACTCTTTCCCCAAGGCGTATTCTCTGCTGTGGAGTAAGCATGGAATCCACATCAGGCTCTTTACCTACCGGCATATATATAAAATACCAACTCATTTTAGCACCTTTTTCAATTAACATATCTATAAATTCATCTGATGTAACTGTATCCATATTATACCTGCCGGTTGCTGTAGAAACTCCAAATAGAACCCCTCTCTCTTTCAGAAGATCCATTGCATGCATAACCTTCTTGAATATTCCTTTACCTCTTCTTTCATCTGTTTCCTTTTCAAATCCTTCCAGCGAAAACATAGGAAGCACATTCCCAAGTTTTTGTATTCTATCAGCTAGTTTTTCATCAAATAAAGTTCCATTGGAAAATGGAGTAAACATACAATCGCTATACTTTTCATATATATCAAGCATATAGTCATTTATGAAAGGCTCTCCTCCGAGAATCACAAAATAATAAATTCCAAGTTCTCTAGCCTCTCCAATTATTCTATCCACCTCTTCTTTAGGAATATCATCTTCCTTGCTGTAACTTGAAGCATAGCATCCCGTACACCTCAGATTACATCTCATAGATGGACTCATAAGAATAGTAAAAGGAGTTTTTATCCCCGTTTCTCGAAAAAATTTTTCCCTTTTTGGCATTCCATACCAGGCAGCATTTGCAAAAAAATTGGTAAAAAATTTATCTATACACTTTTTGTTAGAGTCTTTAACAATACTAATAGCAAGTTTATGGATTGCAGGATTTGTTTTATACAATTCTTGAACTCTGGTTACTTTAGCCAAATTGTCTTCATCTTTTTTTACCGTCTTTTTAATCAATGCAAATATCTTATCAAGATTTTCTTCCGGATCCCTGTCAAGTAACTTCACACCGGATTTAACCAATGCATCTTTAGCTGTCTTTTCCAATATTCCAGTTACCTTCATGCGACATTCCTCCTAAATAATAATAATTAAGAAACGAATGCTTAAAAAACATCCATTTCTCTTTAAATACATAGGATAATAACGATAATAAAAACATTATCATATAATATATGTTATTTATATACCATTATAATATAGCTTTTAACTTACATTTGTCAACATTCAATTCAAGTAGCTGTATCTATGCTTTATAATCTTTATACTGATCATTTCGTTGTATTAAATTGGGCTTCAATATCTCATTGTTTTAACAATTCAGTCATGGCTTCCCTATATATTTCCTGTACACTTACTTTATTTTTCAGTGCAAGTTTCCTGCAGTCCTCATATTCAATTTTACTCTTTATCTTTTTCCCCTTGTAATACGCATTCTTTACACCCACTTCTCCGTATTTGGTAATTATCCTTGTAAAATTTCTATTCAAAATATTTCTCTGCATTTTATATTTTCTAAATCCCAAAGTGGTGGTTTGAGTCAGAATAATATCCCTTATCTTTTCCTCTATTTTAGATTTGTATAATACAGTGAGTTTTACTGCCGGTCTCTCCTTTTTCATGATTATAGGAGTCAGATACACATCTGATGCCCCATTTTCCAGTAAAGCATCCATTGTACATTGATACATCTCAGGATTCATATCATCTATATTACACTCTATAACTTGTATATCTTCCACCTTGTAATCTTTATCATTAAAATCATATTCATCTAGCTTTTCCTCATCAGTTGATATATATTCAATTCTATGATTTTTATTCTCATTATAATTTTTCTGTTTATCATCATTTTCTATGGGAATGATCTCTCCTAAAAAAACCCTCAGTACATCTGGAATGATATCATTGTCCCTATGACCTATGCCATATCCTATTCTGCTTATTTTAAAATTTCTATTTTCAGTGTATTCTGAAGAAAAATAAGTCAGTATAGCTGCACCCGTAGGGGTAGTGGCTTCAAAAGGCACCTCAGATTTTATAGGAATATTCTTTAATATTTCCACTGTGGCAGGTGCTGGTACCGGAAGTATTCCATGGGCGCATTTTACAAATCCCCTTCCAACTTCCACCCTGGAGGCTTCCACTTTATCTACCTTGAAATAATCAAAGCATATGGCAGCTCCTACAATATCAACTATTGAATCCACCGCCCCCACTTCATGAAAATGTACTTCTTCTAAAAGCTTATTATGGACTTTGGCCTCAGCCTCTGCTACTTTTTTAAAAATATTCAAACTTATATCTTTAACTTCTGTACTTAAATCACTTAAATTTATTATATTCTCTATATCATTTAAATTTCTGTTGGAATGACCTCCATTATTGCCGCCATGATTTTTTCCCAAGACTACGTCCACTCTAGTACCTGCTATTCCATTTCTCATATCTCTATTGACCTGCAGATCATAGCCCCCAATATGCAATTTTTTCAACTGTGAAATTAGATATTCTCTATCTATACCTAAATCCAACAGCGCTCCTAAATTCATATCTCCGCTTATTCCTGAAAAACAATCATAATAAAGTACCTTCATGACTCTCAATCTCCTGTATTATTTATTTAGTAATATCCTGTTCTAATTTTACCATATATATGAATATTTTGTATAACAGTTTTTTAATTTACATTATAACAATTCCGTACAAAATATAGAATGTACTCCATTCAATTTGACAAAATAACTGTCTAGTATATAATTTATTATATATTTCTTGTACAAAAGGTTGTGTTGGAATTGAAAAAACTACAGCGGAATTTTTACTGTAAAGACACTCTTACTGTAGCACAGAATCTGCTTGGCAAAATAATAGTTCATAGCATAAATGGTAAAAAGCTATCTGGAAGAATAGTTGAAACAGAAGCCTACAAAGGCGTTACAGATAAAGCCGCCCATTCCTACGGCGGCAGACGAACTAAAAGGACTGAAATAATGTATGGTCCCTGTGGTTTCTCATATGTATACATGATATACGGTATGTATTACTGCTTTAATATAGTAACTGAAAAAGAGGGCATACCTGAAGCAGTACTTATAAGAGCTCTTGAACCGCTGGGAAATTTAAATGAAATATCTCTGAACAGATATAATAGATCATTTTCCTCTTTAAACAAAGCTAAAATAATAAATTTGACCAATGGTCCAGGTAAATTATGTAAAGCCCTCTCTATAGGTAAAGAGGAAAATAAAATTGATCTGTGTGGCAGCACTTTGTATATTGCAGAAGATAATTTCAATGAATTCACTATAAAAGCTGCAAAACGAATAGGTATCAGTTATGCTCAGGAAGCTGCCAATTATCCCTGGAGATTTTATATTGAAAATAGCAGCTACATATCCGCTAAATAAACTATGAAAGTGATTGCAAAATGAATTATGTATATATCTTAAAGTGCAGAGATGGTACCTTTTATACAGGTTATACCAATAATTTAAAGAAAAGAATAAAAACTCACAACAGTGGAAAAGGTGCCAAATATACTAGAGGAAGAATTCCCGTAAAACTTGTTTATTTTGAAGAATATACTTCAAAAAAAGAAGCTCTTCACAGGGAATATGTAATAAAAAAAATGACACATGAGGACAAGTTTAGATTGATTAAATCATTAAATCTTGAAAATGCAGTCATCAAAAAATTATAAAAAGAGATTTAGCACAGAAATTCAATGAATTCTGCTGCTAAATCCTTTTCTTTATGAAAAATTCAAATTATAGATATTTTTTTAAATCGCTTTTATTTTTTAAAATATCCACTAAATACTTTAATTCCTGATCTTTGTTTTTGTCCATAATCAAAAGTACATCCTTGCAGTTTATTACAATTAAATCTTTAACTCCAAACATTATTATGAGTTTGTCGTTTCCAAATACAGTGCAGTTTTCACTGTATTGCAGCACTGCATTTCCCTTTACATTATTTCCATCAAGACTTTTAAAAAGTCTGCCTAGAGCAGTAAAGGTCCCTATATCATCCCAGAAAAACTCACATTTAATTACATAGGCCTTCCTGGTTTTCTGCATTATTCCAAAATCCACGGATATTCCATCTATAATCCTGTACTGCTCTTTTACAATTTCTTCTTCCCGTTCTGTATTAAGTCCCTGATAAATAGCTATCATGCATTTGTGCATTTTAGGAAGATATTTTTGCATTTCCCTTAAAAAAACATCCGCTCTCCATACAAATATTCCACTATTCCAAAGATATGTGCCTTTTAATATTAGATCTTTAGTTACTTCTATATTGGGTTTTTCCAAAAACCTCTCCACTTTAAAAGTGACGTTGCCTAAATTGACCCTTTCTCCCATTTCTATATATCCATATCCAGTTTCAGGTCTGGTGGGCTTGATTCCCATAGTAACAAGCCCTTTTTTCTTTTCTGCAATTTGTACAGCTTGAGAAACAGTGCTTAAAAATAATTTTTTATTTTCTATATAGTGATCTGAAGGTAAAATTATCATTATGGCATCAGGATCTTTTTTTAATAATTTTACCGCTGAAAATCCAATACATGTAGCAGTTTCCTTATTTTGAGGCTCTGCAAATATATTTTCTGTACTTATATATGGAAGCTCTTCCTGTACCTTATCCATATATTCTTCATTTGTAACTACATATATATTTTTTTTATCTACTAAAGGTATAATTCTATCTACAGTATTTTGCAAGAAACTTTTATTATCTATAATCTTTAAAAATTGTTTTGGATTTTTAGCCCTGGATAATGGAAATAGCCTTGTTCCTTTTCCTCCTGCGAGAATTAGTGCATATAACAATAATTTCACTCCAAATAATTTACTTACGTTTTATAGTATGTGTGAGTCATCATAAATGTGAACCGCAGACCAGAGGGTAATTGGAGTTCATACTACCTTCCTCTTTTTCAAATCAACTTCACCTTCATCCTCAATTTCTGTTTCCACACTGCCATTATCCTTCCCACTAAATGTAAAATAGGCTCCAATTAGAATCAATCCTATACCGGCCATGGTCTCTAAAGGTACATTTTCATTTAAAATCCAAAATGCAAATACAGGTGCCAGAGCAGGTTTTATAAAGAAAACTATAGATGCCGTAGCAGCCGTAGTTGCATCCATTGCTTTAAAATAAAACATATATCCAAATCCAGTAACAACCACCCCAAGTAATATGAGTGGAATTATATTCTCAGAATTAATTCCTGCAAATATTGGCACATTCACCATAAATCCAAAATTTCCTTCTGGTGATACATATTTTGAAACCACTGGAAGTCTTGAGACAAATATAAGAATAAGCATGATGACGGAACCAAATATAAAGCTCATACAATTTAAAACTACACTGCCATATTTTGCAGACCTCAACTTGCCAACTACACTATAAAGTGAAAAAGTTAAAGCAGAAAATATGGCCAGCACTATTCCTGTCATATCAGGACTCGCTGCAAAAGGATTTAAAATAAGAATCATTCCAATCAAACTAAATACTATGGACACTACGGTTCCTTTTCTAAGTTCTTCTCCCAGAATAAAATATGCAAGCAATACAGTAAATACAGGATTCGTGCTAAAAATTATAGCTACAGTGGATGCTTTTGTAAAAGTAATTGCCAGCTGAAACAGTGACATGCTCACCACAACACAAAGCAGCCCTGTTCCCCAGAAATAACCTATATCATTTGCCGTCAACTTCATATTTCTCTTTTTCATAATTTTAACAGCAGGCAGAAGCAGTATTATCCCTCCTATTACAAACCTCAAAAAATTTAATTGCAGTGCATTTAATCCAACTGCTAGCTTCCCTAAAATTTCCATAGTACTGAATATTACTGCAGCTAAAACAATAAATAAATACTTCAATTGAAACATCCTCTCTTAAAACATGATTTACTTCAAAAATATACAATAAAAAAGACATTAATATACTGTCATATATTAATGCCGTATTTTTGTCAATTTTATACAGGGGGAAACCCTATATCATCACAAAATGGCAAATTATAAATTTATATTTTCACTTGTTCTCATCAAAATTTACATGTACAAGCATATATCTTTTATAACAATTTGTCAACACTGCTATTACAGCCCTTTGAGCAGTTCCAAGATAATTATCCTTAATATCCTGTATTATATCATCTATTTGATTTATATTTCTACCTACTACTATATCTTTTATGTACTCTTTTGCAATATCTGTGGCAAGTGTACACTCCATATCATATATTGTTCCTGTGTTTCTATCAACTACAAGAGACATTGCAGCTTCTACATAGATCTCTGCAGCAGATATCCCTTGAGGAAGTTTTGAATAAGCACTGATAAAAATTTTATTTTTTCTCAATTAGCTATCTCCTAAAAAGATTAATATTATAAATTTAAAAGTATTATACTAAAAATACTAGAATTAATCAACTTTATTTGAAATTTATATATTTACATTTTTTACAAGAAAGAAGCGAATCCTGTGACGAATCCACTTCTCTCATGTATAACTCAATTATTCAAAAACAACTATAGCTTTTCTGTTTTTGATTCTCAAAAGTACTGTTTCCAAAATTCTCAAGACGTGATTTAAGTCTCTAAGTTCAAGATATGCTGTTGCTATATCCTGGCCTATTACAATATCTATATAATTTGGTTCAGTACATAAAAGTGCTGCTTTATTTTTTCCAAGAATAGGACTTGTAAATATATTTCCATGCAGCAGTTTACTGATTCTATCGCTTTCAAGAACTCCCGTTCCCGGCTGTATACGCTGCATCTGCAGGTATAGATCAGGACTTACAATCAGTGCCAGCTTTCCGTAAATTCCCTGTTCAGTTAAAATTTCAACTGCTGAAGCAATATCCGTAAATGGATTTTCTCCGGATTTCCAGTCATTTTTCTTTATTTTATTAGTACCTTTGGCATTAAAGATTCCCTCATATCCAGCACTCTCGCTGCCTAGAAAAATTAGCTTGTCCTCTTTTTGTGCACATGCTTCTGCAGCAAATGTGGCTGCGGATAAATCCACTGGATATCCTAATTTTTCACTGCTTTCTATATCTCTCCAAGGAAGGGTAAAATCACTGTATATCAATGGTATTTCTTTGTATTCTCTATTTTTGATTCTTGAAATTCCGTCTATAGTTTCTTCTTCTATTGATTTGGTCTCATCGAAATTATCTAAATTTATACTCTGTATACCTGAGCCAAGAGGTCCAAAAATATTTAAAAAACGTCTTCCAATTAGCACACGGCTTGCAGTATTAACCACTGCATCATCTACTTTTTTCCACAAATCAGCTGAAAAGGGTGCACTTTCCCTCGATAAATAATCCATGACAATTTCCCTCCTTACTCCTTTATTAAACTTCCCACAGTTTTGTGGGTGGATTCATCCGGATTGGATGTCTCCTTTGCTTCAGGAATTTGAATATTCAAATTTTCCATCATCTCTGCAACTTCTGTTTCACCAGAAGCAAAATGCTCTGCTTCTTCAGGGTCAAGTATTTTTAACAAAGACATCAATTCACCCACATGTGCTTTTTCTTCATCTCTTATATCCGCTATTACCTTTTTAGCAGCAGCATTATCTGTTGCCAGCACATGGGATTCATACAGATATATGGCCTCAAGCTCTCCTGCAATATCAAGTCTTATAGCTTGAATCAGTTCTTCTTTAGTCATTTTCCTGTCCACATTTCCTTGAAAGGGATTTGCAAAATTTGGCATAACCATCCACCTCCTTATTATTTTGAAGTTTTTAAATTATTTTAAATTATCATACATATTTTCTTATATTATGATAATTAGATATACTCTTGTGTAATACATATTATATAACAAATTATTCCACAATACAAATTATATTATATTAAAAAATAGTCCTTCAGAAGATTTCCAAAGTACTATTTTTTATCATAGTATGGTTTTAGAGATGCAGTCAAACCACTTTAAGCACTTTATCATCTGATGTCTGTAAACTGTATCTTTCAATTTTCATATTGTTTAACTTTTCCCATAGCTTTTCCATAGTCCCTTCAGGATCATAGTAAAATTCACTTCCCATTATTCGGTAAAATACCCATCCTACTCTTTCCAGATCCAATTGTCTCTCTATATACTCTTCATAATCGTATTTTTCAGATACCGTATCACCATCACATATTATGCCCACTCTATTTCTCATACCCTCCACAATGAAATCCATTTTATACCTGCCTATCTTTACTCCAGGTACAACTCTGTATCCCCTGCTCTTTATAAGATTGTATATATCTTTTTGAAAATCTGTCTGAAAAAGACCTTCTACATTTTTATTACTACCATTATGCTTATCATAATTTAAACAATAATTCAGGAAGTGATATCTTACACATTCTTCATTTAAATCCTTCAAATCTACAGAATAAAACAGCCACATTTGATTTCTAGCCCTGCTTGCCGCCACATTAAATCTTCTGACATCAGTTTCTTTTATAAGAGGTGCGAATTTTACATCTTTTGAAATCACCATGGATAAAAACATTATATCCCGTTCATCGCCTTGAAAAGAATAGGCATCTCCACATATAAGCTTTCTCTTTATAATTTCGTTCACTCCTATTTTCTCCTTCAGCATATTTTCAATAAGCCGTCCCTGGGCCTCTCCAAGTAATGAGATGACTCCCATAGACATATTGGAGTATTTACTGTCTTTACAACAGGATACAATTTTATCTACCAGACATTCAGCTTCTTTAATATTCACAGGCTTAACAGAATCTCTAACTCCATTTTCCACTTTAACTGCATTTACCGGAGGGTGAAATCTTTCATTAATTTTAGGATATCTCAAAGTCAGCATCTCTCCAGAGTAACTCAGTTTATTGCTGAAATTTATTATTTCAGGAACACATCTGAAATGTTCTTTCAGCATCAACCTAGCTGGAAATACCCTTAACGCCGTGTCATAAAGGCTTGTTTGCAAATCAAACCACTGCCTTTGAGGTATATCTTTCAAATATTGGTCTATTAAATTATGTATGGTTTTCTGATCAATACCCACAACTTCAGGACTTATCTGGTTATCGTCTCCTACTATGACTGCTCTTTTCCCCCTCATAAGAGCACATAGCGAAAATAAATCGCTTTGGCTGCTTTCATCAAATATTATCACATCAAACATATTTTTTGAAAGTTTTATATTTTCCACTACTCTGTTTAATGGCATAATCCATACCGGAATTATTTTTTTACACTTCTCCATCTCCCTTTGAGCTATTTTTCTGTACTCAGGTACCATTTTGCCTCTGCCTTTTCCTATTCTTTTCACCGCCTGCATCCA
Organism: Clostridium luticellarii; assembly: GCF_002995845.1. GTDB lineage: Bacteria > Bacillota > Clostridia > Clostridiales > Clostridiaceae > Clostridium_B > Clostridium_B luticellarii. Next base: position 9,640 of record NZ_PVXP01000039.1, on the reverse strand, counting down.
TGAGAACAAACTTCTTTTTTCATTTTCCGTAGTTCTAAGTATCTGATTATACCAGGTTTTCTTTGAAACCATATCTTTTATAATATCTTTTTCTCTGTTCTTCTCCACACCTATTCGTTCTTCTATTTTATCTGGATTTAAATCATAAATATGATTTAACAAGCTATTTAATTGAGCCCATTTCCAGGCCTGTGTCCAATCATTATACTTTTCCTTTCCATAGTCCCAATTATATACTATACTCTCAGCAGTTCTCGGACATACCTTCCCCAGCTTTGCTACTAATTCATCCAGTTTGAGACATTTATTCTTTACCCTTTTAACCTTTTTTAATTTTTTCAATATGGTTTTAACTTCATCTTCATTTAAATTTTCCACGGCTTCATAGAGCCTTTTAAATTTACTTATGCTATTTATAGTCTTTTTAAACACTTCTATATAAGCTTTATTTTCATTATATACATCTATATTCCTCATAACTTCTACACATTTAATTAGATAATCATAGGATTCCTCCCTATACCAGTCTATATTTTGTGGAATTGATATTCTTCCAAAGCCCTCCAATATACTTTTTTTATACATTCTATCCCAATTCACAATTTCATTTAGATAATTTAAGTTTCTTTCTATTCCAATTATATCAGAAACTTTCATGGAACCAGTTATAGCTTTCATACCATAGTCTCGCATGGTATTGTTCCACATATTTCTAAGTTCATCAATAGCCTTTATCTGCTGTATATAGAGCTTGATTATTATTGACTGATCCATATGTTTTAATGGCATTCCATCTACTTTACAATTTTTAAGCAGATAGCTGCATTCAGGATGTAAGATTAAAAATAGTTTACCCAGTTTACCCCGTTTGTCAAAAGAATTATACAGCATATCAAAGTCCTCCTGAAACTTGTCTATATTAATATTATGAGGAATTTCTATATTGTGGTTTCTAATCTGGTTTCTAATTTTACCAATTATCAATATGCAGTTGCTGCTCTTATACAATAGGTCCTTCAAAGTCTGCTTTGATAAACAACTATTATGATAACTATGAAATATATTTCCCCATATACCTGTCCCAAATGCAGCCATTTTTCCTTTACATTCATATAACAGTTTCAATAATTCTTCATAATTACATTTGTGATTATGCGGTATATGCCATCCCTCCAATATATCAGTATACTTATGGTACTCTAATTTTACTTTCTTATATTCAGATATTCTACGGCATATCTCCTCGTCTTCAGGTAATTTCTCAATTATGTCTTTAATATCATCAAACTCAAGCTTTTCCTCTTTATCCAATGCTTGTTTCAAATATATCAACAGTTCAAATTCTTTTTCCGATAAAGGCATGGCATCATCCATATGAATATTGTCCACCAACCAACAGTATTTTTCCCTGTTATTTCTTACCCATTTTGCAATGTCCATGGCACTATATTCTTTGCCATTGTAGTCTATGCTTCTATTTTCCATCTCCTGCATGTACTTGAACTTTTCATACAATTCCTGTTGATTTTTTTTACAGGAACTTAATTTTTTCTCTAATAATTCAACCTCTTTGCACATCGTCTCCGCATCCATAGATAAATTTTCTGTTATTTTTCTCACCGATTCATTAAGTCTGCTCAGGGAATCAGGATCGCTTCCCAGAATACTAATACACAATGGTTTTATCTCATCAGGTATTTTTTCAGTCAATACTTTAAGTGCTCTGCTGGTTTGACTGGTCACCAGTACTTTCTTGCCATGGGCAAGTAAGTGACATACAAGGTTGACTATTGTATGACTTTTACCTGTGCCTGGAGGGCCCTGAACAACCACACCATAATTTTGAGATATTTTCTTTACTACCTCCTTTTGTTCAAAATTTGCAGGCAGCGGGAAAAGTAAATCTTTTCCTACATCTTCCCATTCCTGGTTTCCGCTCTCACTGCAGTTCACAATTTTTTCATTTACCAAGGCTTTTATGGTTTCAGGTATTTCATATCCGTTGTTTATTGCCTTTATTATATTATTTATTTCAACCTGCCATAGCTTGACATTATTTTTTCTTACAAAGATGATAGATGTATTATAAATAATAGGATATTGTTGAAATTCAATTTTTTTTCTTAAAAAATTATCTTTTTTAAATTTTCCATGGACATTTATACAAGATAAAAGTTTCAAAAAAGTACCTTCAGTCTGAATTATATTTCTAGGATCAAGGTTGAATCTCGTTATTTTTTCCTCTAATGCAAAAATACCCTTTGTATTACATTCTTTAGAACCTTCAAATAAAGAGGTCTCTAATACGGTTTTATTTGAAGGAGTTAAAATAAATGCTTCTTTTATTTTGTCAAATTCTATTTTCATTCTGGTAGTTAAAACAGGATGCAGAATCTGTTCGGTTCCTCTTTTCCATGCAAGCAATCCATGCCCGAAAGTTATTTCAAAACTCCCTTCGTTTTTTTGGCCTTCTTGATATAGATAAAAAAATTCTTCATACAATCTGTTACATTTTCTATTTATCTCAATCCATGGCTGATTTACAGATAGTCTGTTTATAATACATCCGGGCACATGAAGAAATTGATCCTCCCAATACACTTTTTCATAATCATAAACATTCTTTATGATCTTTTGATTTAATTTTTTCAAACTCAATAAATAGAAAAATATATTTTTTATTCTGTCCCTGTAATCCATACTCTCCCTCCTAATAATGGTAAACTAAATATTATATTTACTTTTATGTTAAATTATACCATCATGTAGTGAAAATTTCAAAATTTTCGTTAAACAAAATTTAAATATTCCTGACAATATTTTTCTACAATTATTTTTAAAAAAAGAAGCAAGTCTTTAAAATAAAAACTTACTTCCTTGCTTTCTTCATTATAAAACTATTTTTTACAAGAATCTCTCTCAATCAATTCATGCGGCAATATATAATTTGTTTCTTTTAATTCCTGCTTATTTATCAATTTTATGAGCATTCTCATACCTACAGATCCCATATCATAAATAGGTTGGGATACAGTAGTCAGCTTAGGATAAAATATAGATGACAGATATATATTATTAAAGCCCATTACATCTATATCTTCAGGCACTTTGATACCTTTTTCTCTAAGTGCATTTATAGCCCCTATGGCAATTTCATCATTTGTACAAAATATTGAATCTATTTTCGTTTTATTCAATATTTCATTTATTCCCTCATATCCATCTCTTGCTTTAGAATTACTAAAATAAATCCTGTCTTTGTTAATCTCCAGATTATTTTCCTCAAGAGCTCTCTTATATCCTTTATACCTCGTGGCGCTTGCATTGAGCGTATCTTCTCCTGCACCTATGTAAGCTATATTTTTATCGCCTTTTTTTATCAAATAGGCAACTCCATCATATGCTGCTTTTTCATTGTCAATAGCTACACTGGGAATATTTTCTTTTTCACTTGTACTCTCTACCAAAACCATAGGCAGCTGAAGCTGTCTTATAAGTTCCAGAATATTTGGCTCCAGAGAATTACTCATATATAAAACCCCGTCCGCCATTTTTTCTCTTAGGACCTTTAGATATTCCATTTCCTTTTCCATATTTAGATCGGTGTTGCACAGCATTATATTATAATCATATATATTTGCCACGTCTTCAGCTCCCCTTACAATTTCAGGGTAAAACTGATTAGATATATCTGGGATTATTATGCCTACAGTTCTTGTCTTCTGTGTTTTAAGGCTTCTCGCCACTATGTTGGGCCTGTATCCCAACTCTTTAATAGCTGCCAACACTCTTTTTTTAGTCTCTTCATTCACAACGTCTACATCATTAAGTACCCTGGATACCGTAGCTATTGAGACTCCTGCTTCTCTGGCTACGTCTTTAATTGATGCCGCCACTTTATATCACCTACCAATTTGCGTTTTTTATAATTATACTTATAAAACTATTTTATTACAAGACAATTTACATATTTTTATCAATTATCAATATTTTAAACTGTAAAATTGATTTTAATACCTCCAGATTTCATATAAAATAAACAATTTTACTGAAATCTGGAAACATGGTAAACACTATCTATTCTACTACTTCTACCGCTATATTAAGTTCCTCTCCATTGATGTCACATTTATTGTATTTTCTATCCACATTATAAGCAACATTTAAAGAAAGGGTCTCTTTTTTAATACGGCTTTCAAATTTTTTAACTACAGATTCAAGTTTTTCATTCCCTGAAATATACAAATTTATCTTGTCTGCAACTTCAAAGCCGCTTTCCTTTCTCATATTCTGTATTTTACTTAAAACTTCCCTTAAGTCTCCCTCTTCTTTAAGTTCTTCTGTAATAGCAGTTTCCAGTACTATACCTATATTACCTTCTCCTGCAAAGGCAAATCCCTCTAATCCTTTCATATTGATAAGCAGATTTTTAGAATTCAATTCTATTTCAGTTCCTTCTATTTTTACATTTACTGTTTCATCATTGTTTATCTTTTTTGCCAGCTCCATCTGGTTCATTGAAGATATTTTCTCTCTTATCTTAGGTATCAATCTGCCGTATTTTTTACCTAATTCAGGCAAATTGGGTTTTATATTGAACTCCACGTATTTTGACAAATCCGCATTGAATACTATTTTCTTGATATTCAACTCACTTTTAATTATATCTTCATAGTATTTAGGGAGTTCCTTTACACTCATCAGCATTTCTGAAAGAGGCTGTCTGTTCTTTATATTAGCTGTATTTCTAGCGCTTCTTCCCAATCTAACTATTTTATACGCTTCTTCCATATCTCTTTCCAAACTATTGTCAATTGCACTAGTATCATACTGTGGCCATTTACATAAATGTATACTTTCCGGAGCATCTTTATCAAGATTTACCACTAGATTTTGATATATTTCTTCCGTCATAAACGGTACAAATGGTGCAGCCACTAGAATCAGCGTACGTAATACCCTGTACAAAGTCACATAGGCACTTATTTTGTCTTCTGTTAAAGCCTCACTCCAAAATCTGGTCCTATTTCTTCTAACATACCAGTTGGAAAGTTCATCCACAAAATTTCCTATATTCTCAGCAGCCTGGGTAATTCTGTAATTATCTAGATGTTCTTCAGTCTCCTTTATGAGTGAATTCAACTTCGAAACTATCCATTTATCCATTACATTTTTGCTTGTAAAATCTTTGTAATCCAGTGGATTGAAATTATCCAGATCCGCATAAAGCACATAAAATGAATATACATTCCAAAGGGTGCCTAAAAATTTTCTCTGGCTGTCTTGAACTGCTTCTTCATAAAATCTGGATGGAAGCCAGGGTGCGCTTTCAGTATAAAAATACCACCTAGTTGCATCTGCCCCTTCATTTTCCAGTGCTACTTCCGGACTCAATACATTTCCCTTATGTTTTGACATTTTCAATCCGTGTTTATCCAGTACATGCCCTAAAACCACACAATTTTCAAAAGGACTTCTGTCAAACAATACCGTAGATATTGCCATAAGCGTATAAAACCAGCCTCTTGTCTGATCCACCGCTTCAGATATGAATTGAGCAGGGAAATTCTGTTCAAAAATCTCCTTATTTTCAAATGGATAATGGTGTTGTGCAAAGGGCATAGATCCTGAATCAAACCAGCAGTCAATTACATCTGAAGATCTTTTCATCTCTCCGCCGCATTTAGGACATTTCAATTTAATTCTGTCAATATAAGGCTTGTGAAGTTCTATATTGTCTGGTACATTTATTCCTTTTTCCTTTAATTCCTCTATACTTCCTATACATTCCTTATGACCACACTGGCACTCCCATATTGGAAGAGGTGTACCCCAATACCTTTCTCTGCTCAAACCCCAGTCTATTACTCCTTCTACAAATTTCCCAAATCTACCCGTTCTTATATTGTCAGGATACCAATTTGTATCATTGGTATTTCTAACCAGCTTATCTCTAACGGAAGACATTCTGATAAACCAGGTGTCTCTGGGATAATATAAAAGAGGTGTATCACATCTCCAGCAAAATGGATAGGAATGAGTGAATTTTTCCGTTTTATAAAGTATTCCATTTTCCTTCAAATACTCTATTATTTTAGGTTCTGCATTTTTTACAAAAATCCCTTTCCACGGAGTAACTTCTTCTTTAAATTTTCCCTGGGTATCAACAGAATTGGTCATAGGTATATTATACTTCTTACAGGTGTTGCTGTCATCTTCACCAAAGGCAGGTGCGGTATGAACTATTCCAGTACCTTCCGTTAAAGTTACATAATCTGCATGAACCACATAATGCGCCTTTCCCTGAAAGGACACAAAGTTAAACATTGGCTCATAATCCAGCCCAACCAATTCCTTCCCTTTAAATTTTCTTAAAACCTCATATTCATCTTCCAGTTTTTCAACAAGTGCTTCTGCCAGTATCAGATGTTCACCCCTGTTCAACACTTCTACATAATCATAGTTTTCATTTACCGCCAATGCCATATTATTAGGGAGTGTCCATGGAGTTGTTGTCCATGCAAGCATATATTTGTCTTTTCCCTTGAGTTTGAATTTAACATATATTGATGTTTCTTTTACATCCTTATATCCCTGTGAAACCTCATGGGAAGAAAGTGCAGTACCACATCTCGGACAATAGGGTACCACTTTATGTCCTTTATATAGAAGACCTTTTTCCCATATCTTTTTCAATGCCCACCATTCGGATTCTATATAGTCATTATGATAAGTCACATAGGGGTTATCCATATCCACCCAGAAACCTATTCTATCGGACATTTTTCTCCACTGGCTTACGTATGTAAATACACTATCCTTGCACTTCTTTATAAAGTTTTCCACTCCATAATCTTCAATCTGAGGCTTTCCGGAAATTCCAAGGTTTTTTTCAACCTCCAGCTCCACGGGAAGTCCATGGGTATCCCACCCTGCTTTTCTTAAAACTCTATATCCCTTCATAGCCTTATATCTTGGTATAAGATCTTTTATAACCCTGGTTAAAACATGGCCTATATGAGGCATTCCATTAGCAGTTGGAGGTCCATCATAGAAGGTGAAATATTCTCCATCCTCATTCTCCTTAAAACTCTTCTCTTCTATCTTTTTTTCTTTCCACAATTTTAAAACATCTTTTTCCCTCTGTACAAAACTTTTATTATTGTCAATTTTTTTATACATGGATTTAACCCCTTTCTATTCCTATTGTTAAGTTTTTACTATTGTATATGTTTTATGCACTATACAAAATTTAAAATATCTAATATTTAATTATTTACAATAAAAAAACTCCATCCAAATAGGACGAAGTTTTATTCGTTATACCACCTATGGCAACACTTTTACTTTTATACGTCTTTCTTTAACGCAGATTTACGTGAGAACTTACTCGAATGACAAAAAACATCTTTCAACTCCCAAACTCCAAGGTGATTTTCTCCAAGTTATTCTATGAGTTCTCAACATCCTCACTCTCTGTAAGCAATACAAACTTGAATACTCTCCCTATTCAACGCCTTTAACTGATCATTGTACAATTTCTTATAATTATATTATATGAATTTTTTATTGTCAATTTTTTTTAAACATTTCAGATTTCATCTATTCATATCCCAAGGTCTGCAGTATTCCGTCGGCTATGGCCTGCGCAAACCTTTGTCTGTAGTCCTCACTGCTCAGTTTTGCCGCATCCCCGGGATTGCTCACAAATCCCAATTCTACAAGAGCGGCGGTTGCATCGGTGTTCTTTGCCACATAGAGCCAGCTTCCATCCTTTAATCCCCTGTCATAGGTTCCCACTTCGTCTACTATACTGCTTTGTATATTTGAGGCCAGCCTTTCACCCTCTGAATTTCCGGTATAGTATAGAGTTTCAGTACCATTTGCAGCAGGATCATCAAAATAGTTGGCATGAATACATATAAAATATTTTGCATTGGCTCTGTTTGAAATATCACACCTTTTCTGGAGGCTCTCGGTAACACTCATTGGAGTGGAACGCATATCCGCAGTTCTGGTATAGACTACATTTACGCCTTTGGCACTGAGTATGGCACCTACTTTCAAACCCACTGACAATGTAATATCATCTTCCTGAAGTCCATTTATTCCCGTGGCTCCGATATCACTTCCCATTCCATGCCCCGGATCTATTGCTATTACAGGTGCTGTATTTGAAGGCGGTGGTGTTTCTTCAGGCGTCTTTGAAGAAACAGTCAGCGTTAAAACCACTTGCTTGTCATAACCTGATACGGATCCTTTATAGGTAAAAACTCCCGCTTTAGAAGAATCCACGGAATCAGGCGACCATATCACCGGTACATTTTTAGTGGTTCCATCCTTCATAGTAGCTTTTACACTAGTAGGCAGTGTATACTGGCTTCCCTGAATTATATTATCAGAAACATCCGATATGTAACTTATGGACTCATCTTTACTTTGGCCCAGAGATCCTAAAGACTTCAAGATTCCATTTGCAATACCAGCTGCACTTTTGTTCTGATAATCATCACTGCCAAGCAGTGCACTTTCTTCAGCATTAGTCATAAATCCCAATTCCACCATAACTGCAGGTGCCACAGTACCTCTAAGTATGGTATGCTTGCTCAATCCTGCCTTAATTCCTCTATCTGCACCTCCCGTATAACTTATAATTTCACTTTGAATCTGCTGTGCAGCATTCTTAGCAGATTCACTGGAATCAGTATAATACGTCTCTATCCCAGCTGCTTCTGAACTTCCCTCATAGGAATTACAGCGCAGAGTTACAAACAAATCAGAATTTGCCTTATTTGCTATGTCGAAACGTGACTGCAAATCGGAGCTGCTGTTCCAGGTTACATTATCATCTTCTCTTGTGTAAACCACATTGACTCCATTTTGCTCTAATATTTTGCCTGTTTTTAATGCTACAGATAAATTCACATCTTTTTCTTTCAAACCTGACTGGCTGACATTGCCATAGTCTGTTCCTCCATGACCTGGATCAATGGTAACAGTGTATTTTGCATTAGAAACTGAATTGTCTTTTTTTATTGTAAACTGCATTTTGGATTCACTTTTAAAATTCTTGCCATTTACAGATTTCAAGCCGCTTTTCACAGTCAAATTATAGGTTTGTCCATATGTATATTGGGTCTTAGGGCTAACTATCAGACTAGCTCCATCACTTCCAATTTGTAGAGAAATTGGAACCACATTTCCTTGACTGTCCGTTACCACTATATTGGAATCATTCACTGTACTTGTATCCAATTTCATATTGAATTTTATATTCCAGGATTTGTTGACATCTACATTTTCTCCTATAGTCGTCCCATCATATCCAGATGCTTGTACAACATTAATTCCTGCAAATAATATAAATATAAAACTCATCAGCAGCAATACATAAATTTTTTTATTTTTCAAATAATCACCTCCATATGATCCTCACATTATTTTATTATAATATAAAAAGTGCCAGTTTTATACTCAAAATTGTGTATATTTACATATTAATATAAAATAACTTTAGAGTTTCCCCATTTTTTTAGAAATGACTAGATAACGACTGTGGATAAGGTAACTTTGAGTTTTAGAATTATCCACAGATTTATAAAATCGCATAAAAAATGAATAAAACAGTCCAGTCTTTTGA
>NZ_PVXP01000038.1 GCF_002995845.1 Clostridium luticellarii | reverse complement strand
GAAGCATCTGGTAGTAATAACGTGAAGGTAACACCCCTTACCATTTCGAACAGGAAGGTTAAGCTTCACAGTGCCCAGGGTACTGCAGGGGAAGCCCTGTGGGAGAGTAGGTCGCTGCCGGGTAAATTGTTGTTCCGTGGTAGCTCAATGGTTGAGCATTCGGCTGTTAACCGAAGGGTTGGAGGTTCGAGCCCTCTCCACGGAGCCATTTTATTTTTTGAAATAAATTGTGCAGACCAAGTAAATTATGGTCTGCATTTTATTATGCCTTTACATCTTTATTAGTGGAATAGGATAAAATTATTACAGTGCTTATAATACATATTCCTCCTATAATATCAAATATGCCAAAAGATATATTTAGCCAGGCTATAGATATAACTGTGGCAGATAAAGGTTCAATACATGATAGTAAAGCCGTCTCCGATGCCTTTATATATTTTGTACTTGATGAATACCAGTAGAATGCTAGAAGAGTTCCAAATACAATTATAAAAATGATTCCCAATATTGAACTGAAGTTATACTCTCCTTGAATTTTCCAGGCAGTGTGTACAAAAGAAAAAGCTAGTCCACCTAAAAACATTCCCCATCCTACAACTATATCACATCCCCATTTTTTAATTATATAAAAAGGCTGTACTACATAAAATGCTGCGGCGAAAGCCGATAGGATTCCCCAGAAAAGGGCCTGATTGGAGATAGCCAGAGAATGTATATCACCTTTTGTTACTATAAAAAATGTACCTAATAGAGCTAATACAATAGCTATATATTCTCTTGAAGTCGGAAATTTTTTTGTATAAATTGCAAAATAAAGTACAATTATAACGGGATTTAAGTACTGAAGTATAGTTGCTGTAGGTGCATTGGAGTAGTTAATGCACTGAAAGTATCCAAATTGAGTTCCTATTAATCCAAATATGCTAAATAGTACCATGTGCCTCCGGCCATATTTTGACTTCCATATATCAAATATTTTTTTACCGTTTTTAAAATATAGTACTGTTAAAAAAATAATTCCGGATGCTAAAAGGCGTATATCTGTAAGCCATTCAGAGCTTATATTTCTATACTTAAATAGGTACTGGGCTATTGGACCAGATACTCCCCAAAGCATAGAAGCTGTAATTACTAGTAATATGCCCTTTGTTCTGAGATTTAATTTCAATATAGGCTTGTCCTTCATAATTATATCTCCTTGTGCAGTATTTTATTTTCATCAAAGGCCGAAAATTTTAATTAATTATATATTGTGAATTCAATCAAGTGATATTTCCTCAGGATAAATTATTCTTTACTTATTTTACTGCCGTCACTTGTGAGCAAAATAGTTCCATCTACATCGGTTCTATAGATCTGGATATTTTTCTTTTTGAGTTTATTTATTGTTTTTTTAGTTGGATGCCCATATTTATTATTCTTGCCACAGCTTATCACAGCTATTTTGGGATTAACCCTGTCTAAAAATTCTTCTGAAGTAGAGCTTGAACTTCCATGGTGGCCAACTTTTAATACATCTGCTGAAAGATCATAATTTTTATCTGTCATTTCACTTTCGCTTTTAGTTTCGGCATCTCCGGTAAATAAAAATTTAGTATCTCCGTAAGTTATTTTTAAAACTATAGAATAATTGTTGGTATCTTCATAAGTACTGCTGTTGGGAGCTAAAATTTCCGCTGTAATGTTTTCACCCAAATTTAATTTTGTATCAAGAGGATTTGGCACATCTATTTTCATGTTTTTATCTTTTAATGAAACTATCATCTTTTCGAAAGTCAGGGTGTCTGTGGTTTTTCTTGGAGCATAGAATCCATCTATTTCATATTTTTTTATCACTGAACTCATGCCTCCTATGTGATCTTCATCGGGATGAGTTGCAATTACATAATCCAGTTTTTCTATGTTCTGTTTGTTTAAGTAGGACATTAGCTTATTCTCACTGTCATTTGGACCTGCATCTATTAGAAGGTTTTTACCATTTATCTGAATGAGTTCACTGTCACCTTGACCTACATCTATGTAATGCACCAGGAGCTGAGAAGATTTAACCTTTGGATTCAAGACATTGCTGGTATTATTGATGCAACCTGAAAATAAAAAAAGTACTGCCAGAAATACAGTGAATATATTTAAATATTTTTTTATAAGATTCATTATTATAACAGCTCCTTTAGCAACTTTGTGAAATATATCAGTTTTGAAGATATATTTTTTCAGATATTTTTTGCTTTATAATGGTGGATAAATTTGAGAGTTCTTCTTTTGACATATCGTCAATGTATATGGGTTTACATATAGTCATTTTAACTTCTGCCGGCTTTAGTATACTGTGATTGTTGCCCTCTCTCAATTTATAGCTGCCATCTATGGCAATGGGAACTATGGGAACCTTGGATTTTAAAGCCAATTTCAGACTACCTTTTTTAAATTCGCCTATTTTAGGTCCCTTGCTCCTAGTGCCTTCTGGAAATATCACCATGCTGTGTCCGCTTTTTAAAATTTTTATACCCTCATTTATGGATTTTATAGATTCACGTATATTTTGTCTGTCTATGAAAACACAGTTTATCTGCTTCATCCAATAAGTGAGTAATCCAATTTTGGTAATTTCTTTTTTAGCTATAAACCCAACCATTCTATCCAGAGATGAAATTATTATGGGAATATCAAAAAATCCCTGATGGTTGGCAACAAAAAGACAGGGAGCCTGAGGTACATTTTCTTTTCCTTCCAATTTAATTTTGGCATTTACAAGTCTTAAAATGAAATTCGCCCAATTTTTCACAGAAATATATATGTAATTTTCAATCTGATTCTTATCACCGATACTTTTTATTCTGTCCAATTTAATTTTTTTTGTTACAGTACCTAGCATATAGAGAATAAAAATAAAGTAAAATAAAATGGTTTTTAGCATGAACCAATTCCTCCTCCTAGAATTATATTTATCCGATCGCTACCATTGCCAATACTCCCATCTTCTTGAAGGTGGGAGATAAGCACTGCTACGCGCCTGGATAAGTTCTTCTAAGGTTCAGGTGGAGATAAGTATGTCTTATAGGCAAACTCTACCTGAACCTAAGAATCACTTGATCCATAAAATCACTTGATTAGTTCATAAATATTACCGTATCTATTATAGCATATCCATTGGTATATATATACTTAATGAATAATTTAACTTTTAAATGTAAAGATTTACAAAAAACATGCAGAATTTTGCCTAGTATCTATTAGATATGGTGGAACTAAGATGTAGAGCCAATATATCATATAAAAAATCCTATTTCAGCAAGTAATGCATAGAATAAATGACATTATTCAATTATTGAGAAAACAAAAATATGTATTTGATAATGGATATTAAAAGTGTTACAATATAAGCAAATTTATTTTTAAATAACTAGAAAATCATGAGTATTGGGTACATATTTAAATTGACATATGTAGATAAAAATTGTATATGCAATAAATCAATGAAAATAATTCAAAAGTCCATTTTAAATTATAGAGCCAATGTTCTAGAATGAGGAGATGATATGATTGAAAAATTGTTCTGCCAGGTATAAACTGGACAATGTAGCCAATCCAAATCTTTATAAGGATATATTTCCCTACGATGAAATTCCGAAGATAATTTTTGACAGGGTTCAGGTACCTATGGATATTCCTGAAGAAATATATATTACAGACACAACCTTTAGAGACGGTCAGCAGTCTAGGCCGCCCTATACTAGTAAACAGATAATAAGAATTTTTGATTATCTTCATCAGTTGGATAATGATTCTGGTATAATTAAACAGACAGAATTCTTTTTGTATACGGAAAAAGACAGGACAGCAGCTGAAAAATGCATGGAAAAAGGTTATGAATTTCCAGAGGTAACTTCATGGATAAGGGCAAATAAAGAGGACTTCAAGCTGGTAAAGCAGATGGGAATTAGAGAAACCGGGATGCTTATGTCATGTTCGGACTACCATATATTTAAAAAACTCAAGATGACGAGACAGGAAGCTGTGGATTTGTATTTAAGTGTAGTTAAAGAAGCACTAAACAATGGCATTCACCCGAGATGCCACCTGGAGGATATTACAAGAGCTGATTTTTATGGATTTGTAGTGCCTTTTGTGACTAAATTAATGGAACTTTCCAGGGAGGCAAATGTTCCTATAAAAATAAGAGCTTGTGATACTTTGGGATTGGGAGTATCTTATAGTGGAGTGGCTGTTCCAAGAAGTGTTCAGAAAATTATTCATGGGCTTAGAACTATTTGTGGAGTTCCTTCTGATCTAATAGAATGGCACGGACACAATGATTTTTATAGTGTGGTGGATAATTCTACGACAGCCTGGTTATATGGAGCTTCTTCCATAAATACGTCTATTCTGGGAATAGGTGAGAGGACAGGAAATTGTCCGCTGGAAGCTATGGTATTTGAATATGCCCAGCTCAAGGGAAATACTAAAAATATGAATCTGCATGTTATAACGGAATTAGCAGAGTATTTCAGCAGAGAAATGAAATATGATGTTCCTACAAGAACTCCTTTTGTTGGCAAAGAGTTTAATGAGACCAGGGCAGGAATACATGCGGATGGAATACTAAAGGATGAAGAAATTTATAATGCATTTAATACAGATAAGATTTTGGGAAAACCCATTGTGGTAGCCGTAAACCAATATTCGGGACATGCTGGAATTGCAGCATGGATTAATACCTATTATAGGTTGGAGGGAAACAATAAAATTGACAAGAAAGATAAGAGAGTAAATGAAATAAAATTATGGGTAGATGAACAATATAAATTAGGAAGGACTACAATGATAGGTAATAATGAACTGGAAATGTTGGTTAAAAAAGTTATGCCAGAAATTATGAGAAAAAAAGAGGAAAGAGCTAGTTAAACAGTTGACAATTGTCAATGTAATTGACAATTGCTAATTGTTAATCGTCAATTGGAGGAAGTGAGGAAGGTAATATTATGGGATTGAACACAGCAAAAAAGATAATAAAAAAACATTTGGTCAAGGGCGAAATGATACCAGGAGAGGAAATTGCAATAAAAATAGATAGAACGCTTACCCAGGATTCCACAGGCACCATGGCTTACCTGCAATTTGAAGCACTTGGAATAGGCAGAGTAAAAACCAAAAAATCTGTTGCCTATATAGATCACAATATACTTCAGTCAGGACCGGAAAATGCAGATGATCATCTGTATATTCAGACTGTGGCAAAAAAGCATGGAATATATTTTTCAAGGCCGGGAAATGGAATATGTCATCAGGTTAATCTGGAGAGATTTGGAGTACCTGGAGATACTCTGCTGGGATCTGACAGTCATACTCCTACAGCAGGTGGAATAGGAATGCTTGCCATTGGAGCAGGTGGATTGGATGTAGCAGTGGCCATGGGCGGCGGAGAATACTATTTGAATATGCCTAAGATAGTTAAGGTAAATTTAAAGGGTAAATTGGGAGATTGGATTACAGCCAAAGATATAATTTTAGAAATGCTGAGAAGGCTCAGTGTCAAAGGTGGAGTGGGAAAAATATTTGAATATGTGGGAGATGGAGTAAAAACATTATCTGTTCCTGAAAGAGCAACTATAACCAATATGGGGGCAGAGCTTGGAGCCACCACCTCTATATTTCCCAGCGATGACGTAGTTCATGAATTCTTAAAAGCTCAGGGGAGAGAAGAGGATTTTTCTCTTGTAGAGCCGGATGAAGATGCAGGCTATGACGAAGAGATGGAGATAGATCTATCTTCTCTGGAACCTATGGCAGCATGCCCTCATAGTCCAGATAAAGTGGTTCCTGTTTCAAAATTGAAGGATGTTAAGGTGAATCAAGTTTGTATAGGAAGCTGTACGAATTCTTCTTATGCGGATATGATGAAAGTGGCAAATATCTTAAAGGGAAATACGGTGAACGAAAATGTTTCTCTTACTATATCACCGGGATCAAAGCAGGTTTTAACCATGTTATCTAAAAATGGGGCATTGTCCTATATGATAGATGCAGGTGCAAGAATACTGGAGAGTGCCTGTGGGCCTTGTATAGGAATGGGTCAGTCACCTGCTACGGATGCAGTTTCCCTGAGAACTTTCAACAGAAATTTTGAAGGAAGATCCGGTACTAAATCTGCAAAAATATACCTGGTAAGCCCTGAAATTGCAGCTGCCTCTGCATTGACAGGCCATGTCACAGATCCAAGACAGCTGGGAAGGCCTTTTGAGGTTGAAATTCCTGCAAAATTTTTGATAGATGACAATATGATAGTTGAACCCAGCAAAGATGGAGAAGATGTTAAAGTGGTAAGGGGACCTAACATAAAGCCGTTTCCCAAAGCGAAGTCTCTGGGAGATGTTTTAAAGGGAAAGGTACTTACCAAGGTGGTTGATAATATAACCACAGATCATATAATGCCTTCCAATGCAAAATTGCTGCCTTATAGATCCAATATACCATATTTGGCGGATTACTGTCTCACTCCCTGCGATGAGGATTTTCCGAAAAAGGCAAAAGAGAATTCAGGTGGTTTTATAGCAGCAGGAGAGAATTATGGCCAGGGTTCCAGCAGAGAGCATGCTGCATTGGCTCCGCTTTATCTTGGAATAAAGGCTGTATTTGCAAAGTCTTTTGCTAGAATACACAGGCAGAACCTAATTAACAATGGAATACTGCCCCTGGTTTTTGAAAAACCGGAGGATTATGAGGACATAGATATTATGGATGAACTTGAGATTGAAGATATGCTTGAGCAAGTCAACAGTGAAATAATTGTGGTAAATAATAAAACAAAAAATAAAAAGTACAATATGCTGTTTAACGTTACCCAAAGGCAGAGAGATATGATAAAATATGGTGGATTAATAAATTTAGTGAAAAAGAATAATATGTAAAAATTCAACGTATTAGGGGGTAATTGATTTTATGAAGCATAGACATAGAGTAACTCTTATTCCAGGTGATGGTATAGGACCTGAAGTCAGTGAGGCGGCAACAAAAGTTATAGATGCCAGCGGAGTGGATATAGACTGGGAGGTAGCTGAGGCCGGGGCAGCTTTTATAGATAAATACGGCACTCCCATTCCGGAGAAGGTTATTGACAGTATAAGGAGAAACAAGGTGGCGTTGAAGGGTCCTGTGACCACGCCGGTGGGAAAGGGCTTCAAGAGTGTAAATGTAACTTTAAGGAAAAGTCTGAATTTGTATGCCAATATAAGGCCTATAAAAACCTATAAAGGAGTAGAATCCAGATATGATGATGTGGATCTGGTTATATTCAGGGAAAATACTGAGGATCTGTACGCAGGAATAGAATTTATGGTAAACGATGAAATTGCACAAAGCGTAAAGATAATATCCCGAAATGCCAGTAGAAAAATAGTAAAGGCAGCTTTTGAATATGCAGTTAATAATGGAAGAAAGAAAGTAACTGCAGTTCATAAGGCCAACATAATGAAGCTGTCGGATGGACTTTTTTTGAGAACTGCCCAGGAAGTGGCCAGTGAATACAGCGGCATAGAATTTGACAATGTAATAGTAGATGCCATGAGCATGAAATTGGTGCTGAATCCTGAAAAATATGATGTGCTTGTGATGCCAAATTTATATGGCGATATATTGTCGGATCTGGCATCTGGACTGGTGGGAGGACTTGGGTTAGTTCCTGGAGCCAATATAGGAGAAGAGCAGGCAATATTTGAGCCTGCACATGGTTCAGCTCCTGATATTGCAGGACAGAACAAGGCAAATCCTACTGCTATTATTTTGTCTTCAGTCATGATGCTGAAATATTTACATGAAGGTGAAGCCGCAGACAGGATTGAAAAAGCAGTTGAAACAGTACTTAGAGATAAAAAATATCTAACTCCAGATCTGGGCGGAAGTTCAACTACATATGAATTTGCAAATGCCGTAATTTCCAAATTGTAATATTTTATTATAAAGTTTAAAGCTCAAATATTAAATATCAAATAATGGGGATTTTCGGTTAAAAACGAAAATCAACCAAATTTGATATTTGTTATTTACACTTTGAGCTTTAAAACAAGCTATCCCTACATTAAAGTTGTAGGGATAGCTCTTTATAATTAAATTATATAAAAAATTAGGGAATTTAAAATAATTAGGGAACTTGTTTATTATCAAGCTTTAGCAAGAGCTTGATCCAAATCATATATTATATCATCGATATTTTCTACACCAATTGAAAGTCTTATAAGATCAGGAGTTACTCCAGCGGCTTTCTGCTGTTCTTCATTCAGCTCTGCATGGGTTGTACTTGATGGGTGGATTACAAGTGATTTTGCATCTGCCACATTTGCAAGCAGTGAGAATAATTTTACGCTATTTATAAATTTCTTTCCAGCTTCAAATCCGCCTTTTATTCCAAAAGTAAATATGGAACCTGCTCCTTTTGGAAGGTATTTTTTGGCCAGTTCTTTATATGGACTTCCCTCAAGTTCAGGATAGTTTATCCATGAAACTTTAGGATGCTTGCTCAAAAATTCTACTACTTTCCTTGTGTTTTCTACATGTCTTTCAACTCTCAGTGAAAGTGATTCAAGTCCGAGGAGGAAGTAAAATGCACTCTGAGGACTCAATGTAGCACCGGTATTTCTCAATAACTGTACTCTGGCCTTTGTAGCAAATGCAACAGGACCTTGATCTGCATATACAAGTCCATTGTAGCTCTCATCAGGTGTAGTAAAATCAGGGAATTTACCGCTTGCTCTCCAGTCAAATTTTCCACCGTCTACTATAATTCCACCTATGGTAGTTCCATGTCCGCCTATGAATTTAGTTGCAGAGTGAACAACTACATCTGCGCCGTATTCTATTGGCCTTACCAGATATGGAGTTCCAAAAGTATTATCTACTATAAGTGGTATTTTATTTTCATGGGCTATATTTGCCACTGCCTCTATATCAAGTACATTTATTCTTGGATTTCCTATGGTTTCAGCATAAACGGCCTTTGTATTGTCTTTGATTGCTTTTCTTATGTTTTCAGGATCATCAGGATCTACAAATGTTACATCTATTCCCAATTTTTTTAGAGTTACAGAGAACAATTCATATGTTCCGCCGTAGAGAGTGCTGGCTGAAACTATGTTGTCCCCTGCATTTGCCACATTTAATATAGAATATAATATTGCTGCCAAACCTGATGCTGTAGCAAGGCCTGCACTTCCACCTTCAAGAGCTGCGACTCTCTGTTCAAATACATCTTCTGTAGGGTTCATTATTCTTGCATACACATTTCCTGGTTTTTTCAACTGGAAAAAGTCTGCAGCTTCATCTGCATCTTTGAATACAAAAGACGTTGTTTGATAAATTGGAACTGCCCTTGCTCCTGTTGTTGGATCAGGTACCTGACCTGCATGTACTTGTAATGTTTCAAAACCTAATTTTCTCTCTTCACTCATTTTTTACTTCCTCCTTAATATACTTTGAATGTATTTTTTATATTTTGGACGAAACTTCTATACAAATTGGCAAAATAAAAAATCTTCTTGATGATGAGATACAAGAAGATTTTCTTCATGCTCCTCATCTTTCAGGGTACAGGTACACCTGCTGGAATTAGCACCGTTGAATAAAAAATGATCATTCAGGTTGCCGGGCATCATAGGGCCAGTCCCTCAGCCGCTCTGGATAAGAAGTTCCGTATTCGATTGAGACAATAATAACAGATAATCATATAGCTTGTCAAGAGAAAAATAAAAAAATTGTATTTTTTTATTTCACTCCAATAAAGATTGACTGAATTGTATAAAGAAATAAATGAATATTTTTATAAACATTCAAAACAGGAAGCAGTCAGAAATGCGTAAAAATAATAAAAAGTGAAAAGGAGTTGAAATTATGCCAACAGTAAATGTTCGTGATGAAGAACTGAAATTTGAAGATGTTGTTGAAAAATATCCTCAAATACCAAGGCTTTTGATTTTAAAAATAGATGTTCAACGCAGGGGAGTATATTATACACAAAATGTCTTGGATAAAATTGATCCTGATGTCTATCAATTGATAGGATCCAATGTATTCTTCGCGTCTCTTGGTGCAAGAGATCCGAAAACCAAATCTGTTCCGGAATCGTTGATTTTGAGAGATGGGACAATAATAATTACAGATCCTACTCCGCTGGATCAAAATCCGTATATTGTGGATTATAGAGATGGAAAATTTGTATTGCTTGACAGGAATGAAATAGTGGAAGAAGTAGATTTCTGGGAGAAGCCTGATTATTACGGGAAACTTACAAGCAGCGGAACTCCTATGGATTCCATAGTATTTGCAAGGCCGCAGAGGTTGAACATCACCCCTACGTCATATTGTTATTTCTGGAAAAATGGAAATGGATGCAAATACTGCGATCTGGTGCCCCACCTCAAAGAAGACGGAGTTATAAAAAAGAAGCTGACGCCGCAGGATGCTTATGAAACTGTCAGAGAGGCCATAAAGCAAAAAGGAAGATTCACCAATATATGTATGACCATGGGCTCGGATTTTAATGGTGAAACCCCTTTTGATTCAGAGGTAGATTATTATATAGAGATACTTCAGGCAATCGGTGAGAATTTTAAAGGAAGAAGATTTCCAAGTCAGGTGATAACTACGGCGTTAAATGAAAAGCAGCTTCGGAGATTATACGATGAAACAGGACTGTCAAGTTATACTTCTGATATTGAAGTGTTAAATGAGGAGCTGTTTAAATGGATTTGCCCTGGAAAAGAAGAATGGGTGGGGTATAGAGAGTGGAAAAGACGACTTGTAGCGGCTGTGGATATATTTGGAAGAGGAAATGTGAATTCAGGTATTGTGGGTGGAGTTGAGCTGGCAAAACCAAGAGGCTTTAAAACAGAGGAAGATGGCCTGAAGCATACTTTGGAGGAAGCAGAAGATCTTATGAGCAAGGGTGTTTCAATTGTGTATATTGTCTGGGTTCCCAGGCCCATGTCATTTTTCAGGAATCAGAAAAATGCATCTCTGGAGTACTATGTAAAACTCACCATAGGGCTTAATGACTTAAGAGAAAAATACAAACTCAGAATAGATTTTGACGATTATCGAAGATGCGGAAACCATCCTAATTCGGATTTACTGAGAATATTTTAAGGAGTGAAGCTTAAGATGATAAATATTGATGATATAAAAGATATAATTAACAACCCCGATACAATAAAAGTAGTTGAAACGGTGAATGTTCATGGAATACCCCATGCAGCCATAAAACAAAGTCTTCATGTAGATGATGAAGGCAACGTTGAATATGTGGAATTGTTTGAATCCTCAAAGAGCTACAAAAATATAACAAGAAGCCTCTGGTACAATAAAAAAGTTTCAATTTTAATATATGACGGAGCTGATAAAAGTTATGAGATAATTGGAAAACCAGTGAAAATATTGGTCTCTGGAAAAAAGTACGAGAAAATATATACAGAAATTTTGAAAAAAAAGGGCTTTGATATAGCTGCCGTAATAACTGTAGTGCCGGAGGACATAGAGAATCAAGGTTCTCAGGGAAAATTTTCAGAACAGGAAAAGTCAAAAATATTTTTCAAGCATTTGGACAGGTTAAAAAAGTAACAGTTTTATTTGTATACTTCCTTAAATTCTATTAATGTGATATTATTAATTCATATTAAAAGTTTAGGATTTAAAAATTCATAAAGATTCATAAAAAGTGTATTGACAATTTCAATTAAAAGTATTAATATGAAAATATTCTTATCACGAGAGGTAGAGGGACTGGCCCTATGATACCCGGCAACCTGAATGATTATTATCATTTAACGGTGCTAATTCCAGCAGGTATGTCAATACCTGAAAGATAAGAAAAGTTTAATTTTGTTCTCTAAAGTTGCTTTTCTTATAAGAAAAGCAACTTTTTTATTTTGCGTATGATATAGAATGTATTAAATTATAGATAAATACGGGTAAAAAGTTTTATAGAGAAAGAGGGAATATGTATATGGATTCTAAAAAACTATTCAATAAATTTAACAACAAATTTATCTTCTTTGACGGGGCTATGGGAACTATGCTCCAGAAATCGGGACTTCAACCTGGAGAACTGCCTGAAATTTTAAATGTCACTCATGCTGAAATTATAAGAAAAATACACAGAAAATATTTGGAGGCAGGAGCGGACATAATAATATCCAATACTTTTGGAGCCAATGAACTTAAATACAATTCCTCGGATTACACTATAGAAGATGTTATCACAGCTGGAGTGAAAATTGCAAAAGAAGAGGCAGCGTGTAAAGGCAAATTAGTTGCACTGGATCTGGGACCCATAGGTCAGGTTATGGAGCCCACGGGGAATCTGGGATTTGAAACAGCATACAGATTATTTAAAAATCAGGTGATTATAGGTGAAAAAGCAGGAGCAGATTTGATCCTGATAGAAACCATGTCTGATCTGTATGAAGCTAAAGCAGCTGTTCTTGCGGCTAAAGAAAATACCTCCCTGCCCATATTTTGTACAATGACATTCCAGCAGGACGGTAGAACTCTTATGGGGACAGACCCAAAAACCATGGTGGTTACACTGGAAGGACTTGGAGTGGATGCTCTCGGTGTAAACTGTTCTCTTGGTCCAGCGGAGCTTCAAGTAATTGTGGATGAAATATTGGAGTATTCATCTCTTCCGGTTCTAGTACAGCCTAACGCAGGACTTCCCAGATATGATGGCGAGAATACGATCTATGATATAACACCGGAAAAATTTTCAGAAAACATGGCTATTATGGCTAAAAAAGGAGTCAGAATTTTAGGCGGCTGCTGTGGAACTGATGCCAGATTCATAAAAAACATGGTGGAGTCACTTAAGGAAATACAGCCAGTGGATATAAAAGAAAAAAACTATACTGCAGTTTGTTCACCTACCAATACTGTAATTTTGGGAGAAGGAATAAAGATTGTGGGTGAAAGGATAAATCCTACGGGAAGACAGGTGTATAAAAAACAATTAAAGGAGGGAAGAGTAAATTATATAGAAAAAGAAGCTATAGCACAAAAGGAGGAAGGGGCCCATATAGTAGGACTTAATGTTGGACTTCCTGAAATTGATGAAGTTAAAATAATGAAAAAAGCAGTAAAGGCAATTCAAAGGTCAGTACAGCTGCCTGTGAACATTGACAGTGCCAATCCAGGTGTACTGGAGGCAGGAGCCAGGATATACAATGGAAAACCTATGATAAATTCGGTAAATGGCAGGAAAAATATTATGGAGAAAGTGTTTCCAATAGTAAAAAAATACGGAGGATGTATTGTAGCACTTACCATAGATGAAAATGGAATACCTGATAGTGCAGAGGGTAGGGTTAAAGTTGCAGAAAAGATAATCAAAACCGCAGCTTCCTATGGAATCAATAAAAAGGATATAATAGTTGACTGCCTTACACTTACTGCGTCGGCACAACAGAAAGAAGTCATGGAAACAGTAAAAGCCATAAGGCTCATCAAAGAAAAATTCGGAGTGAAGACTATTTTAGGAGTGAGCAATATATCCTATGGGCTTCCAAGAAGATGTATATTGAATAGAACTTTTCTGGCAGTTGCACTGCAGGCAGGTCTGGATATTCCTATAATAAATACTCAGGACAGGGGAGTAAAGGAGATTATATCTGCTTTTGAAGTTTTGGCAAATATAGATAAAGAGGGTAAAAGCTATATATCTAAATATGGAAATAAAAACAATGTATTACCTGAGGGCGGAGAAAAAAATAAAGTTGAAAATAAAATTCAAAATAAAAAAGATCTGAAGCTTGCCATTATGGATGGGGTGAAGGATCAAGCTGTAGAGCTCACATCAGAACTTTTGAAAAGCAGAAGGGCGGAGGAAATAGTAAATCAATATATAATACCTGCACTGGATGAGGTTGGAAAGCTGTATGAGTCACAGGATATATTTTTACCACAGCTTATACAGTCGGCAGAAACCGTGAAAAAATCCTTTGAGATAATAAAGAAAAAAATATTGGACAATGGAGAAAAAAACATAGAAAAGGGAAATATAGTACTGGCTACGGTAAAAGGTGATATACATGATATCGGAAAAAATATAGTCAAAGTATTACTGGAAAATTATGGGTTTAATGTTATAGATTTAGGCAGAGATGTGGATATAGAAAAGATAGTGGATACTGTAAGAAAAAATGATATAAAATTGGTAGGACTCAGTGCGCTCATGACCACTACTGTAATCAATATGAAAAAAACTATAGAAGCTTTAAGAGAAAATGAACTTCACTGCAAGGTGGTGGTGGGAGGAGCGGTATTAAATCAAAATTATGCAGATATGATAGGGGCGGATTATTATGCCAAAGATGCCAGGGAAGCTGTCAAAATAGCTGACAGGATATTTTCAGTACCAAGTGGTTCTTAAATTAACAAAGTTTATATAGAATATTGCTTGCAGTTAATGTAAAATATACTTGAAGAAAAAAATTATATACTGGTTTGAGGAGATAAAAATGAGTGATAAAATTAATGAAAAAATTCCAAAGTATGTACCGGAAATAAGAGGGACACTTAGAGATCACATGATAAATCTCCCTCTTGTCATAAGAGAGGCTAGTGGAATAAAAGTTTTTGGGAAGAGAATAAAATCCCTTGCATTTACTACTGATATAGCAATTATAAAAAATATAAATGCAGATGCAATTCTGGCAGTATATCCATTTACACCTCAGTCGGTGATAACGGAGTCTCTTGTGGGAGCTTCCGACGTGCCCATATTCTGCGGTGTGGGAGGAGGTCTTACCACTGGAAAACGTGTTATAAATCTTGCACTTAATGCTGAATTCAACGGGGCCATGGGAGTAGTTGTCAACAGTCCCACATCAAATGAAATAGTTAGGGCCGTGAAAGCTGTTATTGATATTCCTGTTATAGTTACAGTTACATCTGAGAGAGATGATATTGGAAAGAGGATTGAAGCCGGAGCATCCATATTGAATGTTTCAGCAGGTAAGAGAAGTGCTGAACTTGTGAAAACTATAAGAAAGCATTTTGATAAATTCCCCATAATAGCCACAGGAGGAAAGGATGAAGAAAGTATCAGAGCCACTATACAGGCGGGCGCAAATGCCATTACATATACTCCGCCTTCAACCGCGGAGTTGTTTAAGGAAACTATGGAGCGATATAGGAGAGCTTAATAAAATCTGCATTCACATGGATATATGTTATCTGGTGTGAATGCATTTTTAGTTTCAAAAATGCATTTTGTATAAAAGCAAAAAAAGTATTGAATAATTATAATAATATATGTATAATTATTTATGTACATAACATAAGGAGTTAAAGTTAAATAATTGAAAAGAGGAGAAATAAATGAGGAAATTAAAAAAATCCATTAATATAGCTTTGGCAGCTATATTTGCGGTTGTTCTACTTGCTGGTTGTGGAAGTAATGCCAGTACGAGCAGTCAGGGAAGTGATACCAATACACTGGAAAAAGTTAAAAAAGCAGGTGTTCTAAAAGTGGGATTGGAGGACTCTTTTCCACCCATGGAATTCAGGGACAGTCAGAATGCACTTAAAGGCTTTGATATAGATATGGCAAATGCCATAGCAAAAAAGCTGGGAGTAAAAGCTGAATTTGTGGGTACTGAATTCAATGGAATAGTTCTGGCACTTAAATCAGGTAAATTCGATGTTATAATATCCGGAATGAGCATAACGGAGGACAGAAAGAAACAGATAGATTTTTCTGAGCCCTATGTAGAGAATGCACAGATTATAATCACTAAAACCGGAAATGATACTATTAAAAGTTCAAAGGATTTAGCCGGTAAGAAAGTAGGAGTGGGACTTGGTACCACCAGTGAAAGTGTAGTCAAAAAATTCAAGGATATAAAAGAAGTGAAAAAATATGATAAGACTACAGAGGAACTTCAGGATTTATTGATAGGAAGACTTGATGCAGTTATAGTAGACGAGCCAGTTGGGAGGTACTATATATCTTCTGCTGATAAAAAGGGAAAATATACTGTTTTAAATGAAAAGCTTACTAAAGAGCCTATGGGTATAGGATTTAAGAAGGGTGATAAGGAGCTGGAAGCTGCAGTGAAGAAAGCAGTAAATGAATTGAAACAAGATGGAACTATGTCTAAAATTTCCACAAAGTGGTTTGGAGAAGACATATATAAGTAATATGCAAATAATATATATGCGAAGAGGAAGTGGATTGAAGCAGTGAATATAGGATTTATGAAGGACATACTGCCTATTTTGTTGAAAGGCAGTGTAATGACTATTGAACTTACAGTAATTACCCTGATACTGGGAACGCTTCTAGGTATATTTTTGGCACTTTTAAAGTTGTCTAAAAATATTGTGCTTAAGTCACTATCAGGTTTTTATACATGGATATTCAGAGGTACGCCTCTATTATTGCAATTGTTTTTCTTTTACTATGGATTACCTTTTGTAGGTATAGAACTTACACCTTTTTCAGCGGCAATACTGGGTCTTGGACTCAATTGCGGAGCTTATATGGCAGAGATAATAAGAGGAGGAATTCAATCTATAGACAGAGGGCAGTTTGAAGCGGCAAAAGCCCTGGGATTCAGCTATGGGGAGACAATGAGAAAGATAATACTTCCCCAGACCTGGAAAGTTATAATACCTCCTGTGGGGAATGAGTTCATATCTATATTAAAAGATACCTCATTGGTATCCACTATAGCAATGGTTGAACTCATGAGGTCAGCCCAGCAGATATATGCCAGCAGTTTTGATCCCATTTCGGTATTCCTTACAGCAGCAATACTGTATCTTATAATGACCACCGTATTTACCACTGCATTTGGAATATTTGAGAAAAAATTGGCTGTTTACAGCTAGCTGTTGTGATATTTAAATTAATTCGGAGGTGTAATCTATGGAAAATGCAGCTGTGGATAATAACAAAGATTTTAATAAAAGTAAGTACATGATAGAAGCCATCCATTTGACCAAGAGCTTTAATGATCTTACGGTTTTTAAAGATCTAAGTATAAAAGTAAAAAAAGGTGAGGTGCTTGTAGTAATAGGAGCTTCAGGATCTGGAAAAAGCACTTTGCTCAGGTGTCTGAATCATCTTGAGGAATTGGACAGTGGAACTGTAATTATAGAAGGGGAAAAATTAAATACAAAGGATAGAAAAATGATAAGAAGAGTAACTACGAAGATGGGAATGGTTTTTCAAAATTTTAATCTGTTTCCTCATATGACAGCTATTCAAAATGTCATGGAGGCACCACTGGTAGTTAAGAAAGAGAAAAAAGTCAAGGTAAAGGAAATGGCCGAAAAACTTTTGGATAAGGTTGGATTAAAGGATAAAAAGGATTATTATCCTTCCAAACTTTCAGGCGGCCAGCAGCAGAGAGTAGCTATTGCAAGAGCTCTTGCCATGAATCCGGATATAATGCTGTTTGACGAGCCAACTTCGGCACTGGATCCAGAGCTTGTAGGAGAAGTTTTAAATGTAATGAAGGATCTGGCCAAAGATGGAATGACCATGGTAGTTGTAACTCATGAGATGGGTTTTGCAAAAGAAGTTGCCGACAGGGTTATATTTATGGATGGGGGAAAGATACTGGAACAGGGTACTCCAGAGCAGATATTCTCACATCCAAAAGAAGATAGAACAAAAGCTTTTTTGGATAAGGTTATTAAGTAATTTTTTAGTTTTGAACTTTATAATAAAATGGAGGTTGGATTTATGAAAGATAAAGTAGTATTAGCATATTCAGGAGGATTGGACACATCAATTATCATACCATGGCTAAAGGAAAACTATGATTTGGATGTTATTGCGGCCTGTGTAAATGTAGGTCAAGATGATGATATGGACAAAGTTAGGGAAAAGGCTCTTAAAACAGGAGCTTCTAAAGTGTATATCGATGATTTGAAAGAGGAGTTTATCAAGAATTATCTATTCAAGGCAGTAAAGGCCAACATAACCTATGAAGGAGCCTATCTTTTGGGAACGTCTCTGGCAAGACCTCTTATGGCAAAAAGACTGGTGGAGATAGCTCATGAAGAGGGAGCCAGATATATTTCTCATGGTTGTACAGGCAAGGGAAATGATCAGGTACGTTTTGAAGTGGGAGTGGCAAGTTTTGATCCTTCAATAAAGATAATAGCACCCTGGAGAATATGGAATATAGAATCCAGGGAAGATGCCATAGACTATGCAAATTCTAAGGGCGTGGAAGTAGCTGCAACCAAGGAAAAAATATATTCCAATGACAAGAATATATGGCATGTGAGTCATGAAGGCGGAGATCTGGAAGATCCAAGAAATGAACACAAAACGAGTATGTATTTTATGACTACTACACCTGAAAAGGCAAAAGATGAAGATACTTATATAGAACTTTATTTTGAAAAGGGAGAGCCTAAAAAATTAAATGGTAAAGAGCTTGGACCAGTAGAACTCATGGAACAGCTCAATAAAATAGGCGGCGAAAATGGAATAGGAATAGTGGATATGGTTGAAAACAGATTGGTGGGCATGAAATCCAGAGGGGTATATGAGACTCCGGGAGGAACTATACTTTATGCTGCCCACACTGCCCTTGAGAGACTGACTATAGACAAGGATACTTTCCATTATAAGCAGTTGGTGTCTCAAAAGTATGGAGAACTTGTATATGACGGACTCTGGTTTGGAAATTTGAGAAAGGCACTGGATGCTTTTGTAGAGGCAACTCAGGGAAATGTAACTGGAACAGTAAAATTAAAATTGTACAAGGGAAATGTGACCACGGCCTCAATAGATGCCGAGTATCCTCTGTTCAATGAAAGTATATCTTCTTTTGGAGCCAGTGATTTATATGATCAAAAGGATGCAGATGGATTTATTAAAATATTTGGTCTTCCATATAAGATCAGAGCTGCAGTAGATAAGAAGAAGGGAAACTAACCATGAAACTTTGGGGTGGAAGATTTAAAAAATCTGAAAGCAAACTCATGGAAGATTTCAACAGTTCACTTGGTTTTGACAGACGTTTCTATAGAGAAGATATAGAGGGAAGTATGGCCCATGTGAAGATGCTTTCTAAATGTGGGATTTTATCCCAGGAAGAAGGCAAAAGTATATTGGCAGGATTGAAGTCCATATTAGAGGATATAGAAAACGGAAAGCTGAAAATAGAAGGAGATTATGAAGATATACACAGTTTTGTGGAGATAAATTTAATAGATAGAATAGGTCAGGTTGCCAAAAAGCTGCACACTGCCAGAAGCAGAAATGATCAAGTTGCGGTGGACTTTAGACTGTATGCTAAGAGAAAAGCACTGGAAGTAGTTGAAGATATAGAAATACTTCAAGCCACAATAAAAGAGATAGGTCAGCAAAATAATGTTATAATGCCAGGGTATACTCACCTTCAGAGGGCTCAAGTAATAACTTTCAAGCACTACATAATGGCGTATTATTCCATGCTTTCAAGAGATAAGAAAAGAATTTTAAATGCTGTAGAAATTATGGATGAAAGTCCTCTTGGATGCTGTGCTCTGGCAGGGACAACTTATGATATAGATAGGAATTTTACTGCCAAAGAACTGGGATTTAAAAAGCCAGTGGATAATTTTCTGGATGGCGTAAGTGATAGAGATTATGTTATAGAAATATTGTCTGACTTTTCCATAATAATGATGCATTTGAGTCGCCTGAGTGAAGAACTTATATTGTGGAGCAGCAAAGAGTTTGATTTTGTACAAATAGATGATGAATTTTCCACAGGAAGCAGCATAATGCCTCAAAAAAAGAATCCCGACGCTGCAGAACTCATAAGAGGCAAAACAGGGAGAGTATATGGTTCACTTATGGCACTGCTTACCACTATGAAGGGCATTCCTCTTGCCTATAATAAGGATATGCAGGAAGATAAAGAACAGTTTTTTAACTCCTTAGATACTATATTAAGCTGTTTGAAAATAATGAACGGTATACTCTCTACATTAAAAGTAAATGAGAAGAATACTTTTAATGCTGTAAAAAAAGGATTTTTAAATGCCACAGAAGCAGCAGACTACCTGGTTGACAAGGGTATGGCTTTTAGGGATGCGCATAAGGTTATTGGTGAAATTGTACTGTACTGTGAGGATAAAAATAAATCCATTGAAGATCTTTCACTGGAGGAACTCAAAAATTTCAGTCCTTTATTTGGGAAAGATGTATATGGATTTATAGATTATGAAAATACATTAAACAGAGGAATTAAA
Organism: Clostridium luticellarii; assembly: GCF_002995845.1. Classification (GTDB taxonomy): domain Bacteria; phylum Bacillota; class Clostridia; order Clostridiales; family Clostridiaceae; genus Clostridium_B; species Clostridium_B luticellarii. The sequence continues at coordinate 11,608 of NZ_PVXP01000038.1, read as the reverse complement.
AAAAATCTTAAATGATATAGAATGTACTTAAAGTGGAAAGTTGATTTAAAAAAGCTTTCCACTTTTTAGTGCCTAGACTTCTTTTGTATTTCTACTGTCCGTTTCTTTGCCAAAAAACGAAAGAGCATATAGTCCTCCCAGACCTACCAATGCGTAAATTACTCTTGTAAAGGAAGACATTGTACCAAATAGTGATGCTATAAGATCATATCTAAAGAATCCAATTAGCCCCCAATTAAGAGCACCTATTACAACTAATATTAGTGCAATGATGTCTAATGTTCTCATATCTACATCTCCTTTTTATTTTATATAAACTATTATTTGCAAATTATATAAAATTTATAAGGTAAAATGAAAGAAGATGTAAAATTAATTTTTGCTGTCGGGTTCGTTGCTTATTATGTCTATATCTATACTTCTATCCACGGGTTGAAATAATGATATTATAGTGTCAGTTCTCTGTATTCCATCAACAGATTGAATTTTATTCATCAGCAGATTCTGTAGGTCCGTTATATTTTTACATATTACTTTTATAAAAATAGAATAGTTTCCAGTTGTATAATGAATTTCTACAATTTCCTTTATAGCTTCCAATTCTTCAAGTGTATCTTTAAATGATTTGGCTCTGTCTAAATAAATGCCGATAAAACCGCATACATCGTAGCCAATCTTTGAATTGTCGATTATAAGCTTGGTTCCTTTTATTATTTTCATATCCTGCATTTTTTTCATTCTAACATGTATAGTTCCTCCACTTACATGGCATTGTCTGGCTATTTCTAGAAAAGGAGTTCTAGAATCCTTTAAAAGAATATCAAGAATTTGAAGGTCTAAATCGTCTAGTCCAGAAACTTTTAAACTCAATTGAATCCCTCCTTTGTAATTTAAATTTTATTGTCACACTACTATTATAACAGAAATTTTATTAAATTGATAATTAAAAACGTTTTCATTGATTAATAATTCATGAATTATTAATCAATGATATGTCCAATTAACTAATTATCAAAAAAATATAAAATTTATTAATAATATTGCAATGTTCAGAAAAAAGTATTATTATATTGTTAATGAAAATAATACAGAATAAATAAGTAGCAAATTTATATCAATTGATTCCTAGATTCAGGTGGAGTTTTTTAATAAGCAATTCTTCTATCCATCTAAATTTTAGAAGAACTTATCCAGATGCGTAAACAGTGCTTATCTCTCTTTATGAAGATGGAGTATTAGCAGTGACAGCGTTCTGATAAATATTTAAGGAGGTTGTATATATGGAGACATATGTATTAAAAGATGAGAGAAAAAAAGAGCTAGAAATTTTGGACAAAGCTATTGAAAAAGTGGGAAGAAAAGAATTGCCTCATATACTTCGTATCCAGCAAACTGTACTTAAAGCAGTAGATGAATATATGTACAAGAAAAATATAACAAGGATTATGCCTATTATGATAGCACCTATTACGGATACATTGAACCATGATGTAGAAGAATGTGAAGTGAATTATGAAGGTCAAAAATTTGATATAACCAAATCAATGATATTCCATAAACAGGTTATATTATCCAGTCCCTATCTTGATAAAATATATATAGTATCCCCCAATGTAAGACTTGAGCAGGAAGAAAAAGGGGACAAGAGGCATTTATTTGAATTCACTCAAGTTGATTTTGAATTTAAAGGCGCAGACATGGATGATATATTTGAGTTTCAAGAAGGACTTGTTAAATATGTATTTGATTATATAAAGAAGGAATGTGCAGATGAGTTCAAAGCTCTTGGAATTGGAACATCACATTTGGATGTAAGTGTACCATTTAAGCGATATACTACCCAAGAACTTAAGGTAAAATATGGAGATGATTTTGAGGAAATAGCATCAAAAAAGGCAACTCAGCCCTTCTGGCTTATCAATCATAAAAGAGAATTTTATGATGCAGAGGATCTGGAAAATCCGGGTACCTATAAAAATTATGATTTGATATGGCCCTATGGTTATATAGAAGGTATGAGCGGCGGAGAAAGAGAATACAAATATGACAGAATACTTACTAGAATGAGAGAAAACGGTGTAGACGAAAATGCTTTCAGAAACTATATTCAGCTTGCGAAAGATGGGAAAATTCCAAAGACTGCAGGAGCCGGTTTTGGAGTTGAGAGAATGACCAGATTTATATGTCAGCAGAATGAAATTGACGATGTTACTGTATTTACAAGAAAACCGGGAGAGATTTACTTATTTTAAATCAGGTAGCTCTTATATAAAATGTTAAAGTTCAGAGTTCAAACTTCATTCAAGTATCATAATTCAGAGTTCAATTGTAAAATCCGCCTAATTTTCGGGCTTAACCGAAAATCTTCATAAATTATGAACTGCCAATTGTCAACTGTCAACTGTGAATTGTCTAAGTTTGTATTTTGAACTTTATTTATTATATTACCAAAGGGTATTGATATAAATTCCAAAATATATGATAATATAGAAGACATATAAATTTGTAGGGAGGTAATAAAATGCCCTTGTGGTTAAATGTAATATTACAGGTATTGTTTATTGCAGTAATATTTTTGGTAGTGTATAATTTTTTAAAATCTCATGTGCTATATAAACTCCATCCTAATAAATGGATTATTCTTTTGTTGTCTATAGCATCCTTTATTTTTCCGCCAGTTATAGCTGCTCAGTTTAAATATAATTTAAATGGAACAGTATTGCAGTATGTTTTTTCTGCTGTATTTCTAATCTTATTTTTGTGGTTTATAGATTTGAAAAGCGGAGCTATATATAATTCAGGGAAAAAAACACAGAAAGATATAAAAATAAAGCCTAAAGCTAAACCGGGCAGAGTAAACCATGTAAACCATGAGAAAAATAATAAGAACAACAAAAAAAATAAAAAGTAGTTTTACATATTAAAAAGTCACCTTTTGAAAGGTGGCTTTTTTATTCAAGGATGATATTTTAAACATTTAAAAAACATTTATGAAATCGTTGACAAAACAAAACTATAGGCATATAATTAGTTATATAAATACAAGTATATACAAGTTAATAATTAGTATGGATTAGAAGGGGAGGCTTTCAAATGATTATTATTGGAGAAAAGATTAATGGTGCGATTCCTTCGGTTAAGAAAGCGATTGAAGAGCGAGATGCTGATTTTATAAAGAACATAGCAAGGGCTGAGGCAGAAGCTGGTGCTGATTTTATTGATTGTGCACCAAGTACCCAGGCAGATAAAGAATATGATGCTATGGTATGGCTTGTTGGACTTATTCAGGAAGTTACCGATATTCCTATTTGTATAGACAGTCCCAACGTACTTCTCCTTAAACGTATTTTTGAAGAGGGTCACGTTAAACGTCCTGGAATGATTAATTCGGTAAATGAAGAAGGTACCAAGTGTGAAACCATATTTCCATTAATTGCTGGAACTGATTGGCAAGTTATAGGTTTGACATGTGACAAAGATGGCATTCCTATGAATTCAGATAAAAAAATTGACATTGCAAAAAGCATTATTGATAAGGCACACAAATATGGTGTAAAAATTTCAAATCTACACATAGATCCATGTGTAATGGCTCTTGCTGCGGTACCAGCTTCCATGACCGATTTTGAAAACTGCATTGTCAAAATTCATGAATATGCTTCAGAAGTAAAAGTAACAGGTGCGATTTCGAATATCAGCTTTCAAATGCCGAGAAGAAAATATGTAAATGTAAGCTGTATGTCACTGGCTGTACATGCTGGACTCAATTCTGCAATACTGGATCCGTGTAATCAAGATATGGCAGCTGCCATATATGCGGCAGAAGCACTTTGTGGAATTGATAAAGGCGGACGTAAATATAATAGGGCCCATAGAAAGGGAATATTTTAATAAATCACATTTTAGATGATTGCAGAATTAAAAAATAAAATTTGACCTTTAGAAGAGAGAATAAGATTTTTAAAATATTTTTAATATTCCAAGTAAAAAATATGTAAGGGGGAAAAGATTATGGATTATAAATTGTTAACACAAGCAGTAGGGGATTTGGATGAAGACAAAGTTTTTGAAATGTTAAAAGATTTTGTCAATTCTAATCCGGAAGAAGAAGAAGCTCAAAAAGTTGTAAATGCATGTCAGGATGGTATGGCAACAGTAGGTGATCTGTTTGACAGTGGTGAATATTTTGTAGGAGATTTGATTTTTGCAGGAGAACTTCTCAATAATGCTATTGACGTATTAAAACCTGTTATAGGTTCTGAAAGTTCTAATAAACTGGGAACTATTGTTTTAGGTACAGTGCAGGGAGATCTCCATGACATAGGGAAGAATATCTTCAAGAGTATGGCAGAAGCAGCAGGATTTGAAGTGTATGACATAGGAATAGACCAGTCTGCAGCAGCCTTTATAGATAAAATAAAGGAAGTAAATCCTCAGATCGTGGGAATGAGCGGAGTTCTTACTCTTGCTATTGATTCCATGAAGAATATAGTGAATGAAATTGAAAAAGAAAATTTAAAGGACAAAGTGAAGATAATCATAGGTGGAAATCCTGTGACAAAAGAAGCTTGTGAACATGTAAGAGCTGATGCATTTACTACAAATGCAGCAGAAGGTGTTAAAATTTGTAAAGAGTGGGTGAGCTAATATGGTAGATACAAAAATTTTAGCGCAGGAAAGAACTAAATTATTTAAGGATATATTTGATGGAGAGATTCCCAGGAGAGTGCCAATCAATGTCAATTTTCCTATTGAATTCTGCATACAGTATGCAGGGGAAGATTTGGCGGAAGCACAATGGAATACCTCCATGCTTGAAAAAATATTTGAAAAAATATGTAATGATTTTGTTTCTGATATAGTTCCTGTACAGGTCTTTAGATTTCCTTCATATTACAAGATTTTAGGAGCTAGAAACTTTGTCATGAGTTCCAGCGGATTTTTGCAGCATCCGGAGATCAATGGGCTAGAGGCTGAGGAATATGATGAATTTATTGAATCACCCTATAATTGTATTTTGGAAAAGATACTGCCTAGAATTTATACTGAACTGAATACCAGTTTAGCTGAAAGATCCCTTGTTATGGCAAAAGCATTTAAAGCATTTTATGATGAATTCAACTATGTGAATATGCTTTATGAAAAACTAATTAAAAAGTACGGTTATTCTACCAAAGGGAATGTAGATGGATTTGTAGAAGCACCTTTTGATTTCATGTCGGATCAATTGAGGGGATTTAAAGGTATAACGGGTGATATAAGGAGGCGTGCTGATAAAGTAGCAGCAGCTTGTGAAGCTGTAACTCCATTATTGATAAAAGCGGGAGTACCTGCATCGCCTTCAAAATACGGAGGAACCTTCATTCCACTTCATATGGCACCTTATATTCGTACTAAAGATTTCGAAAAATTGTACTGGCCGACTTTTAAAAAGGAGATTGAAGAACTGGCAGCAGCTGGGCAGCCATCCTGGTTGTTTGTTGAAAATGACTGGACACGTTATGTGGATTATCTGTATGAACTGCCTGAAAATACCAGGATGTGGTTTGAGTATGGAGATCCTAAGTTTATAAAAGAAAAATTGGGGAAAAAGCATATTCTTACGGGATTTTATCCAATTTCCATACTGAAGACAGGGACAAAACAGCAGTGTGTAGATAAAGCCAAGGAACTTATAGATATTCTTGCACCAGGTGGAAAATATATGTTTGGCTTTGACAAGTCTATTATAACTGCAGATAGTGTTAAAATTGAAAATCTGCAGGCAGTATTGGAATATGTAGCTGAAAACACTGATTATTAGGAGGGATTGTCATGAAAACGCAATATTATAAGACCTGGGAGGAATATAAGGCAGAACATTCTGAAATAGATGAAAAGCTTACAAAAAAAATAGCCCCTAAAATGCAGCAATATGAGGAAATGATGTTTATGTTTGTCATGAATTTATTAATGTAAAAGAAATTATTTAAGAAAAGGTGTTGTAAAATTATTTTCCACAATAATTTTACAGCACTTTATTTTATTGATAAAATTTCAAATGGATAAGCCGCTGACAAACCGAAAGATTAGGTATATAATAAAAATAGAGAATTGATGAAATATTTCAATAAAATATGAACGAATTAAACAGGGCATTGCGGATTAGTGGAGGAAAAATGTGTAATTTAAGTGAATTGAAAAAATCAATCATAAAATATGTAGAACAATTAGATGAAGAAAAAGTAATAGAGCTGGCCAAGAAAGCTTTGAAAATGGGGATAACTCCTGTAACTTTATTAGAAACTGTCAACATAGGCATGGAACAAGTCGGGAAATTATATGAAAACAAAAATTACTATATAGCTGATTTAATACTTGCAGGACTTATTTTTAAAAGAATTTTAGAATTGGATGAGATGAAAGAACATTTTCTTCAAAATAAGAATAAAGGGCTGGGGAAAGTAGTTTTAGGTACGGTAAAGGGAGACATCCATGATATTGGAAAGGATATTTTTAAAGGTATGCTGGAATCCAATGGATTTGAAGTAATCGATTTAGGTGTGGATGTGTCAAAAGAAGATTTTGTAAATGCAGTAAAAGAAAACAATCCTGATATTGTAGCCATGAGTGCCGCACTTACGAATACCATAGAGACTATGAGAGATATAATAATTGCTTTTGAGGATACCGGCATAAGATATAGGGTTAAGGTTATTGCAGGGGCAAATCATATGAACCGGGATATAAACAGGTATATTGGAGCAGATGGTTTTTCCAGTAATGCTTCTGACGGGGTAAAAATATGTTTAAGATGGATGAAGGAAAACAGTAAGGAGTAGCAGACAATGAAAAATCCAATATATGTTAAAATTATTGATGATATAAGAAATAAAATTAGCAGTGGTGAACTTAGGCCAGGTGATGATCTGCCTTCTGAAACATCTTTATGTGATGAGTATGATACCAGCAGAATGACAGTAAGGAAGGGGCTCTCTATTTTATCCAATGAAGGATACATATATTCTGTTCCGGGTAAAGGATATTTTGTGAAAAAACCGGATTATAACAAATATGTTTTTAATTATGATGAAATGAGCAATTTAATTAACAGTGTGGATAAAATAGAACTCTTATCTGTGGATATCATACTTCCTGATGAAAAGTTAGCTGGCAATCTTCAAATCAGCAACAATAAAAAAGTTGTAATGATCCGGAGGCTTTTTTACACTGAAGAAGAGCCTGTGGCTTATGATATCAAATATTTGTTATATCAAAAGGGAGTTCCAATTGTGGAAAACGAAATTGAAAACGCCACTTTTCCAGAAATGATATCCAACAGGACTTCTCTATATGATTTAAATAAAGAACTTGTCATATATGCAGAGGTTCCGAAAGAAAAGACTAAAAAATTGTTAAATATACATGATGCTGTTGCCCTGTTTGTTGTAGAAGAGAAATTATACGATATTGACCATAAGCCTATTGGACTTGGTATAACTTATTTCAGAGGGGATTATATTAAACTGCATGGAGTCAGTAAATAGCAGCGAAAATATAGATAAAAAAGGGGATGAAGGGTTTAAGTGAATACTTTGATTGTAGCTTGTAGAACTATTGAGGATGAGTTAAAAAGTGTAATAAATAGCGTCAAATGCGATTATCCTGTATTGTGGATAGATTCCGGGCTCCACCTGCAGCCAGATTCTTTGAAAAAGCGATTGCAAAGTGAATTGGATCATATATATAATGTAGATCGAGTTATTCTGGCTTTTGGATATTGTGGGAATTCCGTAATTGGACTTACCCCACCAACTTATCATATGATTTTTCCACGGGTAGATGACTGTATTACCTTGCTTTTGGGATCCGGTGAAAGGCGTAATAAGCTGGCCGGCGAGAGCGGAACTTATTTTTTGACTAAAGGATGGCTGGAGTCGGAGAGAAATATATGGGTTGAATACCAGGATGCAGTGAAACGTTATGGAAAGAAAGATGCAGAGATGATCTATCAGATAATGTTTCAAAATTATAAGAGGTTGGGGGTAATAAAAACCGGGGCATATGATCTGGAGAGTTATTTAAAAAAGACAAAAAAAATAGCTGAAGAATTGAAATTGAAATATGAGGTTTTCCCAGGAACACTTGAATATGTGAAAAAGCTTTTGACGGGACCATGGAACGATAGGGAGTTTATAACAATAAATCCAGGTGAAACTGTTACAATGGAACATATTTATGCCAAAAAATGAAGCTGGCTAGCTGAGCTTTGAATTTTTAGTTTATTACGTAAAAAATCACTATTTATTTTAAATTCATAAATAGTGATTTTATATTTGTAAAATTTTTAATTGCTTTGGCGAGTTGGATAAGCACTCGAAGAGTAAGCGATTCGCACCAAATCAAAGATTTGGGCTCTAATTTAGGAAACTCCTCCTTCCTTTGGTCGGATGAGTAAGCGATTCGCACCAAATCAAAGATTTGGGCTCTCTGCTTAGCTGCAGCCGGTGGTGGAGCCGCAGTCCAGGCAAACCATACAGGTGCCGTTTCTAACCATTCTGGTGCTGGAGCAGTTGGGACATGTTGAACCGTATATCCTCTCTCCATTTATTTTTTTTGTTCTGATCTCTGTAGTATTTATTTTTTCAGAGTTTAATTCAGAAGAATTTCCCAGAATTAAACTGTCCTTGTCGTAGTTTTCAGGTTTAACCTGGCATTTGGAAAAATCTCCAAGCTCTATATCTATTATTTTGCTCACAAGATCAGATATAGAAGATACATATTTTATATAAGGATGTTTTTGGACAAATCCATAGGGCTCGTATTTCTGACCTCTAAGCATTCTGGATATATCCTGAGGCGGGACATGGTACTGGAGCATTACGGATATTGCCTTGGATAGTGAATTTAAAAGCCCCATTATTATAGTTCCCTCTCTATCTGTGGTTATATATATTTCAGAGATCTCTCCATTTGAAGATCTATTTACTGTAGTGTATATTTTTACATCATCTATTTGTGCAGGATGAGTGGTTCCTCTGCGAATTCCAACAGGTTTATCCCTCTTTGAGTATTTTACTCCCTTTTGAAGTTTTCTGGCTCTGTCTAGAAGTTGATTGTAAGTTAAATCTTCCAGCTTTACATTATCTGAAATGGATAAGCTTGTGTTAAGCGGCTGGGCAGCTTTAGAAGAATCCCTGTATAGAGTAATGCCTTTGATGCCCAGTTTCCAGGAGGATAAAACCACATCCTTAAAATCCTGTATGGTAGCATTTTTAGGTAGATTTACGGTCTTTGACACTGATCCCGATATGAGGGGAGTTATGGAAGCCACCATTTTCACATGTCCCATGGGATCAATATACCTTTCACCGCTGCCGCATTTATTTGAAGTGTCAAATATGGGAAGATGCTCATCCTTCAAATGTGGAGCTCCTTCTATTTTGCCGTCCAGTATCTTTTCATAGGTGAAATCATCTTTTGTTATAGTTTCCTTTTCAAGTACGTAAGATAATATGTCTTCTATTTGTTCTTTGGTATAGCCAAGTCTTTTTAAGGCTATAGTTATTATAGGATTTATAATTGTCATAAATCCTCCGCCGGATAATTTTTTATATACTATATGACTGAAAAACGGTTCTATGGAGGTAGCACCACAGTCCATTGCGAAAGAGATGGTTCCAGTAGGCGCTATAACTGTGACCTGGGCGTTTCTATATCCAAATTTGCTGCCGCTTTCAAGTGCATTCATCCAGCAGGTTTTCAGCTGTTCCCCTATATAGGATAAGTTTTGCAGTTTTAAAAGTTCATGATCCACTTTCAAGGGAGTGTAGCCTAATCCTTCAAATTCATTGGAAAAATTAAATCCGGCAGACCTGGAGAATGATACCATATCCACGGAAGCTGCTCTGGCATGATTTCTCAGCACTCTCATCATATAAGGCTTATTTATTTCAAATTTTTCAAAGGGTCCTATATCTTTTGCCATGAGGGATGATATATAATAGGACTGTCCTGTAAGTATTCCCACCAGTGAAGCTGCCAGTGCCCTGGCTTCATTTGAGTCATAAGGGTAACCCATAACCATGAACAATGATGCTATATTTGATATACCAAGACCTGTAGTCCTGAAAAGGTGGGTTTTTCTTGCTATATCTTCAGTGGGAAATTGTCCCCAGTGTATAGAAGCTTCCAGAATCAATTGGACCAGCCCGATTATATGTAAATATCCTTCTACATCAAGAATATTTTTATCTGCATTGTAAAATTTATAGATGTTTATAGAAGCAAGATTGCAGGAAGTATTGTCTAAAAAAGCATATTCGCCGCAGGGATTAGTGGAATTTATCAAATTATAAGGGGCATTTATCTTCCCGTCTTCTCCAGCAGGGCAGGTGTGCCATGCGTTAAAAGTATCACTGAATTGGGGAGCAGGATCTGCACATTTCCAGGCACAAGTATTAAATGTATCCCAAATATGTTTTACTTTTACCGTTTTTGTGATTTTATCGTCAACTCTGCCGGTAAGCTTGATGATTTCATCAGGGTTTACCTTCAATCTATCCACTTTGCCCATAAAACTGTTGGAAAATCTTACTGAATTATTGCTGTTTTGACCCGAAACAGTTTCATAAGCTTCACCGTCAATATCCATGTCATATCCCATTTTTCCGAGAGCTCTTACTTTATCCTCTTCTTTTGATTTCCAGGTTATGAAATCCATGATTTCAGGATGATTTACATCCAAACACACCATTTTGGCGGCTCTTCTTGTAGTACCGCCGGATTTGATAGCACCTGCATTTCTGTCCAGGGCTTTCAGAAAACTCATGAGCCCGGAAGATGATCCGCCTCCAGATAATTTTTCACCCTTTGCCCTTATGGTGGAAAAATTGGTACCAGTACCTGATCCGCCTTTAAATAATTTTGTTTCTGTCACAAATTGATCAGATATGGAGTGGTGTCCTAAAAGTTTATCTTCAATTGACAATATGAAACAGGCAGAGGCCTGAGTTCTGGTATAGCTGTCTTCACATTCCATTACCTTATTGAGTTTGTCGTCAAAGTAGTAATTTCCCTGCTTTACACCCTTTATTCCGTAGGACAATTTAAGACCTGTGTTGAACCATTGGGGGGAATTTGGAGCATACATTTGATTTAAGAGTGCGTAGACACATTCATCATAGAAAATGGAACCTTCCTCTTCAGTTTTTATAAGTCCTTCGTCTTTTAAAGCTTCGCGCCAAAAGTTCACCATTCTGTGTGCCACTGATTTCATGCTGTTTTCATAGCCCAATTTTCCGGGAACACCGGCTTTCCTAAAATATTTAGAGGCTATTATGTCACAGGCGTTTTGAGAATATTGTTCTGGAAATTCCAGATCTTTCATATCCACCAATACCCTGTGGGTCTTATGATCTTTTAAAAATACATCTGTTTTTTTCCATTTGAACAAATCGTATACTGTTTTATCACTGTTTTTTTCAAGGGATTTTGTATAATATCTTTTAAACAAATCCTTTATACCATTCAATTATAGTTTACCTCCTTGTGTTTATGGACGGAATTGATATTTTGTATGTATTTAAAATTCAACTACCATATATAGTAGTCAAATAAATAATTAAAT
>NZ_PVXP01000037.1 GCF_002995845.1 Clostridium luticellarii | reverse complement strand
ATTTCAATCATTAATATTAAAGTAACTGTATAAAATCGAATAAAAGTTATTGATATGTATAAGTTTAAGCAATTTTAGACTTATTAAAGCATAACTTGATTAATGAATAAAAAGCTGTTATTTATCATAAATTTTTTAAGTTTTATAAATCGGAGATCATCCAAAATAAAATGCTTTCCAAATCTCTATGTTGTGATATTTCTAAATTACAAGCTTCTGTCAAGCGAGATAACATCGAATAAGATTATATAATATGACCTTAATTAAAAAAAAGCAAAAAATAGATATGCAAATAAATTGTTACAAATTCTTTTAATAGAATTCTTTTTCGATACAACTTAACTTTATGAATTTCACACTTCTCCAATCTTTTCTTTAAAAAATAAAGTTGAATTGCTAATTACAAGCTTACTTATTTCTAGAGAAATTTCATTAAGTGAACAATTCAACTCATTTCTGAACCATACTTGATAAAGATTAATTATCCCCCCTGCAAAAAAATTAATTCGAATGATAAAATCAGATGATTTTTTTATCTTTTCCGGTATATCACTATCATTCTTTAAATATTTAGTAAAGATACTCTTGAGCTTTTCAAGAAATTGTTCTGAACCTCTTGCATTAATGAGAATTCGATAAAATTCTAGATCTTTTTCCAAATATCTTGAGATTTTTAAGAGAAGCGGAAGTGGATTCTGAAAGAATTTTTTATATTGAAATTCACCTAAGAATTCCATCATCTTCCCAATAATTTCATTTTCTATCTGCTCAATAACTGCCCTCTTATCCTGGTAGTGGGCATAAAAAGTTCCTCTGTTTATGTCTGCGCGGGTAACGATATCCGTAACTGTAATTTTCTCCAGATCCTTTTCCTGCATCAATTCAACAAAAGCTTGACGTATTAATTTCCGAGAACGAATGGCACTCTTATATTCCGCTTTTTTCTTCATGAATTTATTCCTCCTGAAAAATTTTTTAAAAATCCAATAGATCAATACTATTTGTTTCATTTTGTATATTCAGAATAAAACTGATTATTGTGATAAACACTAAAGTTAATTATAATACAGGTATAGTTAATTTTCAACGCATGTTTAAATTCGAACATGTGAATAAAATTGAAAGGATGATTATTTTATAAAAAATTATGACCGTATTCATGCAAGAAAGCCCGAAGGTATCAAATCACGTCACGCATTTATCGTAGGAGGCGGTATTGCCGGACTTTCCGCTGCTGCTTTTCTTACAGAAGATGGACATATACCCGGCAAGAATATTACAGTATATGATCAACTACCGGTAGTAGGCGGCTGTATGGATAGCTCTGGAAACGCCGTTGACGGCTACATCAGCCGCGGTGAACGAGAATTGGAACCATACATGGAATGTCTTTGGTATCTCTTTGCTATGGTACCTTCTTTGGAAGAAGAGGAGCGAACTGTCCTGGACGAAACCCGTTAATGCAACAAGAATTTGCCTATCTATGCAAACAGGCGCCTATTTCAAAATCAATTTCAACCAAGAGATATTTCTTCTCTCAGACTTACGAAAACCGACATGAATAATATGGGCAAGCATGCTTGCATTTCAGCCTTATCACAGCCTTATTGAAATGAAGCGTTATACAGTCCGTTTTATGCAGCACTTAGACGGAATCGAACATTTGAAATGTAAGAAATGTATGAAATCACATTAGCATAAAAAACTGTTATGTATAATAATCATGAAAAATTGAATATAAATAATCCCTATTTATGTAAAATTTCCTCTTTCATAAACTTAGCAATTAATTTATCTAATTTCCAACTTGATACCCCTTGAGTCAATTCCTATTAATTATTGTATTAACCCATTATAAAAATCCTATTTTTATTCCAATTAAAAATCCTATTATTCCAATTATAATTGAGCTTAAGATATATACAAATGCGTTTAATCTCTCATTATTCTTGAATAAATTAAATCCTTCATACATAAATGTAGAAAAAGTGGTATATGCTCCCAAAAATCCATCTCCGAGAAATGAATATATATTTGTATTAATTTGAGCTGAAGTTAAAATTCCAAGCATAATGGCTCCTGTTATATTTATTATAAAAGTTCCAAAAGGAAACCTGGTGTTGAGGTGAGTTGATATAACTTTCCCAATACCATATCTTACGATACTTCCCAATATACCGCCTGTCCCAATTAGCAAATAATTCATATTCATTTCCTCCTATAACTCATAACTCAAACTACCTTGTCTGTGCATCCCGAACCTGTTCATCATAATCTGATTCATTATGATGATTCTTTGTTATCCTTGAATTGAATCTGCTTCCGGCAGCTGCACCTAAATATGCTGCTGTAAGTCCTAAAAGTACTGACATGAGCATATAAAATACTGCCGCATAATAGTATTGTCCGCTGATTAATCTTACCGTCTCTTTACACAATGTAGAAAATGTTGTATATGCTCCTATAAATCCTGTTGAAATTCCAAGTTGTATATTCTCGTCAATTTTTAATACCTTAATCGCCACTGTAAGCACAAAAGCCAACATAAAACTTCCAGTAATATTTATAAATAAAGTATCCAACGGCATTGCAATATTGTAATTGAACATATGAATATTTTTTATAAAACTTCTTAATATAGCACCTAGAAAACCACCAATACCAATAAAAATATATTTTCTCATTTGTCAATTTTCCCTTTCCTTTTAATATGTCATGTCCTATTTCTGATCCAGCTTGAAAAGAAACATAAAAAACTTCTACCCATAATAGTAGAAGTCATCAATCACAAAGGATATTTAAAGGTAAACTTCATTACCTAAAATTTTAAATTATGTTTTTTATGTTATCATAAATTAGTACACATATCAATATGCAATGAAATAAAAAAGCATAAAATTTTTTTGTAAATACCTCTTTGCAGTAATTCTATTTTAAATTTTAAAACGATTTAATTCTTTCATTGCAGGAAAAATCATATTTGACTTGTGACAATATTTGAATAAATTTTTTTATTGCCGGATTATTATTCGATTTTCTCCAGGCTGCAATAACATCAAAGGAATATTGCCCCCCTTTAAGTGGTATAAAACAAACTTTTTCACTGGCATTAGCTTTGAGTTTTCGGGGGACAATTGCAATACCATATCCCGCTTCAACCATCAGCAACGAAGAATTTATACATTTATATCGAATCTTTCTATCTTGAGATAATTTTTCCGAATTGAACATTTCATTTACAAAGGTTGCATATCCATTAAAATTATCATTTGAAGGCATCAAAATACGTTCTGAATTCAGTTCATGAATTGTAACATTTTCCAGTTTGGCCAAAGGATTATTAATATCTACTGCAGCACAGAGAATATCCTCATATAACTTGCATGTGTCACACCAGGATAGAATATCTTTATCAAAATCAACAGTCATAATTAAATCCAGATCATTATTTTTAAGCTTTTGAGCCAATTTACCATATTCACAAGATATTAATTTTAGTTCAATATAGGGATAATGTTTTTTAAACAGCCGTATAGATGCTGCAAGAATATCTCTGGACTGTGCATATAAATAACCTATTTTCAGTTCCATTTTAATTCCATATACTGCCATTTTTACTTTTTTCATACCTTCATCATATCGATTTACAATAGCAGTAGCCTCTACCAAAAATAATTTTCCTATGGCAGTTAATTCAACACCATGGTGGTTTCTTATTAACAAAGTCAAGCCAATTTTCTTTTCCAGCAAAGCAATATGCTTACTTAGGACAGATTGTGTAATATAGAGCTGCTGCGCTGTTATACTAAAATTCAAGTTTTTAGAAAGCACAATAAACTCACGCAATAAGCTAATTGGCATTTCCTATTTCCCCTTTTTATACTTAAATATGTCCCTGTAATAATATATTCTTTGAAATAGTTTACATCATCATATATATTAAAAGGCACCTCTATTATTAAAGTACCAGAATCGATGCTTGTAATCAATTTTAAATTATTATATAATTAATTCAAAAATGGAATAGGTGGATATGATGACGGAAGAACAATTAAAATATTTTGTAACTATAGTAGATACCGGCAGCTATATGGAAACTGCTTTAGAATTAAATATTGCTCAATCTTCTGTTAGCAAACAAATACAGGCCTTAGAACGTGAATTAGGTGTTCAACTCTTTAATCGGCAGCATAGACATGCAGAATTAACAGATGAAGGAAAGCAATTATTACCTCAGGCCAGACATACATTAGGGGAGATCTGCCATTTAAAATATATGTCACAAAAGCTACAGCCCGGATATAAGTATAGAATAACAGTGCTGACTTTACCTGTCATGAGTTATTTTGGTTTCTACATTCCAATAAGTCGATTCGAATTGGAAAATCCCTCATTTTTAATCAATCTCAAAGAACTGGAAGAGCCGCAATTATTTCATAAATTGCTAAGTAACAATTTTGACATAGCCTTAACCTATTGGGATGAACAAAATCTATCCAACAGTAAAAACATTTTTGTTCCCCTCTCCACGGATGAAATTGTTTTAGCTGTCCATAAAGACAATCCTCTGGCAGAATCAAGCCATATTACTCCAGAACAATTAAAAGGTATCTCTCTCATGTTAATGGAAACTTATACGTGTATATCCGGTTTATGTATGGCTTTCTTTGAAGCACATCATATTGTCCCGGATATTATATTCAGAGGGAGACCTGACACTATTTTGGGCGGCGTAGAAGCTAAACTCGGTGCTGGTTTAATAACACGTAAATTATCTGGTAATTTACCGGATAACAATATTGTTTTAATACCTATTTCACCTAGTCTTCCGGCTATACTAGGTGCAGTTGTCAATAGACATAGTGAAAAAAATCCTAGAATCAAAGAATTAGTTAATATGTTAATTGATAGAAATAACGAACAGTCAAAATGAGCTTTCTTAAATCTATTTTTTCATTATGCTGTCTATCTCCTCCATTGTTTCTTGAAAATCATCATTAAAATTGTTTTCCATAATTATATCAGCTTGATCTATAACCTCACTTGCCGACTTTTTCATCTGACAATTCCGGGAATTTTTTATCATAATAAAAGCACCTGGATTAACGACAGTCCGCAGACTATTTGATTCACATACTATAAGAGCATTTTCAGGTATCCGGGTGATAAATGCCTGAAATCCTTCATATATACTACCTTCCAACGTTTTTAGCCAGTAGACCTTATCCGCTCCTGCAGTTAATAGTAAGGATGTATCTTTATTATTGGATGCATCCAGCTCCTCTGTTATTTGAAAATTTCCCTTTAAGCTTGAGCACACCCCGCAACCTTCTCCTCCATGTATGCATTTTTTATTTTTGTCATGAATAGTTGTGACTTTTAATCCTATCACCGGTCTGATTAATTTATATTTACTTATTATTGAACTGGCAAGAGTAGTTTTTCCGCTGTTTCTAGCAGTTGATCCAATTAAAATCATGTTGGGTACATTATACTTCCTAGTCACTGTCTCATTCACCTCACTATCAATTTATCAATCTGCCGCCTTGGAAAGCTATTTATTATAAAAATGAGTAAATTCTCCCGTCATCCTCCTATAGCTGCCATATTTCTCTCTATATACTTTCCATCCTCCAGATCATGCTCTTTAGGCTTGTTCTTAATTAAGCCCACTATTATTTTCTTCAAGTCTTCTCCATTTCTCAATGCGGGTCTTAAATCCATTTCATCATTTGAAAGAAGACAATTTTTGACCTTTCCATCTGCCGTCAATCTAACTCTGTTGCAGTTTTTACAGAACTTACAGGAAATAGGACTTATAAATCCTATTCTCCCTTTCCCATCAGGTAATTTATAGTAATCGGCTGGTGATGACACATCTTCCTTTGTAATTGCCTTTAATTCTTTAAATTTATCCAAAATCGCTTTACTGGATATAAATCTATCTAATGACCAGTCTTTTGTATGTCCTATAGGCATAAGTTCAATGAATCTAATATCTATTTTTTCATTCTTTGTCAGATTGATAAAACTCTCTATTTCACTATCATTAAATCCACCAACCAGAACCGTGTTTAATTTTACAGGTGCAAGTCCTACCTTTCTGGCCTCTTCAATTCCTTCAAGAACATTTTTCAGGCACCCTCCCCTGGTTATATCATAATATTTCTTTTTATCTAAAGTGTCCAAGCTGATGTTTACTCTATTGAGCCCTGCATTTTTTAAATCCCTGGCGTACTTTTTAAGAAGTATTCCATTTGTAGTTATGGCAAAATCTTTAATCCCTTCTAGATCACTTATATTTTCAATTAAATTTATGATACCTTTTCTGACCAGGGGTTCTCCCCCTGTTATCCTTATTTTATTCACTCCAAGTGACACAAATATTTTTGCTAATTTATATATTTCTTCCAGTCTTAATATCTCATAATGCTGTATTTTTTCTATGCCCTCTTCAGGCATACAGTACCTGCATCTTAAATTACATAAATCCGTAACAGATATTCTCAAATAATTTATATTTCTTCCATATGAATCTATCATATCATTCCTCCTCAATCGTTTTCAATAGTTACTGAACATTTTTTCTATTCTTCAAAGGCATAAAGATTTATGTAATATGCTAAAAGATATCACAGTTAGTACCCATGGTCAATCTTAAATTATTATATGATCAATTCAAAAACGGAATAATCCGGATATGATAATGGAAAAACAGGCAGAATGTTTTACAGTCACAATGAAGGCCTGCAGTTATTCTTTTTTGGAATAAAGAGTTACTTTTTTTGAATTTGAAACCGAATTCACATAATGCTATTTTAGAACTAGGCAGTATTTTATTCATTGACAGTATTTAAAATTATTCATTAGTAAAGGAGGTAATTAAATGGAAGAACAAAAATCAAACAAAAAAGATTTTCTCAGTGCAATAAATATACCGGGAATTACATCAGCATTAGATCATTCAGAAGGACTGGTTAAAAGCGCTACAATACTGGATGAGACAACATCCTCAGCTAAAATTGTCAGAACATGCTGCAGAGCATGTATTTCCAACTGCGGCGTTATTGCCCATGTGAAGAATGGTCGAGTAGTCAAGCTAGAAGGCGATCCTGAAAATCCAATGAGCAAAGGATCAATGTGTGCCAAGGGACTTTCTGGTATACAAGCTCTTTATAATCCAAATCGTAATAAGTATCCACTGCTGCGAGTAGGCAAACGGGGTGAAAATAAGTGGAAGCGTATTTCCTGGGATGAAGCCATTGATATTCTTGCCCGAAAGCTTATGAAAACCCGTGAAAAATATGGGGCAGAAGCCGTGCTTTGCTCTACCGGAGGAGGTGGAAATCCTGAGTTTTGGAGTATCGCCAGATTTTGTAACGTATTCGGTACTCCCAACTGGTTCGAACCCGGCTGTGCCCAATGCTACCTGCCGCGTATTCTAGCCAATAATTTGATGTATGGTGGTTCTGACTATAGTATCGCCGATTCAAACTGTCTGGAAATTTACTACACTAAAGATACACCAATGAAATGTCTGGTCTTATGGGGAGCAGCTCCTTCCTACTCCAGTCCAGCCATGGGCGGAGGCGCCGTTGCAGACCTTCGGGCCAATGGAGTAAAAACTGTTGTAATCGACCCTCGAATGACACCAGATGCAGCAAAAGCTGATGTCTGGTTACCTATAAGACCCGGAAGTGACGTGGCACTATTACAGGCTTGGACTCGCTACATCATTGACAAAAACCTTTATGATAGTGATTTCGTCCTGAAATGGACAAATTTACCTTATCTTGTAGATGTCAAGACCAAGATGTTCTTACGTGCTAATAAAAGCAATGAACCAGAAATTCCGGATACCTTTATGGTGTGGGACACAAAAACCAACTCGGCCAAACCGCTTGCCTACCCCTGGAATGATGATCTGACTCCTGCACTGGAGGGCAGTTTTAACGTGAATGGAGTTGAATGCAAAACCGGTTTTCAGCTCTTAAAGGAGAGAGTGGAACCTTATACTATTCAAAATGCAGCAGAAATCTGCTGGCTTGATGCAGATAAGCTTGAAGAAGCCATTAATATATATGCTCAAAATTCTCCTGCAGGTCTCTGCCTGGGCGTTGCCACTGACCAAAGTCCTAATTCAGTACAAGCAGCTATGGCAGCAGTTATTCTCAATGCGCTGATGGGCAACATCGAAAGGCCAGGATCACTGATGCAGCGCTTTAAAACAAGTGGTGTTATTCCCGGTGATGCCGCTGTTTCCACATATATAGTACCAGCTGCCCGTAAAATGCTTCCAGAAGAACAGCTCAAAAAGCGCTTGGGCGGTACCGAATACAAAGGACTTCTATTTTGGTGGGCGGGCCATCCTGCCAGTGTCAAGAAAGCAATCCTTACCGGAAAACCTTATAAACCAAGAGTTTGGATTGAACGTTCCGGCAATAAGTTTGCCAATGTGGCCGATAGCAAATCATGGGTTCCCGCTATTAAAGAAATGGAATTTGTTGTGCATATGTACATGTACCCTACTTCGTTCTCCAATTATGCAGATATGCTCCTTCCTGCCGCAGAATGGCTGGAGACAGATATGCCTGTAGAATCCTGCAATAAGGTTTTCGCCAGACAGGCTGTTACTCATCTTTGGGAAACCATGGATGAAACACTGTTTTGGTCAAAGCTGGCAAAACGCTGTGCAGAGCTTGGACATGAAAACTGCAGGAAAGCATTTGATCCAGAATTTATGGGCGGTGATCTTCCCTACTGGAAGGATATGAATGAACTTCTCAATCGCTGTACAAGTGCCTTTGATATGACATGGGATGAATTCAAGAAAAAAGCTCCTTTTGAATTTCTTCCTAAAAATGAATGGAAACAGTACTATGTCTACAAGCAGAATAACCCAAAGACAGGCAAGCCAAGAGGATTCGATACACCTTCCAAGAAAATTGAACTCTATTTGGAGAGTCTCATTACCTTAGGAAGAACGGGAATGCCTTACAGTACTTGTGAACTGCCTCCTGCTTCAAAAGACTATGACCCGCTGCCATACTATCTGGAACCTTCTGAAAGTCCTATTGAAGACAGTGAGCTTGCTAAAAAGTACCCTTTGGTTATGACCAATGGGAGACTTCCATTTTATCATCATTCAACCTTGAGAAATGTTCCATGGCTGCGTGAAATGTACCCCGTTCCTGAGATCTGGATTCACCCGGAAGCTGCAAAAACCTACGGCATTTCCCATGGAGACTGGGTATGGGTGGAATCACTAAGAGGCAAGATCAAGGCAAAAGCCAATGTGACAAAGGGCATAAATCCTGGTGCCGTATATATGGAACGTTTTGTTTTCCCCGAAAATTACCATACTGAAACAGAAGGATGGCGTGAAATGAACGTCAACGTACTTTCAAAATCAACTGCTCCATACAACGATGTTGTGGGGACCTACACTTTAAGAGGATTTCTCGTAAGGGTTTCAAGAGCTGAGGACGGTCCGCCAAAAGGAGTCTGGACTAAACCTGAACAGTTCAAGGCATGGCTCCCTCAACCATCCGATCCTACGGAGGTGGTTAAATAATGAAACAAAATGTTTTGGTAATTGATTTAGACAGGTGTATCGGCTGCTATGGATGCAGTGTAGCATGTAAAATGGAGAATGGAGTTGCACTGGGTTCTTCGAGAAATAGAGTACTGACCATAGGTCCTACAGGAACATATCCGGATGTACAGATGTATTGGCTGCCGGTTATGTGCCAGCAATGTGCTGATCCTGCTTGTGTCAAGGTCTGTCCTACAGGGGCATGCTATAAACGCAGTGACGACGGTGTTGTTCTCATTGATCAGGAAAAATGCATAGGCTGCAAGAGCTGTCATAGAGCCTGTCCTTATGAAATAAACAACTTCAACAACGAAATGAGAGTAATGGATAAATGTACTCTGTGCACTCAATTGACAGAAAAAGGTGAAAAACCTGCATGTGTAAAAAATTGCTCAGGCAGGGCCATGATTTTTGGCGATATCAATGATCCGGACAGCGATGTATCCCTGGCATTAAAAGAAGCTGGCAGTGAAAATGTATATAGTCTTCGGGATGTTGGCACTCACCCTTCTGTTCGATACATTTTGCGCCGTGACAAGTGGATTGATGTTATCCCGCAGGAGTGCAGCCAGCAGGACGGGAGGAAAAGATAGGTGAATAAGAATCCAGAGTACCTGACACTTATGAGAAACCGTGAAAATTTGTATCGTTTTTTGGAGCGCCTTTATAAATCAGAAGTGGATGAACCCTTATTTATGCAGATGAAAAACATGGACTTTCCTGTAGATTGCTGTGAAATTGAACTCAGGGAAGGATACCAAATGCTTGGAAAATATCTGGATAATCATGGTAATACTGCATTGACTGACCTGGCTGTAGATTATGCGCAAATTTTTCTTGCTGCAGGAATAGCGGAGGGTTCTGCTGCATTTCCCTATGAGTCGGTGTATACCAGTGAAAAGAAAATCATGATGCAGGATGCCCGGGATAAAGTGATGACTATATATGCGGCAAAGGGTCTGAAAAAAGATGAGGAAAAGCTGAATCTCTTTGAAGATCATATATCCCTGGAACTGGAATTTATGGCATTTCTATGTCAAGAGGCACAAGAAGTTTTGAATATACAGGATGAATCAAAATTTTTGCCCTGTTTAAAGGAACAGATGAATTTTTTAAGTAAGCATTTATTGAATTGGGTTCCAAGCTTCTGCAGTGATATAGAAAAGTATGCCGATACAGAATTTTACAAGGGGATTGGAAAAATCACCAACGGCTATTTGCACTTGGACAATACAATTCTGGAAAGTTTAACGAATTAGCTGCAAATATAATTTATAAAAAGATAGGAGGGGTAATCATTGGGTTATTATGTGAGTTCGGAAAGAATGGACAAAATAATCGATGAACTTAAAAAAGAATACAAAATATATGCTCCTAAACGCTTTGAAAATCGCGGTTGGAAGCCTAATACCGACCTAATACGCTATGCTGAAATCAATTCGGTATCAGAGATCGTCTATGATGAAAAATCTGATTTTTCACCGAAAGAAGTCTTTTACCCTATTAGTCAGACACTTCTTTATTTTACGGAAGATAAATGTATTGAGAGTAGTATTGATGACAGTAAAAATATCATTTTATTTGCCCGCCCCTGTGATATTAACGGCATCAAGAGGCTGGACACTATTTTCCTGAAAAACGGCGATAAAGAGGATAATTATTATAAGCGATTACGTGATAAAATAAAGATCTTCATGATGGAATGCCGGAAAGGATGGGATAATTGTTTCTGCGTTTCCATGGGTTCAAATCGGACTGACAATTACAGCGCAGCTGTAAGATTTGAAGACAACGGCCTATTGATAGAAGTAAAGGATGAGGAATTTAAAAAATACTTCAGCGGGGAAACCTCAAGGGATTTTACTCCTGAATTTGTTCAGCAAAACCAAACAAAAGTAAAATTACCTAAAATAGACAATATTGATCTCTTGAGAAAAGTTTACAACTTGAAATTATGGGATAGCTTCAATACAAAGTGCATAAGCTGCGGCGCCTGTAATACAGTCTGTGGTACGTGCAGCTGTTTTGACACTACGGATATCATATACAATGAAACAAGCCGCAGGGGAGAGAGAAGAAGAGTATGGTCATCCTGCATGCTTGAAGAATTTACAACTATGGCAGGTGGACATAAAGTTAGAGAAACAGCCGGTAAAAGAATGAGATTTAAAACCCTGCACAAGGTTTATGATTACAATGCCCGTTTTGGCGGTACAGAGCATATGTGTGTAGGCTGCGGCCGCTGCAGCCGCCGATGTCCAGAGGAGATTTCATTTTCTGATACTATCAACAGTTTGAGCGATGAAATAGAAAAAATATCAAGTGAAGAACCATCATCCAGGGAGGTGAATAAATAATGACCAATATCACCTTACCTGCACCTTATAAAATTCTAGATGTGATACATGAAACCAATGCCGAATATACCTTCAGGGTTGCATATGATAAGGACAATATCAAGTACGGACAATTTTTTCAGCTGTCAATTCCCAAGGTAGGCGAGGCCCCCATATCCGTAAGCGGCAAGGGAGCTGGATGGCTTGAATTCACAATTCGAAAGGTAGGCAGACTTACAGAGGGAATTTTCGGCCTGCAGCCTAATGACACACTGTTTATGAGAGGTCCCTATGGTAACTCCTTCCCCCTAGATAAATTCAGGAACAAAGACCTGGTGGTAATTGCCGGCGGTACCGGCTTCGCTCCAGTCAAAGGCCTTTTAAACTACTTTTATGAACATCCAAAAGAGATCAAATCCATAAATCTAATTGCCGGCTTCAAAGATATCGACTGCGTTTTGTTCGAGTATGATCTTAAAAAATTCAAAACTGTATTCAATACAATCTATACCTTAGATAATACTAAAGTAGATGGATTTGAAACTGGAATGGTTACAGCGCACATTAAAAAGATTCCATTTAATACCTTTAAAGACTATAATGTTATTATAGTTGGTCCTCCAATAATGATGCACTTTGCGGCTAAGGAATGCCTTGCAAATAGTGTGGAAGAATCCAAAATATGGGTTTCTTTTGAAAGAAAAATGTCCTGTGCAGTAGGCAAGTGCGGACACTGTAAGATAAACGAAACCTATGTCTGCCTGGAGGGACCGATTTTCAACTATACTAAGGCCAAGGATCTGCTGGACTAGAAATTAAGTTTTCTTATGTAGTTGTTCAAAATCAACCTATGACTATTCATGGAAAAATCAGACAAAACTTGAATCAGATATAAATTATGATATATAATTTGGATAGATTCAGGTTTTGTCTATCAACATAAAAGAAAGGAAATACAAATGATTGGTATAGACAATGCACTAAACATAATTAATGAAAATATAAAAAAGTTGACTTTAGAAAAAAAGGATATACTGTCCTGTCTCAATAAAACTTTAGCAGAAGACATTTATTCCAAAGATGATCTGCCTCCCTTTGACAAGTCTGCAATGGACGGATATGCCATTAAAAGTGAGGATACCAGAAACTGTGGTGCAGAAAATGCTGCAGAATTTGATGTCAAAGGATCAATAAAAGCAGGAGACTATTGCGAAGATGAACTAAAACCCGGTGAAGCTTTTAAAATTATGACTGGAGCACCCCTGCCCAAAGGTGCAGATGCCGTTATAGAAATTGAAAAGGTGGAAGTTAAAGGCAATATATTAAAGGTATCCCAAGCTGTAAATAAAGATAATAATGTGATCAAACTTGGAGAAGAAACTAAAGCCGGTGAATTGGTACTAAATAGAGGAAGAATCATCAGACCCGTAGAAGTAGGCTTGCTAGCATCGCTGGGGTATGGCTTTGTACATGTCTATAAAAGCCCTACTATTGCCTTAATTATTACTGGAGATGAATTAGTCGGCATAGATAGTAAATTTGAAAGAGGTAAAATCAGAAACAGCAATGAATATTCACTAAAGGCTCTAATTAAAAATTTAGGTGCAAAAGCCTTATCCATGGGAGTAGTCAAAGATGATAAGGACAACTTAAGGGAAAAAATCAAATATGCTTTAAAAAATGCAGATATAGTAGTCAGTTCAGGAGGAGCATCCGTTGGAGATTATGATTTTGTAGACGATATATTAAAAGAAATAAGAGCAGATATAAAATTTACTTCAGTAGCAATCAAGCCTGGAAAACCAGTAACCTTTGCCACCTATAAGGAAAAACTATTTTTTTCTCTGCCAGGTAATCCACTGTCTTTAATAACAACTTTTGAAGAACTTGTCAAACCTGCAATTGAAAAAATGATGGGCAGACAAATTAAAAATAAGGAAATTTTTCCCGTTATTTTGGCA
The DNA here is from genome assembly GCF_002995845.1 of Clostridium luticellarii. Classification (GTDB taxonomy): domain Bacteria; phylum Bacillota; class Clostridia; order Clostridiales; family Clostridiaceae; genus Clostridium_B; species Clostridium_B luticellarii. The sequence continues at coordinate 18,188 of NZ_PVXP01000037.1, read as the reverse complement.
GAGGATTTTAAAGCTAAAGCAGGAAGAAAAAAATATGTATTTGTAAAAATCAAAAAGGACAATAACAAATATTATGCCTATAAAACAGGATCTCAATGCTCCAATCATCTTAAAACCATGAGCAAATCAAATGGAATTATTATCATACCTGAGGAATGTGGAAATGTTAAAGCAGGAAAAATTTTAAGTGGAAAATTTATATTCAAATAGAAAATAACAATCAATAATTTTTTAAATACCGGAAGATGCCAATCTCCGGTATTTAAGTTTTGCCTAGATTTATATTGCAGGCATTATATCTTTATTCCCTTTTCATACAGGTAAAATATCCCTTTCCTGAAATTTATCTTTCCCACTTTTTTATAGCCATTTTTCTCATACAGCCTCAGGGCAATCGGATTTAAAGAAAAAGCATCCAATCTTATGGATTTTATATTTTTTCTCTTTAACATTCTTTCAATTACCATAAGGGTACGTTTACCAATCCCCTGGTTTTGAAAATCTGGATTAACACATAATCTATGAATTACAATAAAGGGATATGTTTTATATCGCCAGTTTCCTGTTTCATACTCTTTATTACATTCTTGATTTATCACAGCCACAGATGCTATTCTGCCATTAATTTTTCCTAAAAACATTTGACTTTTTAGAATATCTTCTCTTAAAATCTCTTCATCTGGATATATGTTATCACATTGATCAATTCCATTATTACTCATTACCCGAATAGCAGCTTTAAAAATTTTTACTACATCGGTCAAATCCTGTATGACCGCTTTTCTTAACATCAACTCCATACTTATTAACCTCCAGTCTTAGTTCCAAGTCTAGAATTATTAGAAAGCATTTGTCCCTTATCACTTCTATTGTTTGTCACAGTCTCCATGCATTATTGAAAAAAGTGTTCAATCTTAATCCATTGTCCCAACAACTTTGTTCAATTTAAACAGAGCATTTGGATCAATTTTCAGAGTAGTGTCTTTTTCGCCCGAGCCGCCATAAACAAATGAAAATTCAAGAAGTTTTCTATCTATTATGCAGGGCAGTGAAATTCCGAGCATCGGAACATTGCCCACTGAAAATCCTGTTACGGACTTAACCTCCTCTTTGGTCGCCAATCTTACATTTTTACAGCCCAATAAATGCTTTATGTCTTTAAAATTAACATGGCCTCTTTCTCCTGAAACAATCAATACGTGAAAACCCATGGCGGTATATATTATAAGAGTAGGTGCTATTTGGGCAATATCAATTTTAAAATAATCCGCACCCTCTTTTGCAGTATAAATAGGTATATCATTGTGGATCAATTCATATGAACAGCCACTTTTTTTCAAAATCTCTCTTATATTCTCCATACTATTTCACCTCCTAATAAAAGTGTATTCTTTAGCCGGCTGCCTCTTCATTCCAGTATAAAAAGTTCCTCTACTGCCACCTCTAAATATTTTGCCAGTTTCATAGCCAGCTCAAGGGTTGGATTGTACTTGTTGTTCTCTATGGCTATAATAGTCTGTCTCGTAACCCCAAGAGTTTTTGCCAGTTCTTCCTGAGTCATACCATATTTTTTTCGATAATATTTTATATGATTTTTCATATGCTATCCTCCAAGCTTTACAAGTGCTAAAAATTTAGCCAGCATATAGAATATAAACGTAAAGATCAGCATAATTGCCGCGGGCCCAAGGACACTGTTTTTTATTATATCCATAACTGACCATATAACAAGATATACAAATGTATAGACCATACTTATTTCAATACTTTTTGTGGAAACCATCTTTTCCCTTTCATCCATAAATCTGAATTTATGATCACCACTCACTATGGGACTTCTCTCTCCTCCAAAACGTCTGTTTATAATCATTTGTGAAATAAATGTTATTATAATCTGTGTGCTCATTATAAAGGTAAAGCCCTCTCTTATACCTCCATCAATATAGATTCTTACATGCCGTCCGTAAAATACACCTATATCTCCAAATAAACTCTGTACAATTATTAGACAAAACATAAGCAATAATACTATTAAATAACTGTATTGCACTGCAACAGCATCCGCACTTTTTTCACGTTCATCTTTCTTCTTAAACAATCTCATTCGCCTCCTTGTGTAAAAACTTCTTTACATTTATAATATAATATCCGTAGGAAAATGTCAATAGTTCTTTACATTTTTAAAAACACTTATTATTCAAAAAACCGGAAGACCTTCACTTTTTAAGATCCAGCATTCCAGGCTTTTATTTCCATTCAACAGATCCCATCGAGTGCGGGAAAGAATTAATCCAGCACTAATAGTACTCAGTCTATAAACTGCAAAATTTCCTCCCTGCTTTTGCGAATTTTGCTTCGGAGTTTTGTATCTGCAGAGTAGCCAACACTTATTACGATCCTTACCCTCTTAGAGGTTGGTATATCAAGCAGTTTTTTGAGTTTTTTCTCATTAAACCAGCCCATAATACAGGTGGACAATCCCTGCTCAGTAGCGGCAAGGCATAGATAAGCCGCTGCAATACCAATATCAATGGAGGAATAATCCTGATCTTTGATTGTTCCTCCAATTCGAGCCTTAATATCCCCTTTCTCTTCCAGTACAATGACAAAGGCGGGGCATTTATCTGTAAATTTGTTCATACCTATATCCTGGAGGCACTTTGCCACTTTAGAGGACAGTTTCCTGTTATTTACAACTATGAATTTCCAAGGCTGCCCATTACAAGCTGACGGAGCAATTCGACACGCCTCTATACAGGAAATTAATTTCTCCTTTTCCACCTGTTTATCCAGATAATTTCTGCAGCTCTCACGCTGTGCAATCAAATCAAAATAATTGGTCATAAATATACCCCTTTCACTAAAACTATGCTATTTTATTTTTTTGCCAATAAAATGCCTGTATTCCCGTATTTCCCAATATTTTTTATAGATTCAAATCCTGCTTTTAAAAGCATTTTTATTTCATTTTCTACGGTACAGGGAGTATCATAGTGATAAAATCCTTCAGTTATTCCTAATTTTGAACGAATCTTTTTATTTTCGGCAAAACACTGATCTTCATATTCTTGATTGGGAGTCATATAGTCAGTTTCAATATAATATTTATCCGATCCGGCCACATTATTCAACATATGCCGTTCATAGCCATCAACCCGCTTGTTAAAAAAGCTGCCCATTTCCTCCAGTTCCATTTTATGACCTTCTCCCGTCGTTCAAATATATTACAAATCTAATAAATATATTTATTTTTTCATTGTAGTTTAAATTAAGAGTTTACTTTTATTTAGGAATTTATCCAACTAAATTTTTTCCGTCCTTGAATGCTCTTAAAGACAACTCATCAAACATTGTTAAATCAGGATTATGACTAGTTCCGCAATAATGAATGTTATCCTCTAATTTCCAACCATATGTTTTAAAAATATCATTGACAAATTTAATGCCCTCTGCACCTATTTTAGGATCTGAGCTTCCTTGAACAAATATTGTTATTAACTTTTTACCCGGATGTCTAGGTACAAAAGTATCTTTAAGACCTGCAACCATTGGAAATGTACGATCTAACCAAACTCTTGCCTGACCTGTAATTTGATAATAATAGATTGGAGAACCAAATACAATAGCATCTGCTTCATTAATAGCTTCATACATTGGATGCAAATAATCCTCAACAGTACATCCGTCGTGGGTACGGCAATAAAAGCATCCTTGACATCCACGGATTCCAGGATCATTTAAATCAAATTTAATAACCTCAGCACCTTTGGATTTTGCTCCCTTTGCTACTTGTTCCAATAATTTTGCAGTATATCCATTCTTTCTTGGACTGCCTTTGAAAATAACCACTTTTGACATTTAGTATCTCTTCTTTCAAAATATAAAATTTTTTTAAATTAAGTCAATTATCTATTGACTAACTTCATTATATTAAGTAGCATATAAGTCAACAAGTACGCAAAAAATGTTTAGTCACTAATATTTATATAAGTAATGGAGGTTACTTTATGAAAGATTGTTATATCGGGTATGCTATGAATGTCATAGGTGGCAAATGGAAACTCTTAATCATTTGGACCATGTTCCAAAATGGAGTTATTCGATTTAATGAACTGCAAAGAAAAGTTAATGGCATATCCAGTCTGATGCTCTCAAAAAACTTAAAAGAACTTGAACAAGATTCTCTTGTTATCCGTCATCAATACAATGAAATTCCACCAAGAGTAGAATATGAATTATCAAAGCTTAGTCAAAAACTCATAGTTGCTTTAAAGGCTCTTGGTGAATGGGGGAATGAAGTTTATAGATATAAAAAAACATATATCTAACATACGACTACCGTTGATATATTATACTAAGTATAAAAAGTTACACAAATCATATATTAATATTTCCCGCCATATAGGGCACGGCTTTTCCACTTATTTTGACCCTGCCTCCAGCTGTTTTACAGTATAATGTCCCTCCACGTGATGATAACTGTTTAGCTACCATTGTATCTTTGTTTAACCTCCGTGACCAAAACGGTATTAAATTGCTATGTGCTGAACCGGTTACCGGATCTTCATTTACACCAAGTTTGGGATAGAAGCATCGGGATACAAAATCCACATCAGTCCCTTTAGCTGTAACAATAACTCCAAGTCCATTTTTCAATTTTATCATTTCAGAAAAATTAGGCTTTAATTTTTCTACCTGTTTTTCTGTTTCTAAAACCACAAATAAATCCCTGGATAAATATATTTCAACAGGATTGATACCAATAGCCTCTGAAACCATTTCAGGTGATAATTCTATCTTTTTTGGTTCTCTCGAGGGAAGATCCATCTCGTACAAATCACCATTTCGTTTAACTTTGAGTATCCCGCTGGCAGTATTAAATGTCATATTCTCAATTCCTATATCAACATAATTGGAAATAACATAGGAAGCCCCCAGAGTAGCATGCCCGCATAAATCTATTTCGGCTTTTGGAGTAAACCATCTCAGATCATAACCATTACCATTTTTAACCACAAAAGCTGTCTCCGATAAGTTGTTTTCTCCTGCAATTTTTTGCATTGTACTATCATCTATGGGATTCTCTAAAACACATACACCGGCGGGATTTCCTCTAAATACTTCATCAGCAAAAGCGTCAACAACATAATATTTCATTTTTTGTCTTCCTTTCAATATATAATTTTCACGAACTTATTCTATACAAATTATATCATATACCTGCTGAATTGAAGTAATTTTTCCAGAAAACAGGCCTTTCAACTGTGCAATAAAAAAGCCCGTCAATCTGCTTTAGATCAACGGGCTTTAGATATTTACATGTTTCTATTTTTTTCTGCGGCTGCATGAACAGTATCAATTACTGCCGATCTGAAGCCTTTTTCCTCTAAAACCTTCACAGCTTCCATGGTAGTACCTGCTGGTGAACACACCATATCCTTCAATTCTCCGGGGTGTTTGCCAGTTTCCAACACCATCTTAGCTGACCCCAAGACTGCCTGAGCTGCAAACTCATAAGCCATATTCCTGGGCATTCCTTCTAGGACAGCACCATCTGCCAAAGCTTCAATAAATATATACACATAGGCCGGTGAAGATCCACTGACACCTACTACAGCATCAATCAATTTCTCTGGAACTATTTGTCCCTTACCAAAGCTGGAGAAGATAGCCAGAACTTTCTGCTGCTCTTCCTTTGACAGGTGTCCATTAACAGCAATAGCCGACATTCCTTCACCCACAAGTGCCGGTGTATTCGGCATAACTCTTACAATCTTATGTTCTGTAGATAGTAATTCCTCAAGTCTGCTTAAAGTTACACCTGCAGCAATGGAGATCACTATTTTATCCTTAGAGATATCTTCTTTAACTTCCTTTAAAACTGTAGGCAGTACAGCTGGTTTGACAGAGATAATTAGAGTCTGTGCCTTTTCCACCAGCTCCCTGCTGCTGCCAACAGGATTGATTCCCAGCTCATTCTTCAGCTTTTCAAGGGTGGGAGCATAGACATCATAAACAAAAATTTCTTCTGGCTTATAGAGCTTGGATTTGATTAGTCCTCCCATAATTGCCCTTCCCATGTTGCCTCCTCCAAAAAATCCAATTGTATTCTTCATAAATAACTCCTTCTTTCTTTTACAAATTATTAGTTTTATTGGTATTAAAAGTAAAATCAGTTCCTAAAAAATCAGCATATAGGCATAATTTGCTATTACCCCTGCCACAATACCTCCAATAAAATGGGTCATCATGGCATAGGTAGTAATTTCACGTGTTTTCATTGAATCCGCTATTGAAGCATGACTGGATAAAAAACCTGCCCAGCAGTAAGCAATTGCAAAATAAACTGCCATGTCATGACCATTTAACAATCCACTTTCAGCCAGCTGTTTTGCTCCAGCTATAGAAGCTCCGCAGGAACCCAATGAAGTCAATGGAGGCCCTAGAACTTCTGAATTGGCAAAACCAAACAGTGGAGTTAGAATAAATGATAGTTTGTCGCCGATGTCTTTAAGCAGTCCGGTGCCTTCATAAGCTACACCTTTATACACGGCTTGACCATCAACAATACTCGGACCATTGGTCAGTATCATCACCAGAGTAGTGAAAATCAAGATTCCCGGAATTATGCTCAATCCCAATTGTACACCACTTTTTCCGCCATCAAAAGTCGCATTTAATCCACGCTGAAATGCACTTCCTTCACGAATCTTTCTATAGCCATTAGGTGCCTGTTCAATTGCAGCATCGAGATATTCCTCACCAACAGTTTGTTCAGTACCATACATTTTTTTGGTTTTTCTCATAAGCAGTCGTGTACTAAGTGCTCCGCCTATAAAGGCACAAATTGTCCCTAAAACAACTCCGCTGGCATATTTTCCTCCTTGTATACCCAGGATTCCGCCTGTAATAATGATTCCCATTCCAAAAGTAGTTCCAAAATTTATCATTGTTGCCCACTGATACTTTTTAAAGTATTTTGCATAACCAGGATCTCTTGAATTTATAACAATAGATGGATTATCCGAGAAATAACAGGTGATTGCTCCTAGTGATGCTGCTCCCGGAAGCTTAAACAGCGGTTTCATAATTGGAGAAATAATCTTATTCAGCAATGCAGTTACTCCAAACTCGGAAAATACACTGGAAATAGCTCCTGCCAGAACTGCCACAGACATTATATAAAAGGCGGTATTGATCAATAGGTCATGGGCTGTCTTCATGATAACACTAAATGCTTTTCCCACACCTATTACACTACTCAAATAACCTAAAATTAATACAATAAATCCTATACATAGGTATGTTCCTTTGCTGATCTCCTTCCTATATCCCTTTTCTTCCACATGAACAGTGTTTTGTGATTCCATAATTTCACTCCTTATATTTTAAAATTATTTTCTGTGGCATTCTTTAGGAATAATCCAACAATTTATTTAAACATCAGGCTGTCATCATAACTGATAGAACAATCAGATTGACAGTCTGACGATTAATCTTTATTCAACAATCAAACTTTGATCAGGCAAAACTTTGTTCTGTACGGTTAATAATTTCATCTTGCAGGGCCCTATCCAGATTATTGAAGTAATCACTATATCCTGCAACCCTTACTATCAAGTTCTCATATTCCTCAGGATGCTTTTGGGCATCAAGCAGTGTCTTACGATCAATAACATTGAATTGAATATGATGACCATCTATAGCAAAATATGAACGAATCAAAGCAGCCAGGTTGGATATACCCTCTTCTCCCTGAACAACTGCCGGTGTAAACTTCTGATTAAGCAGTGCTCCTCCAGTCTTCAGCTGATCAATTTTAGAAGCAGATTTAACTACGGCAGTAGGCCCATTTCGATCCGCACCTTTTTCAGGTGAAATACCATCTGGAAGAGAAATCCCTGCATGACGGCCGTTAGGGCTGGCTTCCATTACCTGACCAAAATATACATGGCAGGTTGTCGGCAAAAATTCAACTACAGTTCTGGACCCCTTAGGTGTAGTTCTGCCTGCAATAGCATCCTGCAGGGACTGAGAAACATCCTTTAAAATGTCATCTGCATAGTCATCGTCATTTCCATACTTAGGAGTATGATTATAGACTGTTTCAAAGATTTCATCATACCCTTTAAAATCAGCTTTGCAAGCCTTGAGCAACTCGTTCATGGAAAATTTTTCATCTTCAAATATATTCTTCTTTATAGCAACCAGCGAATCGGTGATAGTAGCTATACCTACACATTGTATATAGCTTGTATTATAGCGGGCTCCTCCTGCATTGTAGTCAACACCGGACTTAATACAATCATCGGTAATAACTGACAGCAGCGGAACCGGCATGTGTTCCATATACATACGTTCAATTAAATTGTTTCCTGCAATTTTCACATTTACTACATATTCCAATTGTTTATAGAATGCATCATAAACTTCTTCATAGGATTTGAAGTCACGTGGATCCCCAAGATCCAGTCCTACCTGCTTTTGCGTATAGCTGTCAAACCCACGATTCAATACCAGTTCAAAAATCTTTGGTATATTCAAATAGCCGGTCAGTACATAGGCTTCCTTGCCTGCTGTACCAGTTTCTACGCACCCGCTGGCAATTCCGCTTTCTCTGGCATCATCAATGGATTTACCTAAAAACAGTAATTCCTGTATAATGGCTTCAGAATTATAGAAAGCTGGCTGCCCCCATCCTTTACGTGAAATTTTGAGTGCATCGCGCAGAAATTTTTCTGGAGTCTTACGGGATATCTGCACATTTGAACTTGGCTGCAGTAATTTCATTTCATCCATTACTTCCAGAATCAAGTAGCTGACTTCATTTACACCTGTGGTTCCATCAGGACGCAGTGCTCCAGTATTGATATTACAGAAATCCGTATAAGTTGCACTTTCCTTTAAGGTTATTCCAACCTTTGGAGGTGCCGGCTGGTTATTGAATTGTATCCATAGATTTTCCAGAATTTCACGAGCTCCTTCACGAGTCAGGCGTCCTTCTTCGATATCCTTTTCATAAAATGGTTCCAGGTGCTGATCCAGTTTACCTGGAGAATAAGCATCCCAGTTGTTCATTTCAACAGTGACACCTATATGGGTGAACCAGTACATCTGTACTGCTTGACGGAAGGTCTGCGGTGCATGTTTGGGCACTACGTCACAAACTTCAGCTAGTTCCAACAATTCCTTTTTCCACTGCGGATCGTTTTCAGCAGCTGCCAGAGCACGTGCCTTAGCCGCATAACGTTCGCCAAAGATAATCATACTTTCGCAAACCAGCTTCATACCTTCCAATTCTTCCTTTTTATTAAGTGCATTTACATCCTTGTTGTAATCCAAATGATCGACTTCATACTGAATATCCTCAATAAAATCAGCATATCCTTTACGGTATATCTTTCCATCGGCCACAGTATGTCCCGGCCCACGCTGCATCAAAAACTCAGTATACAGTCCTGCATCAAACAGCTTATGCCATTCATCCGGCAATAATTTATTCATTCGTGTCATCAACGCACGATTTTTCCAGTAGGGAATAATAACTTCTTTCTGAATTCTCTTGTCTTCTTCGGAAACTTTAAAGAAAACCTTTTCTCGATTGTTCATATTATCGAAATCTTCCATGGTATGACAGCATAATTCCGGGAAAGTTGGTGCAGCCCATGGCTTGTGTCCTTTTTCTCCTATTATGATAGCCCCTTTTTCAATATAAAGCGTACGATTTTTCATTATGTGCTTGAAAGCCAATCCTCGAAGAACTGGAGTTGAAAATTTTCCTTCATACATTTTATAAGCTTCCGTCAACAAAACCGCTCTCTCCATGGAAATGCTGGGCTTGCACTTTTTAGTACTAATTTCTCTCAGTCGTCTTATACGTTCTGTGGAACCCCTTCTGGTTCTCTCTGCTGTTGCTGATTTTGTCATTTTATCCTCCTCCTTAAAAATAAAACTATAATCTTGATCTTATAAATAGACGGTAACAGGCAGCCATTAACCACCGATTTTCACGGAGTAACCAGCTTTTTCGAAGTATTCTTTAATTTCCTCTATGCGCTCATCACTTGGTTTTTCAAAGTTTTGGGTGCATTCCCTGTTCAGATTTCGGTACTTGTCTCTGCCAAAGTCATGGTATGGCAGAAGATTAATGCTTTGGACAGAAATGTTTTGTTCCCTAAGCCAGCTGGCAATTCCACAAATTGCTTCATCGTTTACATTGACCTCATTGATTAAAATCAAACGCAGATTGATTTTTCCTCCCTGATCACTGATTAACTTGAGATTTTCCAATACCAGATCATTGGACACCCCCGTATACTTTTTGTGCATTTGTGAGTTAATTAACTTTAGGTCATAGAGAAAAAGATCAGTATAAGGTAATATTCGTTTATAATTATCAGGTGGAACTACACCACAGGTATCAATTGCCACTGATATCCCTTTTCTGTGGAGCTCTTTTACCAATTCTTCGATGTAATCGATATCTTGAGTCATAACTTCTCCTCCAGATAAAGTAACACCTCCTCCAGATTGATCATAAAAGATCTGATCTGCCTGAACTATTTTCACAAGTTCCTTTACAGTATACTGCCTGCCTATCAGCTCATCTTTTCCATCCTTGTTTTTCATCAATTCAGGTTCATATTTCTGGCTTTCTGGATTATGACACCACATGCACCTGATAGGACAGCCTTTAAAAAAAATCGTGGTACGAACACCTGGTCCATCATGAACAGAAAATTTTTGGATATTGAATATATAAGGCATGTTCATTGAAAGCAACCCCTCTCTATTTCATTTCTAATTATAATTCATATAAATGAAATTTTCAATACTTTTTAGTATATTTTTTCACAATTATGATTTTATTTTAACAAACTTCGAGCAGCCTGATTTTTCTTTAATAATCATATTTTAAAGCAATTTCATATACATATAATAGGAATAAATTGAAAAAATTAATTCATCTTCATGAATTTATGTATTATTGAAAAAGTCCTCTGTCACTTGAAAAGTTTTTGCAGATCTACTATAATTTTTATGTTTAAAAAATTATGTAAATTGAATATTGCTTATAGGAATACATTTTTCATTGAGTTTTGTGCCTTGAGCTTGTGAAAGGAAGATTATATTTATGAATATAGGAGAAAAAGTGAAAGAATTGCGTAATAAAAAAGGATTAACATTGAAAACTATGTCAGAGAAAACCGGATTATCTACCGGCTTTCTTTCTCAATTTGAACGGGGTATCACCACAATTGCAGTGGAACACTTGTCCCATATTGCCGACGTACTTAACGTCAAAATCAATTATTTTTTTGATGATGAAGAAAAAGAGCTGATTATCAGAAGTTATGATCAGCCGTTTATTCGTCAATTAAACAAAACTATATACAAAAGTCTAAGTCGTTATCCAGAAAATAAAATGATTTCCCCTAAGTTAGTAGAACTTTTACCAAAAGACGATCATCAATATCCAGATGTCTATACCCATCAAGGGGAAGAATTTATTTACGTTTTGGAAGGAATTTTGACTTTAATAATTGATGAGAACATATTCAAACTGTATCCAGGTGATTCCGCTCATTATCTATCTACACAAAAACATAATTGGGACAATCAGACCAATAAGGTGATAAAATTTATTGTTGTTCACTATCCCAGCAACATTGAAATTGACAAGTAGTGAACTAACACCACATTTATCCCAATGCTGACATTGATTGCTAATTTTTCACCATCTCAATTGAATTGCCCTCTCATATCTGATAGTATTATATTGCATACCAAGCTAACTTTTACATCAACAGGAATGTGAACTATCAGGTCAGCTGGAGAAAAGCATTTCTTATAAATAAACTCCACCTGAACTTAAGAATCACTTAATATGATTATTTCAATATAGAAATAAATATTAGAAAAGAGGATAATACTATGAAACAGTGTATGGATTCTGACAACTTGCATAGACGCATAAAAAAAATCATCGGACAGATAAATGCTATAGATAAAATGATTGATGAAGATATTCCCTGCGAGGATGTTTTAATACAGATTAATGCAGTTAAAAGTGCAATGCATAAAGTAGGACAAATAATTTTGGAAGGTCATCTAAACCACTGTGTCAGAGATGGGATTCAGCATGGTGATGCAGAAAAAACAATAGCACAATTTTCAAAAGCACTGGAGCATTTCTGCAGGATGTCTTAGAATAATTTAACTGTTTATATGAAAATATAAGCAGTTTTTTTATTGGCAAAAGGACATAAATGAACTTGTATGTATGGTTGGCAGTGATATTGCCATTGATGCAGCGGACATCGCACTTATAAGGGATGATATAAAATGCATACTGCATCTATTGAGCCTATCCAAAAAGGTAACAAAAACCATTAAGTTGAATTTGACATTTTCCATGGTGTTAAATTTTATTGCCGTTACACTGGCTATATTGGGAATACTAAAACCCGTAATAGGTGCACTTGTACATAATGCCGGTTCAGTTATGGTCATTTTGAATTCAGCATTGTTGTTAAATTGGAAAGATAAATAAACTAAAGCACCGCTTCAAATTTTAAATTTTCTTACCATTTTATCAAGCTTCTGAGCCATTTCCATCTGATTTTTTGCTGTTACGGCAACTTTTCCTATTGATTTTATATTTTCATCAATACTGGATTTTATCATCTCAGCATTTCCTGATGAAGCTTGTATATTCTGTGCCATGACTTGAACTGCCTCACTTAGCTGATTTATAGTGGCATTAAGCTGTTCAGAAAACGCTGCTATTTCATCGGACATTTTGCTTGTGTAATCCGAATCACTATAATATTGGTTTCCCATATCCTGAAAATTTACAAATTGGGCATTTACATCTTCATCTACAAATTTCAATACCTGATCAGCTGTATAGGAGAGCTTTTTAAATGCTTCACGGACTTTTACAATAGTCTCCTGTATACCTGATACTGCCTGTGATGACTGTTCTGCAAGCTTTCTAACCTCTTCAGCCACCACTGCAAAACCTTTCCCCTGCTCTCCTGCCCTGGCAGCTTCTATAGCTGCATTTAGTGCAAGCAAATTCGTCTGTTCTGCTATACTCGCAATAGTATCTGCCATCACTACTATGTTCTCCACAATTTTTCCATCCTCGATTGCCTTCAATATGTTTTCTTCTTTTTCCCGATATAAATTTTGAATATTTTCTATGGAAGATTTACCTTTACTGCTTATATCACTGGCTCTCTGTTTAAATTTACCGGCATTATTACTTCCTTCAGCTGCTTTACTGGAAAGTTCATTTATACTGGCATCCACTTCTTCTATAGATGCACTGATTTCCTCTGATACCGCACTTGACTCCTCCACAGCACCCGTTATATTCTTTATTGCCCCGCCTATATCTTCAGTTTTTGATGATATTTCATGAACAACTTTCGAAAATTCCTCACTTTCCCTGCTCATCTTCTGAGAATTTTCCAATATGTCCTTAATTAGTCCGGTCAGTTCTTCCTTCATGCCGTTAAAAGATTTTGCCAGCTGTCCTATCTCGTCTTTTCTCTTTAATAAATAATCAAAACTATGATCTTCAGTCAAATCAAAATTTGAGGTTTTATTTACAGCCTTTGTCAAAGATAGTATAGGATCTCCTATTCTTTTACCAAAATACATTGAAACCAGCACTGCAAATAACAGCGAAACGCTTATTACCAGAATCAACCAGAAAATCAATCCCCTCAACGGCTTTTCCACCTGACTTTTGGGCACTGACAGACCGACTGTCCAGTTGCAAGCATCAATTTTGGAAGTGACAAAATATTTTTCTCTGCCATCATAATCTTTTAACAAAATTACATTACCCTTAAGTATTGTGGAAAAACGTCCATTCATCACCTTATTAATATTTTTAGCTGCATTGGCTGTAGGTTTAAAATCCTTATTGGGATGAACCATAAAATTGTTTTCATTATCCAGCAGAAAAGCATAACTGTCATCTATGGGTTTTGCTTTATCTATGGTGCTTGTAATTGTATCCAGTTTAACATCAGAAGCTACAACCGCAACCACTTCATTATTTTCTATTATGGGCTTGGATATGGATACTACCATTTTCTTTGTCAATGCATCCACATAGGGTTCAGAAAAGGTCAGTCCTTTTTTTCAGCGGCACCCTTATACCATATTCTCTGAGTACAATCAAAATTATTATCAGGCACCCATCCAGAACCATCCAGATATTTTTTATCCTTAAAACCCATGTATACAGCCAAAGAATATGGATTGGACTTGGTTTTTGCTGTCAGATACTCCAAAATCTTTTTGTCATCTGAAAACCCCATCTGCTGTACGCCGTCAGTGATTTCATTTAATATTTTCCCCTGTCCATCAATCCAACCGTTGATAATACCTGCATATTTATCAGACTGTGCCGAAATCTTATTTTCGGATTCCCCAATTACAAAATTATGAAATATAAAATAACTGACTCCTGAAGATAGCAGCAAACTCAATACACAGGTAATTGAAATCACCAATATTATCTTATTCTTAATAGTTTTCATAGATTTTACCCTCCTTTTCATGTACTTTAGGTTAATTTACTTTCATCAAGTAATACTTTATCACGTGAAAGTTAAGATATCTCAAAGTAGAGTAAATTTTATGTTAAAAATAAAGCTCCGTCAAATTCATATCCATATATAATTAAGTTATTTATAAAAATAGCTCCTTTAGTAAATAATATTTTTCACATGATAAAATCCCCTGTGGTATGGGGATTTTATTACGAAACAATATATTGTTATTTTACAAAATTTAAAAGAGTTAATATATCATTTTTCAATGACAGAAACTCTTTATTGTTTCTATCTCTTGGTCTTTTGATATTCACTTCCACTATTTTTCTTATTCTGCCCGGTCTTGGAGACATTACAATTATCCTGTCGCTTAGATATACAGCTTCTTCCACATCATGGGTAACAAGCAGAAGAGTATTTTTACGTTTTCCCCAGATTCTCAAAATTTCATCCTGCATATACATACGTGTAAAGGCGTCCAGTGCCCCCAATGGCTCATCTAAAAGAAGCACTTTAGGATCATTTACAAGAGCCCTTGCTATGGCAACACGCTGAGCCATACCACCGGACAAATGATGGGGATAAGCTTTTTCAAAACCTTCAAGCCCAACCAGTTTTATATAGTATGACACCAGTTCCTTCTGCTCTTTAAATACTTTCCTGGCCACCAGACCAGAGGCCACATTATCATATACTGTAAGCCATGGAAAAAGAGTTGGATCCTGAAACACAAGTCCTCTTTCATAACCTGGCTTATCCACTATCTTACCATCCAGTTTTATCTCACCACTGGAGGGCTTTTGAAGCCCTGCTATCATTCTGAGCATAGTGGACTTGCCACAGCCGCTGGGACCTACTATGGATACAAATTCTCCCGGTTTTACAGTAAATCCTACATTTTCAATTGCTATAGTTTTTTTATCCTCATGATTTAAAAATTCACAGCTTAAATTATTTATACATAAATTGCCTTCCAACAAACTCACCTCTCACATTACCATTTTATAAGTCCCTTCTGCCACATCAAGATCCTGTCCCTTATTCTAAACAATAAACTTATTATTGCAGAAAATAAAATAGACATAACCGTCAGACTGGCATATACTTTTTTATATTCCGCCCAGCCTTGAGCCCAGTTTATATACCATCCAAGTCCGGCTTTGACTCCCAACATCTCGGCCACTATCAAAGTTATAAAAGACATTCCAAGTCCCATAAACAGACCAACAAATATATTAGGAAGCGCTGCGGGAAGAGCAACTCTGAATATCAAATAACTTTTACCTGCACCCAAAGTTTGAGCCACTTCAAAATAGGACTGTTTTACATTGGCAATACCCGAGCTGGTCATTACTGTAACTGGAAACCATACAGCCAGGGTGAGAATAAATATGCTTGCCGTAAAGCTGGTGGGAAAAATAGTCATGGCTATTGGTATCCAAGCTGTTGCAGGTATAGGGCCTATAACTTTCTGAAGCGGTCCCAGCCAGTAATTAAATTTTTTACTCCATCCAATTAGAGTTCCTGTCACAAGTCCCAGTACTGCTCCCAAAAAGTAACCTACTGATAACATTCTGATTGAATAAACCGAACTTAGAAAAAGCATTTTTCTATCTGTTATAATTACATCGATAACCTGCCCAGGGTGTGGAAAATAGGGCAGCGGTAAAATTGAAAATTTCGCTGTAAGCAGTTCCATGACAACTAGAATCAAAATTCCAACTGAAAACAGCGGTCCCTTTTCCTTTAATTTGCTGTTTAGCAGAGAATATTTCAAGGATACCAGTATAAGTATCAAATATATACCTATAGTTATTAAAATAACCGGTATCCAATAAGTGGTGTGATAGGCATATATTTTGTCGGGCAGCACTTTATCAACTATTATTGCTATAACAAGTGCTAAAATCGGCAAAAATATTTTAATGTTTAGCTTATATCTCATTTTGTTTCCTCCAAAATCTATATCCTATTAACTAAATTATAAAGTTATTCTTAGGCTCAGGTGGAGTTTGCTAATAAGGAATACTTTTCTCCACCTGTTTGACATGAGTAAATCTTCCTGCATTTAATTTGCAGGAAGATCTATTGTCATCTCACAATAATTTAATAATCTATAAGAGTGGATTTAACAAGTGCATTCACATCTGTACTTGAATCAATTATCCCCTGTGCCTTCATGGCATTAAGAGTATTTGTAAAATCTTTCTTGGATTTTGCCTTATCAGGTACAAATTTATAAGTTCCCAATAATTTGGCATTTTCCTTTTCATCTCCACTGCTTACATATTTTTTGTCCACTATCAATTTTCCAGCTTCCTGTGGATGAGCTTGTACCCAAGCATCTGCCTCAACCCATGAATCAGTTAAAGCTTTAACCAGCTTAGGATCTTTATCTGCAAGCTTGCCATTTACACCTACATAGCAGCAGTAGCTATCCTCTTTTCCCTTTTCATTATTGCTGTTTCCAAATATTTTTCTTGCCTTCCCTTGAGATACTGCCAGTGCTCCATAAGGATCCCAGGCTGCAAAAGCATCTATTTCACCTTTTTCAAGTGCCTGTGCAAGCTGTGGCTGAGGATACACTCTCCACTGTACATCTTTTTTAGGATCAATGCCATACTTACCGAGCTCTATGGATAAAAGCACCATTGGGACTCCTCCTATAGAATCAATTCCTATAGTTTTCCCTTTCAATCCTTTTACATCCTTTATAGGTGAATTAACTGGAACAACGCCCTGTATACATCCTGTATGAACTCCTGTAGTGAGCTTTATATCCAGACCCTGTTCCATGGATTTAAACATTCCTGGAGAAATCTGAGCCCCTGCAATTTTTCCCGAAGCTATACCTTCTTTCAAGGTTTCTGCATTTATATTTTGAAGCTTGACATCCAGGCCATGTTTTTTAAATATGCCCTTTTCAATTCCAACATACAACGGCGCTTCACAGGTTCCATTATATGTACCAAGTGTAATTTTAGTTAATTGTGTAGAGTTTCCACTGGAACTATCTGTATTCTTTGTAGTACCACATCCTGCAAATACAACAACTATTGTGGATATAAGCACTATAATTTTTAGAAATTTCTTTTTCAAAATATCTCCCCCTAAATAAAATTATCATTTTTGTAAAACTTATTTTAACATTCTTCAATCTATAGATAAAATATTTCTATTATCTGAATATTCAAATTCCAAAAAAAATCTATACAAGTTGAAATTTAAACAGTCCTCAAAAAGCCTATTTAAATTTCAACTTGTATAGTCTCCAGTTTTCTGGTTAACCATTACATTCAATTTATATAAAATTATTTAGCTTACCTTAAACAATACGCTCACTACTTTTGCAGACCTATATAATAAGATTACATCTCATTTGAACAAGCTAATTATATAATTTTTAAGTACCATTGTCAATATAAAATTCGCAACATAAATTTAAATCATTCATAGTTAATTTTTACTGACACTAATTCCTTCACTGAGAAAAAACGGGCAGTCTCAAGTATAAATATACAGCAATTCACCTAATACTCTTTCAGCTGTAGATTGACAAAGTCTGCAATGTTGTATATACTGTATATATTCGAATATATACAGTATATATGA
>NZ_PVXP01000036.1 GCF_002995845.1 Clostridium luticellarii | reverse complement strand
AATATATTTAAAATTTCTTTAATATTTCCTGAATGTACTACAATTTTATGATATCATATAGACAGCAGGTTTATAAAAAATATATTATAATTAAGGGTATACATTAAGGAGAGAATGATATGGCTTCCATGAGAGAATTTTTTTCAAAAGAATCTGTAAAGAGAATACTTTTTTTTATTGGCGTATTAGCTTTTTTCTACTGGTCGCAATCTGTATTCGATATATTTTTACTTACTTTCTTATTTTCCTATATAATAAACAGCCTTCAAAATCTAATATTGAAAAAATTTAATAAAGTAACTCCGGCAAAGGAAAAAATAGTCACTATAGTTCTATATGTACTGCTGTTTCTGTCTATAATACTGATTTTTATAAAACTAATTCCACAGCTTGTAAATCAAAGTAAATATATAATAAATAATATATCTGACTTTCAATTGAAATCAAGTTCCTCTTCAAATACATTTCAAAATTACATAGTGGATATGCTGGAACAAATAGATATAAAAAGCTATCTGAAATCCGGATTCAATATATCCATACAACTTGCTGCAAATATAGGCAGATGGAGTGTCAATACATTTATTTCAATAATGCTCAGTTTGTTCTTTATGCTGGAAAAGCACAAGATTATTTCATTCCTGGAAAAATTCAAATACAGCAAAATATCCGGGTTATATGAATATATATGTTTTTTTGGTAAAAACTTCTTGAATTCATTTGGAAAGGTAATTCAAGCCCAAATTTTAATAGCTTTTTTCAATACCATTATATCGGTAATAATGCTTTACATATTGAATTTTCCTCAATTAGTAACCATTGCATTCATGATATTCATATTGAGTTTAATACCAATAGCCGGAGTGATAATATCCCTTGTTCCGCTGTGTATTATCGCTTTCAGCATAGGTGGTCTCACCAAAGTGCTATATGTGCTGATTATGATTGCAATAGTTCACGCTATAGAAAGTTATATTTTAAATCCTAAATTAATGTCTTCCAAGATGGAGCTCCCTATATTTTTTACCTTTATAGTGTTAATAGTTTCTGAGCATCTTATGGGCATGTGGGGCCTTCTTATAGGAATACCTCTATTTATGTTTATACTGGATCTTCTAGATGTAAAAATTTAAGATCAATTTATTGTACTGCAAAATGAAGTGCTGCCTTCTTACTTAAAATATTTTTACATAATAATTGATGTAGGCAGCTTTTTTGATGACTTATTCCCATTCATATCTGTGATTTAATTAAAGTTATGGAATCTCCTGCATTTATCCATCCATCCTTGAGCACTTTGGCAAATACCCCTTCTCGCGGCATGATACAATCTCCAACTTGTTTTCGTATGGCACACCCGCTGTGGCATTCCTTCCCAATTTGCGTAATTTCCATAATCACCTCTCCTACTTTAAGGAGGGTTCCTACTGGAAGCTCATATAAAACAATACCTTCTGTAGTGATATTTTCTGCAAATTTTCCGCTGGATAAATTTTTTACTCCAAGGGCTTTCATCTTGTCAATACTCTCTTTTCCAAGTAAGCTTACCTGTCTGTGCCAGTTTCCCGCATGGGCGTCATCCTCCAAGCCATTGTTTTGTTTGAACATTCCCCTTCCTATGGGTCTTTTTATTTCACCTTTCTTTTCACTTATATTTACTGAAATAACTGTAGCCATAGTCTCTCCCCTTCCATCGTGAAAATATACCTAAATTTCTCTCCTGATTTCTCTCCTGAATAATCCAGATTTTCCTCCACTTTTTTCAATCAGCATCACATCTGATATTATCATGGCCCTGTCCACAGCTTTGCACATGTCATATATAGTAAGAGCAGCTGTACTAGCTGCCACCAATGCTTCCATCTCAACTCCTGTCTTGCCTGAAATTTTTGCAGAAGCTTCTATGTCAATTTTGGATTTTTCAAAATCCAGTGTAAATTTTATGTCGCAGCCTGTTATATTTATAGAATGACACATTGGAATTATATTGGCGGTATTTTTTGCAGCCATTATCCCTGCTACCTGAGCCACAGAAAGTACATCTCCCTTTTTGGCCTTTCCCTCTGATATGATAGACAGAGTTTCCTTCTTCATATATATGGAGGCTGCAGCTGTGGCACACCTATTTGTATTCTCTTTTTCACTTACATCCACCATCCTTGCCCGGCCCTGTTTATTTATATGAGTCAGTTCCATAAGCTATTCTCCTTCCTGTATTTTTCCAGCACACTCAGAGTCCCATCCCATCAATATATCAATACCGTGCGGCAGCGCAGGCAGTATGAACCGGAGATTTTCCACTGCTCCCTTAGGACTTCCTGGTAAATTTACAATCAATGTACTTTTTCTTATGCCGCACACTGCTCTGGAAAGCATGGCCTTTGGAGTTATCTCCATAGATTTCATTCTCATGGCCTCTGCTATTCCGGGCACATCTTTCTCTATAACTTTCAAAGTGGCTTCCGGAGTAACATCCCTAGGTGAAAATCCTGTGCCGCCATTTGTAAGTACCAGATTCACTTTCAGATCATCACAGGCATAACACAGTTCTTTTTCTATCTTCTCAACTTCATCAGGTATTATACTATAATATGCAATATTATATTTAGATCTATCCAACGTATTTTCTATTTCAGGTCCAGTCCTATCAATTCTCTTTCCCTGTGAACCCTTATCACTTATCGTAATTACAGCTGTCTCTATCATAATAACCTAAAAGGTTTTCAACTCCCTTCCCAACCATATCCATAGAACAAAGCTACTTTTTCATCTGCACCGACTATTTTTCAACTTCATCATAATCTACATCTATAATCTTCCCATGATGAAAATCAAATGAATCCTTTTTAGCCTTCCCTGCATTGCTCTTGCGACTGTGTACAGATTTATTCATCTTTCTATTTTTCAAATATTTTTTTACCTTAAAGCAAGCAAATACAACAACCCCAACTGCCACCAGCAAAGGTATTATTCTTATAAATATAAAAATAGCAATTAAAATCAGCAATATTTTTAAAACTGAAGAAAAATTTTTAAATACAAAATCCATATCATTCATCCTTCTTTATGGTCAAACTTTCGTCTGAATCCAAAAATCACTTTCTCATTTTAAACTAATTATATCATAAAATAGTTTTTAATAAAGTACTACTTCCACCTCATTTGGAATTTTTATTTATAATTGATTTCTTATCTTTGAATATTATAAAATCTCGAATAACATCCGGCCTAGTATGCACAAACTCTATAAAATCCTTTAAATGAAGCACAGTTTGGTTATCTATGGTATGCTCAACTTTTTCCGTCTGTTCCAGTACATTTTTTGTTATGCCGATAACTTTTAAAAAGCTCTCCACAATATTATGTCTATTCAGCAAATATTGTCCCATATTTTTGCCTTGTTCTGTGAGAGTTATCATCCCATATTTCTCATATTTTATAAAATTCAGTTCAGCAAGCTTTTGTATCATCTTTGTAGCTGAAGGAGGTTGCACATTCAAAGCCCCAGCCAGTTCATGAATCCTGGTAAATCCCTCTTTATGTGCCAACCTATAAGTCATCTCTAAATAATCCTCCATGGATGCTGTCAAAACATCATATTCTTTTTTCATATACTCACTAAAAGTAAAAAAATCTCCATCTGTCATATCATTCTCCTATAAATTTCTATTTTTTATGAATATTTCTTATTTCCTCAATGAACTCCTTTATATCAGAGTAAATCATAATCACTAAACTAAAAGGTACAATAAATATAAATATGACAAAAATGACCTGCAACATATTTTTTATAAGCATACTTCATTTTCAGTTTCAAAAATGAAACTCCCTCCTCATCACAGCCATATCAAGTGATTTTTAGGTTCAAACTATATTCAAATATCAAAGTTCGAATAAATTAATGTACTATATACTATGCGCGAAGTCTTCCACATATTCTATTTCAGCATTTACAATTTTCCTGTGGAATAAACAAAACACCACATCATAATCATAGAAAAATCAACTAGGATGTGGCCCTTTTTATTATCAATTGTGTTATATCATTTTTGCTCTTTTTGGCTAAACTCATTTATCAAATTATGATTCAGCAAATCGTCTGAATACCCAAGCTCTTTTGTATACTCATCCTTTTCCTTTTTAAGCTCTTCAGTTTCTTTTACTTTGGCACCGGATTTCAAATCATAATAAGAGTTAGACCAGGATACATACAAATTCTCGCCATCTATAAAAGAACCATTCCTGAAAATAACCTTTTGACTATCTCCATTTAGCATGTCCTTACCAAACATATATTGTCTAGGCAGATTATACATATTAGCCAAAGTAGGATATAGATCCATCTGGCAGGTATACTTGTGATTTACTCCTGCATATTCATCTCCCGGGAAATGAAGCAGTAAAGGCACCTTTTGGTATTTAAACCAGGTATAATCATCGCTGCTGCTCTCATTTTCAAATTTAAAAAGCTGCTGGGCATTGTCTTTAGGAATGGCAAAATGGTCCCCATATAGTGCTATAATTGAATTTTGCATGATTCCCTCTTTTTCAAGGTTGTCTAAAAATTGTCCCAGCTGCTCATCAGTATAATGTATGGCTTTTAAATAATTCCCGATAAATGTTCCTTCATACTCACCTACATTAAAGTCTCCATATTTATCCACAGCCTCATAGGGAAAATGGCTTGTTAGTGTAACTAAAAAAGAATAGTAGGGCTGCTTAAAACTTTTCATCTTTTCCAGGGATTGATTCAAAAAGGATTTATCACTCAATCCTAAGCCTATTTTTTCATCTACATTAAAACTATGTTCTCCAAAAAAATCATCAAAACTTTGAGCTTTATACATTACATTTCTATTCCAGAATCCCTCGCTGTTACCGTGTAAAGCTGCAGTATAATAATTTTTGTCCTTTAGGGAGCTTGCCAGAGAATCGTATTTGTTTCCGCTGTAGGTGTAATAGGCAGCGCCCGATTGTGCCGGATAAAGTGAATTATTGGACATAAACTCTGCATCTGATGTATTTCCACCTGCAACCTGATAAAAATAATTGTCAAAGTACATGCTTTTATTTACCCATCTATTCAAATTCGGAGTTATCTCTTGTCCATTTACTTTCTGATTTATCACAAAACCCTGCAGTGCTTCCACTTGAATTACAATAAGATTCTTTCCCTCTCCTATGCCTTTAAAATTGTTTTCCTCTGTAGTTTTGTTATTTTCCTGCAGAAAGGTCTTGATGGCCTTTAATCTTTCCTCAGGCAATTCTTTTGAATTCTTAATGCTGTTGCTTATATAATTATAGGAATCCACCAGATGAAAATTTATATTTCCTATCATGTTGGTCAAATATATTCTGTTGCTCATAGCCGTAAGCAGTGTAGGCTGCTCCTTGGAAACCCTGTAAAAAGCACAGGCATTAATTCCAACTCCTACTGCAAGTACTATTATAAAACTCACTAATCTTTTAGGCAGTGAAATTACGTTATTTCTCCTCTTTTTATATATTCTGGTCAGAGGAAGCAGAACAAACAGATCTACTACATAGTAGAGATCCTTAACACTTGCCACACTTCCCACGCTGGAGGAAACCCCCTGTAACAATTTGGCATTCCTTATAGCAGCTACTGTTGTGATATCTTTAAAATACCTGTAATACATCAAATCGGCTATAAGCATTATGCTCAATACAATATCGGCTATATACAAGAAACTGATTCTGTTTTTCCCCTTAAAAAGAAATGAAAAACTAGCCAATATCAATATTGATGCAGCTATTGGAAAAATTACAGAATGATCCAGATAACCCGTAGATATGTCCTTTTCATAGGACATAAGCTTTATATAAACTATAATACAAAATATCACAATATCTATATTGTTAAACAATAAATTAAATATTTTACCTAATACTTTATTTTTATTGTTTTTTACACCTGCAATCGTCATTTTGTTTCCCCTTTTCTAAAGTAAGTACTGTAAAATCCATGTTAAATTCTTAAAATAGATTTTACAGTACTTACGTGACACTTAAATGGCAAGTTTGTTAATATTCTGTTAACAAACTTAAATTTTTCTAAGAACAATGCAGGTAAAACATTCTTATGGACAACTCCATCTGAATTAATTTAAAAATTATTTTATACTTTATCCATTGAAAAATAGAATTCCACACCATTATCCGTGTTTCTAACACCATATTCATATCCATGGAGTTTCAATATATTTTTTACTATGGCAAGACCAACACCAGTACCACCCAGATCCCTATTTCTGGATTTATCTATTTTATAAAAATTATCCCATATTTTATTTATATCCTTCTCTGGTATCTTTTTTCCGGTATTTTCTACAGATACAACAGCTCTGTTCCCGCTATCCACTATGGAAAAATTTATAGTTCCACCTTGTTCAGTATTTTTTATAGCATTAGTAGTAAAATTATCTATAACCTGCTCCATCCTGTTCCAATCTGCATTCACTTTAACCTGCTTCACCATTTTAAAATTAACTGTTATATTCTTGTCCTTCATAATTTTTAAGAATTTCTTGGAGACGGAAACTATAAGTTCATCCATGAAGAATATTTCTTTGTCTAATTTAAGCTTTCCCGATTCAAGATGTGAAAGGTTCAGCATATCTGCCACCAGGTTTGCCATTTTATTGCTCTCATCTATTATGATATCAATATAATAATCTTTTTCCTCAGATTTAAATATATTATCCCTCAAGCCCTCTGCATAACCTTCTATGAGATTTATAGGAGTTTTAAGCTCATGGGAAACTGCAGCTACAAATTCTTTTCTTATCTTCTCTATTTCTCTTTCCCTCTCTATATCTTTCTCCAACTTTATATTGGCTTTCTTAAGAGATGTCAAAGCATTATCCAGATTGCAGGATAAAAAATTCAGTGTATTTGCCAAATTTCCTATTTCATCTTCACTTTTAACAGTGCATTTTTCAGAAAAATCAAGAGATGCCATCTTTTTTGCGGTATCATTCAGTTCAACAAGTGGTTTTGAGACCATGTTTGTATATATCAAAGAGAGTATCAAAATCAATATCACTGCGCCTATATAAAAATACAAATAAAACTCTTTTATTACAGAAGATGCTTCATCTACAGGCTGAAGGGAGGTAACTGCAAATATTATTTCCTCCTTGCTATTATCCGGAACAGCTGTGACAATATTCTTTGTTCCATTGATTTCCCTGTCTGCAATAATAGTCAAAGGCTTATTGTATTTTTTCATATCACTGAGCAGATCGGAATCTTCAGTCCATCTCACTATAATATCATTTATGATCTTTATCCTAACCGCATCATATCCCTCATTATTCAATTTTGTTATGAATTTTATTTTTCCGGTTTTATCCATTATAACTATTTTGGCATTATTGTCCTCTTCAAATTTTCTTATCAGCTCTACTACAGCATCTTGTTCTCCTATTTTATTATAGGCGGTTTTAAATTTTTGGGTTTCACCCTGCATATTTCTCTCCTTCTTGTTTATATAAAATTTTCCAAAAAACAGGGATTGAAATATTAATGTACCACTGATGAAAATTATAAATACTAAAGAAGTTATTACAAATAATTTCCATGTTATATTTTTACGTATTTTGAGTATATATTTATTTCCCCAAAAAATATTTTTTTCCTTCATTATTTTTTTACCTCAAATTTATAGCCTACTCCCCTGACTGTGGCTATCAGATAAGATTTAACCCCCAATTTTTCTCTTAATCTCTTAACGTGGGTATCTACTGTTCTCAGATCCCCATAGTAGTCCAATCCCCATATAGAATCCAAAATTTTTTCCCTGCTTAAAACTATGTTCTTGTTTTTTATCAAATAGCACAGCAGTTCAAATTCTTTTGGTGAAAGATACACGGTTTCTCCATCCACCTTCACCTCATGTCCCTCTTCATCTACGAAAATTCCACCATAGCTGTTTTCTTTTGCAGAATTGTCTTCATCATAATAAGTTCTTCTCAAAAGTGCCTTTATCTTAGCCACCAGAATTTTAGGGCTTATAGGTTTAGTTACATAGCTGTCCGTTCCCAACTGAAATCCCAAAAGTTGATCTTCGTCTTCAGCTCTGGCAGTAAGCATTATTATGGGAACATTTGAAATTTTCCTAAGTTCTTTACAAGTTGACCATCCATCCATTACAGGCATCATTATATCAAGTACTACTAAATCCACCTGGTTCACCTTGAATTTTTCAAGTGCATCCCAACCATTTTCCGCCAAAATAACATTCAGCCCCTCCTTTTTCAGGTATGCCTCTATAAGGACTCTCATTCTCTGTTCATCATCCACCATTAAAATAGTTTTATTCATTTATATAATCCCCTATATATATTATTTTTTATAAAATACCAAGCACAATCCATTTAGTATTTACATCCTCCATTTTACAATTTACTCTATTCATTTTGTTTTAATATAATATATAATATAAGAAATAAAATAATTTGTACAGCACTGACGAAAAATCATTGTATTAAAAAAGGCTACCTTTTATTTAAAGATAACCCCTTTTAATACTGCAAATCCTCAACTTTTTTTATTAAGGTAATCACTGTAGATATGCTCAAGATATTTTTTAGGCTCAGGCATAGGATAATTTTTCCCCTTTTTTCTCAATTTTTTATGATCATCATAGCGTTCCACTATTCTATTCCAGTCTTCAGGATAATTCTGCTTAAATATTTCTATAAATTTCTCCAAACTGGAATTTTCCTTCAAACCTCCAAATATCTTTTCAATTTTATCGGTTTTATCTTTTATTAACTGTGATTTCGAAACATGTATTTTCCCCATGATATGACCAACCCCTCTCTATATTCTATATTCTCTCCTTTCCAGGTAAATCCTTCAATATTTTAAATTATTTTTAATAAAATGCATTTTACAGCAGAAGAACTTATGCGGTACATAGCAGTGCTTATCTCCAACTTTGAGAAAAGCAGATGTCCTGAATCTTTGATTTGGTGACAGTCGCTTTCACAGAGTGCGTGGAAGTATCAGCAGTGGTAGCATTCGGATAAATTGAAATTACAAATCCAATTTATTTTCTATAAGATAGGCCGTAGCGTAGAACATGGCTGCAATAAAAATCAGGGATACAGTGAGCTCAGCTATATTCAGACTGACTCCCGACAAAAAAATACTATTTGAATTAGTAAAAGTATTCACTGTACTTTTTATCGCCGGTCCTGCATTGTCAAAGTTAAATATTCTCAGCATAAAGCCCTGGGGAAAAGCACTGGAAAGAAGGTCTTCTATTTTGGCCTGTATGATGCACAGTACTACAAATATACCAAAGGTGCCTATTTTGCCTAACTTTCTATTTTTAATGGCAACTCTGCCCAATGCCAGAGATAAATATACAGTAAGCAAAAATGAAATATATACTATAAACAGCACCAATATGGAATATACTATAAATTGTGGAGTTACAGCACTGAAAATCTGGCTGAAAGATATTCCTGTATCAAGTACAAATCCCTGGGTAAGCTTCAGCATTTGAATCAAAATAGCTGTAAATGCCACTAAAAAGAAGGATATTATAAGGTTCTGCAGGATAGCTGTAATGATCTTGTTCATCAATATATTCCCGCCGCTTTTAGGTGTAGTAAAGACAAGATATGCGGTATCCTCATATATATCCCTGCTGAACAGCCTTATATTCCATATTATAATCACTATGCCTGCTGCAAAGCTTATGGCAAGATTCAAGAAAACTATAAGCTGTGGTTCCCATACATTTATTCTTGTAAACAGCAGTATATTTAAAATTATTATAGTACAGATCATTATTATAAAATCCTTGAAGCATCCCTGAAGATCATATTTTATAAATTTAAACATTACTTGAACACCTCCCTGTATATTTCATCTATGGACATTTTCTTTTCCGATCTGAGCTCTTCCGCATTTCCAGATAATATTATCCTGCCTTCGGATATAAAAGCCACATCGTCAAATAATCTTTCAATATCACTCACCAAATGTGTAGTTATCAGTATGGAACTGCTCTCTGTATAATTTTTGAGTATTGCATCTAATATTTTTTCTCTGGTAGTAGGATCCACTCCCCCTAGAGGTTCGTCCAGCACATAAAGCTGTGATTTCCTTGAAAGCACCAATGTAAGATACAGCTTTTCACTCATACCCTTGGACAGTTCCCTCACTCTGCTGTCCTCATTTAGATCCATGAACTTCAGCAGTTCTTCTGCCTTTTCTCCGTCAAAATCATCATACATATCTTTAAAAAAGTCTACAGCATCACTTATTCTCATCCACTTGTACAGATAATCCCTGTCAGGCAGATATGAAACTTGAGCTTTCGTTTTTGTCCCTGGCTTGTTTCCATTTATAAGTATTTCTCCAGAACTTGGACTTAATATCCCAGCTGTTATCTTCAAAAAAGTGGTTTTTCCACTTCCATTTGGACCTAAAAGTCCCATTATCTTTCCTCTCTTAATTTCTAAATCAAGTCCATTTAAAGCAACTTTTCTAAAATAGGATTTTTTTAAATCAGTACATTTCAGTATTGTTTCCATTTTCAAATATCCTCCTATATATTTTCTTTTACAGCTTCAACTATTTCTTCTGGTGAAAATCCCAGATCCTTCATACTTTTTATAAAAACACGGAGTATGTCATCCGCCATTTCTTCCTTCAGCCTTTCTATCATGGATATATCCCCGCTTACAAAGGTACCCATGCCCCTTTTCTTGTAAGTAATGCCTTGCCTTTCA
The DNA here is from genome assembly GCF_002995845.1 of Clostridium luticellarii. Lineage (GTDB taxonomy): Bacteria > Bacillota > Clostridia > Clostridiales > Clostridiaceae > Clostridium_B > Clostridium_B luticellarii. The sequence continues at coordinate 21,800 of NZ_PVXP01000036.1, read as the reverse complement.
AGCTCCTGATAGGCTCTCTGAATAGTATTGGGATTGACCTTAAGTTTTACAGACATCTCCCTTACAGAAGATAGTTTGTCTTCTGGTTTTAACTCTTCACTTATTATTTTCATCTTTATAGTATTCATTATTTGAATATATATGGGTATATTGGGATCAAATTCAGCTTCCATTTTTTCACCTCCACATGGAATTATTAATCTTAGTGTCCTATTATTATAATACACTAGTTCTTTAGTAATGTCAATCTATATATCGTACACACTGTTTGTCCATAAATTATTTATTTCATTTTCAATTAAATAAATAATATTTTTGAATGTATTTTATACAAATAGAATACTATCGTTGACTATGTAAGAAATAACCCCTTTTTTGTGTCCAGGGAATACAACAGATTTTATTTTTACCTTGCCAATATTCACTATATCCCCGTCCTTGAGTTTTTTACAACTCGCATTCATGGTATTGCCAATATGGAAATATCTGTTTTCAAATTTATCCGTTAATATATCTGACGAAAAGTATATATCCGCATTTTTAAACAGCTTTATACCTCCAATATGGTAAAAATTAGGATAGGTCAAAAATACACCGGAAACTGATTGAGGATAAATATCTATTTTTTTTAATTCTTTTCTTATAATAGACGGCATAAATCCTGTATTAAAACATATGGTGTTTTCACAATCAGAATATATAAAGAAATTAGAAATTAATGTTCTCACTACATATATGTTTCCTGTTAATTTCTGGGTTTTACTCAATTTAAACAATGCCATTTTCCTCCTAATTCCGTTAGTAAAACAATATCCTTTTTGTAGCATATCCTTCTTTTATCAATTTATGCATCCAGAGCTTATTTATCCAAATAAGCAAATTCTGCCTGAATACGAAAAATCATTTGGCAAATGACAAAATGGATGCTGCACAATGCAGCACCCATATATGTTATCTATAAAAATTTTGATGGAATAAATAGTATAAATTAAAATTATATGCTAAGAATAATTTACAGAACAGCATTAAATATTTTTTATCGGGAGGCATAGAATTGAAAAAGTTATTGTACATTACTGCAAATACAAAACCTGAAGATGCATCTGCGAGCAAAACCGCAGGAAGGCGCTTCATAAACAATTTTATATCTAAAAACCAAAACAATTATGCTGTAGAAGAACTGGACTTATACAATGAAAATATTCCTGAAATAAATCACAGAATATTCATCGGCAGGGGACAGCTGGTTTCCGGGGATATCTACAATAGTTTGTCAGAAGAGGATAAAAAAAAAGTAGATAGAATAAATGCACTCTGTGATCAATTTTTGAGTGCAGATACCTATGTAATAGCAGCTCCCATGTGGAGCTTGAGCTGCCCTTCAAGACTAAAGTCATATTTGGACTGCATTATGGTAAATGACAAAATAATCAAAATATCCGGGGAAGATGCAGTGGGACTCCTGGATGATAAAATCCGCAACATGGTTTATATTCAATCCTGTGGAGAAATCTATCCTAAAATATTCAGTTCCAAATTCAACCACGCCATTAATTATTTCAGGGATGTGTTTAAATTCCTAGGTATAAATAAATTTGAAAGTATATTGATAGAAGGTACGGATACATCTTCCATTGGTACTGATAAAGCCCTGGAAAATTGCCAAAAGGATATAGAAAATGTGGTAACTAAATTTTCTAAAGATACTTCAACAGTATAAGATGAATCTGAGGTTCAGGCTTAGTAATTTACATGAACAAGCCAAAATTTTATATTTTTATCGCTCCATCCCAGATCCCAGGGCACCTTGTTTCTATCTGTATTATGACAGCTCACCAGTGAATATCCTCTGGAATCCGCACCTGTCACCACAGAAATATGAGTTATATCTCCTTTTTTTTCATATGCTATAAAATCCCCTGGAAGAAGTTTGTAGGCAGCTTTATATACTTTTTCATAACTCCCATGAGCTATAACGGATGCCCTTCCGCTGTATATCATATAATTTTTGAATCCATCTGCATTCAGCCAGGAACTGGTAGCTCCAGATCTATCATAGCTCCAGCTGGAATTTTTTCTGAATTTTCCACCTTCATGCATCACCTGAGATGCAAAATTGGCACAGTCACCACCCCGGGAATTATAATTCCTATATTTCTTGTTATAGGTATATCCATATTTTTTTCCCGAAGCTATTCCACAGTATCTGTCTGCATATTCCACGGAGGACTTTCTCCCGTCCGGCATACTGGAAAAATCCCTTTTGCCTTGAGACAATATATACTGTTTTACAGAATCAGCCTTTAAATTATCCAGATTTAAAGAATCTGCGAAGGGATCCTTATACCACTCCTTGGTAATAATCCACCTTTCATCTTTTTTCTTCATATTCAGTACATGTGAAGTTCCTATTCTGCAGCTGTTTATGGATTTTGGCGCATCTGTGTATATATATTTATATTCCGTAGAACATATTAAATTCACAGAAAATTTGTCCTCACTTTTCCTAACTCTCTTGACTACTATATCAGGTGTGATTTCAATAAATTTCACTCCCTGCTTTTCTTCCCAGTTTTTCAGGTATTTCATTTTTTTTTCTTCGTGTTCATAGGCCCAGGTACCATATCTGGTGTTTTTATCATAATTGGACTCTATGAGTTTCAAGTTTCCATTTAATATAGCTTCATTTCTATCTTCAAATATTTTTTTTACAGAATTTATGATCTCATTTTTTTCATCAATTTCTTCCCCTTGTATGTTATCAAAGGGACAGATAAAAAATATAACTGAAATTACCATTAAAATTTTTAAAACTTTCTTTATTGGGAAATGTTTCATAAGCCATACTCCTCATACAATCTATATAATTTGTAAACTTATTATACCCAATCGAAATCATAATCACTCTGTAAATTTTAATAAAAGCTTCATATTTATTACAAAATCTCCACTATAATTTTTTATCTATTTTTTCAATACAGTTTTTTATCAGTTCATTTTGGAGAGGAACACCCTCATACCAACAACTGCCCTTTGATTTTTTATTTCCAAAATATCTGGCCTTTAGAATTATTTCCGGCCTGTATTCAAAATGCAGCGTATCAAAATGGCTCCATTTTCCTCCCCATACAAAATTATTCTTTTCAAATATTTCTACAATTTCTCTGGGATATTCTCTTATTCTCAGGCTTCCCTCTTCCCTGGGCACCCACTTCCAGTAATCCCTCCTATCTCTGGCAAGATCAATAGCTATTCCAAAGGAATGCGGGCTCAGCATACCTGTTCCTGAAATACACCTGTAATTGAAAGTTCCACTGCTTGGAAACAGGCATTTTGAAATATCCCCTCTATTTCGTGAAATAGGCACAAGCTCCTTCATTGCATTTTCAAGAGATATTGAAGCTCTATTGTTTCCATTGAACTGAAATCTCCTGTATCCCAAATCTGCCATCTTCAAATTTGATTCCACAGAACTTCTATTGCCGCCGTAAACCTCTTTTAAAAGAGAGTAAACCCTAATCCTTCCAGGATCACAATCTTTTTCCGCCGCCCCATCCACAGCTCCCAATGGATAAGGCTGCTCCATCATATCCTGTAAATCCGGATTCTGAAATTTTTGCTGAAAATTTTTGTCTTTTTTATCATCATACAAAATTTTTTTACCGGACTTCATGACTATATACACACTGCCGCTGTTGTCCTTTTCCACATCCGTGATATATTCCGGATAGGCCATCATAAGACACAGGATATCCTGTTTTTCCTCAATGCCATAATTATACTCACTGGAAACGGATTTTACAGGTACCTGAAGGCACATACAAAAAAATACAGCCAGAGTCACTGCTTTAATCACATTTTTTTTCATAAAATAAATCACTCCAATTCAATCCTAACTCACCCAATTTTCGGATTTATTTTATGTACATATATTCAGTTTATACATCTGAATTTAATTAATTTTTTGTTCATGAAGCCAGCTGAGCACTTCCTTGGCAAGAACTATTCTTTTTGCGGAAAAAGAATGATCCCCATCCAATATTACCTCTCTAACATCAATATCTTTCTCCTCCAACACTTTTGCCAGCGGCCTATAGTGATCTTCTAAAGGTGCTATTGCATCCTTTTTGCCTCCAACCATCAATAGAAAATGATTTTTCAATCCTTCCGATATATTAAGCAGATTCCACTTGTCCCTGTTTTCTATGATATTTTCTATAAAATTTCTGACGGTCAGTCCATTGAGAAACACAACTGCTTCGCCCCATTCTTTCATGGCTTTTTCAATTAAAAATTTATCATTGCAGAGTTTTTTTCCATAAAGTCCAAAATTAAACCCCGCAATGCATCCCACCAACTTGATTTCCGGATGATTTGCTGCAGTCATGAAAGCACTAAACCCTCCCAGACTGTGCCCAATCAAAATTATTTTTTTACTGTCAACCCTATAACGTTCCCTGGCAAAACTGGATTTCAAAAAGTCAATTGAAGATTCCACATCTTCCAGCGCATGGTTTATGGAATAATCCCCCTGACTTCCCCAGCTGCCCCTATAGTGGAATATCAGCACATTATAGCCGCTTCTAAGCAGCACATGGGCAAGATCAAAATTTTGTTCATACCCTGGAAATCCATGCAATAAAATTATTGTTGCATGAGGCCCCAAACCCTGAGCAACATGCATTATTCCCATAATTTTGGATCCCTTGCTGTCATAGTAAACTCCCTGTACCATTGCAGGATAATTTTCATCTAACTCCTGTGGATCTTCACATATAGCTTTAAAATTCATATTATCACTTTACCTCCCAAATTCTTGTGAGACAATTATAGAGTTAGTACCTTTCACTCATATACGGACAAATTTTCTATTATCGGATCTTTTCCTCAGATACTCTTCCATGGTCTTATATTCTATATTCTCACCATTTTTTTCCACTAATACAGCTTCAATATATGCATTAGCTGTATCAACACAGGTAAAGATCACTTTGTCATGAGCCAGGGCAGTATGTCTCAGCTCAAAACCGGGTTTTTTACTGTCGTATCCCTGAGTTGGTATATTCAGCACTATATCTATTTTATCTTCTTTGATGTATTCTACTGCATTTTCTATATCAATTTCACTACATTTTACCCCATTTTGCTCTAAAAATCTATAAGTTCCAGCAGAAGCAGAGATATTAAATCCCAGTTGGCTGTATTTTTTTATTACCGGCAGTGAACTGTATTTGTCCCTGTCATTTATGGAAACATAAAGATTTCCATTTTGCAGAATCTCAATTCCTGCTGCTTTAAATGATTTGTATATAGCTTTATTCTTGTATAGATCAACTCCCAGGACTTCTCCTGTGGATTTCATCTCAGGTCCCAGAGCCACATCCACCCCTGGTAATTTTTTGCTGGAGAATACAGGCATCTTCACAGCATAAATACTGCTGAACTTATATTCATCCTGCCTATATCCAAAATCCTTTATTTTCTTGCCAAGCATAATCTGTACGGCTATTTCCACCATGGGTATATCCGTAACCTTGCTTAATATGGGCACGGTTCTGGAAGCTCTTGGATTTACCTCTATCACATATACCTTGTCTCCATCAAAAGCATACTGTACATTTAAAAGTCCTTTTACATTTAACCTTCTGGCTATTTTTACCGTATAGTCCTCTATTTTTTTCAATACATCATCAGGTAGATCATTTGCCGGATACACTGCAATACTGTCCCCGGAATGTACTCCAGTTCTCTCTATATGCTCCATTATTCCCGGAATTACCAGATTCTGTCCATCAGATATGGCATCCACTTCTATCTCTCTGCCCAATATATATTTATCAACAAGTACAGGATATTCTTTTGATAGATTTACCGCATCTTTTAAGTACTGAGATAATTCCTCGTGATTGTATACAACCTTCATGGCTCTTCCGCCTATTACATAGGAAGGTCTTACAATTACAGGATAGCCTATTTCAGAAACCAATGCATCTGCTTCTTCAAGACTGGTTACCGAACCACCTATGGGAGAATCAATATTCAATTTTTTAAGAAGCACTCTGAACTTTTCCCTGTCCTCCGCCAGATCTATGGATTCAAAGGAAGTTCCCAGTAATTTCACTCCCATCTCGTTTAATTTTTTGGATAGATTCAAAGCCGTCTGTCCTCCAAATTGAACTATGACTCCATCAACCTTTTCTTCATTTATCACATTCATCACATCATCTATATACAGTGGATCAAAATACAGTTTATCTGAAATATCAAAATCAGTACTTACAGTCTCCGGATTATTATTTACTATAATAGCCTGGTATCCCGACTTCTTTATTGCCCACACTCCATTTACACAGCAGTAGTCAAATTCTATACCCTGACCTATTCTGATGGGCCCGGAACCTATTACAAGTATCTTCTTGTCTCCAGATACTATATTGTCATTTTCCAGATCATAGCAGGAATAATAGTAGGAAGTCTTTGCCTGAAACTCTCCGCTGCAGGTATCCACCATCTTGTATACCACCCGGATTCTGTTGACTTCCTTAAGCTTTTTAAGATCCTCCAGTTTCATACCCAGAAGCTTGCATATATATTTATCTGTAAATCCCATTATTTCAGCCTGTTGTATGGCATCCACACTGGGAACATTGTCAAGCAATTGATTTTCCATATCTATTATATTGTTTATTCTATTTATAAACCACTTGTCTATCTTAGTTATTTTATGAAGCTCATCCACGCTCATTCCCTTTCTCAGAGCTTCAGCCAGGGCAAACAGCCTCTCATCATCCTGCATGTTCAATTTATCAATAATCTCCTGTACACTGAGCTTTTCCAGTTTGTCCAGCTGCAGTCCTATTATCTTGCCTTCAAGACTTATCACCGCTTTTAAAAGAGCGCTTTCAAAACTCCTGTCTATAGCCATAACTTCCCCTGTGGCCTTCATCTGGGTCTTTAACACTCTGTCTGCAGTCTTGAATTTATCAAAAGGCCATTTAGGCATTTTAACCACACAATAATCAAGAGCAGGCTCGAAAAGGGCGCTGGAATTTCCCGTGACATAGTTTTTCAATTCATCCAGAGTATAACCAATTGCAATTTTAGCTGCAATCTTGGCTATGGGATATCCCGCAGCTTTGGATGCCAGTGCACTTGATCTGCTCACTCTTGGATTCACTTCTATTACCATATACCTGTTGCTCTTCGGATCCAGTGCGAATTGTATATTGCACCCGCCTTCTATTTTCAAAGTTCTTATTATCTTGATAGCAGATCTTCTCAGCATCTGATATTCTCTGTCACTCAGCGTCTGGGAAGGTGCCACCACTATGCTGTCTCCCGTGTGTATACCTACAGGATCAATATTTTCCATGTTGCACACTACCATGCAGTTGTCCTTTTTATCCCTCATTATTTCATATTCCAGTTCTTTCCATCCAGCCAGACTCTGTTCCAGAAGTATCTGGGTTATAGGACTTTCCTCCAAACCATTTTTGCATATTTCCAGATATTCTTCATAATTGTTTGCAATTCCTCCACCGGTACCTCCCAGAGTATAGGCAGGCCTTATTATAATAGGCAGACTGATTTTACTTAAAAATTCCTTGCATTCATCCAAATTAGTAGCTATGGTACTAACTGCTATAGGCTCGTCTATTTCCTCCATAAGATCTTTAAAGCTCTTCCTGTCCTCTGCATTTTTTATGGATTCCACCTTTATTCCAAGCAACTCCACATTATACTTTTTCAAAATTCCAGCCTGATTCAGTTCCATGGCCAAATTCAGAGCTGTCTGTCCACCAAAACCCGCCAGGACACCATCCGGTCTTTCTTTTGCTATTATTGCCTCCAACGATTCAACAGTCAAAGGTTCTATATAGGTCTTATCTGCAATATTCTTGTCCGTCATTATAGTTGCAGGATTGCTGTTTACGAGAATTGTCTCTATGCCCTCTTTTTTTATAGCCTCACAAGCCTGTGTTCCTGAATAATCGAATTCTGCAGCCTGACCTATTATTATAGGACCCGATCCTATTATCAAAACCTTCTTCAAGTTTTCTCTTAACGGCATTATATCACTTCTCCTTGTTTATTTATACTATAGAGTCATATATCTTATAAATCTATCAAACAGATATCCTGTATCTGTAGGGCCTGGAGAACCTTCTGGATGAAATTGAACTGAAAATATAGGGAGGGTCTTATGTCTTATTCCCTCTACAGTATTGTCGTTTAAATTTACATGGGTTATTTCAAGCACATTCTTATTGAGACTTTCCTCCTTAACCGCATAACCATGATTTTGAGAAGTTATGAAAGCCTTATCCAGGTTTCTGTCATATACCCCATGATTACCGCCCCTGTGTCCGAACTTCATTTTATAGGTATCTCCTCCCATTGCAAGAGCAAGCAGTTGATGTCCCAGGCATATACCAAATACAGGAATATTCCCAACCATCTTTTTTAAAGTGGGAATAATTTCACTTAAATCTTTGGGATCTCCAGGTCCATTGCTTAAAAGCACTCCATCGGGATGCGTGTCCATTATGACCTCATAAGAAGAATTGTACGGGAACAGGGTTATATCACAATTTCTATATTTTAGATTTTCAATTATATTGTTCTTGGCACCGAAATCCAAAACCGCCACCCTGGGACCATTTCCTTTAATCCTCTTTATACAGGAAATACTCACCTGCTGGACCAAATTTTTATCATCTTCGGAATTCAAGACATTTTTGATCTGGTTTATGTTTTCATTTTCACTGCATATTACACATTTCATTGTTCCCTTGGATCTTATCTTCTTAGTTATACTTCTGGTATCTATTCCGCTTATACCCACTATGTTATTTTTCTCTAAAAAATTTGTGAAACTGTCCTCACTCATATAATGGGATGTATCACTATATATATTCTTCAACACTATACCTTTTACCTGTGTTTCTTCAGACTGGCTAAAATTGTGATTGACACCGTAGTTTCCTATATATGGATAACACATAGTTATTACCTGCCCTCTGTAAGACGAATCCGTCAGTATCTCCTGATAACCTGTCATAGATGTATTGAAAACAAGCTCTCCTGTAGTTATACCTTTTTTCCCTATGGCTTTTCCCATAAATACAGTTCCATCTTCCAAATACAATATGGAGTTCATATTATTCCTTCTTTCTAAATATTACTGCATCTAATTATTCTCAGGCCCGGATAAAGTTGCCACCATAACCGCTTTTATGGTATGCAGTCTGTTTTCCGCTTCATCAAATACTATGGAATGCTTTCCTTCAAACACTTCTTCTGTAACCTCCAGTGCTTCATATCCAAATTTCTGGTATATATCCTCACCTGTATCCGTCTCCCTGTTGTGAAAAGCAGGAAGACAGTGCATGAATTTTACATCTTTATTTCCGCAAGCTTCTATAAGCTTTTCATTTATCTGATACGGCATCAAAGTTTTGATCCTGTTTTTCCACAGTCCCTTTTCTTCACCCATTGAAAGCCACACGTCAGTATATAGGACATCTGCTCCTTTTACACTGCTGTATACATCATCGCTTATGGTAATATGTCCTCCATTTTGTTCCGATATTTCTTTACATTCCTTGACAAGCTGATCTTCTGGAAACAGTTCCCGAGGAGCTATTATTTTAAAATTCATTCCCATTTTTGACGCACCTATCATGAGGGCATTTGCCATATTGTTTCTTCCATCCCCGATGTAGATGAAATTTACATCCTTCAAAGGTTTATCTATATGTTCTTCTACAGTTAAAAAGTCTGCCAGAACTTGAGTAGGGTGATCTTCATCGGAGAGTCCATTCCACAGGGGAACTTTTGAATACTCCGCAAATATCTCCATATTTTTTTGTGAAAAACCCCTGTACTCCACTGCATCAAACATTCTACCCATCACTCTGGCAGTATCCTTTACCGATTCCTTCTTGCCCATATGACTTCCTGTAGGTCCTATATAAGTTACTGTGGCCCCCTGATCATAGGCTCCCACCTGAAAGGAACACCTTGTTCTCAGAGAATCTTTTTCAAATATAAGTGCAATATTTTTACCCTGCAGTCTCTTCTTTTCACTGCCGCTGTATTTTTCTTCTTTGAGTTTTTTGGAGAGCTCCAGCAGATATTTTATCTCTTGCTGTGAAAAGTCCTTTAACGTTAAAAAACTTCTTCCCTTTAAATCAGCCATAAATATCTCCTCCTCGAAATTATTCTTTATAGACATCAAATCCAAACCACTTTACTGAAAGTTTTGAAAGTGTTCCGTCTTTTTTCATATCCGCTATGATTTTATCTATCTCTTTTTTTAGTGAATCATCACCTTTTCTATAGGCCACTCCCATAGGTTCTTTACTCAGTGCACCCGGTACTATCTTGAATTCACCTTTTTTCTTCTGGATATAATATCCGCCTACCTGCTCATCTATTACTGCAGCATCCACCCTGCCTATGGACATATCCTGAAAAGCTTCCGTTATCTTGTCATATTTCTTCAATTCCTTCACACCTTTAATGCCATTTGCCACTTTTTCTCCTGTGGTACCTAATTCACAGGCTATAACCTTTCCCTTTAAATCACCTGCTCCTTTTATATCCTCTCTTCCACTTTTTACTGCAATAACCTGCCCTCCATTTATATAGGATGCAGAAAAATCCGTATTTTTCTTACGTTCATCCGTTATGCTTATGGATGCAACAGCAGCATCAAACTTATTTGAATTAAGTGCCAATATGAGTCCATTAAAATCCATAACTAAAAAATTTGCTTTAACTCCCAGCCTTTTTGCTACTTCATTTGAAAAATCCACGTCGAACCCCACCAATTTACCACTGCCGTCTCTAAATTCCATAGGTGGATATCCCTCTTCTGTTCCTATAGTGATTTCACCCGACTTTTTTATCTTATCCAGCAAATTTGAATTTGCATTATTTTTAGTAGTTTGCCCACAAGCTGCAAATAATACTACACTAAAAACAACTGCAACTGCAGCTGCTATTAACTTTTTCATTATCAATCCCCCATATTTGAAATAATTTATTACAACTCTTGATTATTTTATAATTATACATATATATTCATAATAATGCAATACGCTTTGGTATATTTTTTCTATTTATTCATCAGAAAGCTGATATACTTGTTCAATTTACAATACACGATATATGCTCACAAGCTGGAAAACAAATGCGTATATAAAAAAATTAAATGCACTCTCTCAAAATGCATTTAATTAGGGTGTGTCTGAAAACAATATAGAAATAGCCTATTTAGACAAAATAAAGATAGCGGCAATGTAAACAAAAGCAATAAAAGAAAAAGCAAGTTTGTCATATCGAGTTGCAATTCTTCTAAAATGCTTGATTTTATTAAAGAAACATTCTACTAAATGGTGTTCTTTATACAACTACCAGTCACAATACCATGGGTTCCTTGTATTGGATTTTGGTGGAATGGTATATTAAGCCTCTTTTGAAGTAATGTATTCTCTAATTTCATTTGTACCATATGCCTTGTCAGCTAAAATATTGCTGCCTTTTATATCAATATTGGAAAGAATGTCTACGGCTTGTGTACTGTCATGTAAATTACCAGATGATAACTGAAAATATACTGGATTGCCAAGGCCGTCCAGTTTTTGCAATTGGAAATAAATCTTTTATTTGATTCCATTGTTCATCGGATATTTCATAACGCTTTTATACCATATAAGTAACCTCCAAGTTTTTTCTTTTATTTTATCTAAAACTCGGTTCTTGTGCAATATTTAGTTTTCAGACACTCCCTAAGAAAATATATGACATTTTTATATCTCACAGCATTTTCATTTTGGATTTAACTATACAGAAAGAGTAAATGAATTAAAATCTAAAATTAAACTATTGTAATTTGTTAAAGAGTAGATCGAGTAAAAATAAAAGAATAATAGTGTTGAGAGTTTTATATTCCCCCACCTTAAGATGAAAAAAGCAGTCAATTAAGAACCTAGGGAGATAACCTTTTCCAATAGATCGACTATCCAAAAACTTTTTTTAGAAGTTACAGGCATAGAGTTAAAAGATACACATAAAAAATTAAAGTTATCCTAATTTATGAAGGTATTCACTTATAGCTTGAATCTCTTTTTATACACTTAAATTTAGCAGACAAATATAGACAGTTTCATAAAATAACTTTTGTCTACAGTAACCTATTGATATTGCTAGGCCTAATGTAAACAATAGATCATAAGTACCTCGTATTTTATTTTCATTTTTGCGATAATTAATCCAAGCTTAAAAAAACAGCAAATGTTTTTGAAGTGGCTAGTTTTTTGGAGGTACTATATGAATAAGATTGCAAACACAAATAATTTATTAAAATGGGAAACCATTATACAAGATTGCCGTAGCAGTGATATGGGAGTTAGGGCATGGTGCCATGAAAATAATATTGTAGAAAGACAATTCTATTATTGGGAACGCCGCATTAAAGGGAAAAATCTCAAGATACAGAAAGAAACGCAAAACCAAGTAAATTTTGTTGAAATCCAGCCTCCTATCGATTCTTCAATAAGCCAATCTACTTCAACATTTAGAACAGATATGGTTATACACGTCGGAAAAAATGTATTAGAAATTTCAAATACCGTTTCAGAAAATTTACTTTCTATGGTTTTGAAGGTGATATCTAATGTTAAATAATGCATCTGATTTCGAAAAAATCTATCTTGCATGTGGCTCAACTGATTTCCGAAAGCAGGCCGAATCACTGGTGGCTCCTTCTTGTGTTTATGATACTTATTTAAAGGATGAAAAAATGTCGGGTCAGTGGAACTGGACTTATCGTTATGACAATGCGTTTGCAGGGGGAATTTTCAGTCTGGGTAACAATGGTACTCGTGTCTGCCGAGTCAGAGTACAGAAAATGTTCAAAGTGCAATAAAGAAATAGCGAGAGTAGACAAGTCCAGTAACATCAAGGAGTTTAGTCACTTCAGCCAGTCAGGGTGCAATAAATCCCCAGTCTAAGGAATTATTGCACCCTGATTAAGGACAGCAGGAGAGGGGGCTCAATCTCTTTTCCCACAGGCAAAACTCATTCTAACCAGATATGCGCCTAAGTAAATCGACAAGCACTGTACAGTTGATTTGGTGGTCGCATTTTTCGTTCAGAAAAACATGCGTGGCGCCGCCTATGATGAAAGACAGCCGTATGGTTTCCTCTGCCGAAGCGGAATCACGCATGTAGAGAGCCAAAAGCGCACTCTCGAACTTCATGATAAAAGCCTCAGTCCTGTCACGGAATAGGATGCCGAGAATATACTCGTACTTTTTCCCCGCGTCGTTGTTTTTTGCGCTCACATTTGTTATAAGTTGGAGTTACGAAACATTAAGTATTTACACAGGCTTTCCATTTGGTCATTATCATTATACAGATCATTACACAGATTTGATAGGTCCGAAATTAGGCGTTGTTCCAATCTTTATTATGTTTTCATATTTTGCAGTAGGGTATTTGTCTTGGATGATAGGACAGGTCTTGCTTGATAGGCAAAACTCAAAATTTGGTGGAGCGGATGTTTTTACAATTCCAGTTTTCTCTGCATTTGTTATGGTTCTTTGGGATTTATGTTTTGACCCTTTTGCATCGACTGTAAGGCAAGGTTGGATATGGGAAAATGGCGGTGGCTTCTTCGGAGTGCCAATTGGAAATTATTTGGGATGGTTTTTATGCACGTACACATTTTTTCAATTGTTCGCATTATATTTGAAATTTTGCTTTTACAAAAACAATGGTGACAAAAACGAGCAAACTCGCAACTTATGGTTGATGCCATGCCTTATGTATGGCGCGGTTGCGTTGCAACATTTGTTGGTAATTTTTAGCGGTGGCGGAGATGCAACAGTTACGACGCTTGATGGCAGGTCTTGGATTGTCGGGGATATTAAAGAAACACTTACAACGATTTGCATATTTACAATGGTGTTTATCTCGGCGCTGTCCTCCGCAAAAGTGCTGGCAAAGACAAGTGCTTCCGGTAATAAATGAAATCTCATTCTTCCTCAGTACTATTCCCAAGCGAATCGGGGCTGTCATAGAGTATATTTCTTTGCGAGCCTCAAAGACGAGGACGGCAGTTTTCGGCGCATTAAGAAGCAATAACTTATAGCAAACAAATCTGTAAGTCACTTAATCATACTTATGTTGAAAAAGATGCTTTATCGGATTTTGTTCGCAAGGGCGATGTGGAGCATGTAAAAAAATTGTTTTTTATCTCTCTAGTAACCGTTGAGGGATGAACAATAATCTTCACTGCTATTTTAATAATAGAATCTTTAAAGACTAGTCCCATTTCAATTGTCATTCGATCATTGAGATTTATTTGTTTTTTATTATTATCTGTCATATCTGCCTCCTGGGCAATTGGCAAACTATATCTAACAGCCAAGAAATGCAGTACAAGACGTTTTCATGCTCTTTATGACAAGGATATCGTGAAAATGTACTTTTGGAAGCATGGAAAAGAGTAAAAGAAAACCAAGGTTCAAGTGGAGTGGACGGAATCCGAATTGAAGATATCGAAATCATAGGTATTGAGAAATACCTATGAGAAATCCAACAGGAACTCATGGATGGCAGATTTTTGTTAGAGCGGGGCCCTGTTTGGCAATACGTAAGCTTTGCTAAACAAATAAACCGCCTGCTATACAGGTGAGTCAGTATCTCTTTCTAAATTCATCAGGTGAAAAGCCGGTCATTTTCTTGAATATTCTGTAAAAATAATTGGTATTTGAAATACCTACCAGTACGCCGATTTTATTTGCAGGTAGATTGTTGGATCTCAGATATTCCTTGGCGTGGTCGATTCGTAGATTAATGATATATTCAGTTGGTGAGTATCCTATATATTCTTTAAAGAGCCTGCATAGATAGTACTTGCTGTAGTTAGAAAAATCAGACAAATAATCCAGAGTGAGATGGTTTGCATAGTTATTATTAATATAGCGAACAAGAAGAACCAAATTTTCCGGAATTTTTTTTCGAGCATTATTATATTCATCTCCGTGAGTTAGTAGAAGTACAAGTATGCCTTCAATGGCCAGGGATACCTGCAAATCCTTATATGCACCAATTGAATCATAAGCTGAAGCTAACTTTTCCAATGCAGCCTGAAAATTATTTTCGGCAGTATGGTTAAAATCCATATGGAAATTTACGTTCCCCTCCTTGGAAAATTCATTAAAATAATATTCTGCCAGTGGACCATCAAAATGAAATACGCAGTGGTGCCATCTGTCAGTGGCTGTCTTGTAAAAGTGTGGCTTTCTGCAGTCAATAAAGAAACCGTCTCCAGGTTTTAACTCATAACATTTCTCATCATATTCTAAATATCCCAAACCGTCATAACTATATACAATTTCGTAAGAAGAATAGTCTTTACGCCTGGTAAAGTAACTTTCTGTCATATCAAAGACAGAAAATGATTGCACATAGAACAGGGAAGTTTGTGCAAAGGTACTTACTACAGACGGAGCTATCACGTTATAAGTACCTTCCATGTTAAAGGAGGCATCCCAGGGAAGATTAAAATCTTTTTTAATATCTCCAGTGTAGTCCGGAGAATTTTGATCCAGATATTCATCGATTATACTGGCAATCATATGTTCATTGATAACCGGAGATGAAAGAGTCTTTCTTATAAAATGTATATTTTCAAACATATTTGGTATTTCCTCCGTAAATAATAATTACCGACCATAGCTAATGTCGTAAATTAATTATACATGAATTTAGTAAGAAGGGCAAGATAGTGAACATATACAGCACCATAGTATTTGAATTACTCCTTATAATCAAAACAAATAAAGGAAACAATGGCGACAAGATTATACTTAAACCGTTGCAAGAAATTATTTTTATGCAAATCTCGGGACAATAAAATGGCAAAATCAGTAAGGATAAAGGAGGAAAAATAATGAAGCTGATTAATTTAAAAACTTCACACAGGGATAATTCCATTGGCTTAGATAAAATACCATATTTTTCATGGATGATAGAAAGTGATGAGCCAGATACTTATCAGTCATCTTATAGAATATGGGTGTTAAATAAACAGAAAGAAATTGTATGGGATTCAACAGAAATCCCATCTGATCAGAATGATTATATTAAGTATGAAGGTGCAGAACTTCAAAGCTGTGAAAAATACATTTGGAAAGTGGAAGTTACTGATAACCATGGAAATTCAGATGATGCATCAGGAACCTTTGAAACAGCGTTTTTAGGACCGGCTTTTGAGGGGACAGGAGCAAAATGGATATCAGAAGCTAATCCTGTAATAAAGCGGGATGTGGGATTTGGTAATCAGCCTAGAGCTACATATTTCAGACGCGAGTTTAACCTCGATGAGAAACCTCAAAATGCGACAATTTATGTTACGTCTCATGGTGCATATGAGTTTACCCTCAATAAGGAAAATGTTGCAGATCGTAAATTGGCAACAGAATATTCATCTTTTGAAAAAGTATTATTTTATCAGAACTACAATATTACAGATAAGATCAATGCGGGAGCTAATGTCCTAGATATCACGGTAGGTGATGGTTGGTATTGTTCTATAAAAAATATGATGAAAGTAGAACTGGAGGATAAGTATCATGCACTTATTTATGCAATAAAATTCAGTTTCGCTGATGACAGATGCCAGTGGGTATATTCTGATGAGAATACACTGTGTACAAATGGACCGATTATTTCTTCTGATTTATATGGAGGAGAGATATATGATGCAAGAGAGAAAGTGACAGATTCAGGCAACTGGGAGAAATGTGTCACGAGAGATTTTGCAACAGACATCTTAAGAGCACAGGTTTCAGAGGGCATAGAGATTGTCGAAACTTTATCCCCTGAGAATATTTATGTGTCACCTAAGAAGGAGACAATAATAGATTTTGGCCAGAACATAGCAGGTATTGTTCGTGTAAAAACTCACCTGAAGGCCGGAGAAGAAATAATTTTAGATCACTTTGAGGTAACTGATAAAGCCGGTAATTACTTTGATTCGATTATTGATGGCGGTGATGTTGGAAAAGGGTGTGAACAGAGAACAAAATTCATTTCAGATGGCAGTGAGGAAGTGTATGAACCTCATTTTACCTTCCAGGGATTTAGATATGTAAAGGTAACAGCACCGGAGGGGTATGAGATTAAAGCAGAAGATTTTGAGGCACTGGCATTATCTACAAAAAAGAATACGCTGGGAGAATTCGAATGTTCTGATGATCGAATTAACAGACTTTATAAGAATACGATCTGGTCTCAAAGATCTAACATGATATCAATTCCTACAGACTGTCCACAGCGAGAAAAGGCTGGATGGACCGGGGATATTGCAATGTATGCAAAAACTGCTCTGCAAAATGAAGATGCTAATGCTTTTCTGGAGAACTGGCTGATCAGTGTAGAAGCAGATCAGTCCGAGAATGGAGCAGTGCCAATTGTAGTGCCTTATAATCACATATATGTGGGTACAGCTAAAATGCTGGGAAAGCTTTGTATGAACAAGGGTGTAGTAGGCTCGGCAGGCTGGGGAGATGCTGCAGTACTGGTTCCATGGGCCATGTATGAAGTGTCCGGAAATACAGACATCTTGGAAAAGCAATATAAATGCATGACTGGCTGGGCAGAATATATAATTAATGCTTCAAAGAAAAGAGGCTCGTTCAGCTCTCGTAAATATGAGAAATATCTGTGGAATACAGGATTTCATTTTGGCGACTGGCTCATTCCAAGTCTTTCGAAAAAGGGCTATGATATGAAGCTGATCATGAAGGCTGTTTTTGGAACGAAAAAGCTTGTAGCTCCCATATTTGGATATAACACTATTTCTATAATGGCAGAGACAGCAAAGCTTCTGGGAAAAATTAGTGATGCAAAAAAATATGAAGAGCTTTCGAAAAACATGAAGAATGCAATCCAGCACACAATGATAAACTCTGAGGGCAGAGTAAGGCGTGAATACATGGGTATTTATGTGCTTCTGCTGGCATTTGATCTTGTGCCGGAGAATCTGGTAGGTAAAGTAGGCAAACATTTGGTAAGAATGATTGACGAAAATGATGGATGTCTTGATACCGGATTTTTGGGAACACCATACATACTTGATGCATTATGTAAGAGCGGTCACACAGATAGAGCATATAAACTGTTAATGCACGATAAATGCCCATCATGGCTTTATGAGGTTAATAAAGGTGCTACTACAATCTGGGAAAGCTGGTTCTCATATGACAAGAATGATGAACCACTTAGTATCAGCTTTAATCATTATGCCTTTGGCTGTGTGGATGACTGGATGTTTAGGTATATTGGTGGCATTTTTCCGACTGCTCCGGCATATAAGACATTCGATATTATGGTTCCAAAGAAAATCATGCTTACCGGAATTAATCATGCAAAGCGTTCTTATATTTCTGAGAATGGACTTATTGAATGTGAATGGAAGATTGATAAAGATAAGCTGTCAATGAATGTAAAAGTTCCTTGCAATACAACTGCAAGAATTCATTTATGGGATGGCAATGTGAAGACTGTCGGAAGTGGTGAATACCGGTTCTGAATTGTTTTCGAAAATGTAAAATAAACCATTATCTCAGGTAAGGAGAGAAAAATGAACAGACAAAATAGTAAAATTAGTTTTGGTGAGAAAACCAGTTAAGAGAGGAGATAAAAATATTTACTATGAGAACTGAGAACAAACAAAACGAAAAGAAAAGCGATAGCCGTATTTCTGTCGGTTTCATTATTGGAACGATTATTCTTGCGGCAGTGCACCTTTTATTCTGGTGGATATTTGAAGTTACGCCTTTGTTTTATGTGGTATTTATCATCTTGTTTGCTGCGTTCATCTTTATAAGGGTACGATTCAATCCCCGCAGATGGAAGAAGCTGATCGCATGGATACTTTTCATCATCCTACTGATTGGTTCCACCTGTCTGACAAGAGCAAATACGGATGTTTCTATTGCAGGAAATGCATTAAGCGGAGTTATCAAAACATTTTCCCATTATGTCACTCCTAACACAAGCATTAACGTAAGCCAGGCAGAGCCATACAAGTTCGGAAGCTGGAAGGTGCCGGACGGTTATACAAACACAGAGATTAGCCTGGACAATGCCCGTGGATACTATCTTGTGAATGATGGAGGGAACCATGATCAGATCATTTATCAAATTCATGGAGGTGCATATATCATGAATTTCTCCGATACGTATAACACCACGGCGATGAACTACTCCAAGTCTTATGACAATGCGGATGTATTCTCCATTGATTACCGTACAGCTCCGGACAATCTGTATCCGTGCGCCTTGGAGGATGCCATTGATGGCTACCACTGGATTCTGGAGCAGGGCTACTCCGCGGACAGTATCATTGTTTATGGTGATTCCGCGGGCGGCGGCCTGGCTCTTGCAATGACGATGAAACTCCGTGATAATGGCGAGGAACTTCCGAGGGCGATTATTCTATCCTCTCCATGGGCGGATTTGACTGCATCTGGGGAGTCCTATAAAACAAAAATAGAGGCGGATGCTATTTTCGGTACCCGAGCAGGAATGCCGGCACCGGAATATCCGGTTCCTATCACTTATGCAGGCGATTCCGACAGAACCGATCCATATATTTCTCCTGTTTACGGAGATTTTACAGGTATGCCACCCATGCTGATCCAGGTGGGCTGCGATGAGTTGCTGCTGTCCGATAGCGTTACCGTTGCCGAGAAAGCAAAATCTGTCGGAGTGGATGTAACCCTTATTGAATACTCCGGCATGTTCCATACCTTCTATATCATTGCGCCAACTATTCCTGAGGGAGTTGAAGCATGGAATCAAATCGAGATTTTCATTTCCGATCTGAAATAAAGAATTTATTTAACCATCAAGAAGGTATGTTTTGAAATAATTTGAAGGAATACATTGAAGGATAGAAAAGATTACTAGAAAGGTTAAAAAGAGAGATTGCTTGTCAGATAAATTAAGAGTAGACAGGGATATAATAGACCAATCCAATGTGATTACCTACTTGATAGCTGATTTTCCAGCATCATATATATCAGATGGAAATGATTCGACTGTTGATAAGCAGGCAAAAGATTTACATAACAAATTAGAAAAGATGGGTATAAGAACTATTTTAATTATCATGAGAGAAGTGAAGCGGTTTTATTCCATAGTAATGAATCAGACGGATCAAAATGGGAAAAGGACAATATGGATAAAGGAGTAGATTTGATACCTTGGCAAGATTTTCAATATGTTTTGTGTCTTTAGCATAGCGAAAGGAAAGGATATAGAAGTTGAAAGAAAAACAAATGAAAAGAGCTAATAGAATTTTACTTGTTGTATTAATATTCTATGGAAGTGGCCTTTTATCAAATTTCTCGGGAACGTACCTAGATTTGTGTAAATCAAGTCTAGGTACGTTATTTTTATGTATGTATAACTGGTAATAATAAGTATAAATAATTTTTAGGAAGGAACTTAAAATGAATGTATTAGAAATACCAGATATTGATTTAAAAAAAGAGTTAAATAAATGCAGTAACACGGAAGATTTAGTAGGTAAAAATGGACTTATGCAGAAACTGTTTGGTGGTATAATATAGCAATTTCTAGAAGCAGAAATGGAAGAACATCTGGGGAGAGAAAAGTATGTAAGATTATCTGATGAAAATAAAGATTATGGGAATGGGTATAGTCCCAAAAATATTAGAACTAGTTTTGGACCGGTTAAAGTAAATGTACCAAGAGATAGAAAATCTGAATTTGAGCCTAAGATAGTCAAAAAATATGAAACAGTCTGCAGTGAACTTGATAAAAAAGTTATAGGTTTATACGCGAGAGGTATGTCTGTAGATGATATAAAATCGGAAATAGATGAGCTTTACGGGGTGGATATATCTCCGGCGATGATATCCAAAATTACAAATAAAGTTATGGATACAGCATTGGCATGGCAGAACAGAGCTCTTAACCCTATATATGGATGCTCTATATTTTAAAGTCAGAGAGGAACACAGAATTGTAAATAGAACTGCCTATGTTTGCATGGCACTTGATGTAAAAGGTCATAAAGATATACTGGGTATATGGATTGGTGAACAAGAAGGAGCAAAATACTGGCTGTCTGTATCTAACGATCTTAAAAACAGGGGTGTTAAAGATATTTTAATAGCATGCATGGATGGACTTAAAGGGCTTCCAGATGCAATTAAAGTAGTTTTCCCTGAAGTTAACATACAGAGTTGTATAATACACCAGATAAGAAATTCTATAAAATATATACCGTCGAAAAATATCAAGGCTTTCATGAAAGATTTAAAAAAAGTATATAAAGCAGTTAATGAAACAATGGCAAGCCAGGCATTACAATCACAGGCGGATAAATGAGGAGATAAATATCCCATAGTTGTACAGTCATGGCAAAATAACTGGGAAAACCTATCTACATTAAATATAAAAAATCTTTTCAAATAATTCACCCCTTAAAGGCTATTTAATGCAATCTCTATTTTTCAATATTATTTTTTATAGAGCTTTTGTATTATTTTAAACGATATTAACGATAAAACATATAGAACAAATAAGTATATTGACATATACGAAATGCCCTCTTTTTTTATAATTAGTTTATTATTAATTGAAAAATGTGAATATATTATTGTATATAATGGGAGCGTACCTAGATTTGTGTAAATCAGATCCAGGTACGTTATTTTTACGTATACATAACTGGTAATAGTGGTAAT
>NZ_PVXP01000035.1 GCF_002995845.1 Clostridium luticellarii | reverse complement strand
TTCTAAAATTTTCTCCCAAGGCTCATGATTAATTTGCTTTTCCATTACAGATACCTCCTGATTTTTATATCTGTAATTTTATCAAGGAAATTTTAATATCTCTAGGTGTCTATTTTTTTACGCTTACCAAATTTGCCAGTTTCATATCACCTGCTGCAAACATACCACAATAGCCATACACAAAAGCAACAATAACTCCAATTAAAAATCCACTGGAAAAACGACTTGTCAAAATAACAATAGGCATAACTGCAATATATAAGAACAGATTTACAAATGTTATCTGTATAAAAGCTTGTAATGCCAATCCTACCGAAAATCCAGGAAAACCTGCAAGGAAACTGCCCATTATAGTAAATATGGTACATATCATTCCAAGAAACAGGGATAAAATACCACACACAAGTAATTTTCCCACAAGTAACTGCTTGAAAGAAATAGGAATTGTGAGGATATTCTTCAAAGTATTATCTTTTTGTTCTCGAGTGATAATATAACCTGTAATCAGCGTTATACACATTGGGAAAATAGTGGACATGTTGTTTTTAATAACCTGTTCAATCATATAAGTAAAATCCCAGACAGATCCGTCATTTGCCATGGAAGTAAATAAAGTAAGCATAACTGAAAGAAGCATTAAGGCAATTCCAGCCCACAGGATATGATACCGTTTCAATTTTAAAATCTCTGTTTTAACAATTTTCAGCATATTTTTATTCCCCCCACTTTCTATAAAGATAGACAATCAACAAAATAGAAATAGCTGACATAATTCCCAACGTAATAATCACTTGAAGCGTTGATGGAATCAATCCAGCCATCTGATCCAAATTCATGTTGATACCGTGTGATTCCATATCACCTGCAATCCAAAAAGTAGTCAGTGGAGTAGGCAAAATAAGTAACATGGTTTTTGGAAGTGTATCAAAAAGAGCAGTCGCACTCATATTCAGTACACTGTAGAAAATACATAGCAACACTGAAAATATGTACGTGCGGCTGAAAAAGACTACCAGTACAATCAATGGCAATGTACCAGCTGTAATAAAAATTCCTGTTTCAACAGCCAGAAACAGTTTATATCCCAAACCGTAGACTTGAAAGTTTACCATTCCACATAAAGCAGTTGCAGCTGTGGAAGCAACCGAAAAAACAATACCAAGCAAAAACAGCACCATAATCTTTACTAAAATTATCTGTGTACTTGTAATGGGGATTGTCCTTAAATTCTTAAAAGTATCATTATCACGTTCCATAAAGAAGAGAATGGCAGCGATTACACCAATAATGCAGGGAAGCAGAAATTGAACACCATATCCCAATATAATGTTAAACAATCCATCGAAAGCATCTTTAGAATTTACATAACGTTCCATCATTGAAGGAGTTGTCATTAAATAAGTTATAGGAATTGGAAACAAAAACGCCGCAATAATAACAAATAAAATAAATTTTTTTCGTTTTAATTTCCAAAATTCACATTTGATCAATCTAAGCAATTCCCTCACCTCTTGTTACCTTCTTGAAATAATCTTCCAATGTATCCTCGCAGAGATGAACTTCTGAAATTTCCAGTCCAACCTGAACAAAGCTGCGGTTAATTTCAGTAACAGGCAGGTTGATATCATAAAGCAGTATATTATGATCATCAACCACCTTGAAATTTTTGGATTTAAACTTCGATTCCAAAATACGTGAAGCCTGCGCAGTGTCTGAAATGCCGAAGTGGATATATTTGCTGTTTTTCTGTTCCAATTCGCTAAGACTTTCTTCCTCTAATAATACACCATGATCGATAATACCAATATCATCCGCTAGCAGAGAAATTTCTGAAAGAATATGGCTCGAAATTAAAATTGTTTTTCCCTTTGCATCACACAATTCCCGTATAAATGAACGAACCTCTGATATACCAATGGGATCAAGTCCATTAATCGGTTCATCCAAAATCAATAATTCTGGATCGTGCATGACAGCAAGGGCAATTGCTAATCTTTGTTTCATACCAAGCGAGTATTGTGAAAACAATTTTTTATCTTTATATGGCAAGCCAACTAAATCTAATGCATCTTTAATAGCATTACGCCGTGGAATACCTCTAAGCTCCGAAAAAATACGCAGATTTTCTGTTCCTGTTAGATTTGGATAAAAACCTGGTGATTCAATCAGGCTGCCGATACGTGGCAGAATTTTCTTCTCATTGTTGCGGATATCCTCCCCAAAAATCTTAATCTCACCGGTAGTGGGTTTGGTAAGATTTAAAAGCATTTTCATGGTAGTAGTTTTGCCTGCACCGTTTCTTCCAAGCAGGCCGTAAATTCGTCCACCTTTCACATGAATATTTAGATTAGCTACACTTTTTTGTACACCATACTGTTTCGTTAAATTTTCTGTCTCAATTACATAATCACCCATTGATAAAAACCTCCTTTGTTCTTGTAAGTCCAGTGTAACACTTGAACCTTGCATTAACCTTACCGCAACCTTGTATTAACCTTGCTTTTTGAAAATAGAATATTTATATGACAATAAGTATCTTATCAATGAGCAGGTGGAAATGACACAACAAAAGAGGTATATTTATTTGGTTTACTGTTAACTGAAATTTCACCATTCATTTTCTTCACAAGCTGCTGTACAATATTTAAACCAAGACCGCTGCCTTTTTGTGAGCGTCCTTTATCACATTTATAGAGCCGCTCAAATATGTGATCTAAATCCTCCCTAGGTATTCCAGTTCCGTTGTCAACTACACATAATTCTACTTGATTTGACTTATTGGAAAGCGAGATTTCAATCCGGCTTGCATTACTGTGAGTTATTACATTTTGAATAAGATTATTGACAATGCGGGAATAACCGTCCAGATCAACTTTCACAATTATAGGGTGTTCTGATATATTGATATCATAATCCAGTTGTTTTTCCTCAAAAATAGGTATCCAGTCTTTCAATAAATTGCGGGTTAACTCAGCCATTTCACAAGTCTGAATGGAAAGTGGATGCTCATTGGAATTTAACTTAAACCATTCAAACAGCATATCAATATAATTTTTCATATCATATGCCTTTTTACGTGCTGTCTCTATATACCCTTCCCTCTCCTTTCCTTTCACAATGTCCTTGTGCACAGCATCCAGATAGCCAATAAGTGTGGTGAGTGGAGTTCTTACATCATGAGAAAGACTTGTCATAACTTGTTTATTGGTATCAACGGCTTTTCTAAAGCAGGAAAGTCTGTCCTCATAATCACACACAATCTTGTTTATTTTATAACATATAGAAGCTGTTACATCGCCTGGCCTCGCTAAAATCCTGCGATTCCCGTTTCCCGATGAAATATCATCTAAAACCTCCACAATATCATGCAGACGTTTTTTCATATTGAATAACCGAACAAATAGCACTACACATATAGCAGTAATAGTCAATATGATAATAAATACTACAAATAAGATCTTTATATTCATTACTATACCTCACGATTAAATCGATATCCAATTCCCTTAACTGTCTGAATATAAGTAGGTTTTTTTGGATCCGGTTCAATTTTCTTTCTCAATCTGCTGATTAAAGCCATTATATTACTGTCATCATACGCATAAGGCTCTTTCCATACCTCTTCGTAAATTTGCTGTTTTGTTAAAATCCGTCCTTGATTTCTTGCACAGAATAATAAAATGCCAAATTCTTTTGGAGGAAGTGCCATTGGTCTACCACGTACTGTAACTGTCCGATTATCCAAATCTATGATCAAGTCACCATATAACATTTTCTTTTGTGTGTCGATTGTGTTTAGACGTGTGTAGCGCCGAATAAGAGAGCTGACACGGGCTAAAAATTCATCCATATCAAAAGGCTTTGTCAAATAATCATCTGCACCCATTCGAAGACCATGAACTTTGCTGCTGCTGTCGTTTTTGGAAGTCAGCATAAGTATGGGGACACTACTTATTTCTCTGATTTTTTCAAGTGTTTTAAATCCATCAATTCCCGGCATCATAATATCAAGGACTACAAGCTGATAATCATTGTCTGCAAGAGCAGTTAAAGCATCATGACCGGAATAGCGGCAATCGACTATGATTTCTTCTGTACTCACACTTTTTTGGAGTAAGCTGCATAATTCTTTGTCATCATCTACAATCAAAATTCTATTTTTTATTATACATAACTCCTCGCATGATAAGTTTATAGTCAGTTAGATGACTGAGATAAACTTATTTATTTTTATTTAGTATAGATTTAGAAAGTATCTAAAATTTTCTGTGGGGATTCTCCCGATTCCATAATTGCTGTCTGTCTCGCTTTCAAATCTATACAGATTTTATTTACTATTTATATAGGAATTTCCTAATGCTATATTTTTCATATATTAATGTTTTTCTACATATATTTTAAGAATCCTTTATCTTTTTTAATATATAAGGGAAGTTGTTAACTAAAATTGCAAGTTTCATTTTGCTTCTGAATAAGGAGGAAGTCTAACAATTATTTTTGTGCCGCAGTTTATCTTGCTTTTTACACTGATAGTTCCATGGTGGGCAGTAATAATCTGTTTTACAATGGTCATGCCGAGTCCTGTACTTCCTGTTGGAGAATCTGTAGAAGTACCTCTGTAGTAGCGGTCAAACATGTGATTTATATCATATTCATTCATTCCGCTGCCATTATCACAAATTTCTACTTCAACATAAGATTCACGGCTTAATTTGACAGTGACTGATGTATCTTCCGGGTTGTGTACTACTGCATTTACTAACAGATTTGAAAATGCCCGTTTCAGTAATTCAGTATCGCCCGAAACGAATAACTCTTTTTCTTCCCCAATCATCTCAAAATGATTTTCCTTTGCAATGGGCATATTCGCTGTTTCTGCCGTCACTCTGCGAACTAATTCCGATAATTCTATCTTTTGGAGATTCATCTTTAGACCTGTAAATTCATCCATACGGAACGCCGTACCCAGATCGTTGATAAGTTCCTCTATATGAGCAGATTTATCGCTGATAATCTGTAGAAACTCTTTCTTTTCTTCCAGACTCCATTTGTGTTTATCGGATAAAAGCATATCCGCATACCCTGAAATATAGGATAGCGGTGTTTTTAAATCATGTGTAATTCCAGCCGCCCAGGTTCGGCGCATTTCGTCAAATTCTTTTCGCTTTTTTTCGTTATGCTGTAAAATATCAGACAATGTTTTCAGATTATCATAGACTTCTCTGTAAAGTCTTTTTGAGAAAAAACTCAAACGTATTCTCTTTCCGGGTAAGTCCAGATATTCACCTCTTGACAATTTTTGTATATTCATCAAAATATCCACTAGAGGGCGTGCAACGTAATAACCATAAAACAGACAGTAAGACAATCCGATAAAAATTGTCACCCAGGCAAGAATTGCAATTTCTGTCTCGTTTTGTGACTGGTGTTGTAGTACCAGCATCCAGTAAATCCCCGGGATCCCCATTAATAACCAGAGTAAAATCTGATGTACTATGAAATTGATGGTAAAACGGACTGTCAAACGTCCATTGGTAAGATCTACTTTCATATTTGCCCACCCTCCGGAAATGAGAATTTATATCCAATTCCACGGATATTTATAATGTAAGAGGGATTCTTCAAGTCTGGTTCCACTTTTTTACGTAATCGGTTAATATGCACTTTTACAGTTTGTTCATCTCCCATACTTTCATATCCCCATACATTTTCATATAACTGTCCTGCGGTAAACACCTGATTTGGGTGTTCCACTAAAAACAGCAGCAATTCAAATTCTTTTGCCGGACAGCTTATTTCCCTGTTATCCACAAGAAGTTTTGCTTCTTTCTTATTTACAGTGACAGTGCCGAAATGATAGATCCCCTGCTTCATTGAATTTTGCCGGTACTGTTTCATCCTCCTGAACTGTACGTTGATTCTTGCAACAACTTCTAGAGGATTAAAAGGCTTAGTAATATAATCATCTCCGCCTATACCGAGGCCTGTTAATTTGTCTAAATCACCGGTTCGGGCAGTGAGGAAAAGAATTGGCACAAATGTATGCTGGCGGATTTTCTGACACAGCTTGAAGCCATCAATATCCGGCAGCATAACATCCAGTACAATTAAATCATAGGTATTTTTCATGATTTTTGTCATAGTTTCTTTCCCTGTTGAAGCACTGTCGATGTTTGTGTAACCTTCTTTGTGTAAGATGGTTTTCAGCATTTTTATGATTCCAAGTTCATCATCAACAAGTAGTATTCTCTGCATAGTCACCTGTTATATCCCCTTTCTGCATTTCCTGCACTTTAATTTTCATTATATAACAGATTGAAAAAGCAGTCATTAGATAGATACATCCCGTTTTTTAAATATTGCAAAGCTGGCACCAAATAAAACAATTATATATATCAGCAATACAGATACCGAAAAGCCTATTGTCATTTCTTCCCGCGGCTGTAAATGAAAGATATACAAACTCATGTCGCTGTTTGCAAAGGGAAGAAATTTCAGCCATGCCAGCTTTGATGTGGCTTCAATCATTGAATTTCCTAAAATCATAAGCAGAAGAGAGCTGCCAACCGCTACTGCACTGCTTTTCAAAATGGTTGAGACAGCAAAGGAAATGGTCACATAGCTCATAATTGGGAAAATATCCAAACAATACATTTTTACACACTGCCTGAAAATATTTAATGATTCTATCTGTCCTTGTGAATTGATAAAAAGCTCTGCCGCTCCCAAAGTGCGTATTCCGCTTCCAAAGCCATATAAGATATCAATGGTTATATATGCTGCCCCTATGGTGAGTATCAGTGAAAATACAGCATATATGACAACTGCTGTGTATTTTGAAAATAGAATTGCACCCCGGCTGTGTGGGCGAATCAATAACAGCTTCATTGTTCCATCCGTATATTCTCTTGCAACGATGTTGGCAGCAATAATAATTGTAAAAATGACAACCCATTCAAACAATCCCGATGAGTGCAGTAACGTATACCAGAGGTTATTTTCTTGTGGGGCTATATTGTTCTTCAAACGGTACTCGGCAATTGCCACTTTATTTTTCGCCTCTGCCTGCAACTGTGGTGATAGATCTGCAACCTGTAAACGTCCATTATTTTTTTCTATAATTTGCTCCTGTCCTGTTCTCCAATTCCCTGCAGTTTCCTTATTTATTGCGATTTTTGCAAAGACTGAAAAACTGACGGCGACAATAATCAGTAAAAGGAAAAGGATTTTTGTCAATCGGCCGCTGAATATTTTCATTAACTCATTTTTCACTAAATTGATCATTTCTGTTCCTCCGTAATTTCCAAAAATTTGTCTTCCAGAGTTTCTTCTTTCATCTGAATAGTATAAATTTCAATTCCGCATTTCATTAAATGTTTGTTCACTGATGGAATTTCCTCTTTTGTCATCTGAATTATAATATGCCCGGCTGGACTGGAAGAAAGTACATTTTTCCGCATGGTGTGAAGTAAATTTTTTGTCTGTGCAATTTGTGAGGTACTTACAATAAGTTCCACCTGTATTGAACCGCCGGATTTGACAAAATCATCTATACGCTGAATAGTTACTAACTTTCCGTGCTGCAAAACACCCACTCTGTCACACATCAACTGCATTTCTGAGAGCAAATGGCTTGATACCAGAACTGCAGCACCTTCCTCATGAGCTATTTTCTTTAGATAGTTACGCAGCTCGTGGATTCCCTCCGGATCAAGTCCGTTTGTTGGTTCATCCAGTATCACGAGAGATGGACGGTGTAATAGTGCCTGTGCAAGCCCAAGC
Source organism: Clostridium luticellarii (assembly GCF_002995845.1). Taxonomy (GTDB): domain Bacteria; phylum Bacillota; class Clostridia; order Clostridiales; family Clostridiaceae; genus Clostridium_B; species Clostridium_B luticellarii. Next base: position 24,829 of record NZ_PVXP01000035.1, on the reverse strand, counting down.
CTCTGACGCATACCAAGTGAATAAGTTCGTACTTTGTCCTGCATTTTGTCTTTGAGTCCGACAATTTCAGCCATTTCATAAATACGTTTTTTGCTGATGCCGGGTGACATTCTGGCATAGTGCTTTAAATTTTGATAACCCGTAAGATATCTATATAAATCTGGATTTTCAACAATACCGCCAACATTCTGAATTGCTTTTTTAAAGTCGGTTGTAATGCTGTGTCCTTTAATAAAAATATCTCCTTCGGTTATTTTTATCAGTCCCGTAATCATACGGATAGTGGTAGTTTTGCCTGCTCCATTGGGCCCTAGAAATCCGAATATTTCTCCAACTGGAATTGTAAACGACAGGTCATGAATAATTTCCTTTTTGCCGATTTTTTTTGATATGTGTTTTAATTCCACAACTGTTTTTTTATTCATATATATAACTGTCCTTTCTGTGCCAAATTCAAAATATCTTATCTGTATTTTAATAAGATTATAAAAAGCGAAAGTAAATGGACGGTAAACAGACAGTAAATGGAGCTTAAACTCTCAAAAATCATTACAATTTGATATGATTAGGATAATTTGTATTGGATTTATAATGGTGGGTATATTGGGATTAAAGCTTGTATCTTCATAGTTATAGAGAACTTCTTCTGAAGTGCCGCCTGGCAATGGCAATGGCTTCTCTCCATGAATGTTGAACTGATATGGCTTTTACAGGACAATTTTGTATGCACAAACTGCAGTGTATACAGTCCATCGCGTTGATGACTGTAGATTTGCCATCTTTCATTTTAAAAACTTTCATGGGGCATGTTTCTGTGCACTTACCACAGCCAATGCATTCAGATATACTGACTCCCACATATTTTCCATTTTTCACTGTTCCGGTGTCTTTGTAATATTGAGGGAACAATTTAGCTGCAAAGATACTTGCACGTCTCTGATCACTTTCATTTGGCCTTCCTTTGTTTCCGCCGCCGCAGAGAATATACGGTCCTGTACAGTCATAACCGGGACAGGAAAATTCACCGATTATTTCAATAGTATGCATTTTCAGTACATTTTTCAGACTGTTATGGTATTTTCCGAGAAACGGTGAACCGTGGGTAGAAAATAAAAACACTTTTTGCCAGGACTCTATTTGTCTGGCAAGTTCTATTAATTTGGGATGATGGGATGTGAAATAAATACCCGAGCCCAATCCTATAAATTTATATTCTTGAAGATTCAACTTTTCAGCCTGTTTCATCGTTACTGTATTACAATTCAGCGTTTTTCCCACGGCCCATGCAATCCTTGCAGTATTGCCATGATAGAAAGATTCATAAATAATCAGTACATCCTTGTTCATGACATTTTCTCCTTTCTTAAGTTGACAGTGTAAACATTATAACATCCAATGTTTACACTGTCAACTTAAAGGGTTATAATGTTTATATTATAGCAATGGAGGTATTTTATGAATAAAAAATCTTACCATCATGGAAATTTGAACCAGGCCATGATAGATGCAGGAATAGAATTAATTAATGAAAAGGGAGCTGATGGGTTTTCGCTTCGCAAGGTTGCCGAAAGGTGCGGAGTCAGCCATTCAGCACCTTATAAGCATTTTAAAAATAAGGATGATTTGATTGCAGCTATGCAGGCACATGTTACCAATTCTCTGGCTGAATACTTACAGAATGCCAGATCACGATGCAGAAACAAAAATAAGGTATTGATTGAGTTGGGGAAAAGTTATATATGTTACTTTGTTGAAAATCCAGCATATCATCATTTTCTTTTTTCACAACCCAGCTTTCACATGCGAATTACTGATACAAAAATATTATGTGATGACTTTCCGCCCTTTTCAATTCTACAGGCTGCCGCAAGGGAGAAATTGACGGATAATCATGTGTTATCTGCCGATCATGGTATTGATGTACTTGTTATGTGGTCTGTAGTGGAAGGATTGACATCAATACTGGTGTCCAATAATGTGTTTTTTGAAGGAGATTATCTGTCTGCTGTAGAACGAATATTAAAAGAGAAAATTAATTTATAAAATAAATTGATATTTTTATAGCTGTTTTGTTTTTTATCCAGCTTATTATTTCAAATTTCACAGTGTGGAATTTAAGAAATCAGTCTCTGGTAAAAAGAAATTGACATCTGATTCAAGAAGTAGTACCATATCAATATAGTACGAATAACGTATTGTATTAATATGGTGCTAAAATGGGAGGAATTCATATGCCAGACAATAAAAATGTTTTTAAAGAAAATTCCAAAAAAAATTTTGACAAACATGCGGAAAGCTATAATCAGAGTTCTGATGGAAGGTTTGTAAGCAAAATGTATGATAAAGTTATTGAAAGTTTAAATGGATTTGAAGGTGGAATTTTGCTGGAGGCAGGCTGTGGAACAGGAAATATACTGTCACGATTATATAAATATAAGAAATTCCAGCTATGCGGACTTGATATTTCAGATAAGATGATTCAGGTGGCCAGAAGAGACCTTCCCCAGGATGTTTTATTGAAAGTGGGGGATGCGGAATTTATACCCTGGCCGGAGGATTATTTTGATATAATATTGTGTAATGCTTCATTTCATCATTATCCCAACCCTGAGAAAGTGCTTCTGGAGATGAAGAGGGTGCTGAAACCAGCTGGGAAACTGGTCATAGGAGATCCCACTGCTCCTCCTTTAATAAGGCAGGTATTGAATTTTATGCTGCATATATGTAATAATGGAGATTATAGAATATATTCTCCAGAAGAGATGAAAAAACTTTTGAAGACATGTGGGTTCAAACCTTTTAAATTTAGAAAGATAAATTATAAAAGTTTTGTCATAAGTGCATCTGTTTGAAATAATTGCGGGGTGATTGTTTGAATAAAAAATATGAGGAGCAGGTTGAAGAACTGAGCAGAATATGGCATTCCATGATAATGGAGCCTAATTATAAAAGTGTGGAGTCTCAATTTTCAAGAATACATGGATTGAGCACTGTTGAAATAGGAGTTCTGAGAATTATCTCTGAAAAAGAGGACGTCATTATAAAGGATATAGTTGATATTTTAAAAATACCTAAAAGTACTCTCACAAGTGTGATAAACAGACTTGAAAAACGAAAGCTGATCAAAAGAACCATAAGCAGCAGGGATAAGCGTTCCTATAAATTAGTGCTTACCCAGGAGGGAATATTGGCACAAGAAGAGCATATTGAATTTGAAAAAAATTTTTATGCCAGAATAATGGAATGTCTGGATACTTGTGAGGAGAGGGAGGAGCTGTTGAAACTTATGAAAAAAATAACGTATAACCTTAGAAGAAAAGGAATATTTCAATAAAATCAAACAATTGTAGTTAAATTTGCATTTTTAAGAGCCTCTCTGAGAATGGACTCCATTTCTTCAGGGCTTTTTTTAGCACCTTCCTTTATCCATTTTAAAAGTACATTCCAAAGTCCTCCCGAACTGAAATACAAGGCATATTCCAGGTGTTCCCTGTTTTTGAACAGGTGAAGGTGTCCTTTAAAATGATTGTATATGATAGGCAGGTATTCATTGAATTTCTGGAGCATAAGGTACAGTAGATCACTTTTATCCAGTGCCAGTAAAAAATCCAGATGATCCTTCCAGAATTTGAAATATATATGGATAATATTTTTGTAGGACAGATTTTGTTCACCGCTGAAGTATGAAATATATTCCCTGCATATATATTCCATTTTCAGTGACAGCACTTCATCCTTTGAATTGAAATTACGGTAGAATGTCCTTCTGGAAAGGAGTGCCTTGTCCGATATCTCCTTGATAGTTATTTTATTGTAGGGTTTATTCTTCATGATTTCCAAAAGTGCATCCGTGAGCCACTTTTTGGATTTTTCCGCCATGGGATTTTTCTTTTTAAAGGCCATAATTCACTCTCCCGATATGTCACAGATCAACTGCAAATGTAGCACTTGAGCCGTTTTTATTGACATGACAATTTTAAATTATTATACTCTAGATTAGAACAAGACACAAGTGTGACACATAGAGAGGAGAAGATTTATGTATGATATGAAAGCAATTGTCTGGATGCTGCCTGTATTGTTTATGATTCATGATTTTGAAGAAATTGTAATGGCTGAAGTCTGGAGCAGAAGATTTAAAAAAGAATTGAAGGAAAATACTTCTATAATGAAAAAGAACCCCTTCGGTTTGAATGGTACAAACTATTGGAGTACTTCGGCAATGTCAATTGCAGTGGAAATCGAATTTGTAATTCTTTCACTTGTTTCCCTGTTGTCCTGCATATTCAGCAGTTATTTCATCTGGTATGGATTTCTATTTGCCTTTACACTGCACTTTATTCTGGCACATTTTTATCTGTGTATTGAATTCAAGCACTATGTTCCCGGAGTCATCACCTCCATCCTGTTTTTGCCTGTATGCATTTATATCATGTATATCTCCCAGCTGTTTTTAAAATATAATTTTGCAAAAATATTTTTTTCATGTACTCTTGGAATTATATTGATGATTGCTGTACTTGTCATACTTCATGATGCCATAGGGAAATTCAGCAGATTGCTGATAGGATATTCTCTTGAGAATAGTAATATGAGGAAAAGTAATTCTTAGATTTTTGAAAGAGATATTTTCCCTTATAGGTAAATTTCTGAAAACCTAAGAATCACTTTATCCAGATTTGGCAGCGTTAGGATAATATGTTTCTGCTATATTAAAGCCTCTGCCTTTGACGGAGTAAAAATCAGCTGTTTATCCTTTGCTGCTGCTGTACCCGCAAGACGATAGCCCTTAGGGTTTCCGTCTATTGTTGTAGCTGCGACAACCCATGCATTTGGATTTACTGCTAAATTTTTCTGAGTTTTCTCCATTTTGTAAATACCAAAAACAATCGTATCGTTTACAACTTCACCTTTGCCTGCAATAATTGGGTGAGGAGTGCCATCTGAACCTAATGTGACAAGCGAAAGAAATGCCGAATTCTTGATAACTGACTTTACTTCTGAATTAATAACCATTTTACCAGCCCCTTAATAGTTTTTGATAGCTATTTACTTTGTTTTTGCTATCTGGTACAATATTACTACCATTACTTTTGCTTTTCAAGTACGCAAAAAATTATGAGTAGGTGCGGAAAATATGACTATGAAAATTGATCAAAATAATAAGTCTTCTAAGGATAATTGTCCATGTATGGACTATTGCCCATTAGGAAGTGCGCTAAGAGTGGTGAGTGGGAAATGGAAAATACCAATTTTGTGTGCTCTTTATCAAGATGGAACTACAAGGTATAATGAACTAAAACGCAAGATAAGAGGCATAACAAATACTATGTTGGCGAGTTCATTAAAGGAATTGGAGGAAGATGGACTTATACATCGTAAGCAATATATGGAGGTGCCTGTGCGAGTCGAATATACATTGACTGGACTCTGCAATGATTTAATGCCGATTTTGAATCAGCTTGCACATTGGGGAGTTCATATCCATACACTGGAATCATCAAAGGGAGACATTGATGAATAAAATGATAGAAAACATTTAGCAGCAAATTACATAATGAGCCCGATTTAAAAAATCTTATTTTCTTCTTTTTAGGGAAAATGAGATTTTTTAAGTTAGTGTATACAGGTGGATGGTAATAATCTGATGTATGCTGGAATAGCAAAAAATTTGTGTGTAAATGCAATTACAAAGAGTGTATAATATTTTGTATATTAAGTAATAAGGGGGCAAATTACATGTATTATTTTAGTTTATTTGAAAATGATCAGCCAGTTTCTCATCTTTAAGCTGAGATGAGGATTAATGTTTAAATCAACAAACCTCGTCTTGGATACTGTTTTCTATAAAATCAGAAAGACGGAGGTTATTATAAGTGATGAGAAAAAGATTAATTGGTTCCATATGTCTGTTTTTGGCTGCTTCTATATGGGGGGGAATGTATGTAGTCAGCAAATACATACTGGAGTTTGTTCCACCTGTCACATTGGTATGGATTAGGTATGTAATTGCATTTGCAGTGTTGTTTGTGATACTCTTTTTTGTTAAAGGTAAAAAAGGTTCTAAAATAACCCCGGGAAAGAAAGACTGCCTTCTTATAGCCTGGATAGGATTTATAGGGTATTTTGTTTCTATATGTTTTCAGTTTATAGGTACGAAATTGTCCAATGCACATATGGGTTCGCTGATTACAGCATCAACACCTGTGTTTGTGATCTTGTTTGCCAGATTTATTTTGGGTGAATTGTTTACTAGAAAAAAAGTAATTTCACTTGTGCTTGCAACAGCAGGAGTTGTTATAGTCATAGGGTTGGATGCCGGAGCTTTAAAACATATTTATGGCAATATGGTTCTTGTTGGAGCGGCAATTACCTGGGCGCTGCTGTCTGTTTATGTAAAAGTTGCATCCAAACATTTGGATTCCTTGAGTATAACTACCTATGCCATATTTTTTGCATTGATATTCACCACGCCGTTTATGCTGCTGCAGCATAATGATTTTTGGCTGATTTTAGGCAGTAGCAAGATTATATGGGGATTGATATATCTGGGAGTTGTATCCACAGCTGGTGCATTTTTTTTATGGAACAAGGGAATTGAACTTGTGGATGCAGGAATTGGTTCTTTATTTCTATTTTTTCAGCCTGTTACAGGTTCGATTCTGGGGTGGATTTGTCTTGGAGAAGACCTTTCACCAAGCTTTTTCATAGGTGGAGTACTCATAGTGCTTGCAGTGAGTATATCTGCTAAAGAAGATTATTAGACATGATAAAGGATACTATTACACAGCTTTTTCCTGTAATAGTATCCTTGTTATAATATTGTGGATTTGTGTCCAGTTGAAAACTCTTTTTATGTTTTCTTTCAGGGGAAATCTGTTGTAATTTGTATCTACAAGCAGCACTTTAAAACCATTTTCCGATAATTCAACGGCATTTTCAAAACTGTCTTCTATGAATAAATCGCAATTTAAATCTTTGGCTGTATCTACCTTGTGATAGGTTCCCAGAACATAAACTCCGTCATAGGGTACATTATTTCTGTTTAGATATTCACGGGTAAGGATTTCAAGGCTTTTTTCACGGGCGGTTACAAAATAGATGTTGCTTGATTTTATAAGCTTTTGAATTGTTCCCACCGCATCCTTATTTATTCTTTCTCTGTGGTGGAGATCGAATTTATTTTCATTGTAGAAATTGGTGTACTCTTCCCTGGATACCTTGAGAGCCTTGTGAACTTCATACTGTGTTATTTCATCCGAGGTTATATTTTTATTGAAATATTTATTGGCACTGTTCAGCCAGAAATATGGATCTGTAATTGTCCCATCAATATCAATGCATATATTTAATGATTTCATGCTCTATTTCCTCCTTTATATTATACTTGTATGTTAAATATTAAAGTATGATTATTAAGTGAGTATTAAAGGGAAGTTAAACATGTATTTATTTTAAAAGAGAAAAATATATCATGGAAGATTAAGGAAATAAATGTTATAATAAATATATTATGGAAATAGATTTCAGAGGAGAATGATATTATGAGAATTGTGGGCAGAAAAAATTTTATGCTTTCATGTATTTTTTTTATTCTGGTAATGCTTGTTTTAGGCAAGAGTATCAAAATACTGAATATAAATAATTCAATTAATATGACTGCAGTTCCTATTGACAGCACAATAGATAAACAAGCTGCTTCCAGCAAATATACACCGCTTAAAAAATACTATATAGTGATTGATCCAGGGCACGGGGGAATAGATAAAGGTACAAGCTATGGAAATATGTATGAAAAAGATTTAACTCTAAAAATAGCCAGATATGCTGCAGCATATTTAAAAGGTAAAGGAAACGTGGTATTTCTCACACGTAATGAGGACAAGCTATTGGGGCTTGATGAAATAGGGGACAAAGTAAATTCCTCCTATGCAGATGCATTTGTTTCTATACATGTGAATTCTCTAAATGATAATAATTTCAACGGTATAACCACCTTGTACTATGATGTAAATGGATATCAAAAAGATGAAAGAATTAAATTAGCCAGAGCCATAGAGAGTGAAGCCGTAAAAAATGACAATTGGGCGAACAAGGGTATAAAAAGACAAAATCTGGCGGTGCTCAGATATAGTAAAGTGCCGGGGGTTTTAGTGGAATGTGGATTTATAACTAATGCACAGGATAGAATTAGGTTGTCCAATGAAAATGTTCTAAAAAGGCTAGGGGAAAATATTTCAAATGGAATAATTTATTATTTGAATGAAAATTATAAAAAATAGTGCTTTGTTTTTATTTTAAGGCGGTTTCATGATCTTTACTGTGACCTGAATATGGAGTAATATATTTAATAGGACTTTTGAACTAGTTAGTCTAATTCCGGATAAAATATTATTATGAAATTTAATATTCACATATTTTAAGTGCTAAACGGAAGTTGAAGGAGGAATAGAATTGAGTTTGAATATAGTGCTGTTTGAACCTGAGATACCACAAAACACCGGCAATATTGCCAGGACATGCGTGCTTACAGGTTCCAGACTTCATCTCATAAAGCCGCTTGGATTTAGCCTGGATGAAAAACATTTGAGAAGGGCGGGGTTGGATTATTGGAAATACTTGGATTTAAGCTTGTATGATTCCTATGAAGAACTTAGAGAAAAATACAGACAGGGTACTTTTTATTTTTCCACTACCCATGGCAAGAATTTTTATCATCATGCTAAATTTAAGGATGGAGATTTTATAGTATTTGGAAGAGAATCCTGTGGACTGCCGGATGAAATAAGAAACAGCAATGCTGAGAGATGCATCAGGGTTCCTATGATAAAAACCAGCACCAGATCTTTGAATTTATCCAATACTGTAGCCATAGTTGCTTATGAAGCCTTAAAACAATTGAACTTTCCCAATATGAAGTAAAGGAAGGAGCTATATAAATATGGAAAAGATAAAAATAATCACAGACAGTACAGCAGATCTGCCTGAATACATAATAAAAAAGTATGATATAGAAGTACTCCACCTTTTTATCAATTTTGGTGACAAGTCTTATAGGGATGGAGTCGATATAGATATTCATACTCTTTTGGATAAAATGGAGAAGAGCGATATCTTTCCCGTAACAGCTCAAGTAAATCCTCAAACATTTTTGGAATGTTATACTTCGTATATAAATCAGGGATATAAGATAGTTTCCATTCACCTCTCATCTAAGATGAGCGGAACTTATCAATCGGCCTGTATTGCAAAAGAAATGCTGGAGACGGAGGATATAATTGTAATTGACAGTATGAACGTAACTTCCGGATTGGGTCTTCAGGTTATTAAAGCTGCAAAATTAAAGGATTCCGGATTTACGGCAAAAGAGATAGAAAGCGGAGTCAAGGAGATTTCAACCCATATTAGAAGTACCTTGTTCTTCAACAGCCTGGATAATCTTGTGAAAGGCGGGCGGCTTTCCAGGGCATCTGGAATTATAGGCAGTGTTCTGGGAATAAAGATAATAGTTGCAGTAAAAGATGGTGAAGTAGCAGTAATTGATAAAGTAAGGGGAAGTAAAAGGGCTCTTAGAAATATGATTGAATATATTGATAAAAAGAGTGTCAAAAAGGGAGAAACAGCCATACTGCTTCACGTGGGAGAGACGGATATATTAAATGCACTTAGAGAAAATCTTGAGGCCAGAAAAGTAGACTTTATAGAATGTGAAGTTGGATGTGCGGTGGGGGTACACTCAGGTGCAGGTGCCTGCGGACTATTTTTTGTAGAAAATTATTAGCCCAATTGCAGAAAAATTCTAAAGGTTTCGGGAATAGGGATTTAATGCTGTTGATTTCAGTATTAGATCCTGTTTTTATATTCTGAAAGAAGGAGCTCGGCATCAAAAATATTCATTCATTTTATGACTTCGTGATATAATAAAAGTAGAGAAAGTTATTTAAATGATAACTTTGAATGGAGGTGTAAATGAGATTGAATATGGATTTTAGCCTTAATTTAACTCAAGAACAAAAATTGGTTATGACTCAGGAGATGCAATTATCTGTAAAGCTGCTTCAAATGTCAAGCTTTGAGCTTAAGGAGTATGTGGAGAAAGAAATTCAAGAAAATCCAGTACTCGAGGTTAAAGAACTCAATTCAAATGAAGTTGAGAAAGACAAATTGGATTACAGGGAAATTATAAAAAATCTTGACTTTGATAATTACAGCCATCATAGTTATGAAAAAAGTGATGGTGAAGAAGTATCTCCATTTAATTTTATTTCCGAGAAGAAATCTCTGAAGGAATATCTAAAAGATCAAATAAGGGATCTGAATGAAAATGATTATGTGAAGGCAATATGTTTATATATTATAGAAAATATAGATTCCAGAGGATATTTAATGCTGGAAGACAGAGAAATAGAGGAAGAGCTTAAAATATCGGAGAAACTTGCAAAACACTGTGTAAACGTAATCCAAACCTTGGAACCCTGTGGAATAGGGGCGAGAAATCTGGTGGAATGTTTAAAAATACAGATGAGACAAAAAGGCATAGAGGATCAAAATGTATTTACAATAGTGGATAGATATTTGGAAATGATAGCGGAGAATAGATACAATGTTATAGCAAAAGATTTGAATATAGATGTAAAGCAGGCCCAGCGGTATGGGGATTTGATAAAGTCTCTTGATCCCAAGCCCTCCAGAGGATTTTATACTGGAGAAGATGTAAAATATATAGTTCCAGATGCGTATATTAGAAAAATTGCCGATGAATACTATATAATTATGAACGATGATCTATCACCCAAGTTGACTATAAACGCAATGTACAGGGATATAATCAATAGTGAAGATGATAAAAATGCAGTGAGCTATGTAAAAGAAAAATTAAACAGCGCCCTGTTTTTGATAAAGAGCATACAGCATAGGAAAAGTACAATATACAGGGTACTTGAAAAAATATTGGAACTGCAGAGAAATTATTTTGATTATGGAGCCAGTTATCTGAAACCAATGACTCTGAAAGAAATAGCGGACAGTATAGACATGCATGAATCTACGGTGAGCAGGGCCATAAGGGATAAATATATATACACAAGCAGAGGGACCATAAAGATAAAGAATTTGTTCACTACAGGCATATTGAAGGGCTTTGGCGAAGAGAATGTATCAGTCCTCATTATCAAAAATCATATTAAGAAAATGATAGATGATGAGGATAGAAAAAAACCATTGTCGGATCAAAAAATATGTAATTTAATAAATGAACGAGGTATGAATATTTCGAGAAGAACCGTGGCAAAATATAGAGAAGAAATGGGTATAAAATCATCAAAGGGGAGAAAAAGATTTTAATTCTCCCTAAAAACAGCAATAAAATTTTTAAATTCTATTTAAAAAATACTATATATGTTTTATAATATAAGTGGGACAATTAATGGTATGGCGGGATAATTATTGACCGGGGGTGTAATATTGAAGGACATAGTTAAATTTCAACAGAAAATAGTGCCTGAATTAATAGAATTATTGAAAAAAAGATATGATGTGCTTAGAACTATTTATTATAATCAACCTATCGGCAGAAGAATACTGGCGAATAATCTGGGAATTGGGGAGAGAATAGTAAGAGCAGAAATAAATTTTTTAAGGAGTCAGGGGTTTATCAAAATAAATACACCCGGTATGACGGTTACCAAAGAGGGAGAAGAAATTATCAATGAACTCAAGGATTTCATACATGAATTAAGAGGGTTGTCCGAAGTTGAAAAGATCATAAAAGATGACCTGCAGTTGAAAGATATTATAATTGTTCCAGGAGATTGTGACAAAGATAGAACCGTCATGAATGAAATAGGAAGAACTGCTGCAAATTATCTTAAAAGTATATTAAAGGACGATGATATAGTTGCAGTTACCGGTGGTTCTACAATAAAAACTGTGGTTGATAATGTTTCTGAAGTTTCCAATTTGAAGAATATATTAGTGGTTCCTGCCAGAGGAGGCATGGGTAGGAATATGGAAACCCAGGCAAATACTTTGTCTGCTAGACTGGCAAGCAAAATAGGAGGTACATATAAATTGCTTCACGTACCTGATAATTTAAGTGATGAAGCTGTGCAGACCATTATAAAGGAAAAAGATGTAAAAGATATAGTAAAGAATATATATAATGCAGACATACTTGTGTATGGTATAGGAAGAGCCTATAAAATGGCTAAGAGAAGAGGAATGTCCGAGGACAGGATAAATAAAATACAATCGGAAGGTGCGGTAGGAGAGGCTTTTGGATATTATTTCGATAAACAGGGGAAAATAGTATACTCTACTCCTAGTATAGGAATTAAAAATGAAAAAATAGGAAAGATTAAGACATTAATAGCTGTGGCGGGAGGAAGCAGCAAAGCAGAAGCTATATTATCCACTGAGAAAAATAATCACAACAGTATTTTGATAACTGATGAGGGAGCTGCTAGAGAAATCATAAAATTCATCAAATGAGATAATTTATAAATCGGTTGTCAATTTAATGTTAAAATAAATATTTAATTATTATAGGAGGAATTACAAATGGTTAAAGTTGGAATTAATGGTTTTGGAAGAATAGGACGAAATGTATTCAAGGCACTGGTTAAAAATTACACCGGAGATCTGCAGGTTGTAGGCATCAATGATTTGACCAACGCCAAAACGTTGGCACATCTTTTAAAATATGATTCATTATATGGAAAATTTGATGGAACCGTGGAAGCAAAAGAAAACTCTATAGTTGTAAACGGAAATGAAATAAAAATATTTGCAGAGAGAGATCCCAAGAATATAGATTGGAGTTCACTGGGTACTGAAATAGTTATAGAATCAACAGGATTGTTTACGGATGCTACAAAAGCCAAAGTACATCTTGGCGGAACAGTTAAAAAGGTATTGATATCTGCACCGGCTAAAAATGAAGATATAACCATAGTTATGGGAGTCAATGAGGAAAAATACGATCCTGCCAAGGATAATATAATTTCAAATGCTTCCTGTACTACAAACTGCCTGGCACCTTTTGCCAAGGTTCTGGATAGAGAGTTTAAAATAGTTAAGGGCCTTATGACTACAGTCCATTCTTATACGGGAGATCAGAGACTGCTGGATGCTCCGCACAAGGATATGAGAAGGGCAAGAGCTGCTTGTGAATCCATGATTCCTACAACTACAGGAGCAGCAAAGGCAGTTGCATTGGTACTTCCTCAATTAAAAGGCAAATTGAATGGTTTTGCACTTAGGGTACCTACACCTACAGTATCATGTACGGATTTGGTAGCAGAGGTGTCCAGAGATGTTACAGTGGAAGAAGTAAATGGTGCATTTAAAAAAGCTGCCGAAACTGATATGAAGGGAATACTTGGCTATAGCGATGAACCTTTGGTATCTGTGGATTACAGAGGAGACCAAAGATCTTCCATAGTAGATGGATTGTCCACAATGGTTATAGAGGGAAATATGGTCAAGGTCATTGCATGGTATGACAATGAATTTGGGTATTCCAACAGATTGGCAGATTTGACTAAGTATGTAGCTGATAGATTATAATTATAGGGTCTGGTTTTGTAGTTTGGGCTATGATACCGGACCTATTTACTATGTACTTAATGGTAAATATAAGGTAAAATTTTAGTAAAGGAGTTGAGTACAGAATGATTTTTAATAAGAAGACCATAGAGGATATAGATGTAAATGGTAAAAGGGTTCTTGTAAGGTGTGATTTTAACGTTCCCATAAAGGATGGCAGGATAACAGACGAAAATAGACTGACTGGAGCTCTTCCAACTATAAAATATTTAACACAGAATAATGCAAAGACTATACTTTGCTCACATCTTGGAAAACCTAAAGGTGAACCGAAACCGGAGCTGTCACTGGAACCGGTTGCGAAAAGACTTTCACAAATGTTGGATAGGCAAGTGATATTTGCAGCAGATGACAACGTAGTTGGAGAAAATGCAAAAAATGCTGTTCAGAACATGAAAAATGGAGATGTGATACTGTTACAAAATACAAGGTACAGGGTGGAAGAGACTAAAAATGGAGATAATTTTTCTAAAGAACTGGCATCTCTTGCTGAAATCTTTGTAAATGATGCCTTTGGAACAGCCCATAGAGCCCATTGCTCCACGGTTGGAGTTACCAAATTTCTAAGTACGGCTGTATGCGGCTACCTTATCCAAAAAGAACTTAAATTCTTGGGAGACGCAGTTGAGAATCCAACCAGACCTTTTGTTGCCATATTAGGCGGTGCTAAAATTTCAGATAAGATAAATGTTATAAACAACCTGCTTGAAAAAGTGGATACCCTTATAATAGGAGGAGGTATGAGCTATACTTTTTTAAAAGCACAGGGTCATACTATAGGAAACTCCATGGTGGAAGAGGATAAAATAACATATGCCGGAGAAATGATAGATAAAGCAAAGTCCAAAAATGTGAAATTGCTTCTGCCTGTAGACAATATAGTGGCGGATAAGTTTGATGCGGATGCAAAACCAGTTGTAACAGAAGATGAAAATATAGGAGAAGGATATATGGGACTGGATATAGGGCCTAAAACTTGTAGACTATATGCAGATGCCATAGCAGAAGCTAAAACCGTAGTCTGGAACGGACCTATGGGAGTATTTGAGTTTAAAAATTTTGCCAAAGGGACTTTTGATGTAGCAAAGGCCATGGCCGAATCCGATGCCACTACGATTATAGGCGGAGGTGATAGTGCAGCAGCTGTGAATCAATTGGGATTTGGGAACAGGATGACTCATATATCCACAGGCGGTGGAGCTTCGCTGGAATTTTTGGAAGGCAAGGAACTGCCTGGGATAGCAGCACTTAATGATAAATAACAGAGACACGACTTTAATTATTTGATGTCTGAACTTTGATTAAAAAGAGGAGGGGTTTTATATAAATGAGGAAACCAATAATAGCTGGAAACTGGAAAATGAATAAAACTGCAGATGAGGCATTAAAATTAGTAGAGGAGTTAAAGCCTCTCGTAAAAGATGCAAAATGTGATGTAGTAGTATGTCCTCCTTATGTCTGCCTGGAAACAGTAATAAAATCAGTTAAGGGGACAAATATAAGGGTAGGAGCACAGAATATGCATTATGAGGAAAGTGGTGCGTATACCGGTGAAATATCTCCTGATATGCTTAAATCCGTTGGCATAGACTACGTTATAATTGGACATAGTGAGAGAAGACAGTATTTTGGCGAGACAGATGAGATGGTCAATAAAAAAGTCAAGAAAGCTTTTCAGCATGATATAATTCCCATAGTGTGCTGTGGAGAAACTCTGGAGGAAAGAGAAGCTAAAATAACAGAGGAAGTTCTGGGAAAGCAGGTAAAACTGGATCTGCAGGGACTTGATAAAAGTCAGGTGGAAAAGGTGGTGGTTGCCTACGAACCGATATGGGCTATAGGAACAGGTAAAACGGCCACAGATGAACAGGCAAACAAAACCATAGGTTATATAAGAAGTGTAATAGCCTCTATGTACAGTAAAGAAACTGCAGAAAAGACTAGAATTCAATATGGTGGTTCCGTGAAACCAGCTACAATAAAGGCTCAAATGACTCAGCCTGAAATAGATGGAGCGTTGGTTGGAGGGGCAAGCTTAAAATCAGCTGATTTTGCAGCAATAGTAAATTATTGAGAAAATTTTAGTATGATTTTTGAGAAGACAAAGTATAAACGGCAATATTGAAATTTAAACTCTTTGAAAGTTTTGGAGGTAAAAATGAAAAAGAATCCAGTAATGCTTATGATATTAGATGGTTTTGGAATTTCTGAAAAAAAACAGGGAAATGCAGTAAAAGCAGCATACAAGCCTAATATTGACAGCTATTTAATGCAGTATCCCCATACTGAGCTGTCAGCAAGTGGAAAAAGTGTGGGGCTGCCGGAAGGCCAGATGGGAAATTCTGAAGTAGGACATTTGAATATAGGATCTGGAAGAATAGTATATCAGGATTTATCCAAAATTACAAAGTCCATAGAAAATGGAGAATTTTTTAAAAACACAGCTTTGAACAAAGCTATGGACAATGTTATTGAAAATGATTCGGATCTTCATCTTATGGGGCTTGTATCGCCTGGAGGAGTACATTCTCATATGGATCATCTAAAGGGGATTTTGCAGTTTGCCAAAAAGAAGCACATTGGTAGAGTGTACATTCATGCATTTACAGATGGAAGGGATGTTCCTCCATCTTCGGCGGGTGCTTATATAAAAGATATAAATCAGTATATGGCAGAAATTGGAGTAGGCAGTATAGCTACCATATCGGGCAGGTACTATGCCATGGACAGGGATAAGAGATGGGAAAGAGTACAGCTGGCATATAATGCACTGGTGTATGGTACAGGAAATAAAGCCGGCAGTGCACTGGAGGCCATAGAAAATTCTTATGAAAATGGTGTGACAGACGAGTTTATAGTTCCAACTGTAATTGAAACAGAAGGGAAACCTGCAGCCACTATAAAAAATGGGGATTCCGTAATATTTTTCAATTTCAGACCAGATAGGGCAAGGCAGCTGACCAGGGCGATAATTGATGACAGCTTCAAAGCCTTTAAAAGAAATAAACTAAATTTGGAATTCGTAACCATGACTGAATATGATGCTACTATAGAAAATGTGGATGTAGCTTTCCAGAATGAATACTACAAAAACACCCTGGGTGAATATGTAAGTAATATGGGGAAGAACCAATTGAGAATAGCGGAAACCGAAAAATATGCACATGTGACTTTCTTTTTTAATGGAGGAGTTGAAGTTCCCAATAAAAATGAAGACAGGGTGCTTATTCCCTCACCTAAAGTTGCTACTTATGATTTAAAACCTGAAATGAGTGCCAGGGAAGTTACGTCTCAACTGTTAAATAGATTGGACATGGACAAATACGATATGATAATACTTAATTTTGCAAATCCAGATATGGTGGGACATACAGGAATTTTTGAAGCAGCTAAAACTGCAGTTGAAGTGGTAGATGAATGTGTGGGGAAGATCGTGAATAAAGTACTGGAAAAGCAGGGAACAGTATTTATAACAGCGGATCATGGAAATTGTGAACAGATGATGGAGTATTCCACGAAAAAACCTATGACAGCTCATACTACCAATAAAGTACCGTTTATATATATATCAAGGAATGCAGTACCCTTGAGGCGAGATGGTATTTTGGCGGATATTGCCCCCACAATGCTTGAAGTCATGGGACTTTCAAAACCTGAAGAGATGACGGGTAAAAGTCTTATTTTGAAATGATGAGTTTGAAATTTTTAAGTGATGTATGTAAATAAAAATCGAAGGGAGTTGAAGAGGCCGTTATGCCTTTTATAATGGCCGGCATTTATGAAAAATTATATAGAAATAGTTGATGTGACAGCAAGACAAATACTTGATTCAAGATCAAATCCTACGGTGGAAGTGGAAGTTGCATTGGAGGATGGTACCACGGGAAGGGCAGCAGTGCCGTCGGGTGCATCCACAGGAGAGTTTGAAGCTGTGGAACTCAGAGATGGGGATGATGAAAAGTACAAAGGAAAAGGTGTTTTAAAGGCCATTGACAATGTAAACAACTATATAGCAGAAGAGCTTATAGGAATGAATGCCTTTGATCAGGTGCTTATAGATAATACCATGATAGAATTGGATGGAACTGAAAACAAGGGAAAATTGGGAGCCAATGCCATGCTGGGCGTGTCCCTTGCATGTGCAAGAGCAGCAGCTGAGTACCTGGGATTGAGTTTGTATCAATATATAGGGGGAGTGAATGCAAAGGTTCTTCCTATACCGATGATGAACATATTAAATGGAGGAAAACATGCAGATAATAATGTAGACCTTCAGGAGTTCATGATAATGCCTGTAGGGGCATCAAGCTTCAGTGAAGCTCTTAGAATGGGTTCAGAGGTTTATCATACCTTAAAATCACTTTTGAAATCCAAAGGATATGACACCGGAGTAGGAGACGAGGGCGGATTTGCGCCAAATTTGAAATCCAATGAAGAGGCAATACAAGTTATAGTTGAAGCCATAGAAAAAGCCGGATATGAGCCGGGTAAGGATATATATATAGCACTTGATCCTGCTTCATCGGAATTTTATGAAGATGGTAAGTATAATTTAAAAGGTGAGGGAAAAGTTTTAACTCCTGAAGAGATGGTGGATTTTTATGTAAAAATAGCAGAAAAATATCCGGTAATTTCTCTGGAAGATGGTATGGCAGAAGAAGATTGGGAAGGATGGGCAGTATTAACTGAAAAACTAGGACATAAGATTCAACTGGTAGGCGACGATCTTTTTGTGACAAATACCAGGAGATTAAAAAAGGGTATAGACAAAAAAGTTGCAAATTCCATACTTATAAAATTAAATCAGATAGGAACTCTTACGGAAACATTAAATGCTATAGAAATGGCAGAGAGAGCCGGCTATACAGCAGTGGTATCACATAGATCCGGTGAAACTGAAGATACTACCATTGCAGATCTGGTAGTAGCAGTAAATACAGGACAGATAAAAACTGGAGCACCTGCCAGAAGTGAAAGAGTTGCAAAATACAATCAGCTTTTGAGGATAGAAGAAGAACTGGGAGATGCGGCTGAATACAGAGGTCTTAATGCATTTTACAATATCAAGTAATTTTCTATAATTCAGTTTGTAAATCTCATATCTTTTGCTGGAGGATATAAAGGTGTTAAGTTGGGAGAGTTGGTACCTTCCTGACTTAACATTAATTATCTAAATGAAAATCTGTAAATTGAAATTGACACATATATGTGGTAGTATTAAATATATATTGATTTTAGCATAATGATATTCTACATATAGTGGCAGGAGGTGAAGAGCCGTGCATACTTTTTTAATAATTTTACAACTGATAATAGGAATTATGCTCGTAACTGTTGTGCTTATGCAGCCAGGTAGAACCAATGGATTGAGTGGTTTTATATCCGGCGGTGCAGCGGAAAGTTTTTATTCAAGAAACAAGTCCAGAACGTCAGAGGCCATGCTGTCTCAATTGACTGTTATTCTTGCTGTAGCATTTGCAGCTGTGTGTATAGTTCAAAACTTGATAAAATAATTATTTTAACAGTAGTTTGTATGAATAGAGTATGATTTACTCTATTTATTTTTTATAGAAATTTATATAAAAGCTGCTACATTTATTGCAAAGTGCGAAATTTAAATATTGAATATCAAAAGGAGTACTCGATAATGATCTAAATACATTGACTTTTAAAATGACAGTAATATATTATTGAATTAAACCTGAAACAAATACGGGCAATACTGAATATTTTTTTCCTTTAATGTCAATATAATAAAAGGTGGTGAAAAAATGAACGTAAAAGAAGCAATTATAAATTTTATGAGAGAACAAGCATACAAGCCTATGACTATGAAAGAATTGAGAAAGGCGTTTGGCATAAAAAAAAGTGAAATAAAAGAGTTCAAAAAAATTGTAGATGATTTGGAAACACAAGGATTGATAATTAGAACACGCACTAATAGATATGGTTTACCTGATAAAATGGGACTTATAACGGGAAAATTCCAGGGGCATCAAAAGGGATACGGATTTGTCATACCGGACGATGAAGGAATGGACGTGTTTGTATCCTCTTCATTTTCCAACGGGGCTATGAATGGGGATAAAGTGGTAGTAAAGGTGATCAAAGAGGAAAACAAGGGTAAAAAATGTGAGGGTGAAATAATAAGAGTACTTGAAAGGGCAAATAAGACAATAATAGGTACTTTTGAAAACAGCAGGAATTTTGGCTTTGTGGTACCGGAGGAAAAACGTATATATCAGGATATATTCATCCCCAAAGAGTGCAAAAAAGATGCGGAGACAGGGGATATTGTAATTGTACAGATAACCAAGTGGTCCGGCAATAGAAGAAATCCGGAGGGGAAAATAGTAGACATCTTAGGAAAAAGAGGAGAAAAGGGAATAGACATATTGACAATAATAAAAAAGAATAACCTTCCTGAAGATTTTCCTGCAAAGGTTCTGGCATATGCGGAAAATATCCCTGATGAAATACCCGAGGGTGAATATAAAAGACGTGTGGATTTGCGGGATGTAGTTACAGTTACAATAGACGGCGAAGATGCCAAGGATCTTGATGATGCTGTATCCTTAAGAAAGCTTGAAAATGGAAATTATTATTTGGGTGTTCACATAGCAGATGTATCCCATTATGTACATGAGAACAGCCCTCTGGACAGAGAAGCATTGAAGAGAGGAAATTCAGTATATCTTATAGATAGAGTTATACCGATGCTTCCGCGAAAATTGTCCAATGGAATCTGCAGTCTGAATCCCAATACGGATAGGCTGACTTTAAGCTGTCTTATGGAAATAGATAAAAACGGAAAGGTATTAAAGCACGACATCGTGGAGAGCATAATAAAGAGCAATGAGAGAATGACATATACGGATGTTACTAAAATACTCAAACATGAGGATCCGGAAATTATGAGCAGATATGATTATCTGGTGGATACATTTAAGCTTATGGAAGAACTTTGCAGAATACTGAATAAAAAGAGAAAGATAAGAGGTGCCATAGACTTTGATTTTGAGGAGTGTAAAATAACTTTGGACTCACTGGGGGTACCCATAAGTATTGAACCCTATGAAAGAGGTATATCCAATAGAATAATAGAAGAATTTATGCTGGTGTGCAATGAAACTATAGCTGAGCATATGTTTTGGACCAATATACCTTTCGTATACAGGATACATGAAGATCCTGACGAAGAAAAATTGATGCGTTTTAATGAATTTGTCCATAACCTGGGATATGTAATCAAGTGGGGGCAGGAAGTTCATCCTAAAGCACTTCAGGATATTATAGAGAAGGTAAAAGGGAAAAAAGAGGAGACCGTGGTGAGCACCCTTCTTCTTCGTTCCATGAAACAAGCCAGGTATTCACCGGAATGTGTGGGCCATTTTGGGCTGGCAGCCAGATATTACTGCCATTTTACTTCACCTATAAGGAGATATCCTGATCTTATTATACACAGAATAATCAAGGAGTTCATAAACGGGAAATTAAATGAAGGAAGAATAAAAAAATTGGCTAAAGAAGTTGAGTACGCAGCGAGACAAACTTCTGATACGGAGAGATTGGCCCAGGATGCTGAAAGAGAAGTAGATGATCTTAAGAAGGCAGAGTATATGAGCAAGAGAATTGGTGAGGAATATGATGGTATAGTGTCTTCAGTCACCAATTTTGGAATGTTTGTTGAACTTTCAAATACAATTGAAGGATTGGTCCATATGAGCACTTTAGAGGATGATTATTATATATATGATGAAAAACATCTGAGTCTCATTGGAGAAAAAACCAGGAATATATATAAATTGGGAGATGAAGTGAGAATCCGCGTGGTTAAGGTGGATATGTTCGCTCATGAGATATATTTTGAACTGGTGGAAAAAGATGATGCTGAAGAAGATAATGATAAGTCAAGTGAAAGGTAAGATAGCTGAAATTTTGAATAAAAAGGGGATGGATAGACTATTATGGCTAAAAGCAAGTCTAATAATAAAACTCTTGCAGAAAACAGAAAGGCGAGGCATGATTATTTTATTGAAGAAACTATAGAAGCCGGAATAGAATTGGTGGGAACAGAAGTTAAATCCATAAGAGAAGGTAAATCCAATTTAAAGGACAGTTATGGTGAGATAAGAAATGGAGAGATATTCATACGAAATATGCATATAAGTCCCTATGACAAGGGAAATATTTTTAATAGAGATCCCTTGAGGGATAGAAAATTACTTCTTCATAAAAGGGAAATAATGAAGCTGGACGGATACACCAGTCAGCAGGGATATACAATTATTCCGCTATCTCTTTATCTTAAACACGGCAGAGTAAAGGTAAATTTAGCTGTGGCCAAGGGAAAGAAAAATTATGACAAGAGAAATACACTTTTGGAAAAGGCAGCCAAAAGGGATATAGAAAGACAGATGAAGCAGAAATACAGATAGAGAATGGGGAATTTATGGAGAGGATAATACAAAGGAGCTTTATGCTATTTAGAGAAAAATGATAAAATTTGGGTATTATACTTGAATAGGTGTTACCAACAATTATTGATAACACCTACTGATCTGATTTGTTTTATAAGCTTTTTTTTACAAATCAATTTATTTCTTCAAACTGATCTATTCCTACACCGCAGACAGGGCATTTGTAATTTTCAGGCATTGTATCCCCTCATATATGTAACCACAGACTTTACATCTGAATTTCTTTTTGCTTGAACGGGAGGAAACATCATGCTCCGACTTTTGCTGCTGTCCATTCTTTTTGATCATGCCTTTTTTCCCAAGATTGGTGCTTCTGTTCACGTAAGTTGTATGTAGGAGCTGCTGGGAAAGCTTACTTAGCGGTTTCCCATAAAAATTTTTATATACACGTTTAATGTCTGGATTTTCGTAGCTTAAACGCAGAGATTGGGATCTGTCTTTTTTGTATAAAGCTGCAATTCTCTGAGATCTGATCTCATCATTCATAGGGACGGTTGTTTTTGGTTGTCCACCACCCCCTACACATCCTCCACGGCAGGTCATAACTTCTATGAAATCATAAGATACTTCTCCTGATTTGATTTTTTCGAGCAAAATCTCAGCATTGGCGGTTCCGTGAGCAACAGCTGCTTTTATAGAAATATTCCCCATATTCAAATCAGCCTGTCGGATTCCATCCATACCTCTTACTGGCTTTAAGTCAAGAAAATTTTCTGTGGGATTTTTTCCGGTGATTAAGTAATAAGCTGTTCTTACTGCTGCTTCCATAACTCCGCCTGTATTTCCAAAAATTATACCTGCGCCGGAAGCTGCTCCCATTAGGCTGTCATATTTTGATGGGGGAAGGGCATTTAAATTCATATTTTCCTCCTTCATCCATTTTGCCAGTTCACGGGTGGTTATTACATAATCCATATCTCTGAGTTCAGGTACTTTATTATAAGTTGCGGATGCATTCATTTCCGGTCGGCGGATTTCAAATTTTTTTGCCGTACAGGGAGTAACGGCCACGTTGACTATTTTAGAAGGATCAATGTCATTTTCTCTTGCAAAGTAAGTTTTGATTGTGGGACCCTGCATACCAATAGGACTTTTTACTGATGAAAGATTAGGTATCATTTCAGGATAAAAAGTTTCCACAAATTTTACCCAGGCAGGACAACAGCTGGTAAATTGTGGAAGGGGGCTTGCTTTTTTAGTTATACGTTCAACTAATTCTGAAGCTTCCTCCATAATTGTAAGATTTGCGGCAAAATTGGTGTCCAGCACATAATCCCCGCCCAGAGCACGTAACGATGCTACCATTTGGTCTTCTACAAAGGAGCCGGGTTTTAAACCGAATTCTTCACCTAAAGCTACTCTCACTGATGGAGAAGTACTGAAAATAACTATTTTATCGGGATCATTTATTGCTTTACGAACTTCTTGGTATTCATAGACTTCTGTAATGGAATTTACAGGACAAATATTTGCACATTGTCCACAATGAATACAGATTGGAATATCACCTGTACTTTCAAGATCATACAGGCTGCCTACTGCAATGTCATTTTCACATACACGTCTGCATTGTCCACATTTGATACAAAGCTTTTCGATTCTTTTGATAGATGGATTGTCTGCTTCGATGGGAATACGGATATCTGAGAAAAGATGTTTACTCATAAAAAAGCCTCCTTAATATAAATATGGTTTTTATAAATTTTACTGTACGATAAATATTATGAAAATTTATAATTATGTAAGAATTATTATCAGTATATCACAAAATGTTAAAGACATAAAGTATGTCTATAATCTATAAAACAAGTGAAAACGAATAAATTAAACTGGAATTGTTAAAATAGTATTATAGAAAAATTTCATTGCAGGTACACCTCCTGCAATAGGGGAGGTCCGAAAGTCAACATGGAATATGGCAAACCCGACAACTTAAAAAATATAATATATAAGGATCTGCTTTTAATATTTATAATGGGTTCTTTATATATGGTGCTTGAAGGAGTCTGGCGCGGCTGGACTCATATAAGCATGCTGGTGGTAGGCGGAATAAGTGCCTTCTTAATAGGAAGGCTTAATGAAAACCCGAGATTTTATGACAGAAAAATGTGGCAGGAATGTATAATTGGGACCGGCATAGTACTTATATTGGAATTTACGTCAGGCATGATTTTGAATGTGTGGCTAAAGCTTGATATATGGAATTATGGCAATATGCCGGGCAGCTTATATGGGCAGGTATGCCTGCCATACGCAGTGCTTTGGTTTATGCTGATGCCGATTTGTATATATACGGATGATTATTTGAGATATAAGCTGTTTAGTGAGAAGAAACCCATAGGAGTATTAAAAAATTATGTGGATTTGTTTATGGGCAAGTGAAATCAGTAAAAAAGCCAGGACAAGAATTCTAAAGCCCAGAGTATAAAAACCACTCTGAGCTCCTGCATTTTTATTAGATTGTTCATAGGCTACAATTCATTTAAAATTGAGCTGTTGGAGTCATTATCTTGTTAATATTATAATCAATTTGTCAACTATTAAGAATTGAAATTTCTTGAAAACACTTTGATTTGGAGCAGAACTCAATGAATAATAAAACTAGAAAATATAATTAGGGAGCGTACCTAGATTTGTGTAAATCAGATCCAGGTACGTTATTTTTACGTATACATAACTGGTAATAGTGGTAATAATAAGTATAAATAATTTTTGAAAGGAGACTCAATATGAATGTATTGGAA
>NZ_PVXP01000034.1 GCF_002995845.1 Clostridium luticellarii | reverse complement strand
GATACAAAATATACAAAGCTTGCGAATGCTCAACTTTTAGAAAAGAAATTTTTTAAGCTTAATTTAGTAGATTATGTTAATTTATATTAAAAATCAATTCTAAATTACGACATGTAAGAGAAGAAAGGGCATGGCATAAGGAATACACCCTTTAAGGGAAAATGAAGAAGGTAATTAAAATGGATAATATAAAAGAGTTTATATGTAAAAATGAGAGAGATTTAATTAAAGACTTTATATATGTAGAAACAATAGATGAATATAATAATTGTTTCCAAAGATGGTATAACTTATATAAGTCTAATAATAAAGAGGGTTATATTTTATTTATGCATAAATTACTTAATTGGTGGTTTATGGATAAAAGGTAAAGAGATACTTTGTTAAGTATCTTTTTTTATTACAGAAATATAAAAAATAATGAAAAAAATACTTGACTATTCGTGACGAATGATTTATAATATATTTGTAAGATAAAGAAAGGGGATATAGAAATGATTAAAGTATTCGAAGGTAAGTATGACAAGAGCAAATTTTATTCTATCATGGGGAAATATTTTGCAGAACCAAGATATAAAAAGGAGCTACCGTATTTAGTAAATAGAGATAATACTATATGGTTTATTAATATAACTAAAGGAGAAGTACTTGCCTTTGGATCTTTAGAAGAATCTAAAAACAAAATAACTTTTACAGAAGATTATTTTGAAAAAGATATAAGGAGTTTTAAGACGGTTCTAAAAGCAAAAATGGAATATTTAAAGGATAATAAGAAACCAATAGAAACAGCGACTAGCAATCCCAAAATAGAGAAAGAACTTTTAAAAATAGGATTTACGAAATATAGAGAAACCACCAATTATGTATTTTTACATAAAGAATGTTAGCTTGCAAAGTGCTTGCAGACTGCTTGCAAAAATATTTATAAAATAGGATATAATATATATAGGGACTACAGAAGTAAAGCGTAACAAAATTCGTGCGAGTGATCTTCCATTGCCTGTGGCTGTAGGGCATAATAATATACAGCCCCAAATGAGCTTATATAGCCTCTTAACAATGCGCAACTATAAGACCAGGTTAGCTACCTGCCTTAGGAATAAAGGAAACGGCTATTTAATATATCCCCTTATTAAGACACTTAGATTAAATCCTAGGTGTCTTATTTTTATGCAATGAAATGAGTTGATAGAATATGAAACCAATATACATAAGTATTAAATGTAATAGATGTAGTAGAGAATTTGTACTATTAGTAGAACAGCAGGAAAGATTCAATGGAGAATTGAGATGCCCATATTGTTCTAGTCCTAAATTATATACGGAAAAAGCCACGGATAATCTAAAAGAATGTATGGGTAGTAGGGTATATAAAAGGATTAAAGGAGCCTTAAGGGAGGTAAAATGATGAGTGAATCAGATGAAAATAAAATAGCATGCACAAAGAGATGTTCAACATGTGGGAAAACAAGAGAGCAAAGGGCTAAATGCACGAAGGATTTTATGATTAATCATTGCAAAAAGTGTAAAAATAGGGAGACAAAATTAATGTGCTCTTGTAGATGTATGGATAATATATGTGTCTATGCACTGGGATAGGAGGATATATGAGTAATTCAACTATATACATAAATGGACAGGCAAGGGGAAATAAGACATATGCTATAAGAAAAGATAGGTTAATTAAAGCTAAAGAGAGAATGGAAGAACGCAAAGATAAAGGTTCAGACAAAGAATATATTGAAAATTTAGAAAAAGAATTTAAAGACTATATATAACATTTAAATATGTATTAGGTAGGTGAGGTGACATGTAAGGATGGCAGATATAAAGCAGGCAGAAAAAGATTATATGGCGGGCATGAAATATAAAGATATAGCAAGTAAATATAATGTGTCTATAAATACAGTAAAGTCATGGAAAACCAGGTATGCATGGAACAGAAAAAACATGCATACAAAGAAAGAAAAAGTATGCACACAAAAAAAAGGTGCGCCATCTGAAAATAATAGTCCTGTTTTAGAAGAAATTAAGGAAGTTTTAAATAATAATAAACTCACTGATAAACAGAGGTTATTTTGTATTTACTATCCTAAATGTTTCAATGCAACCAAGGCAGCCATAAAAGCAGGATATTCAAAGGACACAGCTTATTCTATAGGATGGGAACTATTGAAAAAACCTGAAATAAAAGCTGAAATACAGAGACTTAAGCAGAATAAACTCAATCGGGCAATGTTAAGCCCTGATGATATATTCCAAAAGTATTTAGATATAGCATTTAGTGATATGACTGATTATGCCGAGTTCGGCAAAAAGAGAATAAAGATTGGTGAGAAAGAAGATGGCACGCCTGAAATGATAGAAATAAATTATGTAGACTTTAAGGACAGCAAAGAAGTAGATGGAACTCTCATTCAGGAAGTGTCAAAGGGCAAAGACGGTGTAAGAATAAAGCTCCAAGATAAAATGAAAGCTTTGGATTGGGTAAGTAGCCATATCGACCTACTGACTACGGAGCAGAAGCATAGATTAGAGATAGAACAAGCTAAAATAAAACAGCAGGATACCGGGCAGGAGGATAGTATCCTTAAAGATATGCTGGAAGGACTAAAAGATGAATAATTTATATTTGTGAGCTTGCATAATAGTGGGCTTTTTTCTTATTTAGTATAAAAATACCCGAGGATATACTTTTTTAATAAGAATATTATGAATAAAAATAAAATTGAAAATTCAAGGAGGGCAATATGAAGATACCTGATAAAGTTAAGATAGGATTCAAAGATTATGTAGTAAATAGGGTAGACGGCCCGGTTATATCTGACAGATTAGTATGCTATGGAGACATTACTTATGATACTGGAGTAATAAGATTGCAAAATGTAGATTTGAGTGAAGATATGGAACAATGTGCCTTTATTCACGAATGTGTGCATGGTATTGATGACGTGGCTGAAACCAACCTAACTGAAGAACAAGTAGAGAAATTTAGCAAAGGTTTATATGCCCTCATAAAAGATAATCCAGAGATATTTAAAAAATAATATCAAAGATCCAGTTTCGTGAAATTGAGGTTTAGCGAAGTTAACTAAATTGGTATACTTTTAAAGGAGGGAGCAGAAATGCCTAAATATAAATTCTCTCCTAAACAGAAAGATGTAATATTCAAGACTATAAATAATAAAATAGGGTTCATAAATATTTCAGAGGGTAGTGTAAGAAGCGGGAAAACCTTCTGCTTTAATTTAGCATGGATTCTATATGTGTTACAGTCTCAACATAATAAATTTCTAATGTCCGGTGAGAGTACTGATTCCCTATACAGAAATGTAATAGGAGACATGATTTATATACTAGGAAGAAATAGAGCTACATATCAAGACAGTGCTAAGGGTGGAGCACAATTAATTATACGGTTTGATGGTAAAACTAAGATATGTTATTGCCGTGGAGCCAACAAAGCCAATGATGAAGGCAAAATAAGAGGGCTTACGATTGGTGGGTGGTATGCGGATGAAATAACACTGCACCATGAGACATTTACTAAACAGGCTCTATCGAGAATGAGTTTACTAGGGGCAAAGGCATTTTGGACGACTAACCCTGATACACCAACGCATTATATAAAAACAGACTATATAGATAAATCAGAGAAAAATGGATATTGTCACTGGCACTTCACTCTGGATGATAATTTATCTTTGCCAGAAGAATATAAAGAGAATATAAAGAACGCTTATACAGGTGTATTCTATGATAGGTTTATACGTGGGCTATGGATACCTGCTGATGGATTGATTTACGATTGTTTTAATGATTCTCTTAAAGCCCCGACAGTGCCACGAGATTATGAAGAATATTATGTAAGTTGCGATTATGGTACACAGAACGCAACCGTTCTTTTATTGTGGGGATTATACCATGGAGTATGGTACCTGATAGATGAATATTACTATTCCGGGCGTGATGAAAATGCCCAGAAAGATGATGAACAGTATTATAAAGATATGGTTAAGTTCATAGATGGCAGACCAATACAGGCTATTATAATTGACCCTAGTGCCGCATCTTATATCGCATATATCCGAAATAAGGGACAATACAGAGCATTGAAAGCTAACAATGATGTATTAAAGGGTATAAGGCAAACGGCTAGTTGCTTACACAGAGGTATCTTAAAATTCAATGAGTGTTGTAAACATACATTTCTAGAGTTTGGGAGTTATAGGTGGGATACTAAAGCTACAGAACAAGGAGAAGATAAACCACTTAAACAGGATGACCATTGTATGGACGCTGTTAGGTATTTTGTTGTGAATGTAGTTATGAGAAATAGAAAGCCATATGATGATTCTGTATATAGCAAAGGTAAGTCTAATAATGTTACAGATGAAATTAATACATTACTTAAATATGGAAATGTATTCTAGGAGGTGGTAATTTGAATGGTGTTGATGTAAGAGAAACACTTTTAAAATTAGATACAGAAGAAAAAAGGGAACGTATAAAAGTAATGCGTGACTATTTCTTTTATAGGGGTAAAAGCATAAGTTTAGAGCTTGCAAAACATAATCCTATATTCTACGGGCAGAACTGGCCCGTGAATGAAAAACTGGATTATAAACCCACACAGGATATAAGAAATAAAACCAAACATTTATTAAAGAAGCAGGCTAGATTTATGTTTAGTGTTCCACCTACTTTAAATATAAAGCCAGATGATTTGGAAAATAAAGATAAAACAGAAGAATTAAGGAAATTTATAGAAGATATTCTGGAAACCAATAAATTTTGGAAGATAACCAAGCAGGCTTTCTTAATGGCTACAATAGAAAAAAGAGTCCTTCTTAGGGTTGAAGCTAATCCAGGAGAACCTTTAAAAATAAAATATGAAACTATAGACAATATAAGCTATAAGGAAACAGACGGAAAGCTTTTAGAGGTTAAGATATTTGAGCCTTCTCCTGTTAATGCTTTATATAAAGATGGGGACGACAAAAGAGTTTATTATTTAAATATATACGGTTACAAAACAGATGATGAAGGTAATTTACTACCAGATGTCTATTACACTAGAGAAACATACACAAACAATGAGTTTGATACACCTATATCTAGTGTGGAAGTTGATACTGGTTTCACAGATATACCATGCTGGCTGATTGTAAATGGTGGAGAATTGAATGACGGATATGGAGAAAGCGATCTTGAAGACTTAATGGAGCCACAGAAATTATACAATAAAAAGAACTCTGATTTTGCAGATGCCTTGAGATTTCAATTGTTCGGTGCAATAGCGGTAATAGATGGTAATAGAGATGATGTAGCAAGGATGGAAATACGTCCCAATGCTTTACATGCTATAAGAACCAGTGATGAAGCGGCAGAACAATCCAAACAAGCGTCTGTTACTAGAGAAGAATATAGTATGGGTAACGCTGCAGCTATAGAAGCATATTTAACGAGATTAGATAATGATATGAGAGATATATTAGATATGCCAGATTTAAAGGATTTAACCAATATTCCTTCTGCTAAGGCAATGAGATATATGTATAACGACCTGATAGCCAGATGTGAAGAAAAATGGGCGGACTGGGAGCCTATATTTAAGAGTATGATAGATTTTATTTTAAAGGTTGTACCTGCGACAAAAGCATACCCAACATTTCAGGCAGATTGGCTGGCTATGGCTTATACACTATATTTTGAGCATAACTACCCTATCCCAGACGATACAGACACCAAGAGAGATACTGCAATGTCAGAGGTTACAACTAATGTTAGAAGCATAAATTCATACTTAAAAGAATATAGCAACGAAGAAGATGTGGAGGCAGAATACAATAAGATATTGGAAGAAAAGGCTCAATTGGCAGCGGTTGAAAATGGTAGTGCTCAGCTTGATGAAAATGCTGTAAATAATTCAGGAGATGACAACAATTCAAGCAATGAAGATGATATAGATGAATAAATATCAAAGACTATTTAATCAGGCTATAGAGAAAAATAAGAGAGCATTAACTGCAGAACAAGTATTGAAGATCCAAAAACTATATTTAAATACGGCAAAACAGCTAAAGAAGCAGCTTAGAAATAAAAAGACCAATAAAATAACACGCAATTGGATTAACTCTTATCTTAAGAGCATTAAAACGTATCTTGATGATTTGAATAAACAGTTGAATCAACTCAGTTTAAAGTCTCTTGAGGATTCTGCAAAGGAAATAGCCAGGATAAAAAAAGAGGTGCTTAAATTTGAAATAAAAGATGTGCCAGACAAATACTTGTCTGCATGTGCCAGGGTGCCTAAAAGTGCTGTAGAAGCCTTAATAAAAGGGACTCTATACAAAGATGGCAAGGGATTGAGTGAAAGGATATGGGACTTAACTAAGAAATATGAGAAGGATATACAAACTGTTCTAATTGAAGGTATGAGCCAAGGGAAAACATATACCGAATTGATGGACGATTTAAACAAATATATTAATCCTAAGGCTAAGAAGGATTGGAAATGGTCTAAGGTATATCCAGGAACCAGCAAAACAGTTGATTATAATGCGCAGCGGTTAGTACGTACAAGTATAAACCATGCTTTTTTTATTGGCAATATCAGGAGTACACAAGACGATCCTTTTGCTACAGCCATACACTGGCAATTATCCAGTTCACATTATGAGCGTCAGATTGTACCTTTTGGGCCAGATGAATGTGACGATTTCGCTACTCAAGATGATTATAAATTGGGTACAGGAAATTACCCGGATGATAAAGTACCAACACCACACCCTAACTGTTTATGTACTCAATATCCGGTTTACGATAAGTCTCTAACTGATATAGGCAAAGAAATAAACAGATGGATAAAAGGAGAAAAGAATCAAAAATTAGATGACTGGTGGGAGAATTTTGTTCCATCAGATTATTATACTGTTTAGGAGGGAATATGAAAGATTATTTAATTACATTTACAAATACTAAATACTTTAAGGGCAGAGCAGATGAAGAAACAATATCAAAGATTATAGCCGCATACAAGGAGCTAAAAGGTCCCGGACATAGGTACAAAATATATGAATTTAAAGATGAAGCTGGAATTATTCTTTTGAACTTGTATGATATACAGTCAATCTTTGTTACAGGAGGTACTGAGAATGCTAATTAAACATGCTGTATGTGATAAATGCTATGAACATTTTAGTGTGAAGAAGCTTGAATCTGCTGTTATGGAAGATGATATATCTGTAGAAAAGAATTATTTTGTATGCCCTAGCTGTGGAAAAGAATATGTGGTTAATTATGCAGATACAGAGTTCAGACAGAATATAAATAGAATCATAGCTATAGGGGATAAGATAGCTCAGTTAAGGGCTGTAATAAAGGGAAAGAAGAAGGTATCTGGTGAAGAATATGTAAAAAGGTACAATGAGTTCAATTCTCTTTTAACAGAGCAGCGGAAACTTATAGACAGAAATAAGGCCATAAGCCAGAAATATAAAGAAAAATATAAGGAGGAGAAATAGTGGGCGCTATAAGTAAATTATCAGAGAAATGTATGGAATGCCCCAAGGTAAAAAACTGCAATAATAAAAGGAAGGAAGCTTGTGCATATATGCCCCTCCCTAAGAAACTATCAAAGGATGCTATTAACCCACTTACGAATCCATTAATAGAGCCAGCAGCAAAGCCACGCACTCCTATAATTATTAAAATGGGTGAATATGGCGATATACACACAAGCTTAGAACAGATACATGAAAACATAATGAAATCTTTTGCAATAAAATTTATTGATGATTAAAAATATAAGGAGGAATTACAATGCCAAAATTAAGTGAAATATTAGGAGACACCTATAAATCCATACCGGAGGATATACAGAAGAAATATAAAGATATTGACCTGGTAGATAGTTCTGAATATGTTTCTAATGATACATATAATCAGACTAAAAAGGAGCGTGATGATTATAAAAAGACTGTAGGTGACAGGGACAAACAGATTAAAGACCTAGAACCTTTAGCAAAGGACAACGAAGATCTAAAAACCAAGCTTACTGATCTGCAGACTAAGAATAAAGAAGATTTAGACAAGCAGGAGGCAGAATATAAGAAACAAGTATTCAATATTGCTCTTGAATCTAAATTAGCTACCGTAGGGGCTAAGAATCCTAGGGTTCTAAAAGGGTTGCTAGACTTAGATAAATTGACACTTGATGATAATGGCAATTTTATCGGGCTTAAGGAGCAGGTTGATGCAATTAAAAAGTCTGACGACTATCTGTTTGAAAAAGAAATAAAGGGCAGCGGCCATTTTGGCGGAGCACCCAGCGGCGGAGCACCAGCAGGGGAAGAAAATCCCCAAGATGGTGCTCTTTCTTTAGGTGAAAAACTTGCCAAGAGAAAAGCTGAAAGTCTAAAAGCACCAGAACAGCTTGAAAAATTTATTAGGAGGTAATTTATATGAGACAAAGTACTAAAACAATAACAGCAGGGCAGAAACAAATATTGGCTTATAATGGCTTGTATTTGAATGTAAACCTAAAGGTAAATAAGACTAACGTAACACTTGATGAGAATGGCATACTTCTAGCTGGCACCATAATTGACAAGGAGGGCAAATCTGTAAATACATCGGCATTAGGCTCAACAGCTTTTGGAATTGTATATGAAGATGTAGATTTTAATAACTCTATGGGTACAGAGGTTATTCCTGTTACTATATTTGGATTCATTAAAACTTCTGCATTGCCGGCGGCACCAGTGGCCGAGGCTGTTACTTCATTGAAAATGATTCAGTTTATGGATTACACACCATCTACTACTACAACCACCACAGTCTAAAAATTTAAGGAGGAATAATATATGACATTAGAAGAATATATAAATGCACAGCAAATTGCACTATACATTCAGAATTTACCGCCAGAAACCACGATAGATAAAGCTTTATTTCCACCTATAAAACAATTTGGGACTGAGATAGAGCTTGCAAAAGGTTCTAAGCAGAAGCCGGTTGTTTTAAGAATGAGCACTTTTGATGTAGCTGTAAAACCCAGAGCTTTAAATGCAACTATAGATATTAAAAAGAAAGAATTACCTTTCTTTAAAGAGTCTGTAATGATTAAAGAGAAGGATAGAGTAATGCTTATGTTGGCTATGCAATCAAATAACCAGAATCTTGTTGAAAATCTTACAGCACAAATTTATGGCAATTACCAGGCTCTAGTTGATGGTGCAGAAGCACAAATGAGAAGGGCAAGGGCACAGGCTATACAGCATGGCGAAATCAATATAGTTACAGATGATGGCGACATTGTTGCAGATTATGAAGTACCAGAAGACCACAAAGAGGTTTTGACTAGCACGGCTACATGGAACAATGCTGATGCTGATATAGTAGGAGACATAATAAGATGGCAGAATACCCTTGTAAATGACGGATATAGTAAGCCCACTACGATATTACTTACAGAGACTACATTCGGTTATATAAGGAACAATAACGCAATTAGAAATGAATTAATGGCTAGAAATTTAGGGGCTGTGATAGTTACAGATAATGATATTGTGAGTTATCTATCCACTAAACTTGGAATTGGTGTGGGTATTTTAAATGGTACTTATATATCTGAGGATGGCAGCAGCCAGAATTACTATGATGATGATTATATTACTTTAATACCTAGTGGGACTATTGGAACTACTGTATATGGAACTACACCAGAAGAAGCAGATAAGACCTTTGGCAGTGGTAAACACGACACAGCTATAGTGAATACAGGTGTTGCAATAACTACTATGGCAAAAGAAGACCCTGTTACTATAGAGACTAAAGTATCTCAGCTGGCATTACCTAGCTTCACACGTGTAGATGAATGTTTCTTTGCCCAGGTTAAATAGGAGGTTAGAATATGGCAAATATCAAAGTAAAGGCATTGGTGAACCTTAAATATGGTTCTACCATTGCTAAAATAGGGAATATTTTCGAGGTTAGGCAGGAAGATGCTAAGGCTTTAGTTCAAAAGAAATTAGTAGAAGAATTACCCCAACAGATCACTACAACTACAGAAGCGCCTAAACAAACTACAAAGGCTAAAAAATAATGGGTGATTTGGATAAATTAAAGCTATTAATTTTTGAGAGTAAATATCCCTATTTTTCAGACGAGGAATTGCAGAATTTTTTAACTATATATGACAATGATGTGTATTATACAGCGGCTCAGCTATGCCTTATGAAGATGGATATGGAGAAGAGTATTAAGGTAGGACCTATTACAATAGAGAATCCGGACCCTTCATATTGGCAAGGACTAGCTAATAAATATTCTGATAAATCTGAGCAGGAAAACGGAGGGAGTGGCTCTAGCGGTTATTACCCAACATACATGAATAGAGCTGATGAATTATGATTAGCAAGGAACGTATGCGAAATGTAGTTAAAAAGGCCATACAGCAATTACCTACTACTGTTAAAGTGAAACGTAAGCAGGTAGACCAATACCACCAGGAGACGGGAGAATATGACGATATAGCAACACTTACAGGGGTATTATACAAGAATGATACCTCTAATAGTCTATTCTTCAATATGGGCACAAATAACTTTACCCAGGAGCCTAATTCTGTTTACTTTTTGTGCGATTGGAGTGAAGATTCTATAAAAGTCAAACCTCTTGATATTTTGGAAACACAAAACCAAGACATACAACAGAGTTTTGAAGTCCAAGACCCAGGAGCCAATATGGAGATTTATTTTAATATGCAATTAAAAGAGGTGTAATTATGGCGGATGGTTTTAAAATAGATATAAATGACGTCTTAAAAAAGACTCTCTATAACCAAAAGAAAGTGCATGACGGCTGTGTAAGATATGCACAGACATCAGGGAAAATGATGGTTGCAGATGCTAAGCAAAACGCAAAATGGAGAGATAGAACAGGTTTATCCAGAGATACAATGGATGCGGGAATTGTTGACAAAAATAATGTAATTGAAATTAACCTACGAGGGCATACACCACAATTTAAGTATCTAGAATATGCTATGGAAAAGAAATATGCAATATTAAATCCTACCAGAGATAAATTTGCAACGGAGGTTATAAAGGGGTGGGCTGAGGTGTTAAAAAGTTTATGATGCAAAAATTATTTGATTATTTAGCAGATTTAGGATATGAAGTATATTTTCCTAACCAGAAGACAGGAGAATGTACTTCTTT
This sequence comes from Clostridium luticellarii, assembly GCF_002995845.1. GTDB lineage: Bacteria > Bacillota > Clostridia > Clostridiales > Clostridiaceae > Clostridium_B > Clostridium_B luticellarii. The sequence continues at coordinate 21,493 of NZ_PVXP01000034.1, read as the reverse complement.
TTATATTGTCCTAAAAGAACAATTGACAACCTCTAGCATCTACTCATTCAAGCTGGGACACACGAATATAGATGTTATTTTGTATGCACCACGCACACAAACACTTGCATTGTTAGATAAGAAAAAAGAAATAAAAGAACATTTGAAAAGCTATGAGGGATTATTTTATGGCGGCTATGAATCTCCAACAATAGAGGATGATAGCGTCAAGGGAATAACTTGTAGCGTTACTTATAGAGCACAGAAAGTTTTAATTTAAGAAGGAGGAATTTTTATGGCAAAAGTAGAGGGTGCGCCTCTTATTAATATAGTTAGAAATGAAATTATAACAGATGAAACAACTCCCAAAACTCTTACATTTGATTCGGCGTCTGAAGCGTCTTATTCTCCCACATTATCTGAGGGAGATGAACAAGTATTAAGAAGCAAAAACAAATTATATGCTATTAACCGTACAGAAGATATTCAATATGGTTCAGATATAGAATTAACAGATGCTAAGTTTATTCCAGAAGTCTTAGCTGTTGTAGATGGTGGCGAATTGGTAATGGATACTGAAGACCCCACAAAAGTTGTAGGATATAATGCACCGGTTACGGGGCAGGCAGTAAACCGTACTAAGTTTACTTACAATATATACACAGAAGAAAAGGATATAGACGGTAATACTCTTGCGTATTATAAATTCAGTTTTCCTAATTCTAAAGGTTCACCGGCAGAGTTTGATTTCAAAGATGGAGATTGGTTGGCACCTAAATATACAATCCATAGTAGAGCGGCGAGTGGACAACCACCTTATACGGTTGAAGTATTGGATGAATTGCCTGCCGAAACTACAACTACTACAACGGCACCAACCACTACTACGACTACTACAGCAGGTTAATCATGATATTCATAATGGCACAGCCTGCCATACAAAGGTTTAAATGGGAATTAGATGTATGCCTTAATAACTTGAAATCACATGGGGTAGAGGACATTATATTGTTATTTACACAGTACGATAACTCTATCCCTAAATATTTTGAAAAGAAATATGGTGCTAAATGTTTTGTATATCGAGATAATAATACAAGCAAACAATATATACCCAGTGTAAAACCATATCTATGGTGGCAGTTCTTAAAAAACAATCCTGAATATGAAAAAGAAAATTATTTCTATATGGATGCAGATGTTATTTTCAGAGAATTACCCGATTTTAGCAAAATACCAAATGATGTTAATCTTTGGGTTGCTAGTGATTGTGATGGGTATTTAGGTACCAGGTATATAGATAGTAAAGGCAAACATTTATTAGAAGAAATGTGCAAAGTTATAGGAGTAGAAGAAAGCAAGATTAGAAGTTTAGATAAAGCTGTAGGTGCACAATGGATAATGCATAAACCTTCTTGTGAATATTGGGAGAAGGTTTATTTTGATTGTATTAAATTATATAAATGGTTTTGTACTAATGAACTACGATATATAAGAGAGAATAGGCAAGTGAATAATTATACACCTATTCAGAAATGGACAGCGGAAATGTGGGCACAACTATGGAACTGTCTATTATTTGGTATAATACCAACAATATCAAGCGAGTTAGATTTTTGCTGGGCAACAGATGATATTAAAAGATGGAATGAAACTAAAATATATCATAATGCAGGAGTTACCCCAGATATGCACGATCGTTTGTTCTTTAAAGGACAATACGTGAATAAAGCACCATTTAAAGATAATTTAAATTTTGTAGACAAAAGTAAATGCAGTTATAAATATGTAGAGCAAATTCTAAAAACAAGTAAAAGTGAGCCTTGTATTTGAGATATAAGGCTTTTATTTTTATTTATTAATGCAATTATATGCCTAAAAGTAAAACAGCTGTATATGAGCTGTATATTTGATTAAGGAGGATAAAGAATGTCAGAAGAATTAAGAATAACCAGTTTGGATGAAATAAAAAAAGCCGCAAGTGGGCAATTAGTTAAATTAGCGGGCTGGGGTGAAGAACCTTGGGTAGCAAAAATTAAAAGGGTATCTTTGTTAGATCTAATAAAAGAAGGAGTTATACCTAATTCATTATTGGCAGCGGCACAGGAAATTTTTATGGGAAAGCAATCTGGTAAAAGTGTCAATATTGGAGAAATAAGCAAAGTTATGGAAGCTGTGGCGAAGTCTATGTTAGTAGAACCAACATGGGAACAATTAGAAGACAGAGACATTAAGCTAACAGACGAACAAGTCACGGAGCTATTCCAGTATGCTCAGGGAGGTTTAAAAGGGTTAGAACGGTTTCGTAAAGACCAAGAACGTCTTGCGAATAATCAGTCAGTCAGAGCATTACAACAAATTGCCCAGCGAAATAGCAAGGATACAAAATGATTATGAAGCCTTTTGTTTTGATGAAGCAGTAAGTTACATACAATCTATGATGTATTACGACTATGGCAAAGATGGAAAAGGCGAAGGTAAATTAAAATGGCATAAAACACCGCATTGGATAGATGAAGATAAGCCAAGGAATAATTCGGAGCTATTTAAAAAGATGCAAAAGCAGGAACAGAAATATGAGAAGAAGGGGTGATTAAATGGCTATAGATGGAGGTACTATATTGGCAACATTGGCCCTAACAACCAGCCCCTTTAATGCGTCTTTAGCTAGTGCAGGTAAAAGTTTAAGGACATTCGCCGATTCTGCTCAAACTGTAAATACCAGAATAGGAGCTTTAGGAAACGCTGCAAATGCTATTGGAAGCTCTCTGAGTAAGTATGTAACATTGCCTATTTTGGGTATAGGTGCAGCAGCTTTGAAGATGTCAACACAGTTTGATGCCCAAATGTCTAGGGTTCAATCTGTGGCGGGTGCATCTGCATCTCAGATGAAAGCCTTGCATGACCAGGCATTGGAACTTGGAGCGTCAACAGCATTTTCAGCGAGTGAAGCGGCAGAAGGTATGGAAAACCTTGCGTCTGCTGGTTTTACAGTTAATGAAATTACAAAGGCTATGCCTGGTATGTTAGATTTGGCAGCGGCCAGTGGAGAAGATTTGGCTAATAGCGCTGATATAGCGGCAAGTACATTGAGAGGATTTGGACTAGCTGCAGATCAAGCTGGACATGTGGCTGATGTACTAGCTAAAAATGCAAATGCTACAAATGCAGCTGTAGCAGATACAGGCGAAGCTATGAAATATGTTGCCCCAGTAGCTCATTCCATGGGATTAAGTCTTGAAGAGGTTACGGCAGCCATAGGAGAAATGGCAGATCAAGGGATTAAAGGTTCGCAGGCAGGCACTACAATACGTAGTGCTTTAATTAGTTTAGCTAAACCTTCAAAGCAGGCGGCTGAATTAATGCAAAGTATCGGATTTAGTGCTTTTGATGCACAAGGCAAAATGTTACCTTTGAATCAAATTGTTGCAAACTTGCAAAAATCTATGGCAGGTATGACGCAAGAACAAAAAGCTAATACTCTAGCAACGATATTTGGTACTGAAGCCATGTCTGGTATGCAAATACTTGTAAATGATGGTAGTACTAGCCTACAAAAATTGACTAAAGAATTACAGAATTCAACAGGAGCAGCAGCAGATGCAGCAAAAATAAATCAAGATAATTTAAAAGGTTCTCTCGATGGATTAAGTGGTGCTTTTGAAACCCTAGGAATAAAGATAGGTGAGACAGCTACGCCACAATTACGTGGTTTAGTAGATTGGTTTGCTAAAGTAGTAACAGCTTTTGGGAATTCAAGTGATGGTACTAGAACATTCATAGTAGAAACAGGATTAGCGGTAGCGGCTATAGGCCCGTTACTATTGGTTTTGTCCCAATTAATATTGTCACTGCAGAGGTTGAATGAGGCTTATCAATTTCTAATGAGATTTCAAGCTATGCAAAGCATTATGAATGGCGTTCGTGGGGCTATGGCTGGACTACTAAGCCCTATAAGCTTAACTATTGGTGCTCTAGCTTTGTTAGGTATCGGCATATATGAAGCAGCTACTCATTGGCAATATTTACGGGGCGTAATGGCTAATGTTGATCGATATATACATGAAGATTTAACGAAGGATTTAAAATATGCTTATGAAACAGTAGTGATGATTACTAAAAATATAGTTCAATGGTTACAAGATAATTTGCCTGGGATTATAAATACTGTTATAACTGTGGGGGGGCAGATATTCCAATACCTATCTGAACATGCAGGGCAATTTTTAACAGTGGCCAAGCAAATAGTCTTTAATATTGCCAATGGAATTATTACGAATTTACCGCAAATGATAGCAGCAGCCAGCAATATTATAAATACTCTTATGACGTCATTTTTAAATAGTTTACCAACTTTAATGCTAATGGGGCAACAATTGTTACAAAATATACTAAATGGTATAAACACATATTTACCTAATATTCTTACTACAGGATTAAATATAATTACACAATTAATAAATTCTATTGTAGTAAATTTGCCTTACATTATAAATATAGGGAGCCAAGTTATAATTACTTTACTCACAGCAATTATACAAGCTTTGCCTATATTGATTAGTGGTGCGGCAAATATAATTTCTGCTTTGATTATTGGTATTATCAATGTTTTACCAATGCTCATAAATGTAGGCTTGCAGCTTGTATTGGCACTGGCTAACGCAATATTGCAGAACTTACCGCAGATTATAACCGCGGGCATGAATTTAATAGTGGCCTTAATAAATGGCATATTGCAAAATTTACCGCAGATTATTGCCACGATAGTTGAAGTGATTGTACTACTGGCACAAGCTATAATTCAAAATCTTCCTTTGATTTTATCGGCCGGTATAAGAATTATAGGAGCCATTATTATTGGATTAGGGCAGGCTTTGCCACAATTATTAAGTTATGGTGGGCAAGCAATGCATCAATTATGGAATATATTAAAGAACGTAGATTGGGCTGCTGTAGGTAAGGCTGTAATAAACGGAATTATAGCAGGCATCAAAGCTATAGCGAAAAATTTATGGGATACTGCTAAATGGTTAGGAGAACAATTATTGACCAAACTAAGAGAAACATTTGGCATAGGTTCTCCGTCAAAAGAGATGTACAGCATTGGTAAATATTTAATTCAAGGTCTGGCAAATGCTATGACTGATGGTAAAGATCATATAATGTCTGTAGTAAATAAAGTATTTGGTGGAGCTTTAAGTTACGCAAAGGGTATGTTTAGTAGTGCGCAAGTAGGAGCTTGGCTCTCTATGGCATTAATGGAATCGGGGACACCTCTTTCATGGTTGCCGGCTATGCAACAGCTTGTCAAGAAAGAATCTGGTGGCAATCCAGGGGCTTATAATAGTACAAGTGTAGGAGGTCAACATGCTACTGGCCTCATGCAGATGTTACCTAGTACATTCAGGGCGTATATGGCATCAGGACATGGAAATATAACTAATCCTTTAGATAACATTTTAAGTGCTATAAACTATATAAAAGCCAGATATGGAAGCCCTTACAATATTCCACATCTATTTGGCGGTAATTATGTAGGGTATGCAACGGGTATAAAATCAGCCGTAAAAGGCATGCATGCAGTCGCAGAAAAAGGATTGGAAGTTATCGGAGGAAAGGCTTTAAGATATTTTAGCGGCGGCCAAACAGTACTAAACAATAGAGACAGCATGAATCTTTTAACTACAGTGGCTAATATAACAGATGCTTTGAATAATGCCAAAGGATTAGACACAATAACACAGGCGCAATTGGCAACTCCAAATGGTACACCAGTTTCCATAGAACTTAATTTAAATGGCAACTATGCATTCACAGATAAAGCGGCTATAGATGAATTATCAACTCAGGTAAGCAGGACTATAGGTGGAAGAATGAGGGGGCGGTTCTAGTGACTACAGTGGATATAAACGGTAAAGAATCTTATGAATATTTTAATGCAACATTGGTTGATAAGAGTATAGGTACAAATAAGATAAATACTGAAATACAATGGAATCATTTAGCCCCCGAGCCTATAATAACCGACACAACTATGGGCGATAAGAAAATAACCATGAAGTTTTTGGTTGAGGGAAGTAACGAACTTGTAGCACGGAGAAATATAGGAAATTTGATATCAGAACTTAACAACGGTATAATTATATTTTCCGATTCACCACTAAAATACAAAATAAGGTTATCTGGAGACCCATCTATTACATGGTTCGGCGATACGGATACTGGGGTAGATTCTTACAGATACGTTGTTGAAATAGAATTAGCGGCAGGATTGGCATACGGAGACAGAGAACAAATAACTCAAACGATTACTATAAATAGTGGCGGAGATTTAACTGCGTCAATCCCTTTTAATATAAAAGGGAATTATATTACTCCATTGGTCGTATCCGCTCAAATTTTGGGGGGCGCCACAACAAGCCATTTAATTTATTTTGGACTAAATACAGACCCGACTTTTGAAATCCTGAATGCATACGTCAAGGACAAATTTGCCTTTTTGGATATGTACAACCTAGATGCTTTTACGGTTGACAGCGAACAATTTAAAATTAAACTTAATAACAGTATTTATTTGCCTGCTTTCAGAGGAGATTTCCCATTTATAAAACCAGGGGATAATGACTTGAATATTAAATTAGCTGCTTTGATGTCAGATGAAAGTTCTATAGACGTTAAGATAACAATAAACTATTTACCTAGATATATTTAAGGAGGAATAATATGTTGAATGAGCAAATAATTATAAGTGGTAATATTGCGGTAATAATACCAGCCACAGATACCACACCAGAGCAGAATAAAATTGTTGGTAATATGAGCAGCAACATAAATAGCGGTAACGGAACAGTAAGCATGACTATAAATCTGCAAGATAAAGATACTGCTCAAGCTAATTTGCCGCAGGTACAGCAGCAAGTACAAGAATTTATGGATGCTTTTAAAACTAAAACAAAACCAATTATTGATTTGTTTGGAGATGAAACTACTACCACCACTACAGAAGCACCTACAACGACTACCATAACTACTCAGGGGGCGTAAGAATGAATAAAAAGAAAATAAAAATAAGTAACCAGGAGATTTTGAAGAAGGTTGATGCTTTCAATTCTATTGTTAAGAAACAGCTTCCTGTATGTGCCAGCTATGCAATATCTAAAAATATAGAAGCTTTCAACAGGGAAATAGAGTTCTATAACAAGGAACGTAAGAAGCTAGTAGATAAATATTCAAAGAAAGATGACAAAGGCAAAACGGTAAAAAGTAAAAAAGGTGAAATTACTCTGGAAAAACCAGAAGAATTTCAAAAAGAGCATGAGGAATTATTGAACATAGAAACTGAAATAGAAGTATGTACATGTACGATTGCTAATTTAGGTGATAAGGAACCATTTTCACCGGCAGAGATTACAGCTATAAATTTTATGTTAGAAGATTATTAAGAGCTTAGAAATAAGTTCTTTTTTTATTGTAAAAGGGTGAGTTAACTATGCTAATGTTATATAACGATTCAGGTTCACCTATAGGTGTATTACCAAATGCCAAGGAGATAAAACGAACTCAGAGTACTTCTGGCACAGATACACTTGAATTTCAATATCCTATATACAGTTATTATGGAACTAATGAAGAGATACTAGACGATATGTCTTCACAGATACATTGCCAATATTTCATTGAAACCGAAGACCAGAAATATGTCATAAAAAAAGTGAATCCGCAAAATGGTATATTATATGTAACAGCAACAGTGTATTTGGATGAATTGACTAATACTACTAATCTTGCCTTTTCCAGACCAGATGAATACTTAGGCGTATTAGTTACCAATGCTTTAAATGGTACAGGTTGGGGGCATTACAGCAGTATAAATACAGAACAGAGAAGCCTAGCCATGAAGACTTCTACAGCTTTAGACATAGTAAAAAAAGTTGCAGAGCTGTTTATGACTGATTTAAAGTTTGATGCAAAAAATAAAATAGTTCATTTAGATAGAGACGTCTCTGAAAACAAGGGCGTTTTTTTTGACGATAAAATTAATCTAATATCTTTAAATCTGACAGAAGATACAGAGGATTTAGTGACACGTCTTATACCTATTGGGAAAGATAATCTAGATATAACAGAAGTAAATGACGGTCTATCTTATGTGGAAAATCACCAGTATACGGCGCAAGACATAACAGCCTACTGGGCTTCCGATCAATATACAAATGCCGAGGATTTAAAAGAAGATGCAATACGTAAACTTAGTATATTAAGTCAGCCTAAAATTACTTTTGATGTAAATGTATTGGATTTAGCTAGGATTGCAGAAGTAAATAGATGGGCAGATAAATATGATGAGTTTGAATACAACCTAGGCGACACCATAACCATTATGGATAGGAGAAACCAGATACGTAGAACTGCAAGAATAGTACAGATGGTTACTTATCCAGAGAATCCTAGCAAAAATACATTGCAGCTTGACAGTGAATACACCCTTATGGAAGATTACTTTGACAGAATTACCAAGGTAGATGAACAGCTTTCCGATATTACTACGGCAACAGGTGAAGTAAATGGTGACAAAATAGATGGTGTCTCTGGTGATAAGGTAGATAGTATTGATTGGACAAAGGTGCAGAATGTACAAATAGTTACAGCCCAAATCGGAGATGCACAGATAACCAATGCCAAAATTAAAGATGCTGAAATTACTACTGCAAAAATAGGAGATGCCCAGATTACAGCGGCTAAGATAAAAGATGCTGAAATTACTACAGCTAAAATACAAGATGCTTCAATTACAGATGCCAAAATCCACGACCTAAGTGCCGACAAAATTACTGCTGGCACTATAGATGCAAATTTCATAAGAGTAATTAACCTCAATGCAGACTGGATAAATGCTGGTACCATAAATGCCAATCTAATTGGGGCACGTACCATAACTGCGGATAAAATAGCGGCTAACTCCATAACAGCAACGGAGATGAAAACTGGCACTATAACAGCCGATTCCGGCATAATTGCAGATGCGGCCATAGGCAATGCACAGATACAAAACCTTGCTGTAACTGGAGCTAAAATAGCAAGTGCCACAATAGATACAGCCAATATAAAAAATGGTGCAATTACAAACGCTCTTATAGGAACAAGTGCAATCAATACAGTGCAAATAGCAGATGGCTCTATAACAGATGCTAAGATTGTAGGGTTAACTGCCAGTAAAATAACGGCTGGTACTTTGGATGCAGGAACAATAGATGTTATAAATTTAAATGCTTCCAATATAACTGTAGGCACCATAAATGGACAACAGATTGCACCGGGAGCCATAGACTTAAATCATTTGGGTGCAGACGTAACCGGGGAGATAGATAGTAAAGCCACGCAGGAGGATATAAATACCTCTATAGATGGAATAGAAATTGGCGGGAGAAATTTAATAAGGAATAGTGATTTTTCTGATGGTATATCAAATTGGGGCCACTATGGAAATCATACGGCAAGTTTAGACACTGATATACAATACAATGGGATAAATTCTATAAAAATTGTTGCATCTGGCGGTGGAGGCTCAGGACATAATATTGGCATCAAGGTGATTGGTGGTATAAAAAATGGTCAACAATACAGTTTAACGTTTTACGCCAAAGGCTCTGTAGGTGACGAGGTACTACATACAGAATTATGGGGTGGAATTGGCCAATCTGTTGTTAATGTAACATCAGATTGGCAGAAATATATCATTAACACACTAAAAGGGTCAACTTCAACTCAAGGCCTTTATTTTTGGCTTACACAAGCAGGAACGGTTAATATTACGTTAGCTAAACTGGAAGAGGGCAATAAAGCTACGGATTGGACGCCTGCACCCGAAGATATTCAACAACAATTTACAGACCTAAATACCGATTTACAAGCCATAGGAACGACAGCGAATGGGAAAAATTCTATCTATAGGCAGGCTACACAGCCAACCGGAGGAGCTTACACGGATGGTGACATCTGGTTTGATACAGCAAATGACAACCGTGTGAATGTATATGATGGAGCTAGTTGGGTATTAAATGGATTAGGGAATACGGCTATTTCGAACCTAGATGCAGGAAAAATTACCACAGGAACACTATCTGCCGATAGGATTGCAGCCAATAGTATTGGTGGGGACAAGATTACTGCTAATTCTATAGCAGTGAATAAAGTAACGAGTGATTTTGGTAAAAATCTGGATATTAGTAGTAATGCAGGATTGATTCTGGCTGTAGATAGTATCCAAATTGGTGGAAGAAATTTATTACTAAACAGTAATTTTGCTAATGGGTTTATTCACTGGAAAAATAATGGCGCTACTTATACAATAATGTCAGATGATATTTTTGGACAATGTTGCAAAGTAGTTGCGCCTGCTGCGAATAAAGGAATATACCAATATTTTTCCAGTGACACAGAGACTATTAATAACTACACAATATCTGGGTGGCTAAAGGCAGACACAGCAACTACAATAAATTTCGGGAGAGACTATGCTCAAAATGCAGTATCTATAACTACAGAATGGCAAAGGTTCATGATTACAATAAGTTCTAACACAAAACTCGGAGTAATAGCATATAGCCGAGCTGGCCTGGAAACATTTTATATAGCAAACGTAAAAGTTGAACGAGGAAATAAAGCTACGGATTGGACGCCTGCCCCCGAAGATATAGACGCCGCCATATCCCTAAAAGTATCTCAAACAGATTACACCGGGAATACAATAGCTTCTCTTATAAACCAAACAGCCACTACAGTAACAATAGATGCTGGTAAAATAAATCTTAATGGTTATGTAACAGTTTCTTCTCTGCAATCTGGGGGAAGTACTATTATAGATGGTTCTCGAATACGGACAGGCACTCTAGATGCTTCTCTAGCTACTATAATAAATCTAAATGCATCTAATATAAATGCAGGATTATTACAAGGAAATTTAATAGCAGGAAGTACTATAACAGGGGATAAGATTGTAGCTGAAGCCATAACTTCCCGGGAAATCGCGTCTAAGACTATAACAGCCAATGAAATTGCAAGTAACACCATTACAGCCGCGCAGATGAAAACGGGCACGATTACAGCCGCATCTGGAGTAATTGGCTCTATAGATGCAAGCGTAATAACAACAGGGACACTAGACGCAAGTAAAATAAATGTTACTAATTTAGTAGCCCATCAGTTGCAGGTTACGCAGACGAATAGTGAAGTTGTAACTATAGATGCTCAAGACAGAGCCTTTGTAGATAATAATATCTGGTGCAGATATGGGCAGATAGATAAGCAGCGGGACAATATTACATCCTATACTGATTGGATTACTTATAATGATGGAACTCAAGTAGCTTTAACAGATAGTGATGGCTGGGACTGGATAAAGGATACTAGTACTACTAAGGCTTTTGGTGCTGGGACTGGAAAATATCCATTCTTCATTTTTAGATTTAACCTTGTAGCGGAATACAATAGAATACATGGCGGAACATTAGACAGTACCGGCATAACAGCTTTGGCAAATGCTATAGATAGTATTACATTTAATTGGGCCGCAAAGGCTACAGATGCAGATCTTAATACTCTAAGTTTAAATATGGGTATCTGGAACCCAAATTATGAAAGAAATTTTTCTGGATTTATTATCGCTTCGCCTGACAGTACTACAATAAGAGCTGAAACAGTTACCCAAGATGCTAACCCGCAGGATTACCAGTACATCAAAAATGTATTATCGTCGGATGGGTATATATACCTATATGCTATGTGCAATAGCGAAGAAAGCCGAATAGAAGTAAATGTATTGCAATTCACTGTACATCTAAAAACCTATAGTGATACTATCGTTGCTTATGGAACAACACTTGTAGATGCTATGCCGGATATAAACGGCGGCAGAATTTATGTCTACAACAATTCTGGAGACAAGAATGTAACAATAGGTTCATCTGGATTTGCGGCTTCTAATCGTGGTGGCACTTTAATCTTGCATGACAACGACGAAAGCCACAAGGTTGAGATGGGTATCTCAAGCCAATATGACGCTGGGCTAATAAATGTATATGGCTCCAGTACGGATTATGCGGCAACGTTATACGCTAATAACCAAGGTAATGGGCCTACAGTCTATCTAAAAAATGGGACAGATTATTCAGCCCTAACTTCATCCGACTTATATGTGGAACGAAATCAAATAGTTTCTAATGGACATCTGTATCATATCGGAAGAGGAAGTGTAGCATATTCAACTTCTATAACATTAAGCAGTAATAGTACTACAACCATAACTCATAGTTTGGGGTATTATCCAATCGTGCAGTTAGATGGGAATACCGGAAATAATGTCCTTACCGTATACCACAACAGTACAAGCCAAATAACCATTAGAAATTACAGCTCGGGCGGCAACAGCTGGAGTGGTACAGTACGTTTGTATTAGGAGATGATAACTTGAATTATTATGCCATAGTGGATACAAATAGAAAGATTATACAATTGTTCGGCTGGGGTGATAATAGACCACTCCCGGCAGAATATCCCCGCCCAGAAAACACTAATATAATAGGAATTCCACAGAATTTTGCGGAGGAAATCCAAGGCAAATGGCAGGACACAGATGTGTATGTAAAAGATATTACGGTTCTTATGGACTCTACGCAGGATTACACGGAGTATTTTACAGATGTGGCAAAAGAGGTGCAACAGGCTGGACCGACAATGGAGGAACTGCAAAAACAGGTGGCAGATTTACAAACACAGATTAAGGCTATGCAGGAGGTGACAAAGTGAACAAACACGTTTTTAATACTATAGTGGCGGGGATAGGGAGCGTATTGACGTATTGTTTTGGTGGGTGGGATACATGCTTGATTGTGTTGGTTGTATTCATGGTACTCGACTATGGAACAGGGCTTTTAAATGCATGGATACAATGCAGGTTAAATTCTAAAGTAGGGTATAAAGGCATTGCAAAGAAAGCATCTATACTTGTAGTGCTTATTGTGGCGGTACTTTTAGACAGACTTCTAAACAATGGAATATGGGTTTTTCGTACCCTTGTTTGTTATTTTTACATAGCGAACGAGGGCATTTCTATTTTAGAAAACTGCGGTAAATGTGGACTTCCACTGCCGCAAAAATTAGTTAAAGCACTTGAGCAGCTAAAAAAATAAATAGGAGGTAATTTTATGCATAGAGGGGTAGACATAAGCAATTTAAATGGAAATGTTGATATGTCACTTATCAAAAATGCAGGGAGTGAATTCGTAATATGCAGGGCTACAGAGGGAACTTCCGGAAGTGGTTCTCAAGATGAAAAGTATCATCAAAATATGTCAAATGCAAAGGTAGCTGGATTAAAAACAGGTGCCTATCATTTTTCCCATTTTGCAGATATAGCAAAAGAGGAATCGGAGCTTCAAAACTTTCTAAACTTCATTCAGGATACTACTCCGGATATGATTGTATTAGATGCAGAAAACAGTTGCCAGGGTGATATTACTGGGCTGTGTTTAGATTTTTTAGATAACATAGCTCAGATAGCACAACCTTTAATTTACTGCAATCCTTCATGGCTAAGGACCCATCTTAATGCTTCTATAATGAAATATCCATTATGGATTGCAAACTATGGAGTATCTAGTCCAGATATAGGTTTTTACGATGGTTATGGTATATGGCAATATTCAGATAAGGGGCAAATATCAGGAGTAAGTGGCTATGTTGATTTAAATTATATGACTGATACCCTCTGGAATTTAATTTCTGGTGGATACACACCACCTGCAGATAAATTAAAAGAGCAGATAAGGGCGCTACAGTATGATCTAAACTCTGAATACAATGCTGGATTGGTTGTAGGTGGAGTAGCAGGACCAGCAACCATGGCAGCACTAAAAGGGATACAAAACATTATAGTAAAGGGCCATAAGTCTTATGTAGTTTTATGGATACAGCAGAAACTAGAAAGCTATGGATATTTACAACCCGGAAGTTATAAAGAAAAAGTTTATGATGAACCAACTTTCCAGGCTGTTACTAATTTACAGAAGAACTGGGGCAGACCGACAGATGGAGTTTTAAGAATAGAAACATGGAGTATTTTTCTAAACAATGAATAAAATTTATGGAGGTAATATAAAATGAATAGTGCATATATAATATCTGGAGCTATATTGGTTGTTGTGATACTGATTTTCCTATTTGGATACTTGAAGTATAAAAAGATAGATATTAAGAATTTGTTTGAAATGGCCTTAAAAATTGTTGGAGGTGTGCAACAGTTATATTTATCAGGCCAGCTCACGGCAGGGGAAAGAAAAGATACCGCGGTAAAGGGGTTGACTAATTTTTTAGCCAGTAAAGGAATAAAAGTTAGCGATTCTCTTACAAATGTTATAGGATTGATTATAGAATGGGCAGTTAAAGAGAGCGGATCTACCGATATAAACAAGCTTATAGATGAAAAGATTGTACCTATACAAGAGAAACTGAATGCAGCTACAAAAGAAAATACAGAATTAAAAGCTAAAGTAACTACATTACAAAGTAAGCTTTCCACTGTAAAAAACGCTGTAACTCCGGCTACTACAAATAATACAGCAGCTAAACCAGCTCAGAAATAATTATTGCCCTACTAAGTTATTCTGGTAGGGCTTTATTTTTATACTTGAATATGGACAAGATGTTCATAAATTGTTAAAATATAGTTAATTAAAAGGGAGGGAATATGTAATGAAATTCATAGCTTATATTGGTGCCGTGGTTTTTGCAGTCTCATTATTTTTAGTAATAAGAGGGCTTAAAAGAAAAGACAAAACTAATTTTAAAAGGAATTTAATTATTTTAATAATATCTTTTATAGTTACGGGGATAGCAGGGCAATATGTGCCTACTGAAACACAACCTGCAGCGAATACGAAAAAGGAAGTATCTAAAGAAACACCTAAAGCGGAAAAACCAGAAGTAAAAAAAGAAACGCCTAAACCAGTAGTTAAAAAAGATACCTTAGAACAGTTGGTATCTAAAAATTTTCAAGAAGGTAAGCTCATAGTGGATACGACAAATAACATAGCTACTATACAGTTTAAGGTAGATTATACAAACGAAAATAATTTTGTTACTCAAATGATATACCATTCTAAATTAAATTTGGAAAAAATTTATAAAAATGATGAATTTAAAAAATATCAAACCATTAGGCTAGAAGGAATGGCGGAATTCACAGACAAGTACGGAAAAACTACTAAAGATATAGGAATGAAATTAACCTTCCCACAAACTGAACTACAGAAGGTTGAGGATTTTGGCAATATATCTAATGAACAATTTATATTACTTCAAGGTGATAATACTACATATTTAAATCCTGCAATAGGTAAGAATATAAAACCAGAAACACGTCAATTGGTATTTCCATCAGGCTATTAAAAAAAGAGGCTTTCATGCCTCTTTTAATTTACTCTTAATTAGCAATGTGGAACCTAAAATATATAGGTTTTACTGTTGCTCCTGTAGTACTCTTTAAATTCTGTATATATATTGTATAAGTCTCTCCAGCTTTATAAGGTTCTATATTAAATAGGTATAGAATCTTTTTGCCTTGCGTTAAAGCAGTTTGAACAGGTACTCTATTGTTTTTACTATCTACTACATATATATTATTTGCAGATAGTGTGCCATAATCTACTTCTTTATTTAAAGTTATAGTCCAGCATTTATATTGTGGTACATTATATGCATCTTTCCCATATTGCGTTGCAGATTGTGCTTCTGTAGAACCTACTCCTACAAAACACAGAGAAACAGCCAACACTAAAACACATAACAATTTTTTCATTTAAAATCTCTCCTTTAAATTTAAATTAATTTATATTAATATTAGAATATAGACAATAAATATATTCATCTCCCTTTATTAATATTTTAACAAAATGTTAACGATATGTCTATATATCCAAATATTATTAATATTTACCTTTTGACTAATATCATTTATGTATTATTAGCATGTCCTTTTGGGTGCAAATACTGTCTATCCTCCACTATTAAAGGTGTAAGATTTTTAAATATTGAAAGGGTAAAGGCAGAGCTTGCATTTTTAATGACAAAGAATATTAGACTTGTAAAATTTGTAGATAGGACTTTCAACTGCAATCATAAATTCACTATGGAGCTCTGGAAATTCATAATAGATGCTCAGACGAACACTACCTTTCATTTTGAAATTTCAGCGGATATTCTCACGGAGGATGAAATAGAACTGCTTCACAAGGCTCCCCCGGGAAGAATTCAGCTTGAAGTCGGGGTGCAAACTACAAATAATGGGGTTTTAGGTAATATAGACAGACACGTGAAATTTGAAAAGATAAAGGAAAAAGTTGAAGAAATAAAAAAATACGGCAATGTAAAACAGCATCTTGATTTAATAGCGGGGCTTCCGGAAGAGGATTTCAAATCCTTTAAAAGATCCTTCAATGATGTACATACTATAGGGCCGGAAGAAATTCAACTTGGCTTTTTAAAGCTCCTAAAAGGCTCTGACATGAGGGAGGAAGCGGAAAAATGGGGTATGGTATATTCTCCCTATGCTCCCTATGAGATCCTGAAAACAGACAGTATAAGTTATCAAGAGCTTGTCATATTGAAAATAGTTGAGAAAATCGTAGACAAATACTATAACTCGGGGAAATTTATACATATACTGAATTATTTCATACCCAAATTTGAAACTGCTTTTGACTTTTACTATGAGTTGGGAATGTTTTTTTATAACAGAGGCTATCTGGACAGAAACATATCATCAGTAGAATATTACAGGGTATTTGTTGAATTTGAAAAACAGTATTTGAATGAAAAAAGTATTGAATTAAATGAAATAATAAAATATGATTATCTTAAGTTCAATAAAAAAAGATGGCTTCCAGATTTTTTATTGAGGTACAGAGACAAATGTGGAGAAAAACTTATAAAACAGAAAATCCAGAATGGAGATATAGATGTATCAAAAAATTATCATATTGAGAAATTTTCTATAAATATAGAAAAGCTATTGAATAATTCTATCATAGAAAAAGAAAACGGATATGTACTATTTGACGGAGAAAGGGAATTATATCTGTTCAACCACATTTAAATCACATTGAAAGGAGTCCATATTATGAATTTGACTATTGACGATAGAGCTCTTAATTATGCAAGAGAAAAGGAAGGGGATTTCATAGTTAAAACTGTTTCCGCATCCGGAGGCTGCTGCTCTATGGAAGTTAGGGATATAACTATAGAATTTTCAAAAGATTTTAAAGGCAGTAAAAAAATATATAATAGTTACAATTACAAGGGTGTAAATGTATATGTGGAAAAAGGGCTTGAATTGGGAGAAGATGTGCTAATATATGAAAAAATAAAATTACCTCTAATTGGCAGCATGTTTGGCTCCAAGGGGATTTACGTAAAGTATTTTTAACCGGACATATGTATGCAGAGGGCTTTGTCTTAGCATTTATAACTTCAAGACAGCTGATGCTGAGAAAGCCCTTTGTCTGTATTAATCGGTAGCTTCTACCTTATATATTTTCTTTGCCCTGTCTGTATACAGGATGCCGGATAAATGATCTATTTCATGACAGAATACATTGGACACAAGTCCGTCTACCTTATAGGTAACCTCATTGCCCTGTATATCCTGACCTGTCACTATAATTTTTTTGGGCCTTATTACAATACCTTCATATCCCGGGTAGCTTAAGCATCCCTCCACGCTCTCCTGTCTGCCTATTTTTTTGATTATCCTGGGATTTATCAAAATTATGGGTTTTGAATCCTCTTCTTTCAGATCTATGACTATTATTTTTTTAAGTATTCCTATTTGAGGAGCAGAAAGTCCTACACCACCGGGGCTGTTGCTTAAAGTATCCTTTAAATCCTCTATAACCTTTAAAGTTTCCTCATCTATTTCTTTAACCTGTCTGCTGACCCTTTTTAGTAATTTATCCCCAAATTGCAATATCTCTCTTACTGCCAAATATATTCCCTCCTTATAAATCGTCCATAAATAAATTATACATTTATTTTATAAAAGGGTCAATTTGGATTTATGGCTTTACATTTAGAGCCAATGCATATATACTAATGTATATATATCAGTATATACATTAGTATGGAGGAGAAAAATGAATAATATAAAAAAACTTACTTATGCAGGTCTTCTGACAGCTTTGGCAATTGTAATACCAACGGCTTTTGGAATTTTAAAGATACAATTCGGACCTTTCAGTGCCACTCTAGCTGCTCATGTACCCATGTTCATATCAATGTTTTTGGGGCCTTTTGCAGCAGTAATGGTAGGTATAGGATCCGTAATAGGATTTTTGGTTACTTCACCTCTTGTAATAGCAGCAAGAGCTGCCAGCCATATATTTGTGGGACTGGCAGGTGCGCTCATGCTGAAAAGAGGAATATCCTTTAAAAAGATCATAGTACTTACAGCACCTATCCATGGAATACTTGAAGCTATAGCAGTAATACCTTTTGGATTTACTATGTACAAGGTGCTCATAGTAGTTGGAGTAGGTACACTTATTCACCATATGATAGATGGAGCTATTGCTCTAGGTATTTTAGGGGCACTTTCCAGAAGCTTGAGCCTAAAGAGAATTTAACGGCAAACAATAAAAATTCAAGTGAAAGCAAAAAGCAGTATGAATTCAATTCATACTGCTTTTTTGCACCCTTGACATATTATAATGTTAAATATAAAATTTATCCAAATGAGTAAACTCCATTTGAGCCTAAAAATCACTTGAGCTTTGTTATAAATGCTATTTATATGAGAGAAGGGATAATGTGTCCATAGATTGCGGTGAGATGAAAATTGAAAAAGAACATTTCAAGGATATTTTAAATTGGATAAATTCAGAAATAGAAAATATACAATCAGATGATATGAAATTAAAAACAAGTATAGAAGATCTTAGGAAACAATCTAAGGGAAGGTATAATGAAGAACTGGATACAAAAGAAAAATTATATAATATTACCCATAAAAATTTGGAAAAATACGAGGAAAGCAGAGAAAAGCCCTATTTTGGAAGAATTGATTTCAGGGAATATAAGGGCCAGAAAGAAACTTTTTATATAGGTAAATTTGGGCTGGGTGATATACAAAATGGAGATGAAAAGGTAATTGACTGGAGAGCTCCCCTAGCAGATCTATATTACAGCGGCGTGGAAGGAAAAACATTTTACAAATCCCCCATTGGAGTGATAAGCGGAGAACTCAGTTTGAAAAGGAAATTTCTGATTGAAAAGGGGAAATTAAAAAATGCCTTTGATGAGGGAATAAATGAAATAATGCTTAAATCCGACAATGAAGAGGGCAATTCACTGGTGGATGAATTTTTGAAAATAAATTTAAATCAAAGTGCAAACAACAGACTTAAAAATGTAGTGGCAACTATTCAGAAAGGGCAGAATGATATAATAAGAACTGAAAAAAACAGCACTCTTGTATTTCAAGGAGCTGCAGGGTCTGGAAAAACTACGGTGGCCCTCCATAGACTGGCTTATTTATTATACAGATATAAAGATAAGTTAAATGGAAAAGATGTTCTGGTTATAGCTCCCAACAAACTTTTTTTAAGCTATATATCTGATGTTCTTCCTGATTTGGGAATAGATAATGTAAAACAGATGACCTTTGAAGAAATGTGCAGTGAACTGCTTCACATCAAGGGGAAAATATATACTAAAGAAAAGAAATTGGCACATATTCTTGAGGATAGTAAAATTTCTTCTAAAAAAAATATAAGCCTGTGCAGCCGTATAAGAGGAAGCGTTCTATATAAAAAACTAATTGATGATTACGTAAAATATATTGAGAAAAAAGATCTGGACATGGGAGACATAAAAGTAGACAGTTATATTTTATTCAACAGTCAGGAAATATACAGACTTTATCTGAAAGACATGAGCCATATGCCTGTAAATCGAAGGAAACACGAAATAAAAAGATATTTTAAGCTGAAAATAGATGATAAAATAAATAAAATAGTTGATAAAATAGATTTTTTTTATGATTATCAAGTTGCCAGATTAAAGAAGACCATGGAAGATGGTTTAGACAGGAGAAAAAAAATCATAGATATATATGATAAAAGGGATAGGAAAAAGAAAGAAGCGACAATTACAGCAAAAAAGAATTTTGAAGATTATTTTGATAGATGGACCGAAGTTGATACATCCAAACTCTACGAAAAATTTTTGACTGATCAGAAAGTATTTGAAAAAATTGCAGCTGGAAAAGTTTCTAAAAGTATCTGGGATGATCTTGCAAAAGAAGTACAGACAAATAGACAGAATAATGTAATAGACAGTGATGATCTGGCTGCTCTCTGTTATTTGAAGTTTAAAATAGAAGGAGTTCCCAAAAAATTTAAATATAAGCATCTTGTGGTAGATGAGGCTCAGGATTACAGCAGTTTTGAAATGGAAGTCTTAAAGGAAATGAGTACAAGTGATTCTATGACTATAGTCGGAGATATTGCACAGGGTATATATGATTACAGGGGGATATCCGACTGGAACGGCCTAATAAAAGATATATTTGGAAGCAGCGTAAAATATTTTCAATTAACTCAAAGCTATCGTTCTACGGTAGAAATAATAGAATTTGCAAACAAGGTGCTCAAAATTCAAAAAAATAATTTGAAAGCTGCGGCACCTGTCTTGAGACACGGGGATTCTCCTAAAATAGTTGAATTCAAAAATAACAGAGATTTTAGTGAAAATTTAGATAAAATAGTTAAAAAAGTTTATGACAGCAGCAAAAATACCATAGCTGTCATAGGGAAAACTTATGACCAGTGCAAAAAGATCAGGGATTACTTGAAAAAATACAGTGTTTACAATTGGAATTTAGTAAGAGAAAATGATGATGTGCTGAAGGATGACAAAATAATAATTCCATCATACATGACAAAAGGTCTGGAATTTGACTGTAGTATAATTTATAATTGTAACCAAAGCAATTATACTGAGAGTGAATTGGACAAGAAAATACTCTATGTAGTTCTTACCCGGGCCCTTCACATGGAATACATATTTTATTCAGGTAAACTTTCAAAGATAATAGCTGATTTTCATAAGTAAAAGGGAATAAAGGCATATGTTATACGAAATGATTTTTACAGATTAAAATTTAAAGAAAGTAAGGGGTTTTACCCCTTATTTTTATCATATAAAAATATTTAATTAAAATTGTTTTCCCTTTGATATTCCAGGATTAGCTTGTCCAGCTTTTCACTGCACCTAATCACTGTTTCATCTGTAAGATTACCACTTCTCATCAGTGAATATAGAGTTTCTTTTAAATTATTTATTCTAATATCTAAATTTGCCAAATTATCCTTCATTGTTATTCCCCCATAAGGTAACTTTACTACTCTTATATTTTACCAGAAAATAATAAAATAAACATATCTTTTATTAGTCATTTAAATAC
>NZ_PVXP01000033.1 GCF_002995845.1 Clostridium luticellarii | reverse complement strand
CCATAATATTTTATAAAATATTATATTCTTTATACTATATCCCCAAACTCAACTTAATATGTACTACTATGCTGAATTAATCGCTATTTTTATTTCACAATAATACAAATCTCTGGCATTTAGCCTGCATCTTTTGATATAATTATATTTAGCTAAATCCATAGGAGGTTTTATAATGAATTTCAAATTACCAGAATACCGATCACCTGACTTTACAGATGAAATATTTATTTCCGCCCCTGATGTACTTACAGAAAAGGTACAAATAAAGGGTATAGCTCCTGACAACTATCACGCTACTTCTATATACCCTGAATATTTCAAAATAAACGGGAAATGGATATTGGCACCAGAAAGTCGAATGGATTGTGTAGCGGTATTGGATAAATACAATAATTTAAGTATAAAAGAATTTAGAAATCTTGAATTGGGAGATGAAGTAATACTCGGCAGAAGTGAAAATGCCAGTCAGGGCATTTTCGTCTATACAGATGGTTTTGAAGATAATTCAAAAATGAAGAACCAGGTATTTTCATTTAGGACAGGGAGAACCAGAGAAAGTGCTTATTCAAAAGATTACGACAGTTTATATGAATTATTAAAATATGAAAGAGAAAATGGATATATACTGTGGGTACTGGGTCCTGCAGTAGTATTTGATGCTGATTCTAAAAAAGCCATGTCGTCTCTCATAGAAAACGGATATGCAGATTGCATCTTTGCCGGGAATGCACTTGCCACCCACGATCTTGAGGGTTCTCTTTTTAAAACAGCTCTTGGACAAAATATATACACTCAACATTCTGTAGTAAATGGTCATTACAACCATATAGATGTTATAAACAAAGTCCGAAAAAGCGGATCCTTTCGCGATTTCATAGAAAAAGAGCATATAAAAAATGGTGTAGTATATTCCTGTATTAAAAATAAAATCCCATTGATACTTGCAGGTTCTATAAGGGATGATGGTCCCCTTCCTCCTGTAATCTCAAATGTGTACAGTGCACAGGATACCATGAGATCTTATTGCAAAAAGGCTACCACAGTTATATGTCTGGCAACTCAGCTTCATACCATAGCAACAGGTAACATGACCCCGGTATATAAAATAGAAGGTAAAAAGATACGACCTGTTTATATATATACTGTGGACATATCAGAATTCGTAGTGAACAAATTAAGAGACAGGGGAAGTTTGGAGGTAACCTCCATAGTTACAAACGTCCAGGATTTCATAGTAAATGTATCCAACAATTTGGTGGGCAGAGATTAAGTTTACCTTTTTCAATATTAAAAATACTGGTGAAATTCATTCTCTACTTCACCAGCATCTTTAACCGCCATTATGAATTGGGAGACAAATACAAAAATATGCAGAAAAAGTGACATGCACTTCCCGCAATGACAAAAAGATGCCATATAGCATGATTGTATGGTATTTTGTTCAGCATATAGAGAAAGGCTCCTGCGGTATATATAATTCCCCCGGCAACCAAAAGCGCTATTCCCATAGGGGATAACAATATCAGAAGTTTTTTCATGGCAAAAATTATTATCCATCCCATGAAAATATACAGCAGAGTAGATGCA
This sequence comes from Clostridium luticellarii, assembly GCF_002995845.1. Classification (GTDB taxonomy): domain Bacteria; phylum Bacillota; class Clostridia; order Clostridiales; family Clostridiaceae; genus Clostridium_B; species Clostridium_B luticellarii. The sequence goes on along the minus strand of NZ_PVXP01000033.1, from coordinate 31,155 downwards.
ACTTCATACTTTCCCACCCAGAATACCTTCATTATTATTCCCAGAATAGCCAGTGTCCATATTATTCCAAAAATTGCCCATCCTACGGAACTTCTTAAAATAGTCAGGGTAAATGGTGTATAGGTTCCGGCAATAAGCAGATAAATAGATGCATGATCAAATATTCTAAAAATCTTTTTGGCTCTTACATTGGTTATACTGTGATATAATGTGGAGCCCAAATACAAAATAAACATGGAGATTCCATATATGGTATAGCTTATAACGTACCACTTATCACCTTTTTCAACTGAAAAAACAATTAGAAGAACAAGGGCTGCAATTGAAAGCAGGGTCCCAATACCGTGAGTCACAGCATTTGCTATCTCCTCTCCTCTGGTATAAAATTTCACTTGGTTATCCACATTTATCACTCCTCAATAAAATTTAAACATCAATATATGTATGATGTAGTTTTTAAGACTACATACTATATATATTATAATATCACAATGAATACAGTCCTTCAACATTTATTAAGCTTTTTATAGTAAATAAAATAATTTTTTAGTATAATATTATTATAAAACCCTGGAGGTATGAATAATGCTAAAAAGAACTATAACCGCAGAATTGATAAAAAAATTTAACGAGTTGTTAATAAAAATACTGGACAATAAAAAAAGTAAAAATTATGAGGAGGCTTTAAATTTAATTGATGCAGCTTTTAAAGATATGTTCAGACTGAGCTTGAAATTTTTCAACTCCCTTTCCGTGGAAAACTTGATGGATATGGTAAAAGACAAGGGCACTATAAATACGGACAAATGCATAATAATGGCCAAATTACTGGAAGAAGAGGGCACTATTTTAGAAATTCAAAATGAACTGGACTATTCATTTTACATAAATCAGAAATCCCTGCATTTATTTTTAAATGCCTATTTAAACTCAGGCAGAGAGGATGACTGTGAGCTGAGCTCTTATTTTACAGACATAGATTCAATTATAGGAAAAGTATGCCAGTACAAATTGTCCTATGAACTTCAAAATCAGATCATAGCTTATCATATAAAGTCCTGCAGATACGATAAGGCTGAAAATATAGTATATGAACTGCTGGAAGAAAGTAATTACAGTACTGATATGATAAATTATTCAATAAAATTCTACAATAACCTTTTATTGAAAAGCAACAGTGAATTGTCAGCAGGTAATCTTCCCAGAGAAGAAATACTGGATTCCCTTTCTTCTTTAAAAGCCAATTTATCAAGTGATTCTTAGGCTCAAATGCAGTTTGCCAATAAGAAATAATTGTGTAAAATGAAATTTATTCCAGTATCTTGAAATACAAATTCCCACCATGCCGTCTCGTGAGTTACTTTGAACCCGCTCCCAGCAGGTGGGCATCTCCTTCTTGCTTCTTGTGCCCGAAGCAAATCAGGTTTCATTCCACAAGAAGAGTTAAATTCCCTTTTATAAAATGTTCGGTCAACATCAACTCATTCAACGTACACAGCAGGAATCCTACAATATTATTATACTACATTTTTTTTATTTTATCTTCATTTCTACAGATATTTATTGTCTTGTTCATTCTTTTACCCTATTTATATTTATTCCCAGCTCTTTTAGCTGTGATTCATCAACTACATTTGGAGCCTCTGTTAATGGACAAAATGCATTTTGATTTTTAGGAAAAGCTATCACATCTTTTATATTGTCGGTTTTTGCCAAAAACATTATCATTCTATCGAATCCATAAGCCAAGCCTCCATGTGGCGGCGGTCCAAATTTAAACGCCTCTAAAAGGTATCCAAATTTATCCCAGGCATTTTCCTGTGCAATTCCAATTACCTGAAACATTTTTTCCTGAAGCTTGGTATCGTGTATCCTTATGCTGCCTCCACCTAATTCCTCTCCGTTTAATACTATGTCATAAGCCTTGGCTCTCACTCTGCCCGGATCACTGTCAAGATATTGTATATCTTCATCCATAGGCATGGTAAATGGATGGTGTTCCGCCTGATATCTTTTCTCCTCTTCATTATAGGACAGGAGAGGAAATTCCGTTACCCATACAAATCTGAACTCGTTGTTGTCTTTCAGAAGTCCAGTCTCCTTTGCCATATGAACTCTAAGTGCACCTAGACTGTCAAATACAACTTTATCTTTATCAGCAGCTATAAGCACAAGATCTCCAGGCTCTGCTTTCATTTTATTAAATATTGCCTTCATGTCCTCTTCGGATAAAAACTTCGATGCTGAGGATTTAACTTCATTTTCCCTGTACTCTATCCATACAAGTCCCTTGGCTCCATAATCTTTTACAAACTCCACCAGCTTATCAATTTGTTTTCTGCTCATGGAAGCAGCTCCATCAACTTTTATAGCTCTTACGGATCCGCCCTTTTCAATGGCATTTTGGAATACCTTGAAATCTGTATTTTCGACCACATCAGTTATATCATTTATCTCCATTCCAAATCTTAAGTCCGGTTTATCGCTGCCATATTTCTCCATGGCAATCCTATAGGGCATTCTCTCTATAGGGAGTTTTATATCCAAATTTAAAATCTTCTTAAATACCCTCTGAAGCAGCCTTTCATTTAAGGCCATCACATCCTCCTGCTCCACAAAAGAAAGCTCCATATCCACCTGAGTGAATTCAGGCTGTCTATTTGCTCTTAAATCCTCATCTCTGAAGCATTTAACTATCTGAAAATATCTATCAAACCCCGAAACCATCAAAAGCTGTTTGAAAAGCTGGGGGGATTGAGGAAGAGCATAGAATTTGCCTTTATAATTTCTGCTGGGTACAAGATAATCCCTGGCACCCTCCGGTGTACTTTTACCAAGTATCGGAGTTTCTATTTCCGCAAAGCCCTCTTCGTCCATAAAATCTCTTATGACTTTAGCAGTCCTGTGTCTCAATCTAAGTATTCTCTGCATATCAGGTCTTCTCAAGTCAAGATATCTGTATTTTAATCTTATATTCTCATCTGTATCCAGATTTTCCTTTATATATATAGGCGGCGTTTCAGATTCCGAAAATATTTTTATATATTCCCCCTTCAGTTCCACCATACCTGTTGGAATTCCCTTATTAGGTGATTCTCTTTTTACAATAACTCCGGTGGCAGCTATACAATATTCGGATTTCACATTATCCGACTTTTGGAACGCTTCTCTGTTTATCTTTTCTCCAAACACAATTTGAAGTATTCCAGTTCTGTCCCTCAAGTCCACAAATACCAGACCGCCTAAGTTTCTTTTCCTTTGGACCCACCCCATCACTGTGATTTTTTCACCTATATTGCTTTCTCTAAGTTCTCCACACATATGAGTTCTCTTAAGACCATTCAACGATTCTCCCATTATATTCCGTCATATAATACCCTTAAATAAAGGCATCCTACCTGTTCATTGTGCATGAAGTTAAACTTCCCTGGTCCAGCACTCCAAGGTATATTTAACATTATAGCTGTTTCAATAATGTTATCTAACGGTTTTTCAACTCCTATTCTCTCATTATTTGACCATTTAAATTTTATAGCTTAACCACATTCAAGATTTCATCTATATTGTCCAGAGAAATTTCAAATTGCTCTCCATCAGACATTCTCTTGAATTTAGCAGAATTCGACTGCAGCTCATTTTCACCTATTATAGCTGTAAATCTGACGTCTATCTTATTGGCATATTTCATTTCAGCTTTCACACTTCTATTCATATGATCACATTCACACCTTAAATTTCTCTCCCTCAATTCATTAGCCAGCTGAAGTGCCTTTATACCGGCCTTGTCTCCCATAGAGCCTATATACAGATCTATATAGGGGAGTTTTGGTATTTCTATGTCATTTTCCTCCAATGTAAGAAGTGTTCTCTCTATTCCCATGCCAAATCCTACAGCAGGCATTTTGGGGCCTCCCACTTCTTCTATAAGATAATCATATCTTCCACCTCCACATACAGTTATGTTCTTGTCGATTATTTCAAATACAGTTTTGCTGTAATAATCAAGTCCTCTCACTATAAGTGGATTTATCTTATATTTTATTCCGAGAGCAGTTAAATAATCCTGTAAAGCTTCAAAATGCTCTTTGCATTCATCACAGAGATAATCCAGTATCAGCGGTGCCTCTTTCACTATTCTTTTGCAGCTGTCCTCTTTGCAGTCAAGTATTCTCATGGGATTTTTGTGAAATCTGCTCTTGCAGGTATCACACAATTCATCGTATCTTTCAGACAAAAAACTCTTCAAAATCTCATTATATTTCTTTCTGCATTTGGGACATCCTATACTGTTTATATTAAGTTCCAGACCTTTTATCCCCAGTTCCCTATACACTCTCATTGCCAGGCTTATGACTTCCGCATCCAGCGAAGCTTCCCCGGCGCCAAAAGCTTCTATCCCAAATTGATGGTGCTCTCTAAGCCTGCCTTTTTGGACGCTTTCATATCTTAAAACCGGTGTAAAATAAAACAATTTAGTAGGCTGTGCCTCATTGTACAAACTGCTCTCCACAAAAGCCCTTACTGCCGGCGAAGTTCCCTCTGCCTTGAGAGTAAGACTTCTTCCTGATTTATCTTCAAATGTGTACATCTCTTTCTGAACCACATCCGTAGTTTCTCCTACTCCTCTTTCAAAAAGCTCCGTATATTCAAACACAGGAGTCCTTATCTCTCTGTATCCATAAGAAACCGCTATATTTTTAAATATATTCTCTACATAATGCCATTTATAAGACTCCGTAGGCAATATATCCTTGGTACCTCTAGGTGCTTGTATAATCATAATACTTTGTTTCCTCCCTATCTGCACGGTGAAAAAGCCGCGTATTTTCTCACAATCTACTTGCAATATATTAATTGAATTCAATACAATGTGTCCAGAAGTTTTATTTTCTTTTGAACCATCTCATCCACCCTGTTTACGTACTCTCTCACATCCTTTACATTTGCCTGTCTTTCCAGTCTATTTTCATCTAAAAATATAACTTTGGTAACTGCATCAGCTCCACAAGCTATTATGGTCTGCTGCTCTTCGATCATTTCTATATTGTAAATTCCTGAATTACTGGATTTTCTGTACCCTACATTCTCCATATTGCCCACCATATTTTTTTGTCTGTACATGTAATATGGCTTCATATTCAAAGTCCTGGCCAAAAAAGCCGCTCTCTCATACATAGAATTCAATTCCCTGCTTCCGGCAATGGAGTATTTCACATTGTTCATTATATTTTCATACAGCCTGGATCCTCTTTTTAAAGACAGTCCATGCACTGTAAGATTGTCCGGAGAGAGTCTTTCTATCTCCTCACAGGTTCTATTCATATGATCCATGCCCTCACCGGGAAGGCCTACAATTATATCCATGTTTATATTGTCAAATCCGCACTGCCTTGCCATATGAAATTTTTCCCTTATATCCTTCACGGAATGTCTTCTCCCAATAAACTTCAGTGTATCATCATTCATTGTCTGTGGATTTATACTTATCCTATTTACCTTATATTTCTTCATAATTTCCAATTTATTCAAAGTTATACTGTCCGGTCTGCCGCATTCCACATCAAATTCTTTTATTTTACAATGACATACAAAATCATTATATATTTCATTCATTATTTTTTCAAATTTTTCATCACTTATAGAGGTGGGAGTACCTCCACCAAAATAAACACATTCTATATTCAAGTCATGCTTTTTTATATAGCTTGAAATCTGTCTCAATTCATAAGTAAGCCCATTGAGATAATCTCCTACAATATTCTTGCACTTTTCAATTGAATTGGAGGCAAAAGAACAGTAAATGCACCTGGTAGGACAAAAAGGCATGCCTATATACACACTTACATTTTTACTGCTGGTGTTTACCACTTTCCTTTCGCCATTTGCTATATCAATACAAAGCTGTGCTTTTTCATTTTCACAGCAAAAATGTCTGTGAAAATACTCCACTATACCCTGCTGGCTCTTACCTTCTTTTATCAGCTTAAAAGCTATTTTGCTCGGCCTTATTCCAATCAGAGTACCCCAGGGCAGCCTCCTTTTTATCCTCTGACTAAAATATAAAAATACTGCTTTTTTTATATTTTCATTATCTGTCAGATCATTTTGAAATTTTATTTTATGAATACTCTGCCTGTCCTCTACTGAAATGGTATTTTGAATTTCTTCAATTCTAAAATCCCAGTTTTCATCTTTTACAAAAATTATATCTGTGAGCTCATAAAACAAATTGATTATTTGAAACACTTGATATCTGTACCTGTCAGGGTTTAATTTAACTTTTATTTTCATATTTACGCAAATCGGCATTCTGCTACTGCAAGAACGAATTGTAGATTTTCTCCTTTCCAATAAAGCTTTTAAGTCCATGACCCGGCAGTACTTCTGTCTCATCTGGAAGAACCATAAGCCTATTTTTTATACTGGCTATAATCGTATTATAATCCCCTCCGGCAAAATCAGTTCTGCCAACAGAACCCTGAAAGAGTGTATCTCCGGTGAAGGCCAGATTTTCAACTAAAAAACTCACCCCTCCAGGTGTATGCCCGGGAGTGAATACCACTTTCAGCTTCATATCTCCAATTTCAAATATCTGGTTGTCTTTGAAATAAATATCCGGTTCTTCAGTCATAGTGCCATACATAAGCTCTCCTCTCTGTATCATTTCATAGTCCAGCTTGTTTATGCCTATAGGGGCGTTATATCTACTTTTCACCTGTTCAGCTGCTTCCATATGATCTGCATGACCATGAGTCAGCAGTATATACTTTACCTTGCATTTAGAAGCATCTATGACCTTTAGTATATCATTTAAATCTCCACCAGGATCGATTACTGCACACTCTGCTGTATTTTCATCCGATAATATATAACAATTAGCAGCATAAACCCCCACAACTAATTTTCTTAATTTCATAAAAGTACCTCCTTTATTGATCAATTTATCCTAGAATTTCTTTTCACTATCAGCCATTATGGTTACCGGACCATCATTTTCTATGGTTACCATCATATCTGCACCAAATTTACCAGTCTCCACTTTTTCCACTGAATTTCTGCACTCACTTACAAATTTCTCATACAGACCCTGGGCCTTATCTCCCGACAGAGCTCTTATAAAGCTTGGTCTTCTCCCTTTTCTACAATCCCCATACAGGGTAAATTGTGAAATTACTAGCAATTCTCCTTTTACGTCAAGAAGTGATTTGTTCAACTTTCCATTTTCATCCTCAAATATCCTTAAATTCAGTATTTTATCTTTCATATAGGTAATATCTTCATCTTTATCGTCTACGGATATCCCCAAAAGCACATTTAATCCTCTCTCTATTTTGCCTATAACCCTTCCATCCACTTCAACTTTAGAACTTTTGACCCTCTGAATTACAGCACGCATAAAACAACACCTCACAATATAATAGTTAGTTTTTTGTCCTGTAGACCTCCTTAACTCCCTTCACCTTTCTAAGCTTTCTCATCACATCTTTAAGCTCATCAATACTTGATATCTTCAGCTTCATATCTATAACAGCTATTCCACCCCTAACCGGTTTGGCATTTACAGCATAGAGACAAATTTTGCTGTCATTTATTATGTCCATCAATTCAGATAAAAGCTTCTGCCTGTCATCACCTTCTATTTTAATTTCAGTAATGTATTCTCCCTTGGGTTTTCCCCAGCTCACATCCACTACCTTGTTGTTTTTGTTTTTTAGTAAAAACTCTATATTTTTACAATCTCTCCTATGAATGGAAACTCCCCTTCCCTTGGTTATATATCCTATTATAAAATCTCCTGGTACTGGATTACAGCATTTTGCAAATCTAACAAGAACATTGGTTTCACCCTTTACAATCACTCCCGGTGAATCTTTACGTTTCCTATGTGGTTTAGCTGTAAATTTATCCAGTTTATCCTTTATCTTTTTCCAATCATCAATATCCATTTTGGTAGTTTGAATATACATATCCTTCATCTTCAAAACTATGGTGGAAGGATTCAAACCGCCAACTCCCACTGAAGCATAAAGATCATCCAGAGAATTCATATTATATTTTTTTAGTACAGAATTTATAATTTCACCTTTTGCAATTTCTCCAAAATTATATCCCTGTTTCTTAGTCTCCTTTTCCAGCAGCTCTTTTCCCTTCAATATATTTTCTTCTCTTTTGGCCTTTTTAAACCAGGACCTTATCTTGCTTTTGGCCTGATTGCTCTTGACTACATTCAGCCAGTCGATACTGGGGCCTTTGGGCGTACTGGATACAAGTATTTCTACAATTTCACCGGTTTTCAAATGATAATCCAGAGGTACCATCTTTCCGCTGACTTTTGCCCCAATACAGCTGTTTCCTATGTCTGTATGTATTTTATAGGCAAAATCTATAGGAGTTGCCTCATAGGGCAGATTTATAACAGTACCTTTAGGCGTAAATACAAATACTTCATCTGAAAACAGGTCTATTTTGAACCTCTCCATGAATTCTTCTGCATCCGAAGTTTCTCTCTGCCATTCCAGCATTTCCCTGAGCCAGGTGAGTTTTTTATCTATATCATTTGCAGTTTCCACACCTTCTTTATACTTCCAGTGAGCTGCTATACCATATTCCGCAGTCTTGTGCATTTCAAAAGTCCTTATCTGTATTTCAAAGGGCTTTCCCTGGGGTCCTATGACAGTGGAATGCAGTGACTGATACATATTGGGTTTTGGCATGGCAATGTAATCCTTAAACCTTCCTGGTATAGGTTTATATATAGTATGGGCTATTCCAAGAGAAGCATAACAATCTTTTACATTATCCACCAAAATTCTCACAGCAGTCAAATCAAAAATTTGATCTATGGTTTTATTTTTCTTCACCATTTTTCTATAGATACTGTAAAAATGCTTTGGCCTACCCTCAATATCTGACTCTATACCGGCCTTCTTCAAATTTTCTTTTAACTGTTTTATTATCTGATCTATATATTTTTCCCTCTCTACCCTTTTTTCCGCAATTTTCCTCACTATAAAATAGTATTCATTTTGATTTATATATCTAAAAGCCAGATCTTCAAGCTCCCATTTAATTTTCGACATTCCCAGCCTATGCGCCAGTGGTGCATATATATCAAAGGTTTCCTTGGCTTTTTCCTTCTGCTTTTCCACAGGCAGATACTTTAATGTTCTCATATTATGAAGCCTGTCTGCTAGCTTTATAAGTATGACTCTGATATCATCTGCCATGGCAAGCAGCATTTTTCTCACATTATCCGCCTGCTGCTCCTCTTTGGTTTTATATTCTATTTTCCCCAGCTTAGTGACACCTTCCACAAGGTTTGCCACCTCAGGACTAAATTCTCTGCTTACATCTTCATGATTAAAGTTAGTATCTTCAATCACATCATGCAGAAGTCCCGCTACTATGGTACCCGTATCCAGACCCATTTCCGCCAATATACAAGCCACTTCTACAGGATGCATTATATAGGGTTCACCAGATTCCCTTTTCTGCTTTTTATGAGCTTTATCGGCAAAATAATAAGCTTTTTTGACCATATCTTTATCTACATTATTGCAATTTTTATCTATTAACTCTATTAATCGTTCTAACATACCGGTACTCCTCAAAATCAATGGCTGGTCTATTAAACCAGCCATTATTTTTTATTAACATTATATTATATACCATTAAAACTTGCAATTTAAAATTGATCAAGCGGTTCTCTGATCCAGATGGAGTTTACCAATGAGAAATGCTTTTCGTATCCTGAACCTTATCGGATAAACTTTAAACATCGTATTGAATTAAAGAATTGACATCATAACCCTTTAATTTTTCCCTTCCCCTGAGCCCCGTTAATTCTATTACAAATTCTACAGCTTCAACTTTTCCACCGGCTTCCTCCACCAGTTTTACCACAGACCTAGTAGTTCCTCCAGTTGCAAGCAGATCGTCAACTATTGCAACTCTCTGCCCGGGTTCTATTGCATCTTTGTGCATCTCCAGTTCATCATTGCCATATTCCAGAGAATAGGTGGTTTTCAAAGTTTCACAAGGCAGCTTCCCTTTTTTCCTAACAGGTACAAAACCAGCACCTATGGCATAGGCTATAGGTGCCCCAAACAAAAAACCTCTTGCTTCAGGGCCCACAACTATATCTATATTCCTATTTTTCAAATATGCAGATATTTTATCCACAGTATATTTAAAAGCATCTTTATCCTTAAGTAAAGTAGTGACATCTTTAAAACTTATTCCTTTTTTGGGAAATCCCTCTATCACTCTTATATTGTTTTTTAGATCCACTTATACTCCCCCTCAAAATGACTTTATAATTTTACAGCTGAATTTCTAACCCTGATTAAATATTTCCTCTATTCTATAATTATATATTAAACCTTGGCAAATATTCAAGTCACAGCATTTGCATATCACACAATTTCATTTTTCAAATACTTGGCTATCTGCTCTGCCCTATCCATATTTTCTGTTATGAAAAGTTCTACTGTAATTCTTGCATTGTCTATATATCTCTTGTTTTTTATTGAACACATCATTTTGCTGGAAAGCTCACATATACTTTTTCTGTTCACGTTTGAAATGTCATTCACCTTGAGCATAGCCCTTACTCCATAGTTATTTGTATAATTTATACAATATATGCCCTGGTTAACCATAATTCTATTTTCACCACTTATATCTGCCTGCCTTGAAAGAATTCCCAGTGCCACAAGATCAAGGTATTTCCCTATACATTTCATTTCATAGTACATTGATACGGCCTGACACAATTTAAAAGTCAATCCTGCTGCAGTTAGATCTTTATACGGATATGTACATTGTTTTTGATTCGGATCCACAATAATGGTTCCTGGTAAAACCCCTTTACTTTTATGGTAATCTGTTATTATAACATCAATTCCTAAATTTTTACACAATTCTATCTGAGAAACAGAATTGATACCGCATCCTGCAGTTATTATAAGCTTCGCACCTAAAAACTTTATGTGGTTTTCTATTATATCCGATTTTATATCAAAATCATTGATCTCATCAGATATGAAATATTCTACATCTGCATTTAGATATTTAAGTACAAGTAATAACAAAGACACCGAAGTTATACCATCTAAATCACAAGTGCCATATATAACTATTTTTTCTCTTTCATTTACAGCTTCTATTATTCTTTTTAAAGCTTCCCCCATGTTTCTCAAAAGAAATGGGTTTTTCATGCCCAAAAAATTAAAACCCTGTATGTTTTCTTTTTGCATCTCCATAATAAGACCTCCAAATTTATCGAAAGCACTTATATTATAAATGATATTGTCTTCTATTACAAATACAGTATAGTTAGATTTTCTACAATAAAAAAATCCAGAGTTTCAATATACTCTGGATTTTTTATTTTATCATATTGAATGTAATTTTTAAATGTCAGTTATGTGGTTTCATGTGATTTTTTTCTATTCTTCAGCATATGTTTTTTTATGATAACCCAGCATGGACTAGCTATACATATGGAAGAATAACATCCTGTAATTATTCCTATCAGAATGGGCTCCGAAAAAACCCTAACGGAAGGAACTAAAATATATACAGCAGTCAAGGTTATTACAACGGTAAGTACGGTATTTATGGATCTGGCCAGTGTCTGTGTGACGCTGGCATCTGCCACAATTATAGGATCCACCCTTCTCATATATTTTTGATTTTCTCTTATCCTGTCAAAAACAACTATGGTATCATGTATTGAATACCCTATAACTGTAAGTGCTGCTGCTATAAAATTGGAATCTATGGAAACTCTAAGTACCGCATAAACAGACAGCATTACAAGTACATTATGAATTAAGGATACAATAGCTGCCATACCAAAACTGAGCTCAAATCTTATACCTATATATATAAACATGGCTACAATGGCTATAACAATGGCTTCTAAAGCTTTGATCCTGGTTTCCTTTCCTATAACAGCTCCTATATTTTCCTGGTTTGTCAGACTGCTCTTCTTGTATTTAGCCTTGACATCCTTCACAATTTTACTTACATCGTCATTGGTAAGTGAGGTAGCCTTTATAGTTATAGATTTATTGTCGGATTTATTGGATTGAAAATCAGTAGAATATTTCTTTATTATGCCATCCACATCTGCTTTGTTAAAATCCGTGCCTAAATTTATCTCCACTATGGTACCGCCTTTAAAATCCAATCCATACTCCAGTCCTTTTGTAGCCATAGTGAACATTCCAATTACAATTATTATAAGGGAAATAGTAAACCATATCTTTCTTTTTTCAACAATTTTATATATACCATTCATGCTATTTTACTAACCCCTTTCTAAAATCATGTACACCAAAAGTCCCAATAGTCTGCTTATGATTAAACCATCCTATGTTAGCTACCAATTTCATAAGGGTTCTGGTTACAGTTACTGCAGTAAACATACTTAAAGCCACACCTATGATCAGTGTAAGGGCAAATCCTTTTACAGAACCTGTTCCCACATTATAAAGCACAAATCCGCATATAATGGACGTAATATTTGAATCCAGAATTGAACTCATGGCTCTTCGAAAACCTGCATCTATAGATGCCTTAACTGTTCTTCCACTTTTGAGTTCCTCCTTAGTTCTTTCAAATATGAGTATATTGGCATCCACTGCCATTCCAACCGTTAAAAGAAATGCTGCGATACCAGCCAGGGTGAGTGTCACATTTACACTGGCAAAAGCTGCCAAAACTATGTATACATAAAGAGTAAGCGCTATATCCGCAATAAGTCCGGGCAATCTATAATATAAAAGCATGAACAGCATTACAAGCCCTATTCCAATTTTACCAGCCATTACACTTAGCGGAAGGGCATTGGATCCCAGAGAGGCTCCTATAGTTTTAACCTGTACGGGTTTTACCGTAACAGGAAGTGCTCCTGATTTTATCAAATCAGCCTGCCTTTGTGCCTCCTCAAGAGTCTGGTTCTTGCCGCTTATGGTAGCTCTTCCATCTGTTATGTGTGCATCCACCTGCGGTTCAGTAAGCTTTTGATCATCCAGATAAATTGCAATTGTCTGCCCCATAAATTTCTGGGTTGCATCTGAAAACTTTTTGGCTCCCTGCTGATTCAATTCCAGATTTATCACAGCTTGATTCCCATTTGTAGAATCAATGGAAGCAGTGGCATCTTTTACATCTTTACCAGTAAGTATGGTCTTATTATCAGGACCTACAAATTTAAGCTCACCGGTTTTTGCCACACCGTCTATTACTTCCTTGGCATCAAATTTTCCCGGTATGTCAATTCTTATTCTCTTCTGCCCTTCTCTGGCAACTACTGTTTCACTTACTCCCAATTTATTAACTCTCATAGACAAAAGTTCCACTGTTCTGTCCATGGTCTTTTGATCCACATTATTTCCCTGAACTTCTTCAAGTACAGAAACTCCGCCTTGAAGATCAAGTCCCCTGTTTATCACTTCACTAAAAGGCTTCAGTTTATATCCTCCTAAAGTCACCCCATATACTCCCGAATAAGCTAAAAAACCTATTAAAATTATGCACAGGAAGAAAACTATGGTACTTTTTACCTTAGATTTCATCTTCATCCTCCTTAACCTGTAAATAAATACTATTTTTTTACAACAGCCCACATTAAAAATTATATTACTTAGTGAAAATACCGTCAATACTATAAACTTAAATAGAATTGCATTATATATTAACTTTATGTAAAATGTCGGTCATTTTTTCATTGTTCTGGCTTTAAGGGCAACAGCACACTCGATTCTCTTTTTTTGCATTTTACACCCCAATGCATAGGGCTCCTTCATATCTCCATTAAAATTATAATTGTTTGCCTGGCATCCGCCGCTGCAGTAAAATCTTGCCCAGCACTCCCTGCATTTAGGTTTATTATATATATGGGCTTCCTTAAACTCCTGGGCAATATCCTTTCTTAAATTGTTCCAATCCTTTAGATTTCCCATTTTAAAATCTTTATTGCCCACAAATTGATGGCACGGATATATGTCTCCATCAGGAGTTATGGCTACATATTCATGTCCCGCTCCACAGCCCGATATTCTTTTATATACACAAGGTCCCCCAGTAATATCTATATTAAAATGATAGAATTTAAACTTTCCATTGTTTCGAAGCATCTCTCCATACAGCTTGTCATACTGTTCATAGATGATTGGCAGATCCTCCTCCCTTATTGACAGTGGATTGTCCTCAGGAAGTACCACAGGCTCTATGGATATTTCATCAAATCCTTCATCCGCAAGATACTTTATATCCTTGAAAAAATCCGTATTTTTTCTGGTGAAAGTTCCCCGGGCATAGTATTGTTTGGATTTATCCCTCATTTTTACCATTTTTTTAATCTTGGGCAGTATGGAGTCAAAGGTTCCACTTCCATCTATCCTCACTCTTACTCTGTCATTTACTTCTTTTCTTCCGTCAATGCTCAACACTATATTTCCCATATTTTTATCCAGATAATCCATTATTTCATCATTTAAAAGTGTGGCATTGGTAGTCATAGTAAATCTTATACTTTTATTGTGTATTTTTTCCTGAGATTTTGCGTAGTCTACAATCTCCCTTACGGCATCAAAAGCCATGAGGGGCTCACCGCCAAACAAGTCAACTTCTATATTTTTTCTAGGACCAGATTTTTCTATGACAAAATCAATAGCTCTTTTTCCTATATCTGCAGACATAAGTTTTCTGCTTCCCCTGTACTCGCCTTCATCTGCAAAACAATACTTACACCTTAAATTACAGTCGTGGGCTATATTCAAGCATAATGCCTTTATATAGGATTTTGAATTGTCATTCTTAAGTGCAATGTTTTCATAGAGATCCTTCGAATATAGCATGTCCTCTTTAATTAATTCTTCTATTTCTTCATACGCCTGGACAATATCTTCTTTTTCATATTTATCTTTGAGCATTTCCAGCGTCTCTTCAGGACCAGGCAGTTTTTCATCATCCAGGATATCATACACCAGCTGGTCAACTTCATGAAGTGCCCCAGAATTTATATCCAACACATAACGGTACCCGCCCTGCATGAATTTATGAATATTAGCCAAATTTTTCCCTCCTACAATCAAAAACAATAATCTCAGCAGCATAATTTTAGGCAGTAACTGTTTAATTTGTTACTGCCTAAAATTTATGTTAGTTTTCACAAGCCAAATTGGCAACTGTGCAAGAAGTTTTGCATGCTGACTGGCATGAATTAGCACATTCTTTACATCCCGGTTTCTTTAGGCTGTCTTTTATATTAGTATTACTTATAGTTTTTATATGCTTCATATTAAACTCCTCCATTAATTAAAGATGTCTTTCTGACTGATTATAACATAAATAATTTATAAAATAAAGTGAAGTCAAATTCATACAAAAGCTACTTCAGATTAATTCCAATCATTCCAGACAGGGCGCCTACTATAAGTGCAAGTACCAATCTCTTAACTCCAGCTACACCTATAACTGCAGAATTTCCGGAAATTACAGAAACCACATACAGTATGAACAAATATAAAAGGGTCACTATAATTCCTATGAGCCATCCTCTCTCACCTATTTTCCTCACTGCGTAAATGGAAGCGTACATTATGCTAAGTATTGTGGTAATCAGATACACTATATAACTTATCTGGGAGCTTACTTCTATAAAAGTCATGACAACGGCAAATATTAAAAGTAAAACCACGGTAATTATAAACCCTCTAATAACTCCTTCTATAGCAGAAAAATAATTATTGCTTCTTTCCAAATTAAAACACCTCCTATCTAATAGTATCTATGTAGATAAAAGATGCTTTATACCTAAATTCTAAACTTCTTTTTTTCCTTCAATTTTGTTCTCACCGGAGTCTTCTGAGGTTTTGTTCTCAGATAACACATTGAGCACTCCTGTTTTGTCAAGCTTTATCTTTATTCTGTCAGGACCTGTCTGAATTGTTATAAAACTTTCGTTTTCCCTTATATTTATGATTTTACCAATTATGCCGCCTTTGGTAATAACTTGATCATTTACTTTAAGATTACTCAACATGGTATTGTATTTCTTCCTTCTTCTGCTCTCTGGCAAAAATACAAGCAAGTAAAAAAAAGCTATTATAACTATCCATGGCGCCAATCTAATCAATGAATCCAACTTATTCACCTCCTTCTAAAATCAAGCGATTCTTATTTATTTTCCCATTGATTAAGTTTTTCTCTTTTATATGAATGAAAATAATCTCCATCAATAGCATTCCTTATTTCTTTCATTAAATTATTGTAGAAATATAAATTATGAAGTACGCAGAGTCTCATGGCCAGCATTTCTTTGGCCTTAAACAGGTGTCTTATATAAGCTCTGCTGTAATTTTTACAAGTGGGACAGCTGCACTTCTCATCAATAGGGCTACCATCTAATTTATACTTTGCATTCAAAAGATTTATTTCACCCTCTGATGTAAATACATGAGAATGTCTTCCATTCCTTGCAGGGAGGACACAGTCAAAAAAATCCACTCCTCTTTCCACCGCTTCAAGTATATTTTCCGGTGTACCCACTCCCATTAGATATATAGGCTTGTTCTGTGGAAGGTATGGTATGACTTTCTCTATAATCCTATACATTTCTTCATGAGTTTCCCCTACTGCCAACCCTCCAATGGCATAACCATCCAAATCCATCTCACTTATTATCTTGGCATGCTCTATTCTTATATCATCATATACTCCACCCTGATTTATTCCAAAGAGCATCTGTTCTCTGTTAATAGTATCCGGAAGTGAATTCAACCTATCCATCTCCACTTTACATCTTTTAAGCCATCTGGTGGTCCTCTTCACTGAATTTTCCACATAATCTCTGGGAGAAGGATTTTTCACGCATTCATCAAAAGCCATAGCTACAGTAGAAGCCAGATTGCTTTGAATTCTCATACTCTCTTCAGGACCCATAAATATTTTACTGCCGTCTATATGGGAATTGAAATACACCCCCTCTTCTTTTATTCTTCTTATATCCGATAGGGAAAACACTTGAAAACCTCCTGAATCAGTTAAAATAGGTCTATCCCAATTCATGAACTTATGCAATCCGCCCAATTCTCTAATGACCTCATCACCAGGTCTCAAACTCAAATGATATGTATTGGAAAGTTCTATCTGACAGCCAATTTCTTTTAAATCTACGGTGGAAACTGCACCTTTTATAGCTGCCAGAGTACCCACATTCATAAATACCGGAGTTTGAACAACACCATGAGGCGTAGTAAATTCCCCTCTTCTTATCCTTCCACATTTTTTAAGCAGTTTATACATCAAAACACCTCATACTTATATAATTGACAATGAACAATTTATAGTTTTTCACCTGAACCTTGGAATTACTTGATGAACATGGCATCTCCAAAGCTGAAAAATCTGTATCTATTTTTAACTGCCTCCTGGTAGGCATTTAATATATTTTCTCTCCCGCATAGTGCACTCACCAACATTATGAGCGTAGACTGTGGAAGATGAAAATTGGTTATGAGTTTATCCACTATCTTGTACTTATATCCAGGATATATAAATATATCCGTCCAGCCTGACTGCTCTCTGACTTCTCCGTTTTCATCCGCTATGGTTTCAAGTGTCCTGCAGGATGTAGTTCCCACAGAAATTACACTGTGTCCGTTTTTCCTTGCTCCGTTAATTATATCAGCAGTTTTCCTCGACATACGGTAGTATTCTGAATGCATATCATGATCTTCTATATTTTCAACCTTAACCGGCCTAAAAGTTCCAATACCCACATGCAGAGTGAGAAAAGCAAGTTTAACTCCTTTCTCTTCTATTTTTTGGAGTAAATCCTCTGTAAAATGAAGTCCTGCTGTAGGAGCCGCTGCTGATCCCTCTTCTTTGGAATATACTGTCTGATACATTTCCTTATCCTTCAGCTTTTCCTTTATGTAAGGCGGCAGAGGCATTTGTCCAAGTCTATCCAGCACTTCTTCAAATATTCCCTCATATTCAAATTTGACTATCCTGTTTCCATCTTCCTTTATCTGAGATATTTCAGCTTTTAATTCTCCATCTCCAAAATCAAATCTATCTCCAACCCTGGCCCTTTTCCCCGGCTTAACCAGTGTCTCCCAGGTGTTGTCTCCATTTCTCTTTAGCAGCAAAATTTCCATTTTACCACCAGTACCCTCTTTTTTCCCTATGAGCCTGGCGGGTAAAACCCTGGTATCATTCAGCACAAGACAATCTCCTGGATTTAAGTAGTCTATTATATCTTTAAATACCCTGTGCTCTACTTTCCCTGTCTCCTTATCCAATACCATAAGTCTTGCTTCATCTCTCTGCTTTAACGGATGTTGTGCAATTAATTCCTTAGGCAGATAAAAATCAAAATCCGTAACCTTCAATATGTTTCACTCCGTTTCATTTTGTCCAAGTTATGTTCAGATGTCAGCAATTATCACCATCAAATAAAGATGATTGTGCTGTTTTTTTATTCGAATTTTTATTTTTTCTAGTCTTGTTAAAATGTCTATAAGCACTGTCAGATGCTATTCTTCCTCTGGGAGTTCTTATTATAAAACCTTTCTGAAGTAAATAGGGTTCATATACATCTTCCACAGTATCCAATTCTTCTCCTATAAAATAGGCCAATGTTTCTATTCCCACAGGCCCTCCATTGAAATTGTCAATTATAGCTTTTAATATCTTATTGTCTATGCTGTCAAAGCCCTCTTCATCCACTTCCAATAATTTCAATGCAAGCTTGCTGGTTTCAACATCTATTGTTCCATTGCCCTTCACCTCTGAATAATCCCTAACTCTCTTCAAAAGTCTATTTGCGATTCTCGGAGTTCCTCTTGACCTTTTGCCTATTTCCATGGCAGCTTCATGTTCTATATTTATATTGAGTATCTTTGCAGATCTAATTATAATTTCACTGAGTTCCTTTTCTCCATAAAACTCCATGGGACACAACATGCCGAATCTATCCCTCAATGGAGAGGTTAAAAGTCCTACTCTGGTAGTGGCTCCTATTAATGTGAATTTAGGCAGATCCAGCCTTATGGATTTTGCAGCAGCACCTTTCCCTATAACTATATCCAGTGCATAGTCTTCCATGGCAGGATATAATATTTCCTCCACACTTCTATTTAATCTGTGTATTTCATCTATAAAAAGTACATCTCTATCATTCAAGCTGGTGAGTATTGCGGCTAAATCACCTGCTCTCTCTATAGCCGGGCCAGAAGTAACCTTCAGACTTCCTCCCATTTCCAGGGCAATTATATTTGCAAGAGTGGTTTTCCCAAGTCCCGGCGGACCATATAGAAGTACATGATCCAGTGCTTCCTTTCTATTCTTTGCAGCTTCTATAAATATATTAAGTTTATTTTTTACCCGGCTTTGTCCTATATATTCACTAAGTCTTTTAGGTCTCAAACTATGTTCGTTTTCAATATCACCCTCCATATTAAATGGAGTGACTATTCTATTTTCCATACCTATCACCTAGCCTAATTCATTAAAAATTTCAAAGCTTCTTTTATCATAGCTTCAATGGAATTGCTATTATCTATGGTCTTTAACGCACTATTTGCTTCTTTTTCAGAATATCCAAGAGCCTTAAGAGCTTCTACAACCTCAGAAGTGGTTTTAACTGCATCAAATTCCCTATTGCCATCTTTATAATTCTCAATTTCCTCTGGTGACATCTTATCCTTTAACTCAAGAATAATTCTCTGTGCAGTTTTTTTACCTATTCCAGGAGCCCTTACTAAATTCTTCTCATCTCCAGATATTATAGAATACTTCAAATTAGCAACACTGCTTATAGACAAAAGTGAAAGCGCTGCTTTAGCACCTATCCCATTTATAGTTAGAAGAAGGTTGAACATGTTTATCTCTTCTTTTGTCAGGAAACCATACAATCCTATAAAATCTTCCCTTACTATTTGCTGTAAATACAATAATATGTTCTCACCTATTTTTGGGGTTTTAGCAATAGTGCTGCCAGATGTATTTATTTTATATCCCATGCCATTGTTTTCAACTATAATATAATCTCTGCTCACACCTTTATATATTCCCTTTATGTATTCATACATCCAAAATTCCCCCATAAAATAAAGTTCAACTCTGATAGATTTCCAGGTTCATCGAAAATCTACATTAACTGATGCTTGATCCCTGCGCGCAGCAGTGCTTATCTCCACTTTAAGAAAAGCAGATGTCCCCAATCTTTGATTTGGTGACAGTCGCTTTCACAGAGTGCGTTGGGAGTATTGACGGCAATTGCAGCCATCGAATAAATGCGGCAGCTTTCGGATAAATATTACCACATATATTATACTTTATCATTTTGAATACCTTAGTTCAAGTGATAATTACACTAATCAAGTCAGTTTCCTTTACATAAAAAAAGCCTTAAAGGCCACTATTCATAGTCCTCAAGGCGTGCTTCCGCTTCTTCTCTGGTATTACATTGAAAATATTTGTCTCCCTTAGTTAAAAGTTTAATATCCTCTGCCTTCAATCTATCTGTACTTATATGGGTAATATCTCTTTTTTTATTCTCTATAAACATATTTCCCTGTTTATCTGTTTTATATATAGCTATGAATCCATCTTTTATCCCCAGCACATATTTACCGGGAGCATATTTATCCACATCTTTTACTAATATTATTTCCCCTGCACTGAATTTCTCAATCTTATATCCTACACCCTTATAGGCTTTTTCAACTTCACTTTTTTTCTTACCGGCTAGCTTTCCTGCGGATTCCTGTTTCTCTACTTGCACTTCTCCACTTTTATTATATTTTATCTTGAATATTATCCTGGCATCATCAGCTACAGCATCATTCATGGAAGAATTTACCTTTACAGTATCATAAGAATTGGAATTCTTTTTAGCTTGGCTTAAGTTTTTTTCCATATTTATATTTTGAAATCCTACCACACATATATAACAACTCAACACAAAGATTAAAATAGTAAAAACAACTAGGACCGTTGTACGAATTTTTCTTCTATCCATAATATCCCTCCTCTATTGGGTATTATGGACATTTTTATAAAAATTATACATATTTATATTATTTTAATTCTATACAGGTATAATTTTTACTGCAGTACAATACACCATTCCTAACGACTATGTTCCCCTGATTATCTATTCTCCAAACTATAGCTCCACTGTTTATAAGCCTGTTTTCAACTCTTTTGTCAGGAGTTCCAGCCCCATCGCTTGTTATAATTGCCACTCTGGGTTTTGTTTTATCCAAAAACTTATCTGTAGTACTTGTATTCAATCCATGATGAGGTACCTTTAGCACATCACATTTTTTAAGTTCACCGGTTTTCAACATATCCTCTTCTTCTGCTCTCTCACAATCACCTGGAAATACATATGTCAACCCATCTATTTTCCCCTGAAGGACTATAGAATTGTTGTTTTCTGTAGATTTATCCTCATGAATTGGTCCAATGGCCTTGAGCCTGAATCCATGAGATCTGATTTCAAAGTTTCTCTTTATATACTCCACAGCAATTCCCATTTTATTTAGTTTATCACTTATATGATTTTTAACCTGATTTTCATGACCCGGCAGATAAACCTTACAAACCTTCCTGGACTGAGCTATTTTAATTATTCCATCATAGTGATCATCATGATAATGAGTAAGTATTATACCATCTATTTTGTTTACCCCATTTAGATCCAAATACCTCATGATTCTTCTGGTATAATAGGCAGCACCTGTGTCTATCAGATAATTTTTATCGTCAGTTTTTATTAGAATACAGTCACTCTGACCTACACTCAAAAAATGGACTTCATAATTTCCAAACTCAGCCAGGGTAACATTGTCCATACATATTATAACTGCAAAAACAACAATAGCTAACATACGTTTCATATCAATTACTCCTTACAAACTGTTGTTATTATTATTTTTCACAATTAAGATTGTTATATTCTAAAAATGTAAAAGAACATTTTTAAATATTTGTATATAATTATGTCGAACAAATATTCTTCTAATATGTCATTTAATAACAAAAAAATTACTCTTTATATTTTTTGTTATATAAAGAGTAATTTACATTTATCATAATATACATGTTAAAAATATTGAACGTTTTCTACAGCAAAACCATAATAACATTATGTATGTGTTTTTAAACTAATAATAATGCCGTCAGCCCTTTATCCCTCAAACTCTTCAGGGAAATCAGCATTGTGATAAACATCCTGGACATCGTCATCTTCTTCAAGTTTATCTATTAAATTCTGAACTTTTTCAGCAGTTTCCATATCAACAGATACGGTATTATCTGGTATCATGGTAATATCCGCTGACAGAAAATCAAATCCCTCTGTTTCAAGTTTTTCTCTCACTTTTCCAAAGTCCTCTGCAGCAGTAATTATTTCAAATACTTCATCCTGGGCATCAAAGTCCTCCGCACCCGCATCCAATGCCTGCATCATGATTTCATCTTCATCAATGTCATCTTTTCTCTCTATAATAATTTGACCCTTAGTCTGAAACATCCATGATACACATCCATTAGCTCCTAGGTTTCCACCATGCCTTGAAAATGCAGCTCTTACACTGCTTGCTGTTCTATTTTTATTATCAGTTAATGCTTTTACTATTATGGCAACTCCCGCTGGTCCATATCCTTCATAAACTATTTCTTCATAGTTTACGCCTTCCATTTCTCCTGCACCTTTTTTGATTGCCCTGTTCACTGTATCCTGAGGCATATTATTTGCCTTAGCTTTCGCTATAACATCCCTCAATTTTGCATTATTATCAGGGTTTGAGCCGCCGGTTTTAGCTGCAATTGCCAGTTCTTTTCCTATCTTAGTAAATATTTTTCCTTTTTTTGCATCTGCCTTGCCCTTCTTAGCCTGTATATTATGCCATTTTGAATGTCCTGACATATAAAATTTCCTCCTAACTTAAGGTTGTAATTACTTTATATTGATCATGCAAATTGTATTATATCATATAAAAGCAGTCTACTACAAATATCAAAAATTATTATGCTTTTTTAGATTTCATTCCTTAATTAAAGTATTATCTACTTTAAAATAGAACTGCTCATCTCCAACTATAAGTTCACATTTTCCATTGGTTATATCTATTATTTCATTTATCAATGGATCCACATCCTCCAAAATGCAATCTATCGACAGCTGAACCTTGTCCTCATATTCTATATTTTCTATTGGAATAGACTTTTGTTCAAAAAAATACTGCAATTTTCCAAGAACTTCATAATCCACAGCTATATCTATAGGTGATCCTTTTACTCTTTCTACTACCTTTGCTTCACCAATTGATAAAACTGCAGATTTCGAATAAGCTTTTATCAACCCGGCTTTGCCTAAAAGTATTCCTCCAAAATATCTTGTAGCCACTATGACCACATCTGTAAGCTTTTTCTTTTTGATCACTTCCAATACCGGTATTCCTGCAGTTCCCTGAGGCTCTTTATCGTCACTGTACCTCTGAACATTCATTTTTTCTCCAACCACGTATGCATATACATTATGTGTGGCCTTTGAATTCTGTTCTCTTACCTGATTTATAAATTTTTTAGCATCACCTTCAGTGTATACCCTCTTTATATTTCCTACAAATATGGACTTTTTTTCTTCAAACCTGGAACTGGCTTGATCTTTTACTGTAAGATATCCCATGTTAACCCGCCTTTCAAAACATCCCTAATTAAATCATAAGTTCATTTAATATTTTAATTCCATTTTCTATATCCTCTTTATTTACATGTGAAAATCCTATTTTAAAATATCTTTTACCTTCCAAAGGATTTTTATAATACAGAGAACCTGGAGTGATCAGAACTCCCCTGCCTATTGCCTCTCTAAAAAGACTTATAGAATCTATTTGAATATTTTCCTTAATTCTCAAATAAAAGTGCAGTCCTCCCCCTGGTTTTATAAAATCCACTTTGTCACCTAAGTACTTGGATATGCACATTTCAGTGTAAATATATATATCCTTGTATTTTACATTCAATTCACTTATGTAATCCTTCCACATACCTTTCCTAATATACAGATCTAATGCCCTCTGCATAAGACTGGAAGTAGCTATATCCGTATTGATTTTAGAGTTTTGAATATTTTCTCTAAATTTTCTTGGAGGTATTAAATATCCAATCCTTATACCAGGCAAGAATATCTTTGAAAAGCTTTTTATATAAATAACTCTGTCACATTGATCAAGACTTTTAAAACTATTATATTTTATATTACTGTCATAAATCAATTCTGAAAGATAATCATCTTCTATTATATAAAAATCATATATTTCTGCCAACCTCAATATACGCCTTTTTTTATCATCATTGTAGCTTATACCCGACGGATTTTGAAAATAGCTCATGGTATAAAAGCATTTTACATTGTTTTTTTGAAGTATCTTTTCAATCTTATCTACATCCACACCATTTTTCTCCACAGGAATCTCAACTATTTCGGCTTTTCTGGATTTAAACACAGACAATGCTCCGCTGTAGGTTGGTTTCTCAACTATCACAGTATCATTTGTATTCAAAATCGATTTTGAAACTACATCTATCCCCTGCTGTGCCCCGGAAACTATAAGTATATTTTCTGCATTGACACTGTTATTCCAAAAAATATCACTTATACTCTTCCTCAACCCCTCATAACCTAAAGGTTCTTGATAAATTAAAGCACTGGAACCATCCCTGTCAAGGACCTCATTTAAAACATCTTTAAACAAATTTATCTGAAAGAATTCTCCACTGGAGGTTTCCCCTGTAAAATCTATATAGCATCTTATTTCGCTGCTGAAGATTTTCTTTAAAACTCTAGAATACTCCCTATTAAGATTTCTATTTATATCCCTCTTCTTGGCGTAGGTTCCACTTCCCATTTTTTGAAGAGCATATCCCTCACTTTGCAGTCTTTTATAGGCATTTACTATTGTAATATTATTCACCCCTAAAAATTGTGCCAATTTTCTTATGGACGGAAGTTTTTCACCATCTTTTATGTTGCTTTTATCTATTAATTTTTTTATATGCTCTTCTATTACCAAATACTTAATTTTTCCTCTGTTTAAATTCATCAAATATTTATTCAATAGAAACTTCATTTCCTTTCTTTATCAAAATAGATTATACATTATTCCATACCATAATAGCAAAAGATCTAGTAATAAAAAACAAAATTTTTACTACTAGATCTTTTCACCTACACAAAAAGTGATGACATCATCTAAATAAAATATACATTTTCTTTAAACAGAGAAGTATCATCTTCCATCTTATAATCTCTGGATTCTTTCTTAATTATATCCCTTTTCCACAGCTCGCTTAAAATTTCTTCCATATTTATATTGTAATTATAAAACAGTTCATCATTTTTTATATCTTCCGAACTTAAAAAACAATCTTTTTCCCTCATATAATTTAGAAGTATTTTTGTAATATTTCTGATATTTTTATCCACATTTTTCTTTAAATAATCCATGGTATATTTTATAGCTTCATTTACTTTCTCAGCATCACTGAAAAATAGATTGTCTACACAGACTTTAAAATCATTGTTTAAATTCATGGCCATAGTCATGGCATCTTTACTTACCATGTGTCCTGATGAATTTACACACAATTTAGAAAATTCTTCTATTGATCTAACTGCTGCAATGTAAGAAGTATGTATTCCATCATTTTGAAGGTACTTTTTACATATGCTCATATCTTTAAATAATTCTCCAAGATAAAACATATTCCATCTTTCCCTGTCCAAATCAGGATAATATCTTCCAACATCATATTTGGAGGTTATCTCCATATCCTTAGAAAATATCAGTCTGGATGAAGATATTATCCTGTGAATAAATCCTCCTTTTAAATCCTGCTCAGGCAGCTGTAAAAAATTACTTTTACTCATAAGTTTCACATGAATAGGAACATTTGCTTCTTCAGTGTACAAATTCTTAACATTATCCATATTATTTTTATACACCACAAGTAAATCAATGTCGGATTCATCCCATAAGTCCCCTGTAATCATACTCCCAAAAACCATAACTGCAAGGATAGAATCGTTAGCCCTAAGTCTTTCAATGGAAATATTAAACGCCTTTTGGTATTGTAAAATAGTCCTTTCCATTTTATTGTTCGCCCCCTTTAAAATTTTGCCTCATATAAATTATACAATCGTATAATATATATTATACAATTATATAATATTTTTTTCACAAAAAATCAATACTTATATCTAAATTTATTCAATATTTCATAGTATTTTTTGATATATTGATCAAATATTTATGTTAATAATAAAAATACCCACAGATAAACATTTGTAAATGCCATTTCCGCAGGTATTAATTTCGTCATTCACTATCTCTATTTCAAAATATCATTTATTCCTGTTTTTCAAAATCACTCTTTGGTACTCCACAAAGTGGACATACCCAATCTTCCGGTAAATCTTTAAAAGGAGTTCCTGGTTTAATACCAGAATCCGGATCCCCTACCTCGGGATCATAAACATACCCACAAGCAGTACAAACATATTTATCCATTAAAATTCCTCCTATGCAATATAAATTATATTATAATTATGTCACAGTTCATTTTTTAAGTCAACATATGTTATTGTCTAATATGCATTATCATTTATTTCCATGATGATTCCAAGACTCAAGTGGATTTGTCCATAGAGAATCTCCCGTTAACTATCTAAAAATTTATATATTTCATTAACAGTTTGATTTATGTTATAATGATTTAAATGTAAAGGTAAAACAAGGAGGACAATTATGGTCAAAAGACATAAAAAGACCCAACCTAAGACTTTTAAAAAAGTGGCTATTATTTTATCTAGCTTGTTAGTAATAGGATTTGTGGTGTTGATGGGTGTATCCCTTGCAATTATAAAAAATTCCCCTAAATTAGATGTAAATCAGATATTAAATTTAAGCGAACCTTCTGTTCTATACGATGACGAAAATAATTTAATGGATGCAGTAGTAACTCCCCAGCAGAGAACAGTGATTTCATTTAGCAGTATGCCACAAAACTTAAAAAATGCCTTTGTGAGTATAGAAGACGAACGATTTTACAAACACAGGGGCGTAGATTTAAAAAGACTTATTGGTGTAATATTAATAGATATCAAAAGTAAATTTGTAAAAAGCTCCAGTATCCAGGGTGCTTCCACAATAACGCAGCAGCTTGTCAGAAGTATATTTTTGTCACCGGAAGTATCTTATAAGCGAAAATTACAGGAGATATATCTTTCTCTTCAGCTCGAACAAAAATTAGATAAGAATCAAATACTGGGAGCATATATGAATACAATCTTTTTAGGTGGAAGAGCATTGGGTGTTGAAGCCGCATCTAAACAGTATTTTGGAAAGTCTGCAAAAGATTTGAATTTGATTGAATCTGCCTTTATTGCCGGTATGCCTCAGAGCCCCTCTGTATATTATCCCTATTCCCCGGCCTCTAAAAAAAATCCATCCATATATTTGGATAGAACCTCTACTGTAATAAAAAAGATGTATGAAAATGGATATATATCTCAGTCTCAGTATGAATCTGCCATAAATGACATCGCAGCAGGCAAATTGGATCTTCAGCCAGAACCTACCGTGAATAACGGTTACAATAATGAATGGTTTACGGTATCTGTAATCAATTCGGTAAAAAAAGATTTAAAAGCCCAATACAATTATAGTGATGACGAAATAGAAAATTTACTTATGTACGATGGTTTGAAAATACATACTACAATGGATAAAAATCTACAGCAAAGTACTCAAAATATTCTGGACAACAGCAGTGTGCTGCAGGCTTCATCATTAGATAAAAATGGCATTGTACAGCCTCAGGCTGCTGCTGTAGTCATGGACTATCATTCTGGAGAAGTCAAGGCATTAGTAGGTGGAAGAGGCACTCAACCTGCCAGATCTTTCAACAGAGCTGCATCTGAAAATTATTTGAGACCTTCCGGTTCTAGTATAAAGCCGTTAACTGTGTACAGCCCTGCCATAGATTCTAAAAAATTTACAGCAGCCAGTATTTTTGAAGATTCTCCATTATCAGATGATGTTTCTTATAAATATACCACCAACGGGGAACCATATCAGCCTAAAGATGACACCTATATCGGCGGCAATATGACCTTGCGAACAGCCATAACCCATTCCATCAATTTAGTCGCAGTAAAGCTAGAAGACAAATTGGGATTAAAAACTGCTGCTGATTATGCAGAAAAATTCGGAATTACTCTCGATAATGATGATAGAAGCAGTATAGCTGCACTGTCTCTTGGAGAACTCCATCATGGTGTAAACCCCTTGATAATGTCTGCTGCTTATGGCGTATTTGGGAATTCAGGTGTATATACTTCACCAAAACTTTATACTAAAGTCGAGGATAGAAATGGGAAAGTTCTGCTGGAGAATAAAACCAAAACAAAGAAAGTTCTTTCTCCTCAGTCAGCTTATGTAATGTACGATATGCTTAAAGGCCCGGTTAGTGCTGAAGGTACTGCTCCCAGTGCAAATTTTGGAAATATGCCCGTAAGAGGTAAGACCGGAACTTCCGGCGACAGTAAGAATCTGTGGTTCTGTGGACTAACACCTTATTATTCCGCTGCAGTATGGATTGGAAATGATGACAATACAGCTATAAACGGTTCAATTAACAGTAATTCTGCAGCCAAACTCTGGGCAAGTATAATGACTCCTTTTCATAAAGGTTTACCTGTAAAAGACATTAAAATGCCTTCTGGAGTAGTAGCCCAGTCAATTTGTTCTAAATCCGGCAAATTACCTGTCCCAGCTTGTTACACGGACCCACAGGGAAGCAAAGTTTATACTGAATTTTTTATATCAGGTACAGTTCCTACGGATAACTGTGATATGCACAATTCCTGGAATATATTTGATTATATTCCAAAAGCAAAAGATAAAACCAATAACAATAAAATCAACGAAGGTAAAAATGCCGGAAATACAGAGGAGAATGACACAAATTTAAATAGGGGTAATGGTAATTCCAACAACAATTCAAATGATGACACAAACAGCAGTGATGTTGATATTGAACCCCCTGATGATACACCTTCTAAAATACCGAATACAGACAACTAAAATCAAGATGATTGACAATGCACAATTAGTGAGGATTTTCGGCTGAAGCCGAAAATCCTCTAATTTTAATATTTGAACTTTGATATTTACTTTTAATTATCCGCCTAAAATTTCTCTCATGCTTTTCAATACCTTTTTCTCTATTCTGGAAACCTGCACCTGATTTATACCTAACATCTTGGCCACCTGAATCTGGGTCTTATCTTTAAAATATCTCAGCATTATAATTTGTCGTGATTTTACATCCAAATTCTTAAGTGCTTCTTTGAGTGCAATTCTATCCACCATTTCCACATCTTCATTTGGATTCTGACTTATCTTGTCTATTAAAAGAACTGGTGACCCATCATCCTGATGTATAGTATCATATAAATACTGCAGACTGGTAGCAGATTCCGTAGCAAATATTAGATCTTCAACTTCCACACCGGAGTATTTCGCCAATTCTTCTACAGTAGGCTCCCTGTTTAACTTTTTTGTAAGTGTCTCTCTGTCATAATGAAGTTTCTTAGCTGTATTTTTTACACTCCTGCTTACTTTTATCATTCCGTCATCTCTCAAAAATCGTTTTATCTCACCTAATATCATAGGCACAGCATATGTAGAAAATTTAACATTATAACCTGGATCAAAGTTATTTACTGCTTTCATAAGGCCCATACAACCTATTTGGAATATATCCTCATATTCATACCCTCTATTTAAAAACTTTTTACTTATAGCTGATACCAGCGGCAGATTTAATTTCACCAATTTATCCAGGGCATCCTTATCACCCTGCTGGGCATATTTGATCAATTCCAAATTATCTTCATAACTACACTTTAATTTTTTTACTGCTTCTTCATTCATACTATTCACCTAACTTAATGAATTAAAAACTTTTTTCATTATTAATCTTGTCCCTTTATTTTTTTTAGATTCCACCTTAAGTGAGTCCATAAAAGTTTCCATTACAGTAAATCCCATTCCTGATCTTTCCAGATCAGGCCTTGATGTGTAAAGAGGCTGCCTTGCCAGCTCTATGTTTTCTATCCCTATACCTTCATCTTCTATAATCAAAGTAAGTTCCCTATCCTCAATAAAAGCCTCAATTTTAACTATACCTTTCTTATTTTCATAGCCATGAATAATAGAGTTTGTAACGGCTTCTGAAACTGCAGTTTTTACATCCGTCAATTCCTCTATAGTCGGATCTAATTGGGATACAAATGCTGCTACCGCTACTCTTGCAAAACTTTCGTTTTGTGATTTACTGACAAACTCTATTTTCATACTGTTATCGTACATAATATTTATCCCCCCATTAAATATTCTCAATTGCTTCCTCAACGCTGCCATAAAGTTTTACAATCTTGAATAGGCCTGAAAGCTCGAATACTCTTTTTACCAAATCAGTTGCTCCTGTAATACACATGGAACCCTTTCTGAGATTTAACTTTTTATACCTGCCAATCACCACCCCTATTCCAGAGCTATCCATAAAGCTCACTCCTGAGAAATCCATTATGAGTTTATTCAATCCATCTCTATCCAACCTATCATCGATTTTATTTCTGACCTCCTCTGCACTATGGTGATCCAGCTCTCCTTTTATACTCACTATAAGTTTATCAACTTTAACTTCAAATTCTAGATTCATAAATTATCCACAGCTCTACTAAAATCACACTACAAAAATATAAATATGACTTTAGCGTTAAAATACTATTTTAACTTTAATTTACCATATAACATCCAGCAATTTCAGTGTTATATGACTAAAGTTCAGTGCATAAACTTTAGCATATGCAAAATATTGCATAGTCCGAGCCAGACATTTTTACCCCCCCTCTGTTATTTTTTATGTAATACGTCTATAATCTATAAAACATTCACCTTAATTATTATTCTATATGTGTCATAATTTTCCTTTTTTTTTCGTTAGTCATTTTATTCTTTATTTTTACCATGTATTTTATTTTTAAACATATAT
>NZ_PVXP01000032.1 GCF_002995845.1 Clostridium luticellarii | reverse complement strand
CTATCATACAAACCTTTCTTAAAAGGAATTCCATTATAAAAACAGAAGTTTTTTTAAGCTTATAAAGTTTTATCAATTTATCACAATAAATTTTCAACTGCTTGTACTTTTTATAACCTGATTTATATATTTATCTAGTTTTTGACTTACTTTTAATATTTCTCTATAATCTGCCTTTTCCTCAATTAATTTATGTAATCTCTCTCTCAAATCGTTTACTTTATCATTTATCACGTAAATTTCAACCTGCCTTTCTCATAAATAACAATTTAAAGTTTAACATTTATACAAATTATTGCAAAACACTTTTAAATTATATCACAAAAATCGCTTGTTGTAGATTATAGTATGAAGACAATTTGTAACATTTTTTTTAAAATTAAATCCGAGAGGTGGTTTACATGACATTAGAAAATGCACTTGCTATAACTTTAAGAAACCGCAGAATAAAATGTGGATTATCTCAGGAGGATCTTGCACATGAATGCAATGTTGATAGAACCTATATCAGCATGATTGAACGCCAGAAGCGAAATCCAACTTTAAACATCATTTTTAGAATCTGCAAAAGTTTAGATATAAAAGCTAGTGACTTTATTTCAGGTATCGAAAAAGCAATGGAGAACAATTAAAAAACAATACTATTTTCTCGTTAACTTGATTCATATTTATAGATAATTTGAATAGAGTTAAAAGGCCTCACCTTTTGCAGATGAGGCCTTTATCATAGATAATGAGCAGAATGCTCACAGATATATCAGAACTATACATGGTCCATCCTCAGCTTTTGCAAACCAGTGTTTTACCATTACTTATGTGGGTAGGCCCTTTTGTACGGTTCTGGAATGTATCCAGAGACATTATATTTTTCGGCTGCCTTAATTGCGAAATACGGATTGCGTAATAATTCCCGGCCAAATGCAATTAAATCAGCACATCCATCTTGTAAGATATTCTCAGCCATTTCCGCATTTGTAATTAGACCAACAGCAATGGTCGGTTTTTTACACTCTCTGCGGATTTGTTTTGACAGACCCACTTGATATCCCGGATAGTTTTTAACACCAGCCGGCAGCAAGCCGCCTGTACTGACATGAACAAGGTCAATAAAATTGCCAATCTCGTTGACGATTCGCACCATCATGTCGCCATTAATACCGCCGTCTGCATAATCATGCGCTGACACACGCAGCCAGAGCGGCTTTTTCACTGGCCATACTTTTCGGACTGCTTCCAGTACCTGTCGCAGGAACCGTACACGGTTTTCAAGGCTCCCGCCATATTCATCAGTACGCCGATTAGTAAGCGGAGATAAAAAAGAGTGTAGCAAATACCCATGCGCCGCATGTATCTCCAGTGCATCGAATCCAGCAGCATTTGCCCTTTCAGCCGCTTTTTGAAAAGCAGCTATGATCGTTGAAATCTGACTTTTGGTTAATTCATAAGGCGTGCGATCCTTGTCACTGAACGGTATTGCACTGGGACCAAATAGTCCACCTGAAAGGGATGTACTTTTTCTGCCGGCATGATTAAGTTGAATGGCAATTTTAGCCCCCTCTCGGTGGCAAACATCGACAATCTGCTTTAGGGCCGGTATATGGTTATCATCCCAAATACCAAGATCCTGATCTGTAATCCTGCCCTCTGGCGTTACACCCGTGGATTCCACGATAATAAGTCCCACTCCGCCGACCGCTCTGTTGCCATAGTGAGCAATATGAAATAAAGTCGGAAAGCCATTCTCAGATGCTTGATACATACACATAGGTGGCATAACAATTCTATTTTTCAGCGTCATGTTTTTTACATTATAGGATTCAAATAACTTCATAATTTTATACACACACCTTTCATCTTTTAATTATTACAAGCTTTTTGACTCTTCTAAAAGAGTAGAGCCCGGAGAAATTAGGGAAAGCGCCTTTTCAACAGCTTCCGTTGCATCCGCACAGTAATAGGCTCGGATTTTTCGGCTTTTCAAGGCTTTTATAAGCCTTGGTGCCAAAAGAGCGTTCCTTTTCGAAAAACTATTATTAATTTGCTGCATAAATCTATCCACTCCTTTCTATAGCATAATTTAGCGGTGATTAATCAGCCAATTCATCCGTATTTTCCGCTGCAGGCGACTTACCCGGACGCAGTGCAATCAGCCCAATAAACAATGCACACGCCAGTATGCCGGCTGTAACTATAAACGTATCGTGTATTCCGTCAGCAATCTTTCGGGGACTGGCACTCCCGATTGATGCCGTACGGGCAAATGTACAGAAGACGGCGCCGATTACCGCAGCGCCGGTGGTAAGTCCGATGGTACGCGATAAATTAAGTAGACCCGATGCCAATCCGCGCTGTTGAGGCTTGGCATGCGCTATAATGGATGTGTTATTCGGCGTCTGGAAGAAAGCAAGGCATCCGTTAAAGAAAAACCATATGACGGAAAATGTAACAACGCTTGTGGAAAGCCCAACCGTAGACATAAACAGGGATCCGATCCCCATAGCCGTTATCCCGAAAATTATGACGGGAAAATCACCGAAACGTTTAGCTGCAACACCAGACAGCGGCGTAAACAGCGCACACCCAACCGCCCCCGTCATCATCATGATCCCAGATACGGAAGTGGAAAGCCCTTTTGCCTGCTGCAGATAAAATGGGAGAATGACAAGCGCCCCTGTCGTTGTCGTGTAAAGCAACACACTAACCGCAAGGCTTGCACTGAATACGGAGTTTCGGAACAGGCTTAAATCCAAAAGGGGAAACTCCGTATTTTTTTCAAGAAACAAAAATACGGCAATTCCTACAACAGCTCCGGCAGCAAGCAGTAGAACGCTTTTGCTGAAACCATGACTCTCAGCCAGAGTGATGCTCATCACATAGCAGATCAACACGGCGGTCAGAAGAAACAGACCCCACATATCAAGCTTTCGAATCTTCTCAGTGACGGGAATCGCTGGGAAACGCAGGGCGAACAAAAGCGCTGCGAGACCGATTGGCACATTCAGGAGAAAGATCGACCTCCAGCCAAAAACGCCAATCAGAAGCCCTCCAACAGAAGGTCCTAAAGCAAAACCAGTCGGCAACATCAAACATCACAGTTAGAATGGACATACCTTGTATAATTTTCTCTTTCGGGATCATGTCACCCGCAATAGCAAAGGATAACGCCATCAGAATCGAACCGCCAATCCCCTGAAAGGCACGGAACGCGATCAGCTCATAAATAGAAGCGGACGCACCACACAACAGGGAAGTGAATGTGAACAGCCCTATTCCAAAGATAAATATCCTTTTTTTCCCGAAAATATCACCGATGCGCCCTATGCCGACGATCAGCGAAGTGACAGCCAACAGGTAACTAAGCGCAACCCACTGAAGGCTTATAAAATTCGCATCCAGGGACTTTTCAATTGTCGTTAAACCGATATTGACGATGTTTGTGTCTATCGCAGACATCAGCGTTGTGAGAGAAAGAACAAAAATGACTAAACCATATTCAGTTGTTTTTTTTGGTTTACTGACGTGAAGCATGATGACTCTCCTTTATGCATTTATCTTTTTTAGAAGCCATGCTCTGCGTACCGCCGTAACAGCAGCACCTGCCTTGTGTTTGAATACGCTGCTGTTGAAATGTGGACTTCCATTGATTCCTATGACTTTCACTCTATTTCCTCTTTTCCTGATCCGCTTAACGTTAAAAAATTGACAAAAGAAATGGATCATGTTATTATTATTATTTAAATGGTAAACTATATTTTAGATTTTGTCTAATTGCTATCATGTATACTAGGTATAGCTAAAACGCATAGCCTATACTTATAAATGAAAGGAATATAATGATCAGTTTTGAACAAATACGATATTTTCTAGAAATCGTTCGTTGTGGCAGCTTGAATAAAGCATCCGAGCACCTTTACATCTCGCAGCCATCACTTTCAAAACAGCTCCGACAGCTTGAAAAAAGACTTGATTGCAAATTGCTCAACCGAAATTATGACGGAGTGGAACCTACCCCGCAGGGCAGGCTTTTCTATGAGAAGATGAGCGGCATACTGGATGAGTTTGATCGGGCGGTTGATCAGGTCAGGCATTTTAAAGACGTGCATCAGCTGCGTATCGGCGGACTTGGGAATCTTGTGACCTATTTTCTCCCTCGGTATATGGAAAATCTGAAAGCAGGGGGAAAAAATCAGGTAATCGTTGATACCTGTCTTTCCAACAGAGAACTCGTGGATGGTGTTGAAAGTGGAAAATTTGATATGGTGCTGCTTTCTAATGCGGAGCCGCAGAAAGACATTGCCGTGATTCCACTTATGACGGAACCACTCTATGTGGTCTTTCCGGTAACTCATTCCCTGTATCACCGAGAGGACATTAGTTTCATGGACATCATCCTGCATGAAGAACTCGTGCTCTATAAAGACCCGTGCACCATTCGTGCCTCTATACGCAAGCAATGCAACCGCATAAAGATCACGCCTAATATCGTGTTAGAGCTTGATCTGACGGAGTCGCTCCTAAGCTATGTGAGTCGTGGAAACGGCGTCACACTTTTGCCTTCGATTGTAGCAAAGGGAATTCAAGACCCGTCAGTTGCCGTTCGGAAAATCAGCCAGATTCCAATTTATCGAGAGATTTCCGCTGCCATGAAAAAAGAAAATGTGCCCTTTTATTTACCTATGTTTTCCGAGAACACTGCATCACCTTAAATTTCCGGCATACTGTTACGCAGCTGTGACCCAAAACAGATCATGGGTAAATATCAGCGCTCTGTTTTGCCATAGTATGTCCAGCATAGATGCAATCTTATGGGGTAAAATCCATAAAAGGACACAGAATAATACATAAAAAAGTAGAGCTGAACTTTAGTAAATAAATTTAATATAAAAACCCTATAACTTCTCTGCATAAATCATTCGTTCTACTTGAGTTGAAGCCAGTTGTCTGCCGGTGGGTTTAACATATTTATCGGTCATTTCATCGTAACCTATATCTTCAATCACCTTCCACCCATACTCTTTTAAAAAATTGGGCCATTCTTCAGGTTTCATCCCAAAAATCCAGATCTTATTTATTACATAATTTTCATATATTTTGTCCCAGCCATACCTGGCTTCACCTTTAACAAAATCTTTACGAACATATGTGAAAGCAAGCCGGCTGCCTGATACAGCATTTGAAAGAAAGTCAAAGGTTGATCTGATACCTTCTTCAGTTAAATACTGCGTAACACCTTCCCATATGAAAAATGTCCGTTTATCTATCAAATATCCATGAGATTTCAATCTAGTGCTTATATCCTGATGGTCGAAGTCTATCGGAACAAGCTTTACATGGGACGGAATAGTTTCAAACACCTTATCGAGCTGAATCTTCTTAGCTTCAATATTTTTAGGCTGATCCAGCTCCCAAACAGGAATATCCGAGAGTTCTCGTAATCTATATGCACGAGTATCAAATCCAGCTCCTAAATTCACCACTGCTTCAATCTTATTGACTGAATCTATTAGCTTTTCATCTATATATCTCTTTCTACACATCATACAGCTCCAGAGACCGGGAAAGCTTTTCTCAGTTATACGTACCATCCAATTCCTAACTGAATTAAAATGCATCATCCATAAAAAGCCTCTTCCAGAGGGTAGTAATTGATCCGCCAGGTTGTCCTTGATAATACGCTCTGTTTCAGGAAAATACTGCTCAATAGCAACAAGTGCAGTTGGATCGGCTCCTGTCTTAGCTGCTGCTTTTACCATGATATACTCCTCCTTAGTAATTAACTTAAAGTTCTAATGTTCTATGATGTCAAAATATAAAGTATCAATGCTCTTCTATTTATCTAAAGTAAAATTATTACTGAAAAAGTTCAAATAGACATTCGCTTTTTCAAAACCAATTCTAAGGACATCTTCCATTGTAATATTTTCACTACGATATTCAGAAATCAGTCGTTCAGTCATACCTTCAAGGGCTGACACAAGAATTTCCTTTATAAGAATCGTGTTGAGATCCTTCTTGAACATGGTTTTATTGCTTTTTTCAATGAAACACAGTTTTTTTTCAATTTCGAGCTTTATACGTATATTATCCTGTTTAAATTGTTCAGGAAAATAAGCAACCTCTTCCATTAACAGCTTATATGCCTCAGGGTATTCTACTGAAAGTTCAAGTTTTGTTATACAAAGCTGCTTCAGTGCATCGAAATAACTAAGATCCTCCTTTAATTCTGATAAAATTATTTTAAGAATATGTTCAATGCTGTAATTTATTAACTTAAAAAACAGCGTATTTTTATCCTTAAAATAATAAAACAGTAATCCATTTGATACATTTGCAGCTTTGGCAATATCTCTCGTGGTCGTGGCAGCATAACCCTTGAGGGAAAACTCTTTAAGTGCCGCCTCTAGTATTAGACGTTTCTTTTTATTATCTATAGCATCGAAAAAGTCCGTTTTCATTTCATAAGATCCTTTGCTAAATATTCGTGATAGTATCAGCCAACGTTTAACCAGTGATAAAGCTTATAACTTTAAAAAATATATTTATTTGAGCAATTGCTCAAAATTATAATAACATGATTTAAGCATCTGGCCAATATAGCTAATATTTTTAATTGGCATTAATACTTTGTGTAATTAGATAAATTTAAAAATGTCTTTTTAATTTATGAGTTTGCAGGATTTTTATTTTTCGGTTTACATTTTATTTTAATTTACATAATATTTATAATGTTTACTAAAAAATTTCCTCTGCTTTCTCAATTAATTGGCCGCTGTAAAGTGCACAGCATTTAAATGTTCTCTCTATATTATTGGAAAATAGTATACTTATAAAATCATCTTTTTTATCTGATACCTTTCCCCTTCCATATAGCTTGTGAACTACAGCATCCCCTATATTTAGATGAAGTTTTTCGGCATAATCATATGTATCAAATACTCCGCATTCTTTTATGAACCTGGATACCTCCACTGCTTTGCCCCTTATGCTACTGCTGCAGCATAAATTCAGATTATCTATGGCCCTTGTAACCCCCACATAAAAGAGCCGCCTTTCCTCCTCAATGTTATTCTCAATACTGTTTTCATGGGGCAAAAGTCCTTCGCTGCAGTTTATCATATATACATTTTTGAATTCCATGCCTTTCACACCATGAATTGTGCTAAGCGTAACCCTGTTCTTTTTTCCTATACTCTGTTCTATGGTCTTTTTTACCCTATTTACATGATCTAAAAATTCTGATATTGTATCGAAATTCTCACAGGAGGCTCCAAATTCATATAAAATATGCAGAAATTCTTCCAAATCTCTGTTTGATTTTCTGCAGTAAGCTTTTAAGTAATCCAGATAATTTACCTTATCCAGTATAAATTTCACAGCATTTTGGGGCTTTATTTTACTCAGCTTTTTCATCTTCCTCTTAAGTTCATCCAGAACTTTAAGCTGAAAAATGGGAATGTCACTTGTTTTTTTCAAGATTTCAAAACAGCTTTCACTTACTCTGTTTTTTCTCACCTTTTCTATTCCGACCCTTCCTATATATCTGAAAGGCTTATTTATAATAGTCATAAAACTCTCTTTATCACACATGTCCAGAGACAATTTAAGGTATGCTATTAAATCCCTGCATATAAAATGATTGAAAAAATTATACTGTATATCCAGCAGTTTGAATTTTATATTGTATTTCAAAAATGCATCTATTAAAATTCTGGATTCCATGTTGGTTCTGTAAAGTACTGCAATATCTTCATATTTACATTTATCTTTCCCTATAAGTTTTCCTATGGATTCCGAAACATAATACGCCTGATCCCTTTCTCTTGTAAATATTTTAAAATCAATTTTTCCATTTTCCCGCCTGCTGCTGCAAATGGGTTTCAAATTTCTATTTTTATTATTCCCTATAACATTTTTAGACATTTCAACTATGTTTTTTACACTTCTATAATTGGTCTTCAAAAACAGTTTCTCACCATCTCGAAAGTATTCCTTAAAATTCACCATACAGTCCGGCCTGGAACCTCTAAAGGAATATATGCATTGATCCTCATCTCCCACTGCAAACAAAGAGCTGTACCTGCCTATTAATTGTAAAATTTCTATCTGCAGTTTGTCACAATCCTGAAATTCATCCACCAGTATATATTTGAATATTTTTCTGTAATGATCCAAAATATTTTTATTTTTCTGAAAAAGCTTTTTAACCTCAAGTTGAAGATCATCGAAATCCATTAAGTCATTTGTAGTCTTGTATTTTTCATATTTATTAAAACATTCCATAAATACAGTTTTGTCTGATTTACTACTGAAATTTTTTATATCATCTCCTGCATTTTTAAAAAGAGATATATCATTTAAAATCTCTTTTATCTTTTCATCCCCTATGGAATTCAAATAGGAAGTTAGTACATTTTTCACCAATTGACATGCTTTAGACGATGATATTATTCCTATTTTACCTCTGTATTTTTTCAATATATTGTAGTACAGGGAATGAAAAGTTCCAAAGAAAGGCATATGTGTCGTATTGGAAATTGATAAATACCTGTTCTTCATATCGTAAGCTGAAGATCTCGTAAAAGTTATCACCAATATATTTCCTGGTTCTACCTTTTTAAAGTTTATCAAATAGTATACCCTGTTTATAATAACCGTGGTTTTACCTGAGCCCGGAGGTGCACATAGCATTATATTTTTTGACTCATTATGCACTGCCTTCATCTGATTCATATCCAAACTATTTTCCATCATACCCTACTCCTCGCATTTACAACAAGCTTACTGCATCTATAATCTTGTAATATTTCATGTTAAGTATTACAATATGTATATACATAATTTTGTTCATAATCATCTAAATTAAAACATAAATAGAGGAGATTTTTATATGGAAAGCTCAAAAAACTTTGACATTACAAATGGAAGAAATCTTACCATGCTGGTAGACTTCTATGAATTTACCATGGGTAATGGATATTTTGAAAACAATATGGGAAACAAAATAGCTTATTTTGACATGTTTTTCAGGCGAATTCCGGATGATGGAGGATACTGTATCATGGCCGGAGTTCAGCAGATTATAGAGTACTTATCCAATTTGAAATTTTTCCAGGAGGACATACAATACCTAAGAGGTAAAAATCAATTTTCAGAAGAATTTTTAAATTATCTCAAAAATTTTAAATTTTCCTGTGATGTCTGGGCTATTCCCGAAGGTAATCCGGTATTTCCCGGTGAGCCCCTGATAACTGTAAGGGGACCCGCTATCCAGGCTCAATTTCTGGAAACCATGATACTTTTAACTGTAAATCACCAGACCCTGATTGCCACAAAAGCAAACAGAATCTGCAAAGCAGCAGGTAAAAGACCTGTAATGGAATTTGGCTCCAGAAGAGCACAGGGCCCTGATGCAGCTATGTATGGTGCCAGAGCTGCAGTTATAGGCGGCTGCAGCTCCACAGCCTGTACTATAGCTGATCAGATGTTTGGAATACCCGCTGTCGGAACTATGGCCCACAGTTGGATACAGCTATTCCCTTCTGAATATGAATCTTTTAAAGCCTGGGCAAAAGTATATCCTGATAATTGCGTGCTTTTAGTAGATACCTATAATGTACTAAAATCAGGTTTGCCCAATGCCATAAAGGTTTTCAAAGAATTTTTGATTCCCAACGGCTACAAGCCAAAGGGCATAAGAATTGATAGTGGTGATATAACCTATCTTACCAAAAAATGCAGAAAAATTCTGGATGAAGCCGGTCTTCCAGAGGTGCAGATAGTTATTTCAAATTCCCTGGATGAATTTATCATAAGAGATGTACTGAGTCAAGGTGCCTGCATTGATTCCTTCGGAGTCGGCGAAAGATTGATAACTGCAAAATCGGAGCCTGTATTTGGAGGAGTGTATAAATTATCTGCTATAGAGGATGAGGATGGAAACGTAATACCTAAAATAAAGATAAGTGAAAACGAAGAAAAAATAACCAACCCCGGCTTCAAAAAAATATATAGAATTTACAGTAAAAATGAAGACAAGGCCATTGCGGATTTAATAGCTTTGAGGGATGAGAAATTGGACACGGATAAACCTCTTCAAATATTTGACCCTGTGTTTACCTGGAAAAGGAAAAAAATAAAGGACTATTACGTTAAAGAACTTATGGTAAAGATATTTGATAAGGGACATCTTGTATATAAAAGTCCTGATGTATCTGATATTAAAAATGTAGTACAGGAAGAGACTTCTAAATTGTGGCCTGAAACAGTAAGGCTTGAAAACCCCCATCACTACTATGTGGATCTATCCAAAAAGCTCTGGGATTTAAAACAGGATTTACTTGGAAAATACTCTTACACCTACGAGGAATAAATATAGATTTAACTATTAAAAGGGACCTGCTAAGCAAAGTAACAGGCCCTTTTTATGATCATATCTACAGATTGTTTTTTATTATATCTGCAAATTCTTTTATTATGCAAGCTGTAAATCCCCAAATCACATATTTCTTGTACTGATAAAAATACTCGGTTATTTTCCCGCTTCTAAATTTGTAGTCTTTCCCATTTGCTATAAGCT
Organism: Clostridium luticellarii; assembly: GCF_002995845.1. Lineage (GTDB taxonomy): Bacteria > Bacillota > Clostridia > Clostridiales > Clostridiaceae > Clostridium_B > Clostridium_B luticellarii. The sequence goes on along the minus strand of NZ_PVXP01000032.1, from coordinate 23,893 downwards.
CATATGGAAATTTTTCTCCCGGCTGAGAAACTACAGGCATTTCATAGACCAGTGGATTATTTTGTATAAAAAATTTCAATGGCACCTTGAAGACATGATCCACCTCGCTTTTGTTCGGGATTATACGCTGACTGCTGATCCTGCATACAAAAGGATACATTATAAAATTATAGGGGGTTATCACATAGTCCATCTCCCCTATAACCTCTATATTTTCTCTTTTCAAGTTTAACTCTTCCATAGTTTCCCTTACGGCTGTTATGCCAGGAGTTTCTCCCGTCTCCATTTTTCCACCGGGGAAGCATATGTCTCCAGGCTGATGCTTAAGGCTTAAAGCCCTGACTTCGAATATTACATCTATATTTCCACCCTCCGCACAAAGAGGTATTGCAACTGCGCTCTTATTAAAATTTCCCATAAGTTTCCCTTTTCTACCTCTGAATATGTGTTCTATCCTGTCTATCAAATCAATACCTCCTAAAATACAATAGTCCTCAATTGTAAAATATATTCCTTAATGCTATACTTTAAAATGTCATATTAATTATATAATATGTTTTTGATAAAATACATACTTAAATTTCAAGCAGATGGAGTGATGTACTTTGAAAAATAAAATCAATATATCATTACTTTCTTTCATATTCATACTCTTTTTAAATTATAATGTACTGGCTGCTGAACCAGCTGGAAACACAGCTCCTGATATCTATGGAAAAGCAGCCATAACAGTGGACATGCAAACTGGCGAAATAATATATGAAAAGAATTCAGATATCAGAGTATATCCGGCCAGTACTACAAAACTTCTAACAGCTATTCTTCTGGACAAGAATAGAAAGCAAAATGATACTTTAACCTATACCAAGGGAGCCAAGGTGCAGCCTGAATCCTCTATAAATAAAGACATCCACTCCATCAGTGTAGGCGATACCTTGTCTGCCAAAGATGTAATGAATGGTCTTCTCATGTACTCTGCCAATGATATGGCCTACGTAATTGCAGAAAATTTGTCCAAGGATTCAAATTCCTTCGCTGAAAAAATGAATGAATATGTAAAAAAATTAAACTTAAAAAATACTCATTTTGTAACACCAAATGGGCTGCACAATCCAGAACATTATAGTACTGCTTACGATATGAGTATAATTGCAAGGGAGGCTTTTAAAAGTCTGTGGATAAGAAATACCATGGGAACCTATCAGGCTACAATAAAAACTGCCAGCGGCCTTGCTCTTCCCATTAAAAATACAAACAAGCTACTTGGAAAAGATGGCTGCATTGGCGGTAAAACCGGGTACACCATACCTGCTGGACGATGCCTTGTAGCTATATATAATCGAAATGGAAAACAGATTTTGGGAGTTGTGATGAACTCCATATACGATCCTGAAGATACTTATGTATTCAATGATATGGAGAAAATAATAAATTGGAGTTACAGTGAAACACCAGTTATTCTATATAAGAAGGATTCCATAATCGGAAAACAATTTATAAAATACAGACCTCTGCATTTTATAGGTCCCTATATAAATCTAGAAGTTCCTGTAAAAGTCAAGGATAATGTAACTTATTATGCCAATGACCTAAATAAAAAAGAGCTGAGAAAGGATATAAAGCTTTCAAACATCAATTCAAAAGCTTTAAAAGGCCAGGTTCCACTGGGAGATCTAGCTGTAAAGGAAAGAGATTCTTCTAAAACTTATAAAATTTATTCTGCTCTACCAAAACAGGAGCTTTTAAAAAAAAGCATCCCCGTTTATCTAAAAACTCTGCTGCTGATCCTCATATGCGGCCTGGCAATAAAAATTATTTACAAAAAAATTTCCCAAAGTTTTAGGTAGGATTCAGTAAATAAGTTTTATTAAGAATGAGCTTTTGCTATTATTTGTGCCGGACATTTTTCGCCATTTGTAAACCATTTACATTCACTGCATTCAAAGCAGGGCTTATAGCTGCTGTCTTTCCTTGAATGCTTTATGAAATCTGAATCGGCCAAAAATGGCTTTCCATATGCCACAAAATCACAGCAGTTATTTTCAATCAATACATTTCCTCTGTTCAATGTTTTAACATTATTCACAGCAATGACAGGGATATTTACATGCTTTTTAACATGGCATCCTGTGTAGACTACATCATTGTATTGAAAATCCATAGGCAGTTGCAGTTTTCTATCCTCCGGTATTCCAGTAGACACATGCAACATATCAATACCCATATTCTCCAAAACTCGAGCAGTCTGGACATCTATATCAAGATCGTCGCCCCAGCCCATTCGATAGGACACAACAAAGTACTCTCCGGCGAAACTTTTAATTGCTTCTGTAATTTCCTTTACCAAAGTCAATCTTCCTATTAAATCGCCGCCGTAAGTATCCTGCCGTTTGTTGGAATAAGACGAAGCCATCATATTCAGGAAAAATGTGTGTGCTCCATGCAATTCAATACCATCAAGACCAGACTTTTGGCAAATCTCGGCACTCCGGATAAACCAATCTCTGATTTTAACTAATTCTTGTTTTGTCAGTTTGTTGACATTTTCCGAATTGTCGTCATAAAAGCTAAAGTCGGGTAAGCCAAGCTGTGCAAAAAATCTGGTGCCGCTTTTATGACAGGTTTCCGCTATTTTACTCAGATAGTCAATGTGCTGATCCGAATAAGCTCCCGCTCTACCTGCTATCTCCCGTTCAGTTGAAACGGAAAGCACCTGGCTAATCATTAGGCCGATTCCTTTATCTGACCGCCCTAAATAATCCTGTAAAAGTTTTTCACCCATGATACCATTTTTGCTTGGATAGCCGAAACGCACCATAGGTGCCATAACAATCCTATTGATGAAATTGACGTTTTTCACTCGAATCGGACTAAATATATTGGACATATCATCACTCTCCCAAACCCTGTTCAACTTGAACATTTTTGTATTTCTTATTATAATGTATTATACTTGTAAAAGAAAGTACGCACTATTTTGTAGTATACTAACCAGAAGGAGAGTATTGATATGTAAAAGATAGAATCATCCAAGAAGAATACTATATGGAAAAACCACCAGACAAGCTGGTGGACATTTATTATATCACTGTTCTAATTTATTACCTCTATAAACGGCTGTAAGTCCTGTACGCACAATTTCTTTAATTCCATAGGGTTTCATAATATCGATAAAAGCAGATATTTTTTCCTCGTCACCGGTTGTTTCAATTGTCAAACTTTTATCACCCATATCCACTATGTTACCTCGAAAAGTGTTTACAATCTCCATAATAAGTAATTTATTATTTGAATCCGCAGATACTTTTACCAGACACAGTTCTCTATAAACAGCCGGGGCATCCGTCAGATCTATTACTTTTATAACTTCAATCAATTTGTTTAATTGTTTGCTTATCTGTTCGAATATATAATCGTCTCCCAGAGAGACAATAGTCATCCTTGATATTTTAGGATCTCCCGTAACCCCTACGGTAAGGCTGTGTATATTATATCCCCTTCTGCTGAAAAGCCCAGCTATCCTGCTCAAAACTCCAGAGTGATTTTCCACTAATACTGACAACACATATCTTTTTATAGTACTCACTCCCCTCTAAAATGTACTTTCACGTGGATCTACCATACATTCTATTAAAAAAGCCCTATCTGAATGCAGTGCTTCCTGAAAAGCCTCTTTAAATTCATCATCATTTTTTACTCTTTTTGCTGACAATCCATAGGCTTCCACCAGTTTTACAAAATCCGGGTTGTTTTTAAAATTAACTCCAAATTCTTTAAGATGGTTATTTCTCTGAATTTCTCTAACCAATCCAAGTCCTGAATTATTGAAAAGCACTATGGTTATATCTATTTTATTTTCCAAAATAGTTCCAAGTTCAAACATACTCATCTGAAAGCCGCCATCACCAACAAAAGCTACCACTTTTCTAGCAGGACATCCTATTTTCGCCCCAACAGCTGCTGGAATTGAGTACCCCATGGTTCCGAGTCCACCAGAAGTAAAAAATTTTCTTTCAGCCGTGATTTTGAAATTACGTGCACACCAAATTTGGTTTTGACCTACATCTGCAGTTAAAATTGAATCTTCTTCTAATACTTCCGATACATTTTGCAAAACATTTCTTGGATTTACTCCATCTGTACCTTTGCCCTGAAGCTGCATATTCTTTTCCCATGTCTTTATCTCATCTATCCACTCTTTGGTGTTTAAAGAACATATTCTTTGCGATAATTGCTCCAGGATATTTTTTATATCACCTACTACTGGAATATTTGTATTCAAATTTTTGCCTATTTCAGCAGGATCAATATCTATATGAATTATATCAGCCTTTTCAGCAAATTGACTTATACCGCAAGTAGTTCTGTCTGAAGCTCTGGCTCCAATGAGTATTAAAACATCTGCATTTCTTACAGCCTTATTGGCATAACCAAAACCATGAGTTCCTATCATGCCTATATAGTAATCGCTATCTTCATTCATTACACCTTTTCCCATCAGAGTGTGAACAACAGGTATATGGGATTTTTCAACAAATTCTCTGAACTGCTTTTCACCTTTTGAAAGGATAACCCCTCCGCCTGCACATATAAGGGGCCTTCTGCTGGTTTTAATTCTATCCACTATCTTTTTTATCTGTCCAAAATGGCCTTCCGTAGTCGGTTTATATCCCCTTATATCAACGGTTTCCGGATATTCAAACTTATCAATATCTTTATCCATTATATCTACAGGTATATCTATAAGCACCGGACCTTTTCTTCCTGTTTGTGCTATATAAAATGCCTCCTTCATAATTTCAGGTATATGTTCTGCCTTCTTTACAAGAAAATTATACTTTGTAAAAGACTCAGTAGCCCCTGTAATATCCAATTCCTGAAAAACATCTCTTCCAATTAATGTAGATTTCACCTGTCCTGTAATAACAACCATGGGAATTGAATCCATATAAGCGGCAGCAATACCCGTAATAAGATTCGAAGCCCCCGGCCCCGAGGTCACAATACAGACTCCGATTTTTCCAGTAGACCTGGCATATCCACTAGCCGCGTGCCCTGCTGCCTGCTCCTGCCTTACAAGTACATGTTCGATATCTGATTTTCTCAGAGCCTCATACATGGGAATGACTGCAGCTCCCGGATACCCAAATATCACTTTTACATTTTCTTTTTTTAAACATTGGACAATTGCTTCAGCAGATTTCATATTTATCTCTCCTTACCGTTGATTTTATATATTTTTTATGCACAATAAGTAAAAATATTTGCCTATTGTGCATAACCAAAATTGCAGAACCTATTTATCCACTTTTTTGAATTTACTGGCCCAGTAACTCGCAAGAGTAGGACCTGAAATATTGTGCCATACACTGAATATTGCCGCCGGTATGGCTGACACAGGAGAAAAAAAGTTCATGGCAAGTGAAACACCTAAAGCCGAATTCTGCATTCCAACCTCGAATGAAACTGCCTTTCTTTTTGCATAATCCATTTTCATTACCTTGGCAGCCAGATATCCAAACAAGAAACCAAACAAGTTGTGAAGTACAACAGCTCCTATGGCAATTGCAGCAGTGGTAATAAGTTTTTTAGAATTTGCTCCTACAACTCCGCCAACTATTAAAACTATGGCTATCACCGAAACAATAGGTAATACATTTACCACTCTGGAAGCCGTTTTGCCTGCAACCTTATTGAAGACAACTCCAAGAACAATAGGCAGTATTACTATTTTGGAAATATCAACAAACAGTGCCGCAGCAGGTATATCAACCCATTTCCCTGCCAATAACAATATAAGAGCCGGTGTAAAAATAGGAGCTAAAATCGTGGATATGGAACTTATACACACTGAAAGTGCCAAATCACCTTTTGCTATAAAACACATTACATTGGATGCAGTACCACTTGGGCAGCAACCTACGAGTATTACACCAATTGCAATATCCTTTGGTAATTTTAAAAATACACATAATGCATAAGCTACAGCTGGCATTATAATGTAGTGGGCTATGATTCCCACAAGTACATCCTTAGGTCTTGTGAAAACTTCTTTAAAATCTTCTTTCTTTAGAGTCATTCCCATTCCAAACATTATGATTCCAAGTAAGAGTGACACTCTGGGAACCACCCACAAAAATGTATTAGGCCTCATTAAAGCTATTATGGCAATTATTATAACTAAAAGTGCAAAATATTTATTGCAAATGGTGCTTATTTTTTTAATCAACTAATTTTCTCCTTCCACGTCTATTTGAGTATCGCCCCGGTATTAGCAGAAGTTACTAACTTTGCATATCTGGACAAATATCCTGTTTTTATCTTGGGCTCAGGTTTTACATACTTCTTCTTCCTCTTCTCAATTTCTACAGAATTCACTTTCAATTCTATCTTTTTGTTTGTGATATCTATAAATATGGTATCCCCTTCTTCTACAAGCCCTATCAGTCCACCTTCCATGGCCTCTGGAGATATATGTCCGATAGATGCTCCTCTTGTGGCTCCTGAAAATCTTCCATCTGTTATAAGAGCTACGTCCTTGTCAAGTCCCATACCTGCTATTGCAGAAGTAGGTGAAAGCATTTCCCTCATTCCAGGCCCTCCTTTAGGTCCCTCATACCTTATTACAATTACATCCCCTCTGTTTATTTCATTTCCGAAAATGGCCTTTACCGCCTCCTCTTCTGAATTGTATACTCTTGCAGGTCCTTCATGTACCAGCATCTCCGGTGCTACTGCAGATTTTTTAACTACTGCTCCATCTGGTGCAAGATTTCCCCTTAATATTGCTATTCCACCTTCACTGCTGTAAGGCTCATTTATATGTTTTATGACCTCATAATCAAGTACACTATAATTTCTTATATTTTCACCTACGGTTTTTCCCGTAATAGTCAATGCATCTTCATTTATCAGATCTTTTTTTGAAAGTTCATTCATAATGGCTTCTATTCCGCCTGCCATATGCAGATCCTCCATATGATGCTTCCCGCTTGGACTTAATTTTGTGAGACAGGGAGTTTTTTTACTTATTTCATGGAACAAATCCAAATCAAGTGTAATACCTGCTTCATGTGCAATTGCTGGAAGATGAAGAACCGTATTGGTTGAACCTGCCATAGCCATATCCACAGTTATGGCATTCTTAAATGCATTTAAAGTCATTATGTCTCTTGGCTTTCTGTCATTCTTCACGCAATCCATAACGTACATACCTGCATATTTTGCCAGCTGATTTCTCTCCCCGGTCTGGGCAAGTGCAGTTCCATTCATAGGAAGCCCCATTCCAAGAACTTCGGTAAGACAATTCATGCTGTTTGCCGTAAATAGTCCGGAACAGCATCCGCACCCTGGACATGATCTTTTAACCTCTTCTTCCAGCTGCTCTTCTGTTATTTTACCGTCACTGCAGGCCCCTACCTGCTCTATACATGTACTGAAATCCAGTGTTTTGTCATTCAATCTGCCTGCTCTCATAGGTCCTCCGCTTACCACAACAGCCGGTATATTGAGTCTTGCAGCTGCCATCAGCATTCCAGGAACTATCTTGTCACAATTTGGTATTAAAACAAGTCCGTCAAATTCGTGAGCCAGTGCCATTGCTTCAATTGAATCCGCTATAAGTTCTCTCGACGGAAGTGAATACTTCATACCTATATGTCCCATGGCTATTCCATCGCAAACTGCAATTGCAGGAAATTCCATAGATGTTCCACCGGCCATGGCTACCCCCAGCTTAGCTGCTCTCGCTATTTCATCCAGGTGCATATGTCCTGCAACAACTTCGTTTTGTGAATTTACTATTCCAATTAAAGGCTTTTCAATTTCCTCCTTTGTAAATCCCATTCCATACATAAGTGCCCTAGCCGGTGCACCTTTGATTCCCTTTTTTGCTAAATCGCTTCTCATTTTGAAAATTCCTCCTCAAACTCATATTACCGAACTATCTCCTATATTAAAATCCATTATATTATATAAACAGTTTGGGCCTGCAGGTTCTCACCTCTGTCCCACTCTCTGTAAAGCCTTATACTGCCTATTTCTTACCTCACGTACCTATATTATTTAAAAGCCCCTTTTTATTCATACGAAAGCTGACATCTGTCAAAGCTCCCCAGCTTCTCCAAAATAGAGAATAGACAGTGACAGCCCTCAAATACCATATTTACATCAAATTATTCATTATCCGGATTTTCATTTATCCAAGGCATCATAGATCTGAGTTCTTTACCAACTTTTTCGATGGTGGAGTTTTGCTCCAGTTTTCTTCTTGCAGTAAACTTTGGTCTTCCAGTTTTATTTTCAAGCAGCCAATCTCTCGCAAATGTTCCATCCTGAATTTCTCCAAGAACTTTTTTCATCTCAGCTCTTGTATTTTCATTTATTATTCTCTTTCCAATTTTATAATCTCCATATTCTGCAGTATCGCTGATGGAATACCTCATTCTATTTATTCCACCTTCATACATCAAGTCAACTATCATTTTCATCTCATGCATACATTCAAAATATGCATTTTCCGGAGCATATCCTGCTTCTGTAAGGGTATCAAAGCCTGCTTTTATAAGTTCAACAATTCCTCCACAAAGTACTACCTGTTCTCCAAATAAATCTGTCTCTGTCTCTACTCTAAATGTAGTGGTCATTACACCTGCCCTTGTTCCTCCAATTCCTTTGCCATAAGCCAGTGCAATATCTTTTCCTTTCCCTGTAAAATCCTGATATACTGCATAAAGACATGGAACTCCAGCACCCAGTGTATATTCTCTTCTAACTATGTGTCCTGGTCCCTTTGGTGCAATCATAAGTACGTCCACATTTTCAGGCGGAACTATCTGGTTAAAGTGAATGTTAAATCCATGAGCAAAGAAAAGTGCATTTCCCTCTGACAAATTGTCCTTTATACTTTCCTCATAGACCTGTTTTTGCTTTTCATCAGGAATAAGAACTGCTACAATATCAGCCTGCTTAACAGCTTCAGCTGTTTCATATACCTTGAATCCATAATCTTCAGCCTTTTTCCAGGATTTACTCCCTTTATATAATCCTATTATTACATCGAGACCACTGTCTTTTAAATTTAAAGCCTGTGCATGTCCTTGACTTCCAAAACCCAAAACAGCTATTTTTTTCCCTTTTAAAAGAGCCAGATTAGCGTCCTCATCATAATAAACTTTTAACTTTTCCATAATACTTTCCTCCTAAATAATTTAATTTGTGCCCATTCCATATCTAAAAATAAGCAAACATTATGACTATTCCAAATTTTATGACTATTAAATTTAGCATATCTTCCCTTTTTCAATTTAATTGCGCAACTAAATTAAAAACTCAAACCCTAAAATTTTGTATAAAAAAATGACCAACATTCTCTCCTTGGGGCGAGAAGTTTGGCCACGCGGTACCACCCAAAATTTTTACTCAGAATAATAACGGTATTACCGATAAAGCCTACTCAAAGTTCAGCTCATAACTTAAAGGCTACCTTCAATAGTTATATTTATGAGTTCCCAGCAAAATCTCACTCTCTAAAAAATATTCCCTATTTACTCTTCCTCATCATTGTCTTTATACTTTATATCATTATACAAATCTTTTTAACAATTTACTTAATCAAAATTTAGTGTATGTGACGATAATAATCCCTCATTAAGAGAATGTCAAGAGTTTTTTTGCAAAAATTTTATTTTTTTTAGGCATTATTTTTTTCTACATTATATACAAAAAATAAATTTTTTATTTTAAAATCAACTGTTGACATGCATATTTTTTTATAGTATATTATATGCAACAAATATAAAAAACCTTGACGGAGAAGAGTAAGCAAAAATATGCTTTCAGAGAATGGGAATTTGGTGAGAACCCAGAAGCTAAAGTTGCTGAAAATCACTCCCGAGTTGCATGCTGAAATTTATATAAAGTAAGTTATGCCGGCACAGCCGTTACACATACGAGTAATAATTTGGGTGGTACCGCGTAGACTTTCGCTCCATAAGGAAGAATGTCTACTTTTTTTATACCATATTTTTATACTAATCATCTATTTAATCAATTATTTTATTCAAAATTATAGTGTATATAATTAAAATCAATTGAATATTTATATGTTCCTGTATTTTACATTTTACCTGCAGGCTATCATTGTCTATTTACTTTACAGTTGATAGTAAACAGATACTGGTAATTTTTGCTGACAGTCAAAAATCTACTGTGTGTGAACTTTAAATTATGTATTATATTATCTTTTGACATGTGCTTTATTATTTAGTGTTGTATTATTTTTGTAAATCTACCAAAATAAGTTTTATTCGGGTGCTGCCATTGTTGCTAACACTCTAAGCTTCCTAAAGTGTGAGATAAGCACTGTTATGCACCTGAATAAGGTGATTTTTGAGTTTGCAGTAAATTTATAATGGGAAAATTTTTACAAGAACTTTAGAATTACTTGATTTATCACTCAAAAAGTTCTGGATATCCAGAACTTTTTGAGTGATTTTTATTGCAGTTATTTTAATTTTTTAAATATAGCATCATTGGACTAATGTCCGTCATTATCCCCTTAAAGATGTCTCACCCATAAGGTAACGGTCAACCTGCCGTGCTGCCTTTCTTCCCTCTTTTAAGGCCCAAACTACTAGAGACTGACCGCGCCTCATATCCCCGGCAGCAAATATCCCTTTTTTGCTGGTCATATAATTTTCATCTGTCTTCACATTTCCGCTTGCATCAAACTCCACTCCCATATCATCTAGCAATCCTTCATGCTTCGGGTGGAGAAAACCCATGGCCAGAAGAACCATATCCACCTTTTGGTTAAATTCCGTACCAGGTATTTTTGTCATCTTCCTTCTGCCATTTTCCTTCTGCCATTTAACTTTTACCCCCTGAAGGGATTTTACCCATCCATCTTTGCCTTCAAATTTTTCCGTACTTATGCACCATTCCCTTATACAGCCTTCCTCATGGGAGGTTGTAACCTTAAGAGTTCTTGGAAAGGTGGGCCAGGGCATGGTTTCATCTCTTACCAATGGCTGCCTGGGCATCAGTTCATATTGGTAAACAGCTTTGGCACCCTGTCTTATGGAAGTGCCTATACAATCAGAACCTGTGTCTCCTCCGCCTATGACAACCACCACTTTTCCCTTTGCGTTTATCTCCTCTTCTATTAATTTTTTGCCTGCAACTCTTTTATTCTGCTGTTTCAGAAAATCTACTGCAAAATGTATTCCCTTGAGTTCTCTTCCTTGAATTTTAAGATCCCTTGGAATAGTAGAGCCTCCCGTTAGAACTACTGCATCAAAGTTTTTAATCAACTCATCAGCAGAATACTTTCCTCTGCCCGCATAAATATTTGTTCTAAACTCCACCCCTTCCTCTTTCATTATATTTATTCTTCTATCCAGTATATGTTTTTCAAGTTTGAAATCAGGAATTCCATATCTAAGGAGACCTCCTATTTCATCCTCCCTTTCAAATACAGTGACAGAATGTCCCACTGAATTGAGTTCTGACGCTGTTGAAAGTCCTGAGGGCCCTGAACCTATTACAGCCACCTTTTTTCCTGTTCTCACTTTTGGGAGATTTGGTTTTATCCATCCTTCTTTAAAGGCTTTCTCTATTATATTCAATTCTATTTCCTTTATGGACACGGGTTCCCTATTTACTCCAAGAGTGCAGGCACCTTCGCATATGGCCGGACATACCCTTCCTGTAAATTCAGGAAAGCTATTTGTGAGAGTGAGCCTTTCAAAAGCCTTTTCCCAGTTATTCCTATATACAAAATCATTCCAATCCGGTATTATATTTTCAGTAGGACATCCCCAATTACAAAAAGGAGTTCCACAGTTCATACACCTGGCTGCTTGAATCTTAAGCTTATCTTCGGGCAGCCTATAATATATTTCTCTATAATCTTTGATTCTTTCCTTTATATCACGTTTTTCAGGATTTTCTCTTTTATATTCTTTAAAACCAGTTATTTTTCCCATAATGCTGCCCTCCTCTACATATTAGAAGCAGCAACTGCTTCTGTTTTTGTCTGTTGTAATATGAACTTATATGCTTCAGGTATTATTCTTTTGAATTTACTTTTATAGACATCCCATTCATCCAATATATTTTTGGCCTTTAAACTGTTTGTATATTTATAGTGTTCCTGTACTAATTTATACACTGTGTCTATATCATGTTTATCTGAAATTTTTTCTACTTCAACCATCTGCAAATTACATCTGTTATAAAAAGCATCATCCTCATCCAGCACATAAGCCACACCGCCGCTCATACCAGCTGCAAAATTCTTACCGGTTTTACCTATGATAACCACTGTTCCACCAGTCATATATTCACAGCAGTGGTCTCCTACACCTTCAACTACCGCCGTAGCTCCACTGTTTCTCACTGCAAATCTTTCTCCTACGCTGCCATTTATGAAAGCTTTTCCTGAAGTAGCTCCATATAAAATGGTATTTCCAGCTATGATATTTTTCTCTGCCACAAAAGTTGACTCCTCAGGTGTTTTTATAATTACTTTAGCTCCTGACAGCCCTTTTGCCACGTAGTCATTGGCATCACCTTCAAGTATCAAAGTAAGTCCATTTACCCCAAAGGCACCAAAACTTTGTCCTGCAGATCCTTTAAAATTAAGTACAATAGTATCTTCAGGCAGACCGCGGCTTCCATATTTTTTAGCAATTATACCGCTCAACATGGCACCTACCGCTCGATTTACATTTTTTATTTCCATGGTTGCAGAAACCTTTATTTTATCATTTATGGCTCCTTCAGCCATCTGAATAATTTTATAGTCCAATGCATCGTCCAATCCATGATTCTGGGGCATCACACAATAGGATTTAATTCTCTTCGGCATATATGGCTTATACAGGATGGTAGACAAATCCAGTCCCTTGGCTTTCCAATGATTGACCGCTTTCTTTGTCTCCAGCATATCTACTCTCCCTACCATTTCGTTAACAGTTCTAAATCCAAGTTCAGCCATATATTCCCGTACTTCCTGTGCAATAAAAGTCAAAAAATTTATTATATATTCGGGTTTGCCCTTGAAATGCTTTCTGAGTTCAGGATCCTGTGTGGCTATACCCATATCACAGGTATTCAAATGACATTTTCTAAGCATAGTACACCCCATGGTTACAAGTGCAGTAGTCGCGAATCCAAATTCTTCAGCTCCAAGCAGTGCTGCAATTACCACATCTCTGCCTGTTTTTAACTGTCCATCTGTCTGAATTCTGACTCTGCTTCTCAAATCGTTCAGCAAAAGTACCTGTTGAGTCTCGGATAACCCCAGTTCCCAGGGAATTCCCACATGTTTTACAGATGAAAGTGGTGCTGCTCCTGTCCCGCCATCATAACCGCTTATTAGTATTAAATCTGCGTGGGCTTTTGCAACTCCCGCCGCAATTGTCCCCACCCCTACTTCAGAAACCAATTTTACACTTATATTTGCCTTGGGATTTACATTTTTTAAATCATATATAAGCTGGGACAGATCTTCTATACAATAGATATCATGATGAGGCGGCGGTGAAATAAGATCTATCCCTGGAGTAGAATGTCTGGTTCTGGCAATATACTTGTCAACTTTTTTACCCGGGAGCTGTCCACCCTCACCAGGTTTAGCCCCCTGGGCTATTTTTATCTGAAGCTCATCTGCATTTACCAGATACTCTGCAGTAACTCCGAAACGTGCTGAAGCCACCTGCTTTATAGCACTTCTTCTAGAATCTCCATTAGAATCCAGTTTGTATCTTTGGGGATCTTCGCCTCCCTCTCCAGTATTGCTGCGTCCTCCTATTCTATTCATAGCTATAGCCATAGTCTCATGTGCCTCTTTGCTTATGGATCCAAAGGACATGGCTCCTGTACAAAATCTTTTAAGTATCTCACTTACAGGCTCCACCTCTTCTATGGGAATACTATTTCCTTTTTTAAATTTTAGCAGTCCACGTATGGTACACAGATTTTTGTCCTGCTCATTTATGATTCGTGCATAGTCCTTATATACATGGTAATCGTTGGTCCTGGCTGCAACCTGAAGTTTATATATAGTTTCAGGGTTGAAAAGATGGAATTCGCCTCCTCTTCTCCATGAATAATTTCCTCCTGCATCCAGCTGGGAAACAGGCTTTCTTATCCTGTTGAAAGCATTTTTATGCCTTGACAGTACCTCACTGGCTATCACATCAATTCCAACTCCGCCTATTCTTGAAGGCGTACCTTCAAAATATCTATCCACAAATTCTGAATCCAAACCTATGGCTTCAAATATCTGCGCTCCATGATAACTCTGCAGCGCAGATATCCCCATTTTGGAAAGTACCTTCAATATACCCTGATTTATGGCATGTATATAATTTTGCTTTGCCTTTTTTGCATCTACATCCGTTATATCCTTATCCTCTATCATCTGATCTATGGTTTGGTATGCAAGATAAGGATTCACTGCTGAAGCCCCATAACTCACGAGCAGTGCAAAATGCATAACTTCCCTGGCCTCCCCGGTCTGTACGATAATTGAAACCTTCGTACGGGTCTTTTCTCTGATCAAATGATGCTGTACTGCTGAAACCGCCAAAAGACTGGGAATTGCCGCTTCATAGGAATCTACATTTTTATCACTCAATACCAGTATATTATATCCTTCCTTTATCCTCTTGGAGGCCCTTTCACATATTTTATCAAGAGCTGCTTCAAAACCCTCTATTCCCGTATCACACTTAAAAGTAATTGGAACCGTAGTGGTTTTAAAATCTTCATTCCTCAAGCTTTTTATCTTTGATATCTCCTCATCCGTCAGAACCGGACTTTTAATTTCTATAAAGGGATCTTTTGCAATCTCACCATTTAGTATATTGGCCTGAGGGGATCCTATATAATTCAGAAGAGACATTACCGGTCTCTCTCTTATAGGATCTATAGGAGGATTCGTCACCTGGGCAAAAAGCTGCTTAAAATAAGAGAAAAGAAGCTGGTTTTTATTTGAAAGCACAGCCAGAGGCGTGTCATTTCCCATAGAGCCTACCGGTTCCTTGCCTTCAACTGACATGGGCATAAGTATTCTCTTTAGATCTTCAAGAGTATATCCAAAAGCCTGTTGTTTTTCTTTTAATATTTCTGAAGTTATCTGTTCTTTTTCCACAACAGTATCAAACATATCCAGATTAAATCTCAATTTGTTCAATATTTTCTCATAAGGTTCGGCTTTACATATCCTCTCCTTTAACTCTTCATCCTTTATAATTTTACCTTTGGCTGTATCCACCAAAAACATTTCACCGGGCTTTAATTTTCCTTTTTCCAGTATATCTTCATTTTTAAATTCCAGCACTCCCACTTCTGAAGCAAGTACTACAAATCCACTCTTTGTTATTACATATCTGGCAGGCCTCAGTCCATTTCTGTCAAGAGTGGCACCAACTTGAATACCATCAGAAAAAGAAACAGCTGCAGGGCCATCCCAGGGCTCTATTAATGAACCTTGATATTCATAAAAATACTTTTTATATGGTTTTGTGCTGCTGTTTTCTTCCCAGGCTTCAGGTATAAGCAGCATAAGCGCATTGGGAAGAGATCTGCCATCCTGGTACAAAAGCTCCAGCACATTGTCAAGAGAAGCCGAATCACTTCCACCTGAATCCACTATTGGAAAAAGATTTTTGATATTTTTCCCGAAAGTCTTGGATTTGAGCACACCTTCTCTAGCCCTCATCCAATTTCTGTTTCCCCTTATGGTGTTTATCTCTCCATTATGTCCCAAATATCTAAATGGCTGAGCCAAGTCCCAGGTTGGAAATGTATTTGTACTGTATCTCTGATGTACTAATGCAATGGCACTTTTAAAATTTATATCATTCAGATCAATATAAAACTTTTTTATCTGATCAGCCAAAAGCAAACCTTTATAGACTATAGTTCTGCTGGAAAGGCTGCATACATAAAATGCATTTGCAGTTCCCTTGAAATTTTCTCTTACTTTATTCTCCACCTGTTTTCTTATTATATAAAGCTTTCTCTCAAACTCAGTTTGATTCTCAGCATTTTTTTCTATAAATATCTGTCTTATAACTGGTTCTGTTCCTTTTGCAGTTTCACCTATTCCCCTATCGTCAGTAGGTACATCACGCCACCCCAAAACTCTTTGTCCTTCTTTTTCCGTAATTCTCTCAAATATGCCTTCACACTGTAGTCTTAGAGCCGTTTCTCTAGGAAAGAACACCATACCAACTCCGTATTCACCTGGCTTTGGCAGTTCTATTCCCAGATTATCGCAGTTTATTCTAAAGAATTCGTCAGGAATCTGAATGAGTATACCTGCTCCATCTCCAGTTTTAGTGTCAGCTCCCACTGCCCCTCTATGGGTTAAATTCACCAAAATCTGGATACCTTTTTTTACAATGCTGTGAGTTTTTTCTCCCTTCACATTTGCTATAAAACCTACTCCACAAGAATCCTTCTCATACTCGGGATTATATAAACCCTGTTTTGAAGGAAAACCATTGTTGCAATTCATGTTGACAAGCCCCCTTTTTAAATTGTAAATAAATACCACCAGTTAACTGGTGGCTTTGCTATACAGCCAAATGCATTTTTTTAGCCCCAAAATGCACTTTGACTCTTTGTTTCTAACCTTTAAACATGTACTAATTAAAAGCCCCTTAAATGCTATAATTCTTATTGGTATTTTAGTACAAATATTATCACAATTCTTCATTATATGCAAGGTATATATAAAAATATTTCATTTTTTCGATATAATTTAAGCAGTGATTTTTTAATCACTGCTTAAATTTGCTTCCATTATCATCTATATATTCTACAAATGTTTTTCCTATACTGTCCAGAGACCATAATCCAGTAGCTTCAAAATTATATCCGCTGTAGATGTCATAATCCGAATAATCTATATTGTAGGTCTGTATTACAGGATATATTGGCTTGTCCAATCCATAAGATTTATACTCCCGGGCCATCTCATCCAGACATGCGGCAACGGACCACTGCATATCTCCCCAATAAGTCTGAGGTGCAGAAAAATCACAGTATTTATTAAAAACGGAATAAGGTATATCCTGATGATAACTGACTATTGGAAAAGATGTATATCCGATTATAGCACTGGGATACTGATTTCTTATAATTTGTAGTATCTGCTCCGTCTGCTGTGTTTTCCCAGCTACAGCATCTTCAGCATCAAAAACATAGTAGTCACTGTTGTCAAGGGCTTCCATTATAATATTTGCTTCACTTTCCACATAATTAAAATAATTATATCCCCAGGTACCTACTATAAATCCAGCACGCTTAAAATCTCCCACATATTTCAAAAAATCATTTCTAAAGTTTGTTCCCCCTCCTGAAGGACTTGAACCTTCATTGTATTTTATGCACACATTATTTATCCCCATGGATTTTAATTTTGCAATCAAATTATCTATACCTCCGTAGGCGTCAACCTCACTTTGAAGCTGCCATATCCACATGGAAGTAGAAGCAACAGACTCCACATCTTTATTGGAAGGTCTTATAGTTACATTCAAATTCACAGGTTTATCATACCCGGCCACACTTCCCTGATAAGTATAAGTTCCTGGGGGATCCTCCGTATTAACATTTTTATTCCAAACGACTCCTATCTGTTTCACACTCCCATCAGCCAAGGTAGCTGTTACTATATCAGGAAGCGTATAGCTGTCTCCCTGTCTTATAGATACATTCATATCGTCCACATTTGTTACCTGCGAAACAGTTTTAAAATTCATGGTAAAGCTATTTTTTAAAATTCTATTGTATTTGGATTTTAAATTGGAATCCACACTCAATATGTATTCATTGTCAGTGTCATAAGGTTTATTTGGCGACACATTTACATAGAGATCATGATTGCTCAAAGATATACTGAGAGATACTTGTCCATTAGTTTTTTTATTTATGACTTTTATACTCTTTTCAGCAGATGACAAATCCACAGGCTCATTAAATTTTATTATCCATGTTTTATCTACAGGTACATCTTCCTTGGTCTCCGAATTACTCTGTGTTATGTATTGCTGAGAATCATTACTTGACACAGAACTATCAGCTGAAACAAAATTGCAATAATTTAGCTGACATATTAAAATAACCACTGCAAATATCAGACTATTTTTTAGCAGTTTTATCAAAAAAACTCATTCCCTTCCTTAAATTCTAAAAAACATTACACAAGGTATTTTATTTCCTTAAGATTACAGGCCTATGAATAAAGCATTAATAATGCGTAAACAATATGTGAATTATACAATTCCATATCATTTACGCATTATTAAAATATCATGATTCAGAACAAAAAAAGTTTTTCACTTTCTATACACATATTCCAGGGCTGTGCCATATTCTTAATTTCTTCCCACATTTCCCTGCTTATTTCCCATCGCAATGTCTTAGTTTTAGCATAAGGTTTTTCCTCCACGCTGTCCAAATAAACTGCTGTGGTAAACGGGCCTTCATTTACATAATTAACGCGGCATTTAAAAGTATTCTCCTTCTGCAAATCCGTGCTCACAGTAATATAATGGGATCTAATACCCACATATGAAGGAGAGCCCTCGATTTTTTTGTCAGTCTTAAGTGTACAGCCCCATTCCAGAGCTTCTATGGTATTTTGATTCAATATTTTAATTTTCGATATATTTTTACAACCGGTGAGCTGTGCTGCTGCAAGAGTAGAAGGACTTTTAAATATGTAGTCCCTGTCACCATAACTTTCTACCCTGCCCTTGTTAATTATTGCAATACTTTTACAGATACGATACACCTCATCCCGGTTATGGGATACAAAAACCGTAACTCCACTGTAGCTGGACAATATATATATGAGCTGTTCCTCCATTTTACTTCTCAAATGGCTGTCCAGTGCTGAAAAAGGTTCATCCAGCAGCAATACCTCCGGCTTTACAGCTAATGCCCTGGCAATAGCCACTCTCTGCTGCTGTCCTCCTGAGAGCTGACTGGGAAATCTATTTTCCAGTCCATCCAGATGCATCATGTTTATCTTTTCCCGAACTACTCTGCTTTTTTCATCTCTCGACATGCCTTCTAGTGCAAAGCTTATATTTTCATTCACAGTCATGTTGGGGAACAGTGCATAATTTTGGAATATGAATCCCACCTTTCTCCTTCGAAGGGACACATTTATTTTTTTTTCAGAATCATACAGTACCTTGCCGTTCAATAAAATTTTACCGCTGTCAGGATTCTCCAATCCTGCGATACACCTTAGTGTCATACTTTTCCCTGAACCCGATGCTCCAAGTAATCCTATAATATTGTCTTTTGTATTGAATTTAATATCAAGGCTGAATCCATATAAACTTTTTTTGATATCAACGTAAAGCCCCATTTTATTTTCTCCCAACACCATATATATTTTTTTGCTGATGAGCATTCCAGTAATTCATTAAAAAAATCATAATTGTTGAAATTATAACAATAAATATAACCCAGATAAGTGCATTTACCATTTCTCCATTTTCAGCTGTAAAATAAATAGCTATTGGAATTGTCTGAGTTTTGCCAGGTATATTCCCAGCCACCATAAGGGTAGCTCCAAATTCTCCCAGACACCTGGCAAAAGAAAGAACCGTTGCCGCACCTATCCCCGGCCAGGCCAAAGGCAGCATGACTTTCCAGAACACTTTCCACTCGGGTACTCCCAGAGTTCTAGCAGCATTTACAATATTATTATCTATTTGTTCAAAGGCTCCCTTGGTTGTCCTGTACATAAGTGGAAATGCTACAATAGCTGCCGCCACAACCGTGGCCTCCCATGAAAAAATCAAAGTTTTTCCAAATTTCAACAGCAGCTTGCCTATTGGGCCATTCTTCCCAAAAAGCAATAACAGGAAAAACCCGACCACTGTCGGCGGAAGCACAAGTGGAAGTGTAAATATAGTATCTATAACACTTTTCAATTTTCCATTATAATTGTTCATCCAATAAGCAGCAATAATTCCTACAAAAAATGTTATAGTGGTTGCTACAAAAACCGTCTTTATAGAAATCCATGCTGGTGAAATATCAAAGTCCACAGCAAATCCTCACCTTTATACTTTATTTCCCAATCTTAAATCCATATTTTTCAAACACCGTTTTAGCCTTGTCTCCTGATAGAAATTTGAGAAATTCTTTAGCTGCATCTGCATTTTTGCTGTTTTTAATTACAGCTGCAGGATAGATTACAGTTTTATGGGAGTCTTTAGGTGCCGCAGCCACAACCTTTACTTTATCTGATACCAGCGCATCAGTTTTATAAACAATGCCTGCATCTACATTTTTCGTTTCAACCCAGGTTAAAACTTCTTTTACATCCTTACCGTAAACAGCTTTTGGCTGAACCTTATCCATTAATTTCAAATTCGTAAGTACATCTTGAGAATACTGCCCTACAGGAACACTTTTAATTTCACCAAGTACTATCTTTTGAACCTTGTCTGTAGCCAGATCCTCAAAACTTTTAACATTGGACGAATCCTTAGGAACTACAAGTACTACGTCATTTTGCAGCAAATCCTTTATAGTATCATTTGCAAGTAGGTTCTTTTCCTTCAATTCATCCATCTGTTTTGTTGCCGCCGACATAAATACATCCACGGGTGCTCCCTGCTCAATTTGCTTTTGAAGTGACCCTGACGAGCCAAAATTGTATTTAATTGTAACATTAGGGTTTTCCTTAGCGTATAGTTGTTTGATTTCATTCATTGAATCCTTCAAACTGGCTGCGGCTGATACGGTTAAGGTAACAGCTTTTCCCTTTTTTGTAGACGAAGCACTTTTTTGATTTTCAGAGCTTGAACTGCTGCAGCCCACCACCAAAAATGTAACGAGCAAAGACAAGATAACAGATAATATTTTTTTAGATTTTCCCATTGTCATAGTTCCCCCTATCAAATTATATTTTTGTAATATAACATGACATAACAATACACAATAGATAATTTAATTTCAATACATTTTGTTATATTATGTCATGAAATATAATTTGATTATAAAATCAAAATAATATTTAGTCAAGCTATTTAAAATAATCTAAATATTTTTAAGTACATTTTATATGCATATATTACATATATGAAATGTACAATTTCGTATAAAAGTAGTATTATTTACTTATCAAATATTGAGAGGTGAACCTATGAAAAATAAAATAGTTGAAAATCTAAAAAAAATTATAGGATCTGATTGGGTTACAAATGAATTCTCACAAATACAAAATTACTTAACTGATGAAACCGAAGCTTTAATACGACTTCACCCCGAGGAAGATTGCATTTTGGTTAAACCAAGTTCTCCAGAAGAAATATCCTCCATATTAAAATATGCAAACAGCATTCTCATGCCTGTAGTTCCCAGAGGGGGAGGTACCGGAGTATGCGGTGGAGCTGTTCCTATAAAGTCCAGCATAATTTTATCTCTCGAAAGGTTGAATAAAATAATCGAACTGGATGAAAAAAATTTGATGATCACAGTAGAAGCGGGAGCCACCCTGGCTGATCTATTGGAGTCATTAAATAAACAGGATAATCTGTTCTTTCCAATACACCCTGGAGATGAAGGTGCACAAATAGGCGGTATGGTTATGGAAAATGCCGGAGGAACAAAAGCTGTAAAACATGGGATCATGAGGAATCATGTCAAATCCCTTGAAGTGGTTCTTCCTACGGGAGAAATAGTTACTCTCGGCGGAAAACTTATAAAAAACAATATGGGCTATGATCTTCTTCACATGATGATTGGAAGTGAAGGAACTCTTGGAATTATTACAAAAGTCACTTTAAAGCTCTACGCAAAAAGCGATTATACTGGAACTTTATTAGTATCCTTTGACAACAGGCGTGACGCCTGCGATTCAGTACCTAAAATACTGCAGGAGGGAATTACTCCTTTAGCTGTAGAATACATGGATAGGCCTATTTCCAAAAAAGCTGCGGAACATCTGGGTACCACATGGCCTGCCGATAAAGGATCTGTGGATTTAATGTTTATGCTGGATGGCAAGACTGAAGATGAACTATATTCCAGCAGTGAAAAAATTGTGGAAATATGCGAGCAGCATAATGCTGTGGACAGTATTATAGCTGAAAGTTCAAAAGAACAGAAAAAACTTTTAGACATAAGGAGCAATGCCTACACTCCTTTTAAAGATCATGTAGCAGATGGATTGGATATGGCTGTTCCACCTTCATCAGTACCAGATTTTTTTGATGATATAACCTCACTGGCAGAAAAATATAACACCAGCATTCCAGCAGTGGGTCATATAGCAGATGGAAATATACATAATTTCATCCTCAGTGTCAACGGAAAATTACCCTCCTACTATGAAGAATTCAAGCAGGAGATGTATAAGATTGCTCTAAAATACGGCGGAACAATAACAGCCGAGCATGGTACTGGAAAAACCAGAAAAAAATATATGCCTCTTCAATTTACAAAAAGAGAAATTGAAATCATGAAGGGCATAAAGAAAGCCTTTGATCCAAATGGTATCTTAAATCCAGGTACTATAATTGACTGATATCAATCTTAACAAAAAAGAAAGGCAGATTTTTGTAAATAAATCTGCCTTTCTTTTTTGTTATAACTCTTAAACAGGTTCAGAACCATGTTCTCTGCAGTGCACCCATCCAGCATACTCGGGATTCTTTTTATCCTGCTTCAGTGCTTCTTTTTCATTTAAATATTTTTTGGCATCATATCCATATATTTTTCTGTCGGCTCCAATAGGACAAACTTTTATACATACTCCACAGGGATAGCAATATGCACTTTTAAGCCTGGCATGATATGCCGCACATTTTTTCTTATCCATATCCGCAATGAAATTTTCCGTAGTCTTGAAGGAAGAGGTTGGACAACATTTTCTGCACATTTCACATTTAATACATAGGTCTTTCTTCAAAACCGGATCGGGCGGAAGAACCGCATCGGTTAAAACAGAAACCAGCCTTACCCTGGGGCCAAATTCCTTAGTTATCAAAGTATGATTATACCCAATTGTCCCAAGACCTGCATATTTTCCTGCCAATACCTGTGAAAAGGCTGCCTGTGGTTTCTTCACAAGAACAGAAATATCTCCATAGCAGTCCCTTGGAAAAAATAATGCCTGTTTTCCAAGAGTGTTCAAATAATTGGCAATTTTATATGCAGCTTCATCTAGAATCCTGTTGGTTGTATTGTACAACTCTGAATAAACTACAGAAGGAGTTGTCTCAAGCATTGGCAGATATATTTGAGTGCCAAGCACAATGACACTTTTTATTCCAGGCCATATGTTCTGAGGATAATATTCTTCATCAGTTTCCCTGTACTTTTCCCATCTTTCTACAGGAGCAAACCCAATCAGATTCATCTGCAGCTTCTTTGCTCTATCTATGATATCGAATTTTAATCTATAACTTTTACTCGAAAAATTTGCCATATATGTCACCTCATAAATTTATAAAAACTAAACTTTTAAAATTTCAGATAAATAAAAAATTTCTACAGAGAAACCATAGAAATTTACATTTCAGATAATATCTCATCTTTCAGGCTTTACCTGCTGGAATTAGCACCATCGGATAAATATTGAATATCCAGGTTGCCGAGCTTCATAGGGCCGATCCCTCAACTACTCTTGATAAGGAAATTTATATTTAATTTTGATTATCACATGACCTATAGTAAATATAGTATATTGTTTTAATCAATTTGTCAACTTGTCATTTTAATTAGAGTTTCCCCATTTTTTTAGAAATGACTAGATAACGACTGTGGATAAGGTAACTTTGAGTTTTAGAATTATCCACAGATTTATAAAATCGCATAAAAAATGAATAAAACAGTCCAGTCTTTT
>NZ_PVXP01000031.1 GCF_002995845.1 Clostridium luticellarii | reverse complement strand
ATGTAAATACAATTTAAAGTTTATATAAAATTAAGTACAAAATAATAATATATGTTAGAAAATTTAATTCAATTTTAATACTGGTACTGTAAAATGTAATAGTTATATTTTACAGACAGGAGTGAAAATTTTTATGGCATTACTTAAATTTGAAAATGTATCATATGCTGTTAACAACAGGTACATATTAAAAAATATTTACTTAGAGGTAAACCACAGAGATTTCATATCTGTAGTTGGTCCTTCCGGCAGCGGTAAAAGCACCTTTTTTAGATTGTGCTCGCAGCTTGTAAGTCCAACTAACGGAAATATATTCTATAAAAATATGCCTTATACTAAATACGGTCCTATAGAATGGAGAAGACAAATCGCATACTGTTTCCAGACTCCTTCTCTTTTTGGAGATACCGTTATGGATAATTTAAAATTTCCTTTTTTCATACGAAATAAAAAGTTGGATCTGTCAATGATCAAAGAACTTCTAAAAAACTTTAAGATGAGTTCAGAATATTTATCCAGATCCATAGATAATCTTTCAGGCGGAGAAAAGCAGAGGATTGCACTTATTAGGGCTTTAATTTTCAATCCCGAAATTCTTCTCCTGGATGAGGTTACATCAGCACTTGACGAAAAAAATACTCTTATTGTAGAAGATGTAATTAAATCTCTAAATGATAGTGGAACCACCATTTTATGGATAACCCATAATTCAGAGCAGAGTAAAAAATATGCAAACAAAATTTTATCAATTGAAAATGGAAAATTTAATTCTCTGGAGGTTATAAAATGACTGGAGCTGAAGATATCAGTATTTATTCTATTTTATTTTCCCTATTGCTTGTATTGATCTCCCTTATCTTTTCATATTCGCAGAAACTAGGCCTTGAAAAAGATATAATTACAAGTGTGACAAGAGCTGTAATACAATTGATTATCGTAGGGTATTTGCTGGATTATATATTTGGATTGAAAAGTATATTTTTTACTACATTTTTATTGATATTCATGACATTAAATGCTGCATACAATGCATCTCAAAGGGGAAATGAAATTAAAAATGTTTTCTCTATATCCATAATATCAATAATTCTGGGAACATCAATCACTATGGCAATTCTCGTATCTCTGGGAATTATAAGATATGAGTCTTATCAGATAATACCCATTGGCGGTATGATTATCAGTAATTCCATGATAAGTTTAGGATTGAGTTTCAGACAGATGAAATTAAACTTTAAAAATAAAAGAGACGAAATTGAAACAAAACTATCCCTGGGTGCAGATATTTATCAATCTTCCATGAACATAATAAAAGATTCCATTAGGGTTGGAATGATGCCCACTATCGATTCGGCCAAAACCTTGGG
This sequence comes from Clostridium luticellarii, assembly GCF_002995845.1. Taxonomy (GTDB): domain Bacteria; phylum Bacillota; class Clostridia; order Clostridiales; family Clostridiaceae; genus Clostridium_B; species Clostridium_B luticellarii. The sequence continues at coordinate 34,287 of NZ_PVXP01000031.1, read as the reverse complement.
AATAGTGGCACTTCCAGGTATGATGACAGGACTTATCCTAGCAGGCACCTCACCTATAAGTGCTGTCAAATATCAAATAATAGTTACTTTCATGCTGCTCTCGGCCACTTCTATATCTTCTTTTACAGCCTGTTATTTAAGCTATAGAAAATTTTTTAATAATAGGAAACAATTGAAATAATGGGGTATAAATACCCTGTTATTTTTTTACCTGATTTCCATCTTTTATCGTGGAGTCAGTCCCCTATTAATGACAAGTAACAACTTTTATGTTATAATAAAATTGTTTCTTATGTTTATTATGAATACTATGCCTATAAATTCAATATTATGCCTATCCTTTTTCCATGGCAAAAACATGAATTGTTTTAAATTTATTCTATGAGTAGTTCCGCCTGAGCCAAGAAATCACTTAATTTAAAAAATATCCAGAACAAATCAGAACATAATGCAACAATGAAAATGATAGAATGGAGGATAATTAATTTATGATAGAGTTCAAAAACGTGAACAAATCTTTTAAGGAAAAAAAAGTACTGAATAATATAAACCTGAAGATACACAAGGGCGAATTAGCAGTAATCATCGGTCCAAGCGGATGTGGAAAAACAACCACTTTAAAAATGATAAACAAACTTATAACCCCTACTTCTGGTGATATCTTTGTGAATAATAAAAATATAAAGAAAGAAGATACTATAAATCTTAGAAGAAATATGGGATATGTAATTCAACAAACCGGCCTCTTTCCCCATATGACAATACGGGAAAATATAACATTGATACCAAGGCTTCAAAAATGGTCTGAAGACAAGATAGAACATAGAACTGTTGAACTTTTAGATATGATTGGCATGAATGCAAAAGAGTTTTTAGATAGATATCCCAATGAACTCAGCGGCGGACAGCAGCAGAGAGTAGGTGTAGCAAGAGCATTTGCCATGAATCCGGACATAGTACTTATGGATGAACCTTTTAGTGCTCTTGATCCTATAAGCAGGAACCAGCTTCAGGATGAGTTGTTCAGTCTCCAGCAGCAGTTAAAAAAGACTATAGTATTTGTAACCCATGATATGGATGAGGCAATAAAGCTTGGAGATAGAATATGCATAATGAAAGATGGCAATATACTTCAATTTGATACTCCTGAAAAAATATTAAAAAATCCGTCTCATGGTTTTGTAGAAGAATTTATAGGTAAAAACAGAATTTGGAATAAACCAGAGTTCATAAAAGCAAAGGACATAATGATAACCAATCCGGTAATGACCAATTCAGAGAGAACCATAGTTCAATCGGTAGAAATAATGAGGGCAAACAAAGTAGACAGCCTTATGGTAGTAAATAAGGATTTAACACTTCTTGGAATAGTAACCTTTAAGGATATAAGAAAAAGTATGGATAAAACACTGAGATTAAAAAACATAATGGAAAAAGACGTATTTACAGTATCTGAAGAAGACAGCATAGTTGATGTACTTCAGGAGATAAATGATAATAGAATAGGATATGTACCTGTTTTAAATAGCAAAAGTAAATTGGTTGGGCTTATTACTAGAAGTAGTCTTATAACGGTGTTAAGTACTCAATTTTTAAATGATGAGGAGGGTATTTAATGAATTCGATTATAGAATTTTGCAATTTTTTAGCAAGCAGATCAGGTCAAATATTACAACTTTTTTTGCAGCATATTGAATTGACTTTATTGTCAGTTGTTATAGCCATATTAATAGGAGTACCTTTAGGAATACTTATAGAAAAGAAAAAAAAATTATCTTCAACTGTAATAGGCATCGCAAATGTAGTGCAGGCAATTCCAAGTTTAGCTCTTTTAGGGTTTTTAATTCCGATTCTGGGTATTGGAAGCAAACCGGCCATTGTAATGGTAATTTTATATTCACTGCTTCCAATTATAAAAAATACCTATACTGGACTTATAGGTATAGATCCCAATATTATAGAATCCGCTCATGGAATGGGAATGACAGAATCTCAGATTCTGAAAATTGTGAAACTGCCCCTTGCATTTCCTGTAATAATGGCAGGTATAAGAATATCCGCAGTTACAGCAGTTGGACTGATGACCATAGCTGCATTTATAGGAGCCGGTGGTCTGGGATATATGGTATTTACAGGAGTCCAAAGTGTTAACAACGATATGATACTTGCAGGGGCAATACCAGCATGTATATTGGCACTTGTTATAGATTTCTTGATTGGTAAAGTTGAAAAATCAGCAACTAAAAGAAAAGCGAAGAAAATGCCAACAAAATATAAAAGATCAATTGCTGCCCTGCTTTGTATCGTAATAGCTGCTGGAATAATATTTTATTATAACAATTCAAAAAATAAGATAGTAGTTGGTGGAAAAAATTTTACAGAGCAGATCATATTAGTAGACATGGTGGGAGAACTTATTGAAAATAATAGTAATATAAAAGTGGATTACAAGCCCAATTTAGGTGGGACAAATGTAGTACTTAGTGCCATGAAATCTGGAAATGTAGATGTAAGTGTAGAATATACAGGTACCGGGCTTATGGATATAATGAAACATGATTTGATTCAAGATCCCAATAAGGCATATAGTACAGTTAAAGATTACTATGCTAAGAACCTTGAAATAAAATGGCTTAACCCTATTGGATTCAATAATACTTATACACTGGCCGTATCTCAAGACACTGCTGGTAAATATAATTTAAACACCATATCTGATCTTTCAAGGGTAAGTGGCGATTTGCGTTTAAGTTGCACAATGGAGTTTACAGAAAGATCAGATACAATGAAACCACTTAAAAGTGTGTATGGAGCTAATTTCAGGGAAGTAAATGCCGTAGATGGAGGACTTAGATATACTGCACTAAATCAAAATAAAGCAGATGTAATTGACGCTTTTTCTACAGATGGGCTGCTTAAGCAATTTAACTTAAAAGTTTTAAAAGACGATAAAAAAATATTCCCGCCTTATTATGCCGCACCTATAGTGAGGGAAGAAACTCTAGAAAAACATCCTGAACTCGAGGGCATTCTGAACAAATTAGCTGGAAAAATAGATGATGAAACCATGATGGAATTAAATTATAAAGTGGACAGCCTAGGACAGAAGCCGGAGGCAGTTGCTGATCAATTTTTGAGAGATCAAAACTTGATAAAATAGAAATTAATATATCTTCAACTTATAGAAATATCTATTTTCATAAATATTTCTATAAGTTTTATTTTTAACTCCTTTTCTGTTTTTCCATCTTTTCTATCATTTCCTGGTTCATCCATCACATCTACATTTATTGCAATAAGGCACATTTTTTGTACAAAATATTAACAAAATTTCTAATAAAAAAATAGGTATTACTAATAATGACAACAAGCAACTTATATGATATAATGAAGTTGTTTATATTAGTAATTTTTAAACAATATTATATGAGGGGGTAATTTCATGATTAAAGTGGCATTAATAGGTATTGGAAAGACGGGAAAACATATAGCAAATGAAATTCTAAAACAGGATAACATGGAAATAGTATGTGCAATTTGCAGCCCTAAAAGTAAAAAAGAAGGAATGAGATTAGGAGATTTATTAAAAAATGATGCAGCTCAAGTAAAAATTTCAACTTCTGATAAACTTGAAACTTCCATCCTCGAAACCAAACCTGATGTGGTTGTTGATTTTTCAACTCCTGCAGCAACAATGAAAAACGCTTTAACACTATCTAAAATAAAGATAAATATAGTTATAGGAACAACAGGATTTTCTGAAGAAAATATTGACAAGCTCAAAAATATGACTTATAAATTCGGTAACGGTATAGTTTATGCTCCTAATATTACTTTAGGGGTGAATGTAGTTATGCTATTGTCTAATATTGCAGCATCCATATTAAACAACTATGACTTTCAAGTCTTAGAACTCCATCATAAAACCAAAAAGGATATTCCATCAGGAACTGCCATAAAACTTTCTAAAGAAATAGAACACGGGCTTCAATCATCCGGAGTATTCAATAAAAATATTCCTGTCAATGGTGTAAGGGCTGGAGGTGTGATAGGAAAACATGAAGTACTCATAGTTGGCGATGATGATCAAATAAAGATAAGTCACGAATCCTTTTCAAGAAAAGCTTTTGCATCTGGAGCTATTAAAGCAGTAAATTACATTTATAAAAAATCAGGATATTATGAAATGAAAGATATATTAGACTTTAAAAAGATATTACACGAATATATTGATACATCGGATAGTACTCTAAATAATACATTAGATAGTACACTGTGTTAAAATAGCTAACTAAAATTTTTGAATGAGACATTTAGAAATGCATCATTCAAAAATTTCAATTTGTGAATGATTTTTGTAAATATTTTTAAATTCTATCTTATAAAATTCATAAATATTTTATCTTCTATTTAGTTTTCCTTTATGTGATCTTTTGCAAAATCAAGGTTATTCATCAACCATATCATATTTTTGCATAAAACACTCATAGTCTGCATTCTCTTTTTGTCCTGGACTGCTCTCTCCCGAATCCGTTCCATAAACTACATTCCAATAATTTGAAGTAGGCATTGCCATTTTTGAATAGTCGATGTAATTATTCAATTGCTCAAATGCAGGAACGCTCCTGCTCTTCTCACTGCAATAAATAGTATCACCAATCCTGGTTATACTAAAATTGGTGATTAATTTGGGAAAAAAATGATTGGTCAAAAGTATACAGGGATTCTGTAATAAATATAGATGCCCAACTTGAAACCACCCAGTACGGTGTACTTCAATAAGTTTTCCTATACATTGTGAATATATAATAGTATTATAGTATTATTAAAACATAAGGGGTCAAATAATATGAATAATTTAAGATTTAATGATTTTGGACTAGATTCAGACATATTGAAATCAATAAAAAAATTAGGATATGAAAATCCATCTGAGGTTCAGGAAAAGGTTATCCCTCTCATTCTAAAAAATAAAGATATTATAATAAAATCTGAAACCGGCAGCGGAAAAACTGCAGCTTTTGCCATACCAATTTGTGAGAAAATAGAATTGGAAGAAAAACTGCCTCAGGTACTGGTGCTCACTCCTACAAGAGAACTTGCTCTTCAGATAATGGAAAGCTTCTCAAATATAGGAAAATTCAAGAGAATAAACTGCGCTGCTCTATTTGGCAAAGAACCTATAACAGTTCAAATAAAAAAACTTAGACAGAGAGTTCATGTTGTAGTTGGAACTCCTGGAAGAATAGCGGATCATATAAAAAGAAATACTTTAAATCTTAAAAAAATAAAATACCTAGTCATAGATGAGGCAGACGAGATGCTAGATATGGGATTTATAGATCAAGTTAAATTTATAATAGATGATCTTCCTAAAGACAGACTAACCCTTCTCTTTTCTGCAACTATACCTCAGGAAATGCTTAAATTATTTAATAAGTATATGGTTAATCCAATTAATATAGACATTAAATCTAAGAATTCTGCAGTAGACAGAATCAGGCAACTATACTATGAAGTTGAAGCACATGAAAAATTTGATCTGCTAAATAAAATAATATATACTGAAAAACCTGACAGCGTTATGATATTTTGCAGGACTAAAAAAAATGTAGACAACTTAGTATTACATATGAAAGATAAAGGCTATCCCTGCAGCGGCCTGCATGGCGGAATGCTTCAATCTAAGAGGATTGATGTAACTAAAAGATTTAAAAGAGGAGAGTTCATTTTTCTTGTATGTACGGACATAGCAGCCCGTGGAATAGATGTTGAAAATATAACACATATCATAAATTATGACATACCTATGGAAAAAGAAAGTTATATTCATAGAATCGGTAGAACAGGCCGGGCAGGAAATAGCGGAACTGCAATAACATTTGTTACTCCTAAGGAATATAGATTTTTAGAAAAAATAGGTGAGTTTTTTAACCTGAACATTGAAGAAGGTAAAATTCCATCAAAAGAAGAAGTTGAAACAGGTAAAAAATTATTCAATGAAAAATTAAAAGCCGGTCCAAAAATAAAAAATGATAACTCTAGATATATAAATAGAGATATAAGCAAAATATATATAAGTGCAGGAAAAAAGAAAAAAATAAGACCTGGAGACATAGCTGGAACTATATCAAGTATAAATGGAGTAAATCCTGATGATGTAGGAATAATAGACATAGAAGATAATTTTTCCTATGTAAATATTCTCTCCGGTAAAGGTGATATAGTTCTTAAGGCACTTCAAAATAAAACTATAAAAGGTAAAACAATAAGAGCTGAAAAAGCAATGAAATAAATTTGTTCACCCAGTATTTATATTGAAGGGATCTTGCCAATCCCTTCTGTTTATGTTATTTTAGGCAGCAAGCATATTTTTTATGTTTGTGATAAAACTCCCTCTGAATCCAAGAATCACTTGACACCATTAAAATACTGATAATAATAGCATTTCAGTCTCCCATTATAGAGTTTCCTATTTTTATTTGATTTTTTTCCAAAATACTTTTCAAATCTATCATGAGCTGTTATTATAAAATAATTCCATTCTTTAAGCTTTGAAAATACCTTTCCTATATCTTCATACAATTTTTCAGCTTCTTTCAATTCTCCAAGTCTTTCTCCATAAGGAGGATTGCTTATTATGAACCCACCGCTTTTCTTAGAAGTAAACTTTTGAACTGGTATTTTTTGAAATGCTATGTAATTATCTACTCCCGCCTTTTCAGCATTATTCATGGCAGTTCTGATTACTCTTCCATCTATATCCGATGCCAATATTCTGAATTCCTTATTATTTATAGATTTTAAAGCAAATTTTCTTAAATCCTTCCACAGCTTTTCAGGAATTATACGCCATTGCTCTGATACAAAGTTTCTATTTAACCCGGGAGCTATATTTTTCCCTATCAATGCAGCTTCAATGGCAATAGTTCCGGACCCGCACATGGGATCTGCCAGTATTATACTTGGATCCCATCTGCTGAGCAGCACCATAGCCGCCGCCAGGGTCTCCTTGATAGGCGCTTCTCCAGAATTTTTCCTGTATCCCCTTTTGTGAAGTCCTTCACCGGAAGTATCCACTGTCAAAGTAACTATATCCTTTAAAATTCCAACTTCTATCCTGTACTCAGCACCAGTTTCCTCAAATCTCTCTATATTATATTTATTCTTCATAGATTCAACTATGGCTTTCTTCACTATGGACTGGCAATCAGGCACACTGTGCAATTTTGATTTCACAGACTTTCCAGTTACATGCATAAATGCGTCCTCAGTCATTAAGCTCCCCCAGTCAACAGAAAGAGTGCCTTGAAAAAGCTCCTCAAAACTCTCAGCTTTAAATTGTGTCATACATATAAGCACCCTGTCTGCAGTCCTGAGCCACAGATTACAGGTGATTATGTCCATTTCATCTCCATGAAAGATCACCCTGCCATTTTCCACCTTTAAATTCTCATACCCAAGATTTTTAAGTTCTTTAGCAACCACAGATTCCAGTCCAAATGTAGATGTGGCAATCAATGTATATTCCATTTTGTCCCTCCATAAAATATTTCATATATACACTTTTCCATTTAACAATTATAATACATAAGCTGAAAATATAAAATGCCATTTGGGATTATATATTACCAGTTTACTGATTTTAAGATATAATAAATATATTTGGAGGTGTTTTTATGGATAAAATAAGATTGGGAAAAACAAATTTAATGGTAACAAGAAGTGGTTTTGGAGCACTGCCTATACAGAGAGTTTCTTTTGAAGAGGCCAAAAAAATTCTACGTAAAGCTTATGACAGCGGGATAAACTTTTTCGACACTGCAAGAATGTACTCAGATAGTGAGGAAAAGATAGGCTACTCCCTTTCAGATGTTCGAAAAAATATTGTAATATCTACTAAAAGTCATGCAAAAGATAAAAAAACCTTGCTGAAGCATTTGGAGACAAGCTTGAAAAATTTAAAAACGGATTACGTGGATATTATCCAGCTGCATAATCCTGACAAATTACCTGATCCAGATGATTCGGAAGGACTTTACTCCGGTCTTCTGGAAGCTAAAAAAAAGGGTATGACCAGATTTATAGGAATTACAAATCATAAGCTGGACAACGCTTTGAAAGCCGCAGACTCAGGGCTGTACGATACCATTCAGTTCCCTCTGAGCTCTCTGTCTTCAGACGATGATTTAAAACTCATAAGTGAATGTAAAAAAAGAGATATTGGTGTCATTGCAATGAAAGCTCTTTCAGGCGGTCTTATAACCAACGCCGCATCTACATTTGCATTTTTAAGACAGTTCAATAATGTTGTACCTATATGGGGTATACAGAGAGAATCCGAATTGGATGAATTCATCGCTCTTGAAAAAAATCCACCAGTGCTGGATGCGTCCATGTGGTCCGTCATAAAAAGAGATCGGCTTGAACTGGCTGGAGATTTCTGCCGCGGATGCGGATACTGTCTTCCATGTGCTGCAGGAATTGAGATTCCCACATGTGCCCGAATATCTCTTCTATTAAGAAGAGCTCCCTACAGAGATTTCATGAAAGATGAATTCAGAGAAAAAATGGAGCTGATAAATAACTGTATAGAATGTGGTCACTGTAAAGATCATTGTCCATATAAACTGGATACACCAAATCTTTTAAAGAAAGAGCTTAAAAACTATAATAAATTTTATGCCGAACATAAAAATGACTGATTAAACAAAATTAAACTCTTGAAAAACGTACCTGGACTGACTTCAGGTACGTTTTCAATAACACGGTAATCAAAATATACTGCTAATTTCTAAAAATATGCCATAGTGCATTGTTTCTTCCCCTGGCAAATACATCAGTTCTGTTGGGCCCCCAGGATACTGCAGCTGGTTCAGAGGTTATGTTTCCACCTATATTACGCCAGTTACTCCACCTGGATCCATCCCAGGACGTAGTGATCAGCTGATTATTTGAGCCTCTCGCAAATACCTCCAGCCTGTTTGGCCTTCTGGAAGAAACAGCTGGTCCTGAGGCTATTCTTCCTCCAAGATCCTGCCATCCACTCCATCTTGACCCATTCCACCATAAGTGATTTAATCGATTGCCCTGCCCTCTTGCAAATACATCAATCCTGTTTGGCCCCCAGGATACTGCTGCTGGTGCCGAAGTTAAATTTCCACCCAGGCTCTCCCAGTCACTCCATCTGGTTCCGTTCCACCATTTATGCCACAGTGCATTATCCGTACCTCTTGCAAATACATCCAGTCTGTTTGATCCCCAGGAAGATACTGCCGGCGCTGAAGTCAAGCTCCCGCCCAGGCTTTCCCATCCACTCCATCTGGTTCCATTCCAGAATATGTGCCATAGTGCATTGTCCGTGCCTCTTGCAAACACATCAATCCTATTTGGTCCCCAGGATACCGCCGCTGGTGCTGAAGTCAAGCTTCCACCCAGGCTTTCCCAGTCACTCCATCTGGTTCCGTTCCACCATTTATGCCACAGTGCATTGTCTGTACCCCTTGCAAAAGTGTCCAGTCTGTTTGATGCCCAGGAAGACACTGCCGGTGCTGAAGTCAAATTTCCGCCAAGATCCTGCCAACCGCTCCATCTACTGATGTTTGTTGGAGGAATAACTATATTTCTCAGGCCAAATTCTATCACATTGTTAAAAGTATGATTGATTACCCCATTGGGTATACCCATTTTTTTAAGGGAAGAAAATATGTGATTGTACTGTCTGCTAAAATCTCCATACATCAAATCAATTCTTTGATCTACATATCCTCTGAATTTTGTAAAATTATCAATGACATAAGATATGGCAGTTTTAAAATAACTGTCTACTTTCTCTTTTTCTACTCCAAAATCCTGTAAATCCAGAGACAGCTCAGGCTGCTCATCATTAAGAGAGGTCAGCATTTTATCTGCGTCATCTTTCAAATTCCTGTAACTTTTCTCATATGAAGATCTAAAATAATCAGGCGCTCTATGAAAACCCCGGTTACCAGCACATCTTATCGATCTATTTAAAAACGGACAAACAGTTTCACCGCTGTAATATGGACAGCGTAAAAACTCATCATTATACATTAAGAGCCTCCTTGTATTCTTGTTCCTGACTAAATAATCGTCAATTATATTTTATGGATGAAATTAGAAAATGTTACAAATTGAATTCAAAATATTGATTCAGTTATTTTCAGAGAAATATTAAAAAGGGCATCTCTGCCCTTTTCCAATTTATTTACAATGTATTTTTCATGGCTAGACTTCACATGAACTACAAAATTGATTATTTAAAATACTCCTGTCCTAATAAATCAGCTGTCAATATAGCATCATACAGTTGATCCGCCGTCACATCGCCTGTCAGATTGTGAATTGTTTCACCTGGTACACATGCTTTTTCCGCAGCTATATGAACCCTCTCCTCATCGGTTACGCCAACTTCCTTTAAAGTTATTGGAAGCCCTACACTATAACAGAAATCCATAACTTCCTTTATTTCGTCCCTGGGTGCATTCTCCAGAATAAGCTGTGCTATGGTACCAAATGCAACCAAAGAACCATGCATTGTGGACTCACACTCTTTTAAAGCTGTAAATCCATTGTATACAGAATGGGAAACTGCTAATCCGCCATTATCAGCACCTACTCCACTTAGATACACATTGGCCTCTATTATAGCTTCAAGAGCCGGTGTTATCAAATGTTTTTCACAAGATAATTTTGCCTGATAACCTGATTTCAGCAAAGTTTTGTAGCACAGTTCACATAAGGCCATAGCTGACAGTGATATACCTCCATTTTCCAGACTTGGTGAATCAGTTCTGGTGCAGGCCCTGGCCTCAAAATATGTGCCCAGTGCATCTCCCATTCCTGCTACAAGAAACTTTACCGGGGCATTGGCAATAACTTCACTATCTACAATTACAGCTTCCGGATTTCTGGGATAAAACAAATATTTATCAAAGGTACCATCATCATTATATATAACTGAAAGTCCGGTACAAGGTGCATCGGTAGCCGTAACTGTAGGCACAACAACTACAGGACACTTTTCATAATAAGCGGTTGCCTTAGCAGTATCAATGGCGGATCCTCCTCCAACACCCACAATCACCTGAATTTTTTCATCTCTTGCAATTTTCCTCATTCTTTCAATCTCTCCATTGGAGCTGATACCTTTAAATATCTCAAAATGCAGCTTGCAGTCCGTATTTTCAAAACTTTTTTCAATTTTTGCGTGACAATTTTTATACCCACTATTACTGCAGATAAACAGATATGATGACCCTAAATCCTTGGTTTCTTCGTAAAAGTTCAGCAATGCCCTCTTCCCCTGTATATACTTTAATGGAGCTCTTAACAATTTTAATACTGCCATGAACAACACATCCTTTCTTTATGTTTATATTTTAACAATCACCTTCAATCCTATTATAAGTAATTTGAACATTTTTTGCAAATAAATATGGAGACAATTGAAATTTATCAACAATACAATAATTAACACCTGCAAATATTGGGGCATTTTCATCCATATGATATTTTGACAACTTCAGAATAATACTTACTGAAAATATATAGTTATATCCGCTACCTCTGAATGACTTCCAATCCTTATAGGGGGTCCCCAGGTCCGTGCACCACTGGAAACTATAACTTGAAAATTTCCTATCTTCAAATACCCATAGTCAACCTGAAAAATTTTCTTTGTGACCAAATTAAACGGAAACAGTTGACCTCTATGTGTATGCCCCGATAACTGCAAATCTGCACCGGCATCTCTCGGCTCTTCCAGTTCAATTGGCTGATGATCTAACACAATCACCGGAAACTTCACATCCATATCCTTCATAAGCATGGACAGCTGCTTACGTTTTCGCCCGCTAATTCTTTCATAGGACTTATCCTCCCGCCCTATCAAATAAAAACTGTCCCCTATTTTTACACTATCGTCTCTCAATACATTGATTCCCGCCTGTTTAAATCGCTCTATTCTATATTCAGAATCACCATTATCATCATAATCATGATTTCCTAAAGAAGCATAGATTCCATATTTACTTTTTATTTTCTTAAAATTATATTCAGCAGCACCAGCCTCATAGGATTCCATGTCACGGCTGGCATCAACCATATCTCCTCCAATCAGAACCAAATCAGGATTTATTTTATTAATTGTATCTACCAGCTCCTTCATATGATTGTCTTGCAAATTGCCAAGATGAATATCCGACAAGAAAGCAACATGAAGTTGTTTCAAAGAACCTGCCTGTTTGGAGATATTTATATTATAGGTCGTAATTTCCAGCTTTCTTGCATTCAGTGTTCCATAAATAAGAAAAACAATGGTCGTAACAAGAACCAATATGCCGGCAGCAAAAGAAATTGTGGTATTATATCTTGTTACTGCCAAAGGTAGAACTTTCAGACATTTGCCAAGCACATGAATAAGCTCAAATATAGCAATAAATATTGAAAAATACACCACTGCACCAAGCCAATAGGAAGCAGCCATATAAAAGCCGTCCTGAAGAAAATGCGGTAAATAATTATTCCATACCACTCCAATTAAGCTCATCACCACAAGCATAAAAAAAACAGTCCAATATACTTTACCAGTAATCAGCGGAATTTTTATAAAAATATGCTTCCAAAGCCAGAATCCTATATAGTAATTTATTCCTCCATATACTGCAAGCATCGTACCTATTATAAAATAAAATATCATTTTCATGATTCTCCTCTTTCCCTGCTCTACAAAATCTTTATAGAAATTATACCATATTTATTCCTATACGATTGATTAGCTGTAAAATTGATACAATTCTTCCCTTATATAAGTCTTTATTAAAACTAGAAATTATGTTAAAATTAACATATATGAAAGTGTAGGTGTTGTATATGGATTTTATAAAAATACTTAAAGATACCTTGTCAACCTATTCTTATTGCACTAATATTTCACTTTCAGTAATAAATGAAATAGGAAACGAATTTATGAGAATAGGAAAGCCCTCAAGCTTTTGTAGATTTTTTAAGGAATGTACTGATGATTTATGTCCCTGCTCTGAAACTCATCTATATGCTGCAAGACAATCGGAAAAATTAGGTGAATCTTACATATTCTCCTGTCCTGCAGGACTTATACATTATACTGTTCCAATAATAAAAAAAGATGTATTCAAAGGTTCTGTACTTGCCGGTCCCATACTTATGAACTTTCCAGATGAATTCATGGTAAATGATATTATCCAAAAATTTGATTTAGATATACAGTTGAAAGGATTGATAGAAACTAAATTAAGTGATATCCAAATAGTACAGCCTTCAAAGGTACGACATTTGAGTAAATTATTATTCATCGTGGCATGCAGCATTATTGGAGAAGAGAAATACGAGCTTTATGAAAAAAATAAAAGATCACACCAGCAATCTAAAATAGGTGAAAGCCTGCAGAACTTAAAAAATACTAATAAGGACATGCTATATACTTATAAAATTGAAAAGGAACTTCTTATCAAAGTCAAAAATGGTGACATAATAGGAGCCAGAAATATTTTAAATGATCTGTTAGCCCATATATTGTTCTATTCTGGAAATGACATACGGATAATCAAGACCCGTACTCTGGAATTATGTACACTTCTTTCTAGAGCATCCATAGAAGGTGGTGCCGATTTCAACAAAATTTTCTGTTTAAACAGCGATTTTTTACTTAAATTAAATAAAATTAAAAAAGTAGAAGACATCTCATTTCTTATAATAAACATACTTGATGCCTTTACAGAAAACGTTTTTAAAATCAATAAATCAAAGAATCCTGCTCTAATAAAGAAATGCATAGCTTATATAAATGAAAATTATAAAAACAATATAACCCTGGATACAGTAGCCAATATGGTACATCTTAATTCTTCTTATTTCTCAAGTATTTTTAAAAAGGAAATTGGAATGAATTTCTCAAGTTATCTCAATAAAATCAGAATTGAGCAGAGTATGTTTCTTTTGAGAAATACCGATTATTCCATATTAAATATTGCCCTTGAAGTTGGTTTTGAAGATCAAAGTTATTTTTCAAAGGTATTCAAAAATTTTACCGGCATGACCCCCAAACAATACCGACAGAAGGGAAACCTCACCTTTGTAAGTTAAGTGAAAAATATAAACTTTTAGGCACTGGAAATTTGATGTTAATTTCCAGTGCCTTATTAAACGTTTTAAATGAAATTTTTGAATTTTAATCTACTATTCCAGTCCATATTCCTTTGGAAGGAATTTGTCAAAATCAAGATCATCTTTAATCTGATCATAGAATTCAACTTCATCATCAGGTATATCCTCAATCTGGTTCTCCATAATATCAAGCCATCTTAATTCTCTCTCTTCAATTTTAACTTCCTTATTAGCAATTGCCTTCTTGAGTTTCTCTACTGTCAATTGAGCTGCCAATTTAGTTCTTTCAAATGGAGTCTTACCCTTCACAATTCCCTTGCTTATGTCAAATACCACATCAGGTCTAAGTACATATGCCTGAGGATCAAGCCTTGAATCGGAATCTGCCAGCAAATCTCTGAACTCAACACCTTTTCCCTGCTTCTTTGCCTCATTCATAAGCCTGCAGTCATATATAAGCTGTTCTATGGACACTGTAGGTGCCATTCCGGAAAGAAGTTTAACCTGCTGAACGGACTCATTACTCCAAAGATCCGCTACTGCAGCTGCTACATTTCCTATAGGACTGAAATGTGCACATGCTGCTGATTTACCTTCCATTGCTATTGGCGAACCAGTTATTGCCTTCAGATATGCTCCTTCATAAGCACAATCCTTGCTAGGTCCTACAGCACCCTCTTCAAATGCTACCAATGCTCTAGGGACAGCAGTTACTCTCACCACTGATGCAAATACCTTAGGGATAAATCCTCTTTCTGCAAGTACCATTGCCGTGTTGGCAAATCCGCAGGCAGAATCTCCTGCTGGTATAATATTATTTGCATTGCTTATTTCAACCATCTTTTTCCACAAGAATTTCATATCACGGCATCCAAGAACTCCCAGTGCAAATATGACTTTTTGTATGTCTGCGTTTACAAGAGCATCATCATCTACTTCTTTTCCTCCAGTAGACTCTATAGCTAAAAAGTCTGCTCCTGCTTTACCAAAGCCCTCAAATATCTGCTGCATTTCTTCCCAGTACTCTCCTCTTCTCATTATTGGAGGCCTGTTCATCTCTCTTGTATCATTAGGTGTAGCTCTCAAAGCTCCCTTAAGTCCATATTTTGCATTATATTCATTAAGTGCATCAACAATTATCTTACCTACTTCAATTCCCCATTCAGGATGTATTGTAAATTCCGGTAATGTTTCATATTCCAATACCACTCCGGGAGCATACAATTCTACTGCCCTCTTAAGTGCACCATCCATTATCTCTTTATATATCTTATAAGCATCCTTGATAGTATTAGAATCAACGGTCATTGCAGGCAACGTAAAATTCAGCTCTGGATATATTTCCCCTCCTCCAACTATAAGTCCACTTTTAGTTTTCACAGGTTTAGGACATGAGCCATATATAAAATCATCCAGTTTGTTATATGCCAATTTGTCATATACATTTGCCATTATACAATCTCCCCCTTTTATTTACCTTTCTTAAGAACCGCATTCTTTGCAACTTCAGCTGCACTACCTGCATCGGGAGTATAGTAATCTGCTCCTATCTCCTTTGCATATTCATCTGATAAAGGTGCTCCACCTACCATAAATATATACTTATCCTTCACTCCTGCTTTTTCAAATTCCTTTATAGTATCATTCATAGCAGGCATGGTAGTAGTCAATAATGCTGACATACATACAATATCTGCTCCTATTTCCTCAGCTTTTTTCAAAAATTTAGCTGGATCAGCATCAACTCCTAAATCAGTAACTTCAATGCCTGTACCTTTCATCATCATTGCCACAAGATTTTTACCTATATCATGTAAATCGCCTTTTACAGTTCCTATTACAGCTTTACCTACAGGTTTTATTCCGGTCTTGGTAAGAATAGGTTCCAGTACCTTCATACCTGCAGCCATTGCCTTTGCAGCCATAAGCATTTCCGGAACGTATATTTCATTGTTTTTAAATTTAACACCAATTTCTGACATAGCCTCTATCAAACCATCGTTTAATATTTTGACTGGTTCAATTTTTTCGTCCAGGGCTTTTTTTACAAGCTCTTTGGACTTTTTCTGACTACCTGTTTGTACAACTGAAGAAAGTTCTTTTAAATCCATTACATATCTCCTCCCCTTAAGTTAAAAATCCCTTTAAAATTTTTAAATTTTCCTTACACATTAATTATAGTATGAACCATGGATTTAATATTGTAGTATATATAGTTTTTTATCAATACTTCAAGATACTCAAAACATCTTCTGGCAAACCCTGTAAAAGCCTTAACTTAGGCATTTTGAAAATTTCATACAAAAAATTCACTAAAAATTATATTGCGGTTTATTGAATTTTATGACTTTTCAATATAATAAAGAATTTTTTTTAGATTTTTATGATTTTTTTTAGATTCATAATAAAAATTATTCTATGGTATTTTAGCTCCCGACCTGTAATCTTTTATTCCATCATCATAGCATCTACAAAATAATCCTGAAAATCCGGTCTTTTTGATAATTCTATATACACTGCCTTATCCACAACTGATTTAGTTTTATCTCTTACATTCTTGGACAGCAGGTACATTTTGGCACCGCTTCCGGCACAATTGCCGATAGATTTGATCTTACCACCTAATTCTTTCGGTATCATGCCAATTTGCACGGAACTTTTAATATTCATGTAATTTCCAAATCCGCCACCTATATAGACCTTTTCTATCTCATCAAAGCCAATATTCTTTTCTTTAAGCAGTATTTTCATTCCCGCACAAACTGCAGCCTTTGCCAGCTGTACCTCTCTTATATCTTTTTGAGTAAAAATTATATTTTCCTGATTTCTACTGTTATCTGCCACAATAAACTGTAACATTTTACCTTCCCTGACAATTCTGTCTCTATACTTTTCATCTTCTATTTCATCTTTTTCAAGCATTTTACCTGTTTCATCCACTATCCCGTGGGACAGGAGCTGTGCAACCATGTCCATAACACCTGAACCGCATATGCCCAGAGGTTCAGCATTACCTATAGTTTCATATATTTTATTTTTCGACAGATCTATTTTACTTATGGCGCCAATTACACCACCCATGCCACATTTTATATTCGCCCCCTCAAAAGCTGGTCCTGCAGCAGTAGAACAGGTTATTATCTCATTTTTATTTCCCAGAGCCATTTCACCATTGGTACCAAGATCCAGCAATAGCGAATATCTTTCCGATTTCAAAAGTCCAGAAGACATTATACCTGCTGTTATATCACTTCCCACATAACTTGAAATGCCGGGAATAAGGCTTACCATTCCTCCTGTATCTATCCCAATCTCCCTGGCCTTGAATTCAAGCCCTTCTGTAACCATTGCAATATAAGGTGACATAGCCATGTATTTACAGGTGAGTTTCAAAAGCAGATGAATCATTGTAGTATTACCCACTATAGCTGTGTCATATATGTTATCTTTTTCTATACTGTTTCTCTGGCACAGTAGTCCTATTATATCATTGATCTGCTCTATGATACTCCTGTTTAGTATATCAAGTCCTCTGGGATTTTCCATAGTAAAATTTATCCTTGAGATCACATCCGCCCCGTAACTTCGCTGTCTATTAACCTGTGACTGTACGTCCAATACTTTTCCATTTTCCAGATCTAAAAGATATATGGCTACTGTAGTCGTTCCTATATCCACCGCCAATCCATAGGTCCCTATATTAGATTTACCGCTTTCCAATGACAAAAGCCTATTTTTAAAAAATATCCCGGTAACATCAAAATCCTCACTTCTCATGGTTTCACCCATTATAGGAAAATTTTTAAAATCTATACTCAGATCCTTTTTTCCAAAACCATCACTTAATCTTCTATAATCATCCCTTTGATCCTCAATAGAAGGTTTATCCAAAGCCACGTGCTTTTTTTCAACTAAACCGTCTAATTCGTAATCATATTTTTCTCCTTCTGTAAGCACTGTCATGGTTCCATTTTCTTCTGGAATCATTATTTCCAAATCCCCATTTACAATTGTTTCACAACTCAATCTAAATCCACTTTCTATTTCACTTTCAGTAAGATGCTCATTATTGTTTATAGTTTTTTTGTCCAAGCCACTTATTATTTTGACCTTACATTTGCCACACTTCCCTTTGCCGTTGCAGGAACTCTCAACGTATACCTTATTATCTCTCAATACATCCAGAAGATTCCCACCTTTTTCAGCAAATATGAGCTTTTCACCTTCACTGCAGTGCACCGCAATTTTAATTTTCCCATCATTAGATGTCGTCTTACATTTATTCATTTTTATTATATCTCCTTCCCGCATATTTAAATAAACATACTTGACAGGTCAAATACCCCTTATTTTAAATTATACAATAAAAAATTTTTATTAAAAAGTACAGTTTTTACGAGATTAACTTTCAAAATAGTTTTATAATTATGTTAACAGTAATTTTTTTAATAAAACGAGGGGGATTATTTATGAATTTGAGTGAACTTTCTTTATCTGTTCAAAAGGGCAATGCAAAAATGGCAAGAATGCTTGTCCTTCAGGCACTTGAAGAACATATTGAGCCAACTAAAATATTACATGAAGGTTTAATAGATGCCATGGTAAAAGAAGGTATTAAATTCAAAAACAACGAAATATATGTTCCCGAAATGCTTGTAGCATCAAGAGCAATGTCCGTTGCACTAAAAGCACTTTATCCAATTATTTCTCAACATGGTAAAAAAATAATCGGCAAAGTTGTGATAGGTACTGTAAAGGGTGACATACATGACATAGGAAAAAATCTGGTTAAAATGATGATGGAAGGTAAGGGCATTGAAGTAATCGATTTAGGAGTAAACGTCCAGGACTTTGAATTTGTAAAAAGCTCAGAAGAGACCGGTGCAGATATAGTATGTCTTTCATCCTTATTAACAACTACCATGCCTGCAATGTTTGATGTAATAACCGCATTTAAAAAGGCAGGAATTAAAGACAAATACGCATTTATGATAGGTGGTGCCCCCATTACAACCAATTTTGCAAAACAAATAAATGCAGACTACTACACTCCTGATGCAGATTCAGCGGCCAAGCTTGCCAAAAATATACTCATCAAAAAACGCAAATATGAAATGTCCTACTAATTATAGGGTGATGCACCTTTCTAAGCGCATCACCCTATAAAATCCAAGCAATTATTCAAATAATTTATTTCTATATGCCTGAAGATAATTCATACAGAATTCATCTTTACCAGCCAGGGTTTCTGCTGTTATGAGACTGCCCATCATTTCCCTATCCAATGGATTTATTATAAGACCATCAAGTCCTCTGCTTACAGCCATAACTGCAAAAATTCGATTAATAAATTTTCTATTTGGAAGCCCAAAAGATATATTTGACAATCCGCACATCATATGAACACCTTTAAATTCTTTTAAAATAGCTTCTACAGAATCCAGAAACTGTATTCCAAAATTATCATTTGTTCCTATAGGCTGCACTAATGGATCTACATATATATTATCCAGTTTTACGTGATGCTGAACCAATCCATTTATCAGCTTATCTGCAATTTTGATTCTGTCATCAGCAGTTTCAGGCATACCCTTGGAAGACATACAAAGTGCCACTATTTTAAGATCGGTACCTTCAATTATAGGCAAAACTGCATCATATCTTTCTTTTTCAAGAGATATGGAGTTTATCATTGGAGTTTCTCCTTTATGTAGCGGCAATGCAGCTTCTATAGCCTTTGGATCTGGAGAATCTATACAGCAAGGTGTATCTACTGCTTCCTGAACAGTTTGTACCAACCATTTCAAATAGTCAATTTCTTTTCCTACAAATATGCCGGCATTCACATCTATATAATTAGCTCCGGCTTCAGATTCTTCCTTGGCAATCTTTTTTATATAATCCGAATCATTATTTTTAACTGCCTCTTTAATAGATTTACGAGTTGAATTTATTAATTCACCCACAATTACCATAATATACCATTCCCCCTAATACTCGTTTGTTACATAGCTTATTACATAACCAGTATATATTATGATTGGCTGCAAGTATTGTAATTTTTTTATATTTTTATAAATAACATAAGCCCTATTTCTATTTTTGCAGAAGAATTTGAAATATCAATTTCAAAACAATTTATTCGCAATATAGCTTAAATCAAGAAATATGCAGCTTTTAAAAATGAATCTTCACCTGATTGTATTTTAACAGCTTTTACTGTTTTTTGTAGTTTTTTTGGAATTTGTAAATATCTATGGACATCTTATTTTATAATGGTCACTGTATTTTCTTTTATAACCTTTCCCCTGGATTTGGGTCCATCCTTATATCCTAGGCTCATGGAACCACAAACCCTATAATTATTAGGTATTCCCAGCTCTTCCAGCACTTTTCTCACATTTTCATCTTTATCAAACCAGGTTAGCTGATTTATCCAGCAGGCTCCAAGTCCCAGATAATTTGCCGCCAAAAGCATATTTTCCAGGGCACAGGCACTATCCGCCATGGCATTGCTGTAATTGGAATCATTTGATACTATTATAAGAGTTGGAGCATTATAATAAAAACTATATTCATCCTTTGCAGAAAGATTCTTTCCGGCTCTAATGCTTTTATAGGTATTTTCATCAATTTTCAATTTTTCAAAAGCCAGTTTTACATACTGGTTTAATTTAAGAAGTATATCCTGATTCTGAATAACTGTAAAATGCCAGGATTGAGAGTTTCCACCACTTGGTGCATGCCTCCCACATTCCAAAATTATATTCAGATTATCTTCATTTATCTGCTGTTTTGTATACCTTCTGGCACTCCTTCTGGATTTAATATTTTCAATTACATTTTCCATATGACCTTTCCTCCTAACACTATTTTTAGTTGCTTGTATCCATATATTATGATATAGCAGTAAAATAATCAACACTTTTACCCGAAAAATTATTATATTATCATTTAAAGTAACTCTTTATTGATATATAATAGGATTTATGATAAAAGAGGTGATGATAATCATTGAAAATTTTATTTATGAAAATTACATTGAGGGCATGCTGGGTTCATTCCTTAAAAGAAAAGAGAATGATTGTAAAAAGCATAATTCAAAAATTAAAAAATAAATTCAACATATCTGTATCAGAAATAGCCGATATGGATATCCACCAGAGAATAGTAATAGGCATCACAGGTGTATGTGCTAATTCATCCCAGGAGGATTCCACAATGGAAAACATCATAAACTTCGTGGAAAACAGTACTGATGCTGAGATAATTAATATTGAAAAAGAAGATCTTATGTAAAAATTATCTTCACAATCAACAGGCAGAAAGTCCATATTCATTTATATAATTTCCATGGGAGGAAATTTAAATGGATTAACATATTGACAATTCTCGATTGAGCTTCTAATATAAATTACATGATGGAAAGAGACGGTGAAATAAATTATGCGATATTACAAAAACATGTGCCTGAAGTTATTACCTAAAATGCCCTCTTTATTCTTGGGATTTTTTCTGTGTTCCATATCAATACTTCTTGCATTTTATTCAAATCTGGGAATGAGCCCCTGGGATGTTTTTCATATGGGTATAGTAAATCATTCCATTTTTTCTTTAGGACAGGTGACACAAATGGTGGGCTTTTGTATAATACTCTTATCAATCTTTCTAGGTGTAATTCCCGGAATTGGAAGTATATTTAACATGTTTTTTGTTGGAATTTTTGTAGATTTAATCAACAGTATCGGAATATTTAGGACACCAGAAAATATAGTCGAAAAAATACTGATGCTCATATTTTCTATTGTACTTATGGGAATCTCTACATATTTCTATTTACGGGTTGAACTGGGTGCTGGTCCCAGGGACGGACTTATGGAAGGGCTTGTAAGAAAATTAAACAAGCCAGTGTGGCTTATAAGAGGAACTATAGAAATTACAGTTTTGACAATAGGCTTCCTTTTAGGAGGTCCTGTTGGAATTGGTACTCTGGTATCGGCAATTGGAATCGGACCTTCAGTAGAATTTTCATTTAGACTAGGGAAATATGATTCTAAAAAAGCTCATCACATGAATTTGTTAGACTTATACAAAGACATCAACGGCACAGACGGTGTAGATACTATTGAATCCAGAAAATCTGTTTAGTTTGTTATTTGACATTGATTTCATTTAGAAAATCTCTTTTTATATCAAAAATACTTTTGTATTCATCACCCAGTGCCAATAATTTTTTCAGAAATTTGAGCTCAGAGGAGGTCAATTCCAGTTCTTCATACCAGGGTTTTGATTTTCTAAACTTTTTTGTGAAAGAAGAATAGTATAAATGCAGAAGCAAGTGTCCAATTCCTGAAAAGTCATCAGAAAATCTATATTTATTGCCATCTGCAAATCTTGCAAGTCCAAAATCCACAAGACAAACATTGTGTTCCTGAACAATAACATTGGGCACTCTTATATCCCTATGCACAATATTTCTTTCATGAAGATATGCTATTGTATTTATAATGTCAGCTCCTATCTTTTGAATTTCACGACGGGTAAATATATGCATATCTCCAAAAATCATCTCTTCCAGTGTTTTTCCATTTTTATACTCCATAACATATGCATATATATCAGAATTTTTTATAGTATCCACCATATAGGGAATTGCTGGATAATCAAGATATGAAAGTATTTTTTCTTCAAATATGGTCTTTTCCGTACTTTTTCTCATAATTTTAGGCTTAATCTGCTTTAAAACATATGAATTTCCTCCAGCCTCAACCAGATAGCATATTCCAAATCGTCCTTCTCCTAAAAATCTTGTAATTTTATACCCACCTATAGAAACTCCAGGTGGGTATATCTTCTTTTTAAAAAATGGAATCATGACCATGAACTCTTATACCTTTTTCTGCGCCATCTCTCATCAGAATAATGATTTTCCTGTGAATCTCTGGAATACCTACTGCTATATCTTTTTCTCGAATTGGAAAAAGATCCAAACATCTTAAATAATTTAGAAAAAAATCCTTCTCGTTTATAGTACTTGCTGCCTCTATGCGCATCTCTATAACGCCGTCTCTCCGATGATCTTGAAAATAATCCCATAACATCATCCTCCAAACTTTGTTTTTTATCAATAGGGTATGTTAATAATACCATAAGATTACCAATGTATCAAATTTCAGTAAAGATTTTAAAAACCTGACGGCTGTATACCTGATCCTGTATATTATATCTACAGCATATAAGCATAAATACCGTAAATTATTTATGCTTTTCTGCAACTGGCTTTCCTTCTGAATCCAACAATACAGTCAATCCACCGGCACTTCCATTGCTAACATATAAATAATTTATCCCAGTTTCCTTATCAACTACTATTTTATAACTTTCCATTACTCCTTGTGTATATACTGTTTCAAATCTTTTATTTTGCATAGCAATTAATTCACCACTTTCCAATTTAAATTTCTAGTCAAACAAAAAACGAACCACATTTACCCACATATTGATGAAATTTTTTCCTGATTGAATAATTTGCTGACTTCATTACATATCGAAATAAGTTTATCTGAATCCAGCAATTTTAAAATACTGCTGTCATAACTTTCAAGGGAGCAGAGATACTCATTAAATATCGGATCAAGAGATCTTATTTCGTCATCCAGAGATGAAGGAACATCAACAACCGTTTCTGCACTATCTACAAGATATCCATAAGTATGACCCATTGGCATTACACCATATAAATTGCAGAGAGCAACCAGATAAGATTCAAGAGCCATTGAGGCCACATTAAATATAACAACAGAATCCCAGCCTTCCCGCGAAAACTGCTCTGCCCTATGGTGAAAACCCTTAGCACTTTTATAATTCTTCTTAAAATCTTCCATATTTATTTTATTATCCATCATTACACACCCCTTTCCAAATAAATTTTCCAGTCATTTGAGCTATATTTTTTTAGATATAGCCATGCTACTCTATCACAAATATTCCATACTGTTTTTCTTGATTATATTGTATCCTCCGTTCATTGTCAATATTTTCTGAAGCATATCGCATACACAAGGCTAAATAAAAAATTCCACTATTTCTACGGTTCATAAACTTCCGGTACTGCCCTTTTCATGAACACCATCGTAACTACAAATACAATGGACATCACTATCATCAATATATAATAATATGGAAACCTGTCAAGTAGAATCCCATATATCAAGGATCCCAGCGGTATAGCTCCTTGTCCAAATACCCCAAGTATTGAAAAAAATCTGGAGCGCATTTCGTTTGGAACGATTTCCTGAAGATTTGTATTCAAGGGTGTGTTCAGTCCAGAATTAAAAAAGCCACCTAAAAATATTATTCACGTCAGCAGCATAAATAACCTCAGGCTATGCTCTCCCAGGTAATTTATAGTAACAGGAAATACAGCTGCTGGAAACATCATCAGAATTATGGTCTGAAGCACAAGAGAATTCTTCATTATAAGTTTTCTACTGAATTTGGCAAGGCAGGTACCTATTAATATATTCCCCAGGAGTATTCCAAGAGTGAAAAATGAAATGAGATATCCGTACTGCTGTGAAGTAAATCCTATTCCCCTCTTTACAACATAAGGAAGTACTATGTCAAAGAGAGGTGCCACCAGAAAATTTGTCACCAGGGCCAATGAGAACAATTGAAGGAGAGCTTTGTTCTTCTTTATAAAATAAAGTACCTCACTGTTTTCGGTAAAAAATGATTTCAAGGTAAATGTTTCAAGGTTCCTGTCTTCATTTACATAGGCTATGAGAGTACAGCATATGCCTGATATGATAAAAGATATTCCATTTAAATAAAATACCATTTTTATTCCAAAAATCCCATATATAATTCCTCCAAGAGCCGGCCCTATAATCATGGAAACCGCATCAATACCTCCCCAGGCAGCTATTCCCTTCATAAGTTTGTCTTCCTCCACAAGCTCTGGAAGAATCGCCGTAGAGGAAGCATTGAAAATGCTGTCCATAATTGAAATAAATACCTGCAGTGTAAACAAAAAAGCTATATTCAAACTCCCTCTCATGGCAAAATAGCCTAGAAATAATACAAAAATCCCTCTGACATAGTCAGATGACATCATCACGTTCTTTCTATTTTTCCTGTCACCTAGAATTCCTGCAAAAGCCAGTGCTATAATATTGGGAACCAGATTCACCGCTGAAAAAAGCCCCATCATTATCCCCGAATGAGTCACATCCAAAATATAAAGCGGCAGTGCTATCTGCTGTATTCCAGTACCCATGTAGGATATAAATCTTCCCAACATGTATAATTGAAAATTTTTTTTATACTTCATGCCCATCTCTCCCAATTCAATTTACAATTTTATCACAACTTCTGTCCCGTCCTTTGCCTTGACCTCAACAAGCTTTAGCCCTCTGTACTCTTTTAAAATTCCAACACATTTTGAAAGCTGTACAAAGTCAATTATATCCACGTATTTTCTCTCCTTCTCGGGAATGTACTTTCTTATAAAAGGCCTATTGAATAACAACAGCCCAAATCTCAGAAATATAAGCGGTATGGGAATTGTAAATTTCCTGTTTCCAGTTTTTATATATATTCTCATAAGCTGCACTTCCTATTCTATACTTACTTCTACTATATCCCCGTCTGCACTTTTTACATCCACTATTTTCCCTGAAAGTCCATTGTCTATTGCCTCCGAAATAAGATTCAAATCTATATTCTCCATTCCCTTTACACTGTCGCTTATGGGAATCTTCCCAACAGTTTTAAGCATTATCTTTATGAATTTCACCGGAAGCTTTACATTCACATTATCCCCCTCATGGGAATTCACCTTTATTTTCAGCATTTTATCCATAATATCATCACTGCGTTTTTCCTCTGAACTTTTCACAAGTTCCGTATTTTTATCCTTCAAGGACTCTATAAGCTCCTGGGCCTTGTCTGCGGTAATCTTTCCATCCTGTACCATCTTCAATATTTTTGATATTTCTTCATTCATATCTCTCATCCTCTCATTCATATCTATTCATTCATCATTTTTATAGCCTGATCTGCGGTTATTTCTCCCCTGTCCAACATATCCACTATTTTTTTCTTGTCAACTTTAGAACTTTGGGAGACATTGTATCCCAAAGCAGCTATTACCTCATCCAATTTTGATCTCACAGTAGGATAGGATATGCCAAGTTCCTTTTCTACATCTTTTATATTCCCTCTGTTCTTCAAGAATACCTCTATGAATTTAAGCTGATCCTTAGTAAGATATTCAAATTTAGACATTTCAAAATCAGCTGCAACCAATCCCACTAAAAAAAACCTTCTATGAAACTGGATTATGGATTTATCATAGAAGGCTTGAACTCTTATACAATTTGCAATTAATAAAGATTTTCGGGCAGGACCAAAAATCCTTTAGATCTAATATTTAAACTTTGATATTTCTAAAATGTACCTCTGAATTGAGGGTAATTCACAATGGCAAACTGAAGAGCCCCCATAACCATGGCAAAAATACAAAGTGCCATTACAATAACTATAGCTCCTGTATCATATCTTATTTTTTCTTCTTTATTTATCATATAAGCCGCAATGATCTCTATTCCAAGTGAAATCAAAATCAAAGGCCAGAAAGATATTATAAATTTGTAATCTACTATTTTAAATAAACTGTTTATCAAAAACATGGAACCAAATACAATGAGCATAATGCCTGATGTAAATGTGCCTACTCTCCTTACTCTAGTCATTTATATCCCCCTCTTTTTTCTTACCCATAATGAGCTTTACTCCAATTACAATTATAGCCATTCCTACAATTATCTGGGGAACAATCCCTGTAAAATTGCTTAAAATCCTATAAACACCCGAATCTATATATGGCTTGATAATATATCTGACATTGTCCCATATAAGATATATTCCCATGCAGACCAGGAGTATTCCAAAAAACAATCTCTGCTTTTTAAATAAATTTCTGTCCAGATTAATCAATTTGTCTATAGAAAACATATAATTATCTTCTAGAAGCTCAAATTCTTCATCTGGAAGGCTTTGTTTATTTATACAGTCGAAAAATGAATAGAACCATATTAATGGGAGAATAAACAGAAGTGGTCCTATATTGAGCCAGCTGGAGAGAAATATCACGGTAAAAAATGCCGCCATAAGTGACAATCCCATTTTCATAAATCCCATATACATATGTCCTGCGCCCGGTAGAAAAGAAAAAATTACAGCTAAAAAATTACTTTTTTTGGATTTCATTATTGAATCCCTCCATATCAATTATCTTATTAGTAAAATTTCCAAGTTTCATATTTATGGAATTGACTACTGTAAATTGAGGTGATTTTATTTTGAGTGTCCTCACTCCGGTACTTGCCATAAAATTAAGAGTACTGGAAAAAACAAATACAAGCGCTATACAAGCTGCCATTGATACCTTCAGTGAATAAAAGAAAAATTGTCTATTTTTTTCATGTCTTCTATTTATCTTGTCTTTTATCTCTTCCTGAAATCCGCCCGGTACCTTCAAAAAATCAACTTGTTCAAAGCTGTCTGTCAGCTTTTCTGCACATTCTTCACAACTTTCTATATGTTTTGATAGAATAACAAGTTCTATATCATTTAAATTTCCATCCCTGAATCTTTTCAAAGCTGAATTTTTTATATGTCCGCTACTGTTAAACAAATCATCACTCAAGTTACCGCCTCCTTCCATAAAATTTTGAGAAGTTTTTTTGCTCTATATAATCTTGTCCTAAGTGTCTTCAAATTCTCTCCTGTATCTTTTGCCATATCCGAGAGCTTTACGTCTCTGCAAAAATAATTTACCGCCACGGTTCTGTAAGGTTCTTTTAACCTGCTGCACAGTTCATAGATTTTTCTTTCACTGTAATTACTCAGTATATTTTCCTCAGGAGAATTTTTTGTATCTTCTATATATTTGTAGTCTTCACAAGTAAGATCCTCCACTTTCCTGGCAGGACTTTTAATATAGTCCCTGCATTTATTAACTGCAATTTTCGTAACCCATGCTTTAAAATTCCTGCCATCAAATTTATTTAACTTTTCATAGGCAGTTAAAAATGTCTGCTGTGCTATATCTTCTGCATCAAAATAATTTTTCGTAAAAGAAAAGCATATGGTAATGATTAAACGTTCATACTGTTTTATATATTTTTCAAATTGATCTTCTTGAATAATCATCACCACCTTTTTTATCCTTACAATAATACAACGATTTATAAATAAAAAACACTTCAACAATTTCAGATTTTATTATACCCTGCTTACTCAAAAATCGTATATATTGATATTCACCGAAATGAGGTATAAAATTTAAGTGATCGTAATAATTTTTAGGGGGATAAAGTTATGAATACTACTATGAAAATAAGTGCTGATAGATTATTGTTGTTGAAGAAATTATTTGAATTAGGAGATATAATTATTAATATTAATGAATCACAAATGCTTTTAAATGATGAATTAAAAAAACTGGAGCATAAAAGACAAAAATATGCTGGAGACAGAAATAAGTTTCTTCAAAGTAAGAATTGCTTTGTGAAAAACAATACTGCCTTAAATTTTATAAAAAGTGAGGACTTTAAAAGGTTGTGTATAGCTACGTATTGTAATTTACACAATAGCTTTTCGTATACGCTGTGCCACTACGAAAATCTTAACGGCATGTGGTGCGTTACATCAAATGCTCAGGAAACATTCGATGACAATAATAGTATTATGAACTATATTAGGAATTTGACCGGTAAATATGGCTTTGAGATTCTGGACCTTATCAATACCATAGGAAAAGAAAAATATGAACCTTTCGACTTGAATCATTTTATAATTGATGAATCCAGCAAGTCTTTACAAGAAAAAATTCAGAATTATTATAGATTACAGCTTTCTAATATGGTGGAAGATTATAACGAAGAAATGAAGATGCAAATTACATTTAGGCCAAGCGTTCCTCATGAAGCTTGTTCAGCTTATAGGAAAAAACAAGTAGACCTTGTGGAGGAAGTAAGTAAATTAAAAGATGAACTAAAAAATAAATTAGAGAAACTTATTTATGTAATACCAGGGCAATTCATTGAAGAAGAAACTTTGGCAAAAATACAATCTTACTACTTAATGAAATTCCAGGAAAGCGATGCTGGAAAAAGACTCAATAATGCTTTGGAGTTTAAAAAAAGTGAAGCCAATCAATATATTGATAATATCGAGAATTATATGAATATTATTGAATCAAAGAACACCTCTTTAGCTGATATGAAAAATAAAATTATAAGTAAGTATTGTACATTTCTACCATCAAAATACATTTTTAACGAATATGCATTAAGTTATTTTGTGAAATATATTTATTGTGAACAGGCGGATAATATTGAACAGTGCATAAATATTTTTGAACACAGGGAATTACACGAAGAGATACTTGAACAGACAATTTCTTTAGAACATGTTATTGATAATTTAAGGGATTCAGTAGTTAATCAATTATCAAAAGTAAACATGGAATTAGATACATTGGTAATGAATACAAGAGCAGTAAATGAGAATAATGATATTCAAAGATTATATCTAACAACTCTGGAGTTTAATCGGAAATGTGTCGATTTTATTAATAAGGTGAAAAATGAGTGGAATGCTGATTTTTAAATAACATATTGAATTATACTTTTCCTTAAATTGAATTTCCAAAATAGAGAAGAAAGTCACCGGGTGCCTATGCTATAATTGTAGAAATGGAGGTGATTTTTTGTATTTCGAATATGGCAGCGAGGAAATTGAATACTTAAAAAAACGCGACAAATTGCTTGACACAACAATTGATCGGATCGGACATATATACCATACAGTTGACGGCGACCTTGCCATTCATCGAGGAATGCGGATGCTGTATCATCATAAAAGCATCGGCAGAAAAAGGTTTGTGAAATACGCAAGGCGATATTCTACCTATGGAACGGTGGCAAGCCTGTATCTTTGGGCAATTGCCGGAGGTGCAATTCCTGAAATGCGAGATTATGCGTCAAAAAAGAAAAAGGAGGCGTCAAGAAAATGACACTGGAAGAAATGTGGAAAGCGGTATCCGAAAACAATGCATCCTATGACGGCATTTTTTTCTACGCAGTCAAGTCTACCGGAATTTATTGCCGTCCCTCTTGCAAATCCAAGACTCCAAAACGGGAAAATGTGTGCTTTTTTAATACAGCAGAACAAGCAAGAGCTGAGGGATTTCGCCCCTGCAAGCGCTGCAGAAGTGACCTGCTGGATTATAAACCTATAAAAGAAATTGCAGAAAAAGTAAAGCGGCGGCTGGGCGATTCTTTTCGAAAGAGCTGCAAGCTGAATCGGGAACTGCGGCAATTGGGCATATCCCAGCGCCGCATGGCTGAAATATTTAAGGGTGAGTACGGCATTACATTGTCCAAATATATGAGCAATCTTCGCTTGAAAGAAGCAAAACGGCTGCTTTCAGATACCAATGACGAGATTATCAACATTGCCTATTCTGTAGGCTTTGACCGACTGTCATCCTTTTATCGTTTTTTCAAAAATGGTACGGGATTGCCTCCCGCCGCATACAGGAAGGAATGTAGAAAATGATAGAATACGCATTTTATGATTTTGAATTTGGAATTTTAGAAATCGGATATACGAATACAGCAGTTGTTTTGTTGAAACCGGTGGAAAAAATCGACGCCGACAACAAACCTTCGGCACTTTCCGATCTAGCTTTTGAGCAGGTATGTGAATATCTCAAAGGACATCGTAAAACCTTCGACTTTCCATACGAACTCCATGGCACTGACTTTCAAAAAAAAGTGTGGGACGCCCTTCGCAGGATCCCATACGGAGAGACCCGCACATACAAAGAGATCGCAGGGGCGGTGGGCAATCCAAAAGCCAGCCGCGCAGTGGGTATGGCAAATAATAAAAATCCATTGATAATTGTGGTTCCGTGTCATCGGGTAATCGGAGCAAACGGAAATCTCGTCGGCTATGCAGGCGGCCTTGATATGAAGAAAGCTTTGTTGGAACTTGAACGAAAGGAGGTATGGTAGATGTTTTTAAAATAGTTAAATTCACTTTTGACACGTAAATTTTTTATTTCACCATAATCCCTATACAGCTCGAAATAATCTGCCCATATTTCTTTAAAGTCCTTTTGAGATGCATGGAAAATCATCATCATTTATTGTGAATTATAAAAAACTGTACCAGAATATTCCAGTACAGTTTTTTTGAATTATTACTTCAAGTATTCATCTATAGCCTTTGCTGCCTTTTTACCCGCCCCCATGGCAAGTATTACCGTTGCTGCTCCAGTCACTGCATCTCCACCAGCATATATACCCTCTCTGGTGGTAAGACCTGTATCTTCCTGCACCACCAGGCACCCGCGTTTATTCATTTCAAGTCCCTTTGTTGTAGAAGCTATAAGTGGATTAGGTGAAGTTCCCAGTGCCATAATCACTGTATCTACATCCAAATCAAATTCTGAACCCTCCATTTTGATAGGCCTTCTTCTGCCGGATTCATCTGGTTCACCTAATTTCATCTTTACACATTTCATTCCTTTAACCCATCCCCTTTTATCTCCCAATATTTCTACAGGATTAGTCAAGAGATTAAATTTTATTCCCTCTTCCTCAGCATGATGTACTTCTTCTGCCCTTGCCGGTAATTCTGAACTAGATCTTCTGTATACTATATATACTTCTGACCCAAGTCTAAGTGCTGTTCTTGCAGAATCCATGGCTACATTTCCTCCACCCACTACAGCAACTTTTTTACCAACCTTTATAGGTGTATCATAGTCCTTTTTAAATGCCTGCATAAGATTACTTCTTGTCAAAAACTCATTGGCCGAGAACACCCCATTCAAATTTTCTCCAGGTATTCCCATAAACCTCGGAAGTCCTGCTCCTGAACCTATAAATACTGCCCGGAAACCTTCCTTTTCTATGAGATCATCAATAGTGATAGTCCTGCCCACTATTGTATCCGTCTCTACTTTAACACCTAATTTCTTTACATTCTCCACTTCATGCTGCACTACCCTATCTTTCGGGAGCCTGAACTCAGGAATTCCATATACTAAAACCCCTCCAGCCTTATGTAAGGCTTCAAATATAGTAACATCGTACCCGAACTTTGCTAAATCTCCTGCACAGGTAAGCCCTGAAGGACCACTGCCTATTACAGCCACTTTTTTACCGTTTTTAGGTAAAGTTTCAGATAAATCAATGTTGTTCTCTCTGGACCAGTCTGCTACAAACCTTTCCAATTTCCCTATGGCTACAGCATCTCCCTTTTTCCCAAGTACACATTTCTCTTCACACTGAGTTTCCTGGGGGCATACTCTTCCACAGACCGCCGGAAGTGCACTGGATTCAGCTATTATCCTAGCAGCCTTTTCAAAATTTTTATTCTTAACCTGTTCTATAAACTTAGGTATGCTTATGGAAACAGGACATTGAGTTACACACATAGGTTTTTTACAGTTTAGGCATCTGGACGCTTCTTTTACAGCTTCTTCCTCAGTGTAGCCAAGACATACCTCATCAAAATTAGTGGCTCTCACTTTAGGATCCTGTTCCCTTATTGGGACTCTCTTCATCCTATTAAGTTTTTCCTCTGCTCTACGTTCACAGCCCTTTCTGTCGAATGTATCTCCCTCTTCTTTCTTCAATATCTTTTTTCCCTCTTCAGTCTTATACATAGCCTGCCTTCTCATAGCTTCATCAAAATTTACAAGATGGCCGTCAAATTCGGGTCCATCCACACAGGCAAATTTTACTTTTCCTCCTACAGTAACCCTGCAGGCTCCACACATTCCAGTACCATCTACCATTATAGGATTCAAACTCACTATAGTTTTAATCGCGTATTTTTTAGTAAGCTGTGCTATAAACTTCATCATTATCATTGGTCCTATAGCGACTACATAATTGTAGTCCTTAGTCTTCTTATCAATAAGCTCTTTCAGAAGATCTGTAACAAATCCTTTGTACCCATAACTTCCATCATCAGTAGCTATATAAAGGTTATCGCAAATCGGTTTCAGCTCTTCTTCAAAAAGTAGATAGTTTTTAGATTTACACCCCACTATGACATCTGCATCTATTCCGTGGCTATGAAGCCATTTTACCTGGGGATAAACCGGGGCAGTGCCAACTCCTCCTGCTACAAATATTATGTTCTTCTTTTTGAGTTCCTCCATACTTTCATTTACAAAATCAGAATGTTGTCCCAATGGCCCAACAAAATCTTCAAAATACTGGCCTACTTCGTATTCAGCCATCTTTTTAGTTGAATCCCCCAATGTCTGAAATACTATTGTAACTGTACCTTTTTCAGAATCATAGTCACATATAGTTAAAGGTATTCTTTCACCTTTTTCATCTATTTTTACTATAATAAATTGCCCAGGCAGACAGGATTTTGCAACTCTTGGTGCTTCTATATCTATTAAAAATATATTGGGTGCCAATTCTTCTTTTCGTACTATTTTATACATGTTATTCCACCAATCAAATGTAATCCAAATATACCGGATACAACTCTGATTCTGGCGGTTTCAACTCCCCTCTTGTTTGTATTTGTTTAGTCTATAATAATCCTTTATAGTTATATCATATAATTGCACAATCTATAAATTAGCAAAAAGATCACTAAATTCATGATCTCTCATAAGGCATGTCAAGCATGACAACTTCCAAATAACTATTTATTACATTATGCTCTGTTAAACCAAAAGCTCCAGATTTCTCACCTTTTGCCAAAGGAAGCAAATTAATCTCTTGTACTAGTTAATTATTATAATACAATTCATAGATAAAAAACTTCAACATAATATCTTAACCTTCTTTAATTTTTAATAGCACAAGAGATTAATTTATTTATTTTTATAATTTTTCAAAATATAAAAATATAAAAACAATCAAAATCAGAAATCAACTTTTTTACCTTCATATATATACTGGAATAATTTTTTCATCTCTTCTTCAGTTATTTTTGCAGGATTAGCTCCTGTACAAGCATCTTCCATGGCATTATGAGATATTCTATCCAAATTATCTTTGAAATCAGTCT
>NZ_PVXP01000030.1 GCF_002995845.1 Clostridium luticellarii | reverse complement strand
CATCAGGCTTTCGCCCATTGTGCAATATTCCCCACTGCTGCCTCCCGTAGGAGTCTGGACCGTCTCTCAGTTCCAATGTGGCCGTTCACCCTCTCAGGTCGGCTACGCATCGTTGCCTTGGTAAGCCGCTGCCTTACCAACTAGCTAATGCGCCGCGGGTCCATCTCAAAGCGGATTTCTCCTTTAAAGTGCGGTTCATGCGAACTGCACTTATTATGCGGTATTAATCTCCCTTTCGGGAGGCTATCCCCCTCTTTGAGGCAGGTTACCCACGTGTTACTCACCCGTCCGCCGCTAAGAACCTCCCGGAGGAGCTTCTTCGCTCGACTTGCATGTGTTAGGCACGCCGCCAGCGTTCGTCCTGAGCCAGGATCAAACTCTTAATTTAAAAGTTGTCTTTGACTCTGTTGAAAATCAATACTAACTTCGCATTTCTGCGTCAAACCCCTCGCTGCGGTGCTCAATTACCTAAGTAAGTTCTGCTCCTCGCTCCTGGTTTTCCTTGAACTGCTCGTTATTATTAATTTTAAATATATTACTTACAAAATTACTTTTAGCTGCTTATCGCAGCTCAAAAGAATTGCTGGTTTATTCTCGTATAAGTTTCCTTATATTTATTCTGTTTAATTTTCAAGGATCATCTCAAATTACCTGCCATCTCTTAAGACAGCTTTTATAGTATATCATCTCAACCAATCGTTGTCAACATTTTTTATGTTTTTTCAAATCAGTCTTATGAGTTGATACATCCACCTTTTGCTGCTCTTTGCTACTCTTCTGGACAACGTGCTTTATTATATCACAGTTTATTATTCTACAATTTATTATTTTAACCATATTTAAAATTTATTTCACTATTTCTTTATATTTCTACTCATTGCTCACTTCTTCATACATAGATACACATGGATATGTTTATATGTCATTTTACTAAGTATCTATATAATGTTAGGAACATTTCAGAAATTATAATTTAATATAATATATGCTCTCCTTAAAACACAATAAGCATAACAAAAAAATGAAAAATATCATTATAACTATTCCCAATTTCTATATATGTCTATATAATATTTCTCGTATCAAATTCAATCATTATATATTATAAGAACCAAATCTCAAAATTTAAAAAGCTATCATAATCAATAGTATTTCTACATGTAATTATTAAACTGTTTCTAATCCCATATGAAATATCCATCGTTGATATATTTTAATCTATTGGCGCTGTGGAATCACGTACTATAAGTTCAGGTTCATATAATATAGAATCACTTTTGCTGAATTTATTGTTATTGTTAACTAACTTAATAATTAACTTAGCAGCATCTATTCCCATTCTCTGTTTTGGATGCGTTATTGTGGTCAACCTTGGATTCATAATTTTAGAGATTTGTGAATCATCAAAGCCAATAACCGATATATCTTCAGGAACTTTTAAATCCAAACTATGCGCAATATTTACAACCATAAATGCAATCTCATCATTATAACAAAAAACACCTGTTGGATGTTCATTTTTATTTATAACTCTTTTAATTTTACCAGGTAATACACTGTCAGTTTCTTCAGACAAATAAGTTATTATCTGATCCTGATCTAATAAAACATCATTTTTCTGGCATTCTGATATAAAGCCATTCATCCTATATACTCCCTGTAAATCATCCACTTTAAAAATGCCCATTATGTTTTTATGACCCAAATTAAAAAAACACTCAGCCGCTATCTGTCCTCCTTTAAAATCATTCACACATAAACTTGGAACTTCAATTTGAGGATAAGCTGAATTTATCGTAATAAATGGTACATTTTGCTCTATCAGATTATTCAAATACCCCATATTAGGATTTTGATATGCACTTTTAGTAGGCTCTATTATAATTCCATCTACTTTATGAGCCAATAAATTATTAAGATTTCTATTTTCAAACATCATGTTATTCCTGGTAGAAGATAACAAAAGAGAATAAGAATTATCATAAAGCGTATCTTCAATTCCCCCAATTATATCTGGAAATATATAATTAGAAATATATGTAGTAAGCACACCTACATTTTTATACTTCTTTAGATAGGATTCATTTTGTTTAAAATCGGACATATATATGCCACTGCCCTGTATTCTATATAGATAATTTTCAGAGGATAAATCGCTTAGGGCTCTCCTTATAGTATGTCTGCTTACTTGAAACAAATCCATCATTTCTGACTCAGTTGGGATTTTTTCATGGGGTTTATATTTACCGTTGATTGCCCAATTTATAATCTTTTCTTTAACAATTTCATATTTATGCTTCATATTTTTCCCCCGTAACTCTGTAATAATGTTAATTTATTATATTATAACAAAGAACACTTAATATAAATATAAAAAGTTTCATTTGTTATGAAAAACTATATGAAATCAGACAAATTCATTTACAATTTATACGAATAAATTTATAAATTATATTGACATTTATACGAATAAATATTATATTTGTTTTGAAAGCAATTAACTTTATTCAAAAAGACAATTATTAAAATATACCTTTGGAGTCCATTTGGG
The DNA here is from genome assembly GCF_002995845.1 of Clostridium luticellarii. Lineage (GTDB taxonomy): Bacteria > Bacillota > Clostridia > Clostridiales > Clostridiaceae > Clostridium_B > Clostridium_B luticellarii. Next base: position 34,870 of record NZ_PVXP01000030.1, on the reverse strand, counting down.
ATTATTATCTGCAAAAGAAATAATTATTAGTCTAATTGACGAGAAAATTATTTCTTTAACAGTAAAAGGTTTCCTATAACGGAGAAACTACATGGTATAAATATCAATCTAAAAAATATTTGGATTCTACAAAATCCAAATATTTACTACAACTGTTTTATAGAAACAACATTCATATCTGTAAAAAAAGCTATAAAAGAAATCTTAAAATTGGAATCCTATACAAAACAACATTATAAAGCATCTAAAAGAAATTAAAGAATTCTCAACGAAAGAAGGTTAATCTCATGCTAGAAGATTTAAAGGAGCAAGTATTAAAAGCTAACTTGCTGCTGCCTGAGTATCACATGGTAACATTCACCTGGGGCAATGTAAGTGGAATTGACCGAAATAAAAACCTGGTAGTTATTAAACCCAGCGGTGTTGATTACAATAAGATGAAAACATCAGACATGGTTATTGTAGATCTTGACGGAAATATTGTAGAAGGAGATTTGAACCCTTCAAGCGATACCCCAACTCACCTTGTTCTATATAAAAATTTTTCAAACATCCTCGGTATCGTTCACACTCATTCTCCTTGGGCTGTTTCATTCGCTCAGGCAGGACTTTCAATTCCGGCAGCTGGTACTACTCATGCTGATTATTTTTATGGGGATATACCTGTAACTCGCCCAATGACTGAAAACGAGATCGAAAAGAACTATGAAAAACAAACAGGAGATGTAATTGTTGAAACTTTTAAACAAAACAATATAAATCCAGATGAAGTACCTGCAGTGCTGGTAAATGATCATGGACCGTTTACCTGGGGCACCAGTCCTAAAAATGCAGTCCACAATGCAGTAGTACTAGAACAAGTAGCAGAAATGGCATATCATTCATTACAATTAAAGCCCCATAACATCAAAATGGATCAAATCTTACTAGATAAACATTTTAGACGCAAACATGGAAAGAATGCTTATTATGGTCAAAAAAACAAAAGCTAAACAAAATTTACTTATCCGAACACTGCTACTGCTAATATTTTCAACTTTTTAAAATGGGAGGTTTAGAACTGACAGCCATCGGATAAGTTTTTCCCCTAAAGGATAACGTATTCTAAGTGCTAAAGACACTAAGAATACTGTTAATAAGTTTCAGGCGGGAAAAAGTATTCCTCATGAGCAATTCCATCTGAAACTAGAAATCACTTGATGCTGCTTAATGCTATCATGAAAATAACTGATATAGTCTTAAAGTATCAAATGCTTCACAGGCAACAAAATATTTTTATTTATACGTATAAATTTTAAAAAATCACTTATAAATACGTATGAATGTTTTAAAATATTAAGCAACAATGATGAAATTTACACTGAATGATTTCAAAATGAAAAAATTATGAATTAGGAGGAAAATTATGCAAAATACAACAGAAAAATATGTGGATGAGCAGAAGATTACACCGGATTATCTGAAAAAGGTTGATGCTTATTGGCGTGCGGCTAATTTTTTATCCGTAGGACAATTATATCTACTAGATAATCCATTACTTAGAGAACCTTTAAAACCTGAACATTTAAAAGCAAAAGTTGTTGGACACTGGGGGACTATTCCAGGTCAAAATTTTATCTATGCTCATTTAAACCGCGTTATTAAGAAATATGATCTGGATATGATTTATGTTTCTGGCCCAGGTCATGGCGGTCAGGTAATGGTATCTAACTCTTACCTAGACGGAAGTTACAGTGAAGTTTATCCAAATGTCAGCCGTGATCTAACTGGTCTAAAAAAATTATTTAAACAATTTTCTTTCCCTGGTGGAATTTCCAGCCACATGGCACCTGAGACTCCAGGTTCAATTAATGAAGGCGGCGAATTAGGTTATTCTTTGGCCCATTCTTTTGGTGCCGTTTTTGATAATCCCAGCCTTATCACTACTTGCGTTGTTGGTGATGGAGAGGCAGAAACCGGTCCATTAGCTACATCCTGGCAGGCAAATAAATTTTTGAATCCTATTACGGATGGGGCTGTATTACCCATATTACACTTAAATGGATATAAAATCAGCAATCCGACTGTATTGTCCCGTATTTCCCATGAAGAATTAGAAAAATTATTTGAAGGAAATGGATGGAAGCCTTATTTTGTAGAAGGTGATAATCCTGAAATTATGCATAAATTAATGGCAGAAACATTGGACATAGTAATAGAAGAAATACTCTCTATTCAAAAGAACGCTCGTGAAAATAATGATGCTACTCGTCCACAATGGCCGATGATTATATTGCGCACACCCAAGGGATGGACAGGCCCAAAGCTAGTGGATGGTATTCCAAATGAAGGTTCATTTCGTGCACATCAAGTGCCTCTTCCTGTAGATCGTTATCATACGGAACACTTAGAGCAATTGGTGGAATGGTTGAAAAGTTACAAACCAGAAGAATTATTCGATGAAAATTACAGATTGATTCCCGAATTAGAAGAACTAGTGCCAAAAGGCAATAAACGAATGGCCGCCAACCCGCATACAAATGGTGGTTTGTTATTACGTGAACTGCGTACACCTGATTTTCGCGATTATGCTGTAGATGTTCCTGCTCCAGGTGATACTGTTGCACAAGACATGATTGAATTAGGAAAATATATACGTGATGTTATCAAGTTAAACAAAAAAAATCGCAACTTCCGTATTTTTGGACCAGATGAAACCATGTCCAATAGATTATGGGCAGTTTTTGAAGGAACTAAACGTCAGTGGCTGCCAGAAATCAAGGAGCCAAATGATGAATTTCTATCAAATGATGGACGCATCTTAGATTCAATGTTGAGTGAACATTTATGTGAAGGTTGGCTGGAAGGTTATCTTTTAACTGGACGTCATGGTTTCTTTGCAAGTTATGAGGCCTTTCTGCGTATTGTGGATTCTATGATTACACAACATGGCAAATGGTTGAAGGTAACTTCAGAACTTCCCTGGAGAAAAGACATTGCTTCTTTGAATTTAATCTCAACATCTAATGTATGGCAGCAGGACCATAATGGATATACCCACCAGGATCCGGGGATATTAGGCCATATTGTGGACAAGAAACCAGAAATAGTTCGTGCTTATTTACCGGCTGATGCAAATACATTATTAGCTGTTTTTGATCACTGTCTTCACACCAAGCACAAAATTAACCTGTTAGTGACATCAAAACATCCAAGGCAGCAGTGGTTGACAATGGAACAAGCAGTAAGACATGTAGCACAGGGTGCAAGTATCTGGAATTGGGCAAGCAATGATGAAGGAGCAGAACCTGATGTTGTTATTGCTTCTTGTGGTGATACTCCAACACTGGAGGCTTTAGCAGCTGTTACAATCTTGCGAGAACACTTACCGGAATTGAAGATTCGTTTTGTCAATGTAGTAGATATGATGAAACTATTGCCGAAAAATGAACATCCTCACGGTTTAAGCGATAAGGATTATAATGCATTATTTACAACTGATAAACCAATTATATTTGCCTTCCACGGCTTTTCACATTTGATTAATCAATTGACATATCATCGTGAAAATAGAAATTTACACGTTCACGGTTATCAGGAAGAAGGAACTATTACAACACCATTTGACATGAGAGTTCAAAATAAGCTGGATCGTTTCAATATTGTAAAAGACGTGGTAGAAAACCTGCCTCAGCTTGGAAATCGTGGTTCACATCTTGTTCAATTAATGAATAACAAATTAATAGAACACAAGCAATATATTCATGAATTTGGAGAAGACTTACTAGAAGTAGCTAACTGGCAATGGCATCTATAACTTTAGACTCAGGTTGAATCCTCTGCTCATAAGAATTACTTGATAAATAATTAATTATAAATGCAGGGCTGTTCACAGCGATTGAAAAATCGCTAATATGAACAGCCCTATATTTATTTTATTATTTAATTTTTCCTCTACAGATTATAAAAAATTTTCCAAATATTTATCCATTTTTTATAACAATATATTATAGATAACATTATTTCATTAACCCAACAACGCTCCCAATAGAACGATCGTATAGGTACATTTCAATTTCTTCCAATGATTTTCCTTTTGTTTCATAAAGAAGATATTTTGCAAACAGAAATCCTATCACACAAATTGCAGCAAAGCCAAAGAAAATTATAGATAAGCCTACTGTTTCAAGTAATACCGGGAAGAACAGTGCAACTAAAATATTACCAAACCAGTTAACTGTTGATGCAATACCAGTAGCAAGTCCTCGAATATGACTCGGAAATAATTCTCCAACTACAATCCAAGTAACAGCAGCCCAGGAGTATGCATAAAAGATAACATATAAACAGATAAGGAAAAATACAGTCCATGTTGCCCATGCGTAATTGGCTTGAGCAGAAGGATAAATCAATCCAACCAGCAGTAAAGATATTCCCATGCCAATGGAGCCCGACATAAATAATGTACGACGTTTAAATTTATCTACAATCAGTAAGGTTACAATGGTTGCCAATACAAAAACCACACCAATACCAACCGTACTGACAACCCCACCAATTTCCGATCCAAAAACCTTGGCTAGAATTTGTGATGAGTAATAAAAAATCGTATTTGCTCCTTGAATCTGTTGTAATAGGGTTAAACCACAACCTGCAATTACAGACGGTAGAGCCATTTTAGAAAATAAATCCTTGAAAGAGCCTGCATCAGAATGTTGTGCATTAATAATTGCCTGATATTCACTTTCGGCTTCTTCTGAGGAACGCAATGACTGCAACACTTGTCGTGCCAATTCCTTTTTGCCAATTCGAACTAAGAATCGCGGTGATTCTGGTAACAGAAATGCTCCAAATAGCAGTACTATAGCTGGTACAACAGCACCGCCAAGCATCCAGCGCCATCCTTGAAATACATGTACAAATGCATAATTCACGCCATATGCACTAAGCATTCCTACAGTTATCATTAACTGATTCAGCCCCGATAGCTTTCCACGTGTTTCAGCGGGACTAATTTCTCCCATATACATTGGAACCAAAGCAGAAGCACCGCCTACAGCCACCCCTAAAATAATACGAGCAATAACCAAAAAACTTGTATTACTTGAAATACCGGATCCCAGGGCACCAATTGCAAATACAACTGCACTCCACATAATCATTCGACGACGACCAAAACGATCTGCTAATGAAGCCATTAGTGAAGCACCAAGCATAGCTCCTACAAACAATCCCGAAGTAATCAACCCTTCCAGCCATGGATTAACACTCCATGTTGTTTTAATTCCAGGTAAAGCACCATTAATTATCCCGATGTCATACCCGAACATAAATCCTCCAAAAGATCCGAAAAAGTAAATTAATGTTGGGGATACTTTTTTCTTCATTCTAACCTTCCTCCTTAATCACTGATTAAATATAATTATTCAAGTAAAGTATCATCATCTCAATTTCATAAGACATTAATTTTGTTTATTATATTTAATGAACTAATTTCAAGTTTTCTATTCACTAACTCCAACTGCATCTTTAAGTTAAGTAATTCACTGCCGCCTGTTCAATAGGAATTCCCTTTTTATAACGCTGAATAAATTGCTCAAATCCATCCACATCTTTTTGATCAGGCTGTATTTCCTCAGGTACATAACCAGCAAAAACTTTTTTTGCTAAAAATTCCGACAACGTGGAATTAGTTTCCCTATCCTTTAAATAGCCAGCTAACAGAGCAATTCCCCAGGCACCTCCTTCACCTGCAGTTTCCATAACGGATACTGGTGTATTTACTGCAGCTGCAACTATTGATTGTCCAACAACAGGTGTCTTGAACAATCCACCATGACCAAGTAATTTGTCAAGTTTTACAGCCTCATCCTTTAAAAGAATGTCCATCCCAATTTTCAATGCACCTAAAGAAGTAAAGAGATGTGCTCTCATAAGGTTTGCTAAGTTAAAATTACTTTTTGGCTTTCTAACAACTAAAGGTCTACCCTCTGAAACACCTGTAATGTTTTCACCCGCAAAATAGTTATACGCAAGAATTCCTCCACAATCAGGATCGCCTTGAAAAGCTTGAGCATAGAGAGCCATATAAAGGAGTTCTCTGCTAATCTTGACATTTATAGCTTCAGTGAATTCCTGAAAGACATTAACCCACTCATCTATATCAGAATATCCATTGTTTGCGTGAACCATACCCACTAAGTCTCCTGAAGGTGTTGTCACCAGATCAATTTCTTCATGGACCTTCTTAAGAGGTTTCTCAAGGACTACCATGGCAAAAATTGACGTACCTGCAGAGATATTCCCTGTGCGCGGTGCAACTGAGTTTGTGGCAACCATTCCCGTACCTGCATCTCCTTCAGGTGGACACAGCGGAATACCAGCCTGAAGATTGCCACTTATATCAAGCCTTTTTGCTCCTTCTAAAGTCAAGATACCAGCATTTTCCCCAGCCAGTAAGACCTTCGGCAAAAGCTTCTCTACATTTAATGAATGTTTTTCAACCTCTGGCAGATGATTGAAGGTTTTTAACATATGCACATCATAATTACGTATTTTCATATCAATTGGAAACATTCCTGATGCATCGCCGATACCCAAAACCTTTTCACCCGTCAACTGCCAATGAATATAACCAGCTAAAGTAGTTAAAAAATCAAGCTTTTCAATATGAGGTTCATTTCTGAGAATAGCCTGATATAAATGAGCTATGCTCCACCTCTGGGGAATATTGTAACTAAATATTTCCGTTAGCTTTTTTGCTGCTTCTTCCGTCATAGTATTACGCCAGGTCCTAAATGGAACAAGAAGTTTTCCTTGTTTATCAAAAGCCATATATCCATGCATCATGGCTGAAAATCCAATTGAACCAATTTTTGAAAGTGTTACCCCATATCGTTCTTTTACTTCAGCAAAAAGTTTTTGATAACTGTATTGCAACCCTTTCCAGATTTCTTCTAGTGAATAGGTCCAGATCCCATTATCTAAGCTTGTCTCCCATTCAAAGTTACCACTAGCCAATGGGGAGAAATCGTTGCCAATAAGAACCGCTTTAATACGAGTAGAACCAAATTCTATTCCCAACGATGTTTTACCATTTTGAATTTCTTCTGCTCTCTTCTCATTTATAGTCAATAAAAAAACCTCCTTCTAAAACAATACAATAGTAAACGCTTTCCTTATAATAGATGTTACTACATATATACGTACATGTCAACAAAAAATATGTAAAAAGTACGTACTTATTTTTCCCATAGCATACGTCAAATAAAAAGTCATGAAAAATGTATTTACCTTATATAGAAATAACACTATAAGAACAACCAATTAATTATTACTAGTAGTTAAGAAAAATATTTACTGATATATATGGTACCTCTTTTCGTAAATTTTCATTATTTACTCATACGTTTTCAAAAATTTATACTAATAAATATTGAAAATGTATTGACATTTATAAGTATAAATATTATATTTAATTTAACAGCTAGGAAAGTGTTATTTCTTTTTTATGTAAAGGATTACCCTAGCAGTATAATTTTTGAAAAATCACCTTCAAATGATTAAAAAAATGAAATATAGGAGGATGAATAATCATGTTAAAAAATAAAAAAATGGAATTCTGGTTCATAGTGGGTAGTCAATATCTATATGGAGAAGATGCATTGGCACAGGTAAAAGAGGACTCCATAAAAATTGTAGATGGTCTGAATAAAAGCAGTAAATTACCTTATCCTATTATATTCAAATCCTTAGCGACTTCTGCAGATGAAATTAAAAAACTTATGAAAGAGGTAAATTATGACGACAATGTAGCAGGTATAATAACCTGGATGCACACTTTTTCACCAGCTAAAATGTGGATAGCAGGTACTAAATTGTTACAAAAACCTCTTCTGCACTTTGCAACTCAGTTTAATGAACATATTCCATGGAAGACAATAGATATGGATTTTATGAATTTAAACCAAAGTGCCCATGGTGACAGAGAATATGGTTTTATTAATGCACGGCTGAATAAACACAATAAAGTAATAGCAGGTTACTGGGAAAAACCTGAAATCCAAAAAGAAATTGCCGACTGGATGAATGTAGCCGCCGGCTATATTGCAAGTCAAGATATAAAGGTTGCTCGTTTTGGAGACAATATGCGTAATGTAGCTGTCACTGAAGGAGACAAAATTGAAGCTCAAATTCAATTCGGATGGACAGTAGACTACTATGGAATTGGTGACTTGGTTTCTGAAATTGACAAGGTTTCACAAAGTGACATTGAAAAAACTTATGAGGATTTTAAAAAAATATATATTATGGACATAGGCAGCAATGATCCGGACTTTTATGAAAAACAAGTAAAAGAACAGATAAAAATAGAGATAGCTCTTCGACACTTCCTGGAAGCTGGTGGCTATACTGCATTCACTACAAATTTTGAAGACCTATATGGAATGAAACAATTACCTGGGCTTGCTGTTCAGCGCTTAAATGCAGAGGGATACGGTTTTGCCGGTGAAGGTGACTGGAAAACTGCCGCTTTGGATCGTCTTGTTAAAATTATGACCAATAACCAGAAAACAGGTTTTATGGAAGACTACACATATGAATTAGGTACAGGTGATGAAAAAATTCTGGGTGCACATATGCTGGAGGTCGATCCAACTTTCGCATCTGACAAACCAAAAGTAGTAGTAAAACCTCTGGGCATCGGAGGTCGTGAAGATCCTGCACGTTTAATCTTTAATGGTTCTACAGGCAAAGGAATTGCAGTATCGATGTGCGACCTGGGTATACATTACCGTCTTCTCATAAATGAAATAACTGCCGTTGAAGCTTCAGAAGACACTCCAAATTTACCTGTAGCCAAAATGGTATGGAAGCCTGAACCAAACTTTACTGATGGAATAAAATCCTGGATTTATGCGGGTGGAGGTCATCACACAGTTGTAACTCTGTCATTATCTGCTGAACAAATTTACGATTGGAGCAGAATGGTCAATTTAGAGACGGTGATCATTGACCATGATACCAAATTAAGAGATATAATAAATCAAACTACAAGGTAACTATTGAATAAGGGTGTACTGTTTTATTTACACATAGAACAGTACACCAGATTTTCATACTCAAATTTATGATTAAAGGAGTATAGAGAAATGATAGAAAGAAGTATTTTAGGTTCTTTTGATGGAAATAAAATCTACAAATATACAATGGAAAACAGAAATAAAACCAGAGTTTCCTGTATATCCTATGGAGCTGCTTTAACAGAAATTATCGTACCAGATAAATTCAATAATTTTTCAAATATTTTGCTCAGTTTTGATGATCTTGAAAGCTATGTAAATGATAAAGCCATGTTCCTGGGTGCTGCAATAGGCCCTGTTGCCGGACGTATTGCAAATGGATCTTTTAAAATCAATGGAAGTAACTACAAAGTATTCAAAAATGAATCAAACAATACACTTCACGGAGGCAGTCATGGATTCAATACGCTTTTATGGCACAGCAAAACCATAAAAGCAAAAAAATCTGACAGTATTATTTTTTACAGAACTATTACAACAAAAGAGGACAGTTTTCCTGGAACACGAAATATAGAAATAATGTATACCTTAAATGATAATAACGATTTACTGATCAGATTTAGTGGCATGAGTAATGAAGATACACTTTTTAATCCTACAGTCCATTCATACTTTAATTTAAATAATGATATTAGTGAGCTGCTGTCAGGTCATTTTTTAAGAGTAAATGCATCACACTATGCTGAAACAGATAATGATTTATTGCCAACAGGATTTTTAAAAGAAGTTTCAAAAACTCTTTTTGATTTTCGCCAAGCAAAAAACCTGGAAGAAATATTAAATAAGTTAAAAAGTGAATTAAATATTAATGGATTGGATCATCCATTTAATATAGATGATAAAAATACTGTATGCCTGGTAAATACTAATACAGGAAGGCGTCTGGATATAGAATCAGATCGAAATGGATTAATTGCCTATACACTCAATGCAGTAAACGGCATTTGGAAAATACATGGGCAAAATGCAATACCTCATATGGGGATAGCCTTAGAACCGCAGACATTACCCGACGCAATTAACCATGCAAATTTCGGCAATATAATATTACCTTGTAATGCAAAAAAAGATTACAATATAAAATATCATTTTAGTTTAATTTAAAGAATAAGTAAGCCTCACTAACTAGACAGTGAGGTGATTTTATTTCAGTTCAGCTTTATGTTTTTTCCGTTAGGCAGGATTAATTTTATAAAAAGTTATATGATCTCTCCATTTCCCATTTATAAACAAATATTTTTCATTCAATCCAAGTTCCTTAAAGCCGCAGCTTTTAAGCACTCTTTGGGATCTTATATTATCTACCAACGTAGATGCTTCTACTCTATGTAATTCTAATTTGTCAAAAGCATACTCCAAAACTAATCTTAATGCTTCTTTCATATAGCCCTTCCCTTGCTCATCTTTATCTATAGAATATCCTATAAATGCACTTTTAAATATTCCTATCACTATATTTGAAATCTGTATTTTCCCTATAAGCCTCTTACCTTTATATATACCAAAATTAGCATTTTTACCGCTTAAAAACTGCTTATAGCTCTCACTTAAATTTCTTTTTTGCATTTCCAATGTATAAAAACTTTCATCCCTATCCGGCTCATATTCACTTAAATGGGTCTGATTTTTTACATAATAATTCAACATATCCGAAGCATCTCCCGGAGTCAACACAGATAGCATTATGTTGTTTCCTCTTAGATGTAATCCTCTATTTATATTTGTCACTTTAATTCTATCAAAATCCAGCCCGAACAATATTTCATTCTTATACTCAGAGTCAACTTTTATACTTCTGGATATTATACCTTCAAGTTCAAAACCCAGATCAGTAAATGCCGGTATATTTATATCTTCATGAGCTACTACGTTTATTTTATTTAAATCATTTCTTCGGACAAGCAACTGTATAAAATTTTCAAGTGTATTTTTAAGTAATCTGTAACTGCACTCCCCCCACTTATAAAATTTTATTCTAAATGCACCATATTTATTCATTTTAGAAATTTCAATTATGAATATTCTTCCTATAGTAATACCTAGATTATCCCTTATTATATATTCATTATTGCTGCCTTTGACCAAATCAATAGATACAAGTTGTTCCTTCAGCATTCCTATCGCTCCCAATTGTACAATATAACAATAAAAACATTAAATATATTATACCATAAAATTCATGGTCAAATATTTTCCTTAAAACACAAAATCCCCGTAAACCCACGGGGATTCTATTTCTATAAACTTCAAAAATCGATATTTACTTTAACTTATGAACAAACAATCCGCTTCTCAATTTAGGTTCAAACCAAGTAGATTTAGGAGGCATTACTTTTCCAGCATCCGCAATACTCATCAGTTCATCCAATGTAGTAGGGTACATTGAAAAAGCAACTCCTTTATCTTCCCTTTCTACTCTCTTCTCCAATTCAACAAGCCCCCTTATGCCACCTACAAAACTGATTCTGTCATTTGTGCGTGGATCATCTATTCCCAAAATAGGCCCCAATAAATTATTTTGAAGAATAGATACATCCAGTCTTTCAACGGGATCAACAGGATCGTAGGTTCCCTCCTTTGCAGTGAGTTTATACCATTTCCTTCCCATATACATACCATAGGTCCCCTTATGAGAAGGCTTGAATGGTCCTTGTCCTTTATATATCTCTACATCAAATTTTTTAGAAACTTCAGATATATATTTTTCAGCAGAAAGTCCATTTAAATCTTTAACAACCCTGTTATAATCAATAATATTCAAATCTGAATCAGGGAAAAGTACAGATAAGAAAAAATTAAATTCCTCGTTGCCAGAATAATTTGGATTTTCTCTTCTCCTTTTAATGGCAACTTTCACCGCAGATGCTGCCCTGTGGTGTCCATCTGCTATATACAAAGCATCCACTTTTCTAAACAGCTCACAAATATTCTCTATCGTCTCATCATCTTCTATAACCCACACCTGATGTTTCACTCCATCAGCAGCAGTAAAATCATATACAGGCTCTTTTTTAACCCAGTTATTTATTATACTGCTTATCTTATCGTTATACCTATATGTCAAAAAAATCGGTCCCGTATTTGCATCACAAATATCCACATGATTTATTCTGTCTTGTTCCTTATCCTTCCTGGTATATTCATGTTTTTTTATTTTATCATTCAGGTACTCATCTACAGAAGTACATCCCACTACACCCGTTTGACTTTTGCCGTTCATAGTCAATTTATAAATATAGAGGTTGTTTTTTTCATCCTGTACCAATATATTGTCTTTTATCATCTTATTTAAATTTTCATTTGCTTTTTCATATACTTTTCCATCGTAGATATCTATATTTTTATCCAAATCAATTTCAGCTTTATCTACATGAAGAAAAGAATAAATATTATCTTTAGCTATTTCCCGTGCCTCTTCACTGTTCATAACATCGTAGGGAAGTTCAGCTACCTTGCAGGCTATATCCTTCCTAGGTCGTACTGCTTTGAATGCTTTTAGAATAGCCATTTTGCACCTCCTTATACATTGACTAGATTTTCATCCACACAATATTTTTCAATTATATTTACTATTTCTTCACCTATTCTTTTCTGTGCCTCAACGGTTGAACCGCCTATATGAGGTGTAACTGATACCCTTTCATTACCTACAAGTTCCCTGTCAGGATCAGGTTCATTTTCAAATACATCCAGACCAACTCCTGCAACTTTTCCAGTATTCAATCCATCAAGCAAAGCTCTTTCGTCTATCACACCGCCTCTTGCACAATTTATTATATAAACTCCATCTTTCATAATCTGAAGCTCCGCTTTACCTATTACTGCACCCTGTGTTTTATCAAAAGGAATATGAAGTGATACATAATCTGCTTTCTTCAACAACTCTTCAAACTCACAAAATTCATAATTATTGTATCCTTTAGCCATACCAAGTTTATCATAATATATTATATTCATTCCCATAGCATAAGCCCTTTTTGCTACTTCCTTTGCAATTCTTCCGAATCCTATAAGTCCCAGGGTCTTGCCAAATAACTCTACTCCTTTATACTTCTTTTTTCCCCATTGCCCATTTCTCATGGTCACATTAGATATATTTACGTACCTTGATATAGCGAACATATGTGCCAGTGTCAGCTCTGCAACAGAAACACTGCTGGCATTAGGAGTATTTTTAACCATTATCCCATTTTGAACTGCATAGTCCACATCTATATTATCTACTCCAACCCCGGCTCTTATTATGAGCTTCAATCTTCCTTTTTTAGCTTCATCTATAAGTGGCTTCCTGACTTTAGTAGCAGATCTTACTATTATGATGTCAAATTCCTTTATTCTTTGCTTTAACTCTTCTTCTTCAAAATGTTTATCCAAAACCATATATCCATTTGCAACAAGTTTGTCAAAAGCTTTCTTTTCCATTCCATCACTGACCAATATTTTTATCAATTTTAAGCCCCCCTATTTTATAATTTCAATATATAATTAACAGTATCTAAAAGTTCCTTGATATCTGAAAGATCAAAATCAGCCATATGAGCTATTCTAAAAGCTTTCTCCTTTAATTTCCCATAACCATTGGATATCTGGAATCCTCTTTCACCTAGCTCCTTGTTCAACTGAGCCACATTTATATTCCTGGTGTTTTTTATATTAGTAAGGGTATTGGAAAGATATCTCTCGTCTGCAAACAATTCAAAGTACTCTTTTGCCCAGTTTCTCACATACTCAGCCATCTCTATATGTCTCTTGTACCTATTCTCAAGTCCTTCCTCCAATATTCTATCCAACTGATAATCCATAGCAAACATATGTGAAATGGATGGTGTTGAAGGATATTGGTAATCTCTTTTTTGAATACAATTATAGAGAGACAATAAATCTAAATAATAGCCCCTGAATTTTACTTTTTTGGCCCTCTCCACTGCTTTTTGTGAGAAAGAACATATTGCCATTCCCGGAGGAAGTCCCAATGCTTTCTGGCTGGATGTCAGGCATATATCCACCCCAAGCTTATCCACTTTTATCTCAGTACCACCCATGGAACTAACTGTGTCCAAACACCATACAATTTCAGGATACTTTTTCATAACCTGTGCTATATCTTCTACTGGATTCATAACTCCTGTAGAAGTTTCATTGTGAGTTACACAAAGTGAATCATATTTACCTGTGGCTAAAGCTTTATCAATTTCTTCCACATTTACAGCTTTTCCCCACTCCTGCTCAAACAAATCTGCCGGCACATTATTGCACTGTGCAATTTCATACCATCTCTTCCCAAATGCACCTATAGAAAATATAGCTACCCTTTTTGCCGTACTACATCTTACAGCACCTTCTAGAAGTCCTGTCCCCGAGGAAGTTGAAAGTAAAATTTCCTCTTTTGTATTAAATATCTGTCTCATTTTATTACTGATATTTCTCTGAAGTTCCGAAGCTTCTTTGCTCCTGTGACCTATCATTGGTGTTGCCATCTTCTCTAAAACATCTTTTCTGACTTCTACCGGCCCTGGAATAAATAGTTTTTTATGCATTTTTTTACCTCCAATAATTTATATTTATCTATTTAATAATGTGCTGTTATACATTGTTAAAGTTAAAATTATAAAATAAAAGAATCAACCAATCCCCTTAGGGACGATTGACTCGCGTTGCCACCCTCATTAATTATACAAAAGTATAATTCTCTCATTTAATATAACGGTTTTCCGTATTATTCATCATAATAATTCTCCAAGACGGATTCACAAAAGTATAGGTATCAGTTTCCACCAACCACTGATTCTCTTTTACCTGACTTATGCTACTATTCTCTTCATAAAATAATATTAAATTTTACATTCAAGTATAACATTTTTGTACAAAAATAAAAGAGCCACTTCAATCCCATTAGGGACGATTGGCTCGCGTTACCACCCTTATTGATTATATCAAATACAATATAATCCTCTCACTTGAAATAACGGTTTTTCCGTATTATTCATCATAATAATCCTCCAAGATGGATTCACAAAAGTATTGACATCAGTTTCCACCAACCACTGACTCTCTTTTATCTAACTCATGCTACTATTCTCTTCATAAGATGCTATTGATTTATCTTCTATTTGTTAACTATTATATGATTTAATTCTGTATATGTCAACACTTATTTCAAATATTTATATTATTTATTTTTCAATATTTACTGCATATTTTTTATCATATATCAGAATACATTCAATATTCAAACCGTACAATCAAGTGAATCAATACAAACTAAGTCTGATCTAACCCTGCCAGTACCTGATCATAAAGATTCTTTACACATTTTCCATCTTTTAGATTTCTGCAGTTGGTACAGCTTCTATAGTCAGGTTCAGCATCACTGCTATAGGATTTAAATCCAAAGTCATCCGGTTCATATCCTGGACATGAACTCCCTACATGCTTCATTTCTTCATTGCTTGCCATAAAAACATTCCTTCTTTCATTGTTGAATTTAATTCATATTTATTATTCCTTCAATTTCATCAAACAATTTCTTACTGCACCTTTCATTTACAAAATTCACACAATTGCTGCAGCTGTTTGAAAGATAACTCACTTTCAGCCCCTCTATATAATTTTTAGGCTTATACTCTTTACAATTCTCTGCAACAATCATTTTATCCTGGATTGAAATCATAAAACTCACTCCTGAAAAATATTGTATTTTTAGTATTTCCACAATTAAAAATTTAATTCTAAAAAAGCCTCCAAAATTTTAAAATTATTTGGAAGCTTTGGGCTCAATACAAAATTTAAAGTCTTACTTATTTAAATCAAGACACTTTATTATATCCCTCTGAGTTTGATCTATTTTTTTATTTTTATATCTCACTGCATTTTTAGGACATATATATATACATCTTAAACACAACATGCACTTGCTGTGAAAAATTGCACGTCCACTTTCAAAGGTTATGTTACCCTGAGGACAGTTTCTCAGGCACAGTCCACATTTGCCGCAATCTTCTGTAGAAGATATATTCTGAGACAACTTAGGGATTCTATTCTTAAATACATTATAAATCAGTTTATTAAATTTCAGCCTGATAAATGAAGTAGTTTCTATGGTAGATTCCCCATTCATAAAATTTTCTACCGTATTTTTTACTTTTGCATTTGCCTCAAATAATATCTTTTTTATTTCATTTTCATCGGGTTTCTTCCCTATAGAAAAATAATTATTATTCGGCATTTTTATGCTGATTTGACTTAATGCAATATATCCTTTCTTTCTCAAACTCTTAGCCATAACACACGGTGCAGATGCTGAAGACGCAGCTTGCGTAGAATAAACAACTAATTTTATATCTTTTTTCATGTCATAAAACTTATTCAAAAAATCAATTACAATTTTAGGTGGAAACTCAGCATATACCGGTGAGCCTATAATTAAAAAATCATAACCTTCTAATTGAACATCTTCTGCGGATCGTATATTTTGTATATTAACTAAATCTATATTCACATTATAAAGTGCAAAATTCTCTCTAAACTTGTCGGCTACCCATTTAGTATTACCAGTACCACTAAAATAATATAAAACACCCTTCATGATAATCGTATTTCCATTTCCCCCAGATATATAAAAGATGGAAACAATTATTCCTCCTTTTCTTCAGCATATTTTTTCCTGTTTTCAAGCATAATTTTACTTAAAATTTCAGCTGACGTAGGTGGAGTAAATGCTATAGCATTAGCCCCTGCCAGTATAGTATCCCTTATATCAGATTCTGTAGGACCTCCTGTAGCTATTATGGGAAAATCAGGATATCCCTCTCTAACCTTTTTTACTATATTTATAGTATTTTTAGATCCTGACACATTTATTATGGTAGCTCCTGATTTTATTCTGTCCTCTATGTTTTCATATTCAGATACTATGGTTACTATTATGGGTATATCTATAGTATTTCTAATCTGTCGTATAACTTCATTGGAGATAGTACTATTCACCACAACTCCCATGGCACCCTTAAATTCTGCATCCAAAGCTAAATTTAAAACTCTCTTTCCGGTTGCCATCTTTCCGCCAACTCCACAAAACACTGGTATATCTGCGGATAAGAGGATTGCCTGAGTTATAATAGGCTGTGGCGTAAATGGATATACTGCAATAATGGCATCCGCATTGGTATTTTTTATAATCGCAACATCCGTAGTAAACAATAGAGATTTAAGTCTTTTGCCAAATATCCTTATACCGCTTGCTTCTCTAATGATTTCAGGAACTCTGATCATATGTCTCTCAGGAACTCCCTTTATTTCTGGTATATATTTAGCCATCTTTTTCCCTCCCTTGTTTAATTAAATACAATTATCTCTAGAAGCTTTAATTTATATGATTTAAACGTTTCTATTGCAACTATCATTATCGCACCTATAAGCTTTTTCTCCAGTATAATTTATCTCTTTTAAGACCTTTCTAACTATTCTTTTGCCGACTTCATCTTCACTCATTTCACACAATGCATTTTCTATATGACTCCAATTTACCCATTCCACCTCAGAAGACTTCTTTATATCTCCTCCATCATATTTTGCCATGAATGTAAGCATTATTATTTCCTTTTTATTGCTGCCCACATATTCGCTTCCCAAATATTTCAAATCCTTTATTTTAAGACCCGACTCTTCAAACACTTCTCTATGTACAGTCTCTTCCACAGTCTCACCATTTGCTACATAACCGGATAAGAGCACTTTGGAATTTTTAAATATATAACTCTGTTTTAACAGCAATATCTTATCTTCATTTATTACTGCAACTATCACACAAGGTGTAGGAGTATCAAAGTACATTATGTCATCCTTAGGACAATATGGTACCCCTCCCTCATCCCAGCTGTATTTCTCCATTAACTTTTCTCCACATATAGGACAATATTTAAATTTCATACACACACTGCTAACAAAGCAGCTACACCCCCTTAACTTTAATTGAATAAATTTTATGCAGTTAATAAATACTTATATATATTATAAAACTTATAAATACACAATAAAATAAAAATCGTTTCATAATTTTACTGACACTTGATCTTTTAAAGTTATAAAATTCTCTCCAACATTACAATCATAAGCAAAAATTTTTACGTTGTTCTGCCATGCATATCTGAGAGCTTTTCCAAATTCCTTATCCATTTTATCATAGGGTGTAAAATATTTTACCTCTTTCATCTGAATCAAAAATAAAACTGCTGCATCTAATCCTGTATTTCTCACATTCACCAATTCCAACAAATGTTTTCTTCCTCTTTCTGTGGGAGCATCCGGAAACATGGAAACTCCATTTTCTTCAAGAGTAACACCTTTAACTTCAAGATAGCATTCATTACCTTCTTCATCACACAATTTAAAATCAAATCTACTGTTTCCAAATGTTTTTTCTCTTTCTATTTTTGTATATTTTTTAAAATAATTTATCTTTTTACATATTAGAGCTTCTGCTACAACCTTATTGGGAATTTGCGAATCTATATTTATAAGTCTACTGCCTTTATAACCCGCTATCAAATCATATCTGGTTTTTCTTTTAGGGCTATTTTCTTCTCTTAAAATCACTGTAGTACCAGGTACAAGTATTTCCCTGCATCTTCCCGTATTAGGCACATGAATCATTAATTCGGAATTATTCATATTAACATAAGCCTGGAATCTGTTAGGTCTGCTAATAAATTCAGCCCTTACTACTTTTTTATCAAATATCAATATATCATCTCCGGTAAAACTAAACTTATACCTTCTTTTCTAATAATAACAGATAGCTTGCCAAAATATACAAATTATTCCTGTTACATTTTTGTAAATTTATAAATTGTATATCTGAGGATTTTCAAAAAATGACGATAATAAGCCATTGTCTATAAAATAAGTTCTAAAGAAACAGCTTAAATATGATAAGAAATATTACTCCAGGTATTCCAAAAAAACCTGCAATAAGCGCAGTAATAGCATTAATACCTATATTAAATCCAAAATATCTCCCTATGAAATTGACTATAATCAAAAGAATTACACCAAGTACAGCATTCACAATAAGCTTGAATAATATTTTTAAAGGCCATGAAAACACCTTTACCAATATATAAAGTCCAACTATAGCAATTAAAAAATATCCTATATATTCAAACATAACGCTTATTCCCCCCTATTATAATTTAACTTGCAAAATTACATAAATACTATTTAATTATATTCTAACAATAAAAAAATATTAATACAAAGAATAAGCTCAAATTTATTTGTTTTTTCAAGATGACTTCCTATTTAGATTAGGAAATACATCTTCATATTTCACTTTTAATCCATCTTTCTTAACTTTATTCAAGAGATACATGTATTTTGACTTCGCAGCTTCTTCCATATATATAGCATAGTCCACCAGGTGGGGATCTTTTACAAAATCAAAATATATTCTGCACCTCTCCAATTCCTCTCTAGCTTTTTCTATATCATTCAATAGTTTCTTCTGCTGTAATGTATATTTAGAATTTTTCATAATCAAATATTTAGCTATATTATATTTATTCATAAAATGCATACCTCCTAATTTTACCTATTATTTTAATAATTGACACAAATCAAGAGTAATATACATAGACTATCAATGGCTAAATACAATTATATTTCCACTCTGCCTTCCAATGCTTTAGACAAAGTTATTTCATCTGCATATTCCAGATTACCCCCTACTGGAATTCCGTGAGCTATTCTAGTTACTTTTACTCCAAGATGTTTCAATATCTTAGAAATATACATAGCAGTAGCCTCACCTTCCACATTGGGATTGGTAGCAACTATAACTTCTTTTACATCTCCATTTATTCTTCTTATAAGTTCCTTAAGTTTTATATCATCAGGTCCTCTACCTGCCATAGGAGATATATTACCATGAAGCACATGATAAACTCCATTATATTCTTTTATTTTTTCCATGGTCATTATATCTTTAGGTTCTTCAACTACACAAATCGTGCTTTTATCTCTATTAGGATTTGAGCATATGGGACAAGGGTCAGATTCTGTAAAATTTCCACAAACAGAACAATATCTTATAGTACCCCTTGCCTTAACTAGAGCTTGAGCAAATTCCTTTACTTCACTTTCCGGTAAATTTAATACATGAATTGTAAGCCTTTGTGCCGTTTTATAACCTATTCCCGGCAATTTGGCAAATTCTTCTATTAACTTTTCAATAGAAACAGGATAAAAATCCATAATATCACCTCAATTTAAAGCCCCATCTACTGTAAGATGAGGCTTGTAATCTTAAAACATTCCTGGAATATTAAGTCCGCCAGTCAATTTTTTCATTTCAGAAGCAGTTTCATCTTCTGCATTTTTCAATGCTTCATTACATGCAGTTAAAATTAAATCTTGAAGCATTTCCACATCATCAGGATCCACTACTTCCGGTTTAATTTTTATATTAACCAGCTGTTTTTTACCATTTACTATTACAGTTACTGCTCCACCGCCAACAGTAGCACTAAATTCTTTATTTTCAAGCTCCGACTGCATATCCTGCATCTGTTTCTGGAACTTTTGAGCCTGCTTCATTAAATTATTCATATTTCCCCCGCCGCCAAAGTTGGGGAATCCGCCTTTTGCCATAATATATTTCCTCCTCAATTAAATTAACTAATACAATCTTAATTATATCATATTTCTGCGAAATTCCATCTACGGTTTTATATGTTACTCATCAAGTATTTCCACCATGTCTTCTCCAAAAGTATCCTTCAACAACTGCTCTTTGGATTGGGAGTTATTCTGATCTTCATCTTTTATGACATAGTTGATAACAACTTTTTCTTTCAATATCTCTGAAAAAACCCGTTCCACTATTTTTCTGTTTTCATCTTTTTCCAATCTCTGTTTGTGAAAAGCATAATCTTTTTCATATTCTATAGTTATTATACCTCTCTCACAATTTATCACCCTGCCGGTAGTAAGAGCCGCAAATAATACCATCTGATGTCTGCTCTTAAATGATTCAAGTATATCTTTCCAACTTTTTTTCACCATATCCAAAGTGAGCTTTGAGTACACATTTTCTTCTTTTACAGGCTTTAAATCTTTTGATAAATCCCGCTTGGGATTATCGTGATTATCTTTTTTCCCACTATGAACACATTTTTCCGGTATATTCTCTTTAGAGGGTACAGCCTTTGGAACTATTCTTTCACAGGATACCTTGATCTCACCCTGCTTAAATGCCTGTTCTAATCTATTCAACCTGGCAAGTATTACTTCTTTAGAAGTATCATATTCTATTTTACACATTTTTATCACTGCAAGTTCCAAATAAATTCTGCTCTGCTTTATCCACTTAGACTGTTCCTGGGCATCTTGAAGTATTCTTATATTTCTCATTATTTCTTCCACACGTATTTTTTGAGCCTGCTCTTTTAAAAGATTTATATTTTCCTCTGACATATCCAGCACATCCTCAGGATTATTCGAGACTTTAACCATAAGGAGATCTCTCAAATGAATTATCATATCCTTTATAAAATTGGATATATCCTTTCCACTTAAAACCACATCATCAATTATTCTCATGGATGATTCTACATCATTCTCTATTATACTATTTGTAAGTTTAAATAAATTCTCATTTGTAACCAGGCCCAGCATATCCACTACACTGCTATATTGGACTTTTCCATCACCCATGGATATGGCCTGATCCAGTATGCTAAGAGCATCTCTCATTGCTCCGTCACACATTCTAGATATTAAATTCAAACTTCTATCATCTGCAAAAAAGCCCTGTTTATCTACTATGCACCTAAGCCTGTTGAATACATCTGAACTTCTTATTCTTCTAAAATCAAATTCCTGACATCTTGACAGTATGGTAACTGGAAGTTTTTGCGGGTCTGTGGTTGCAAGTATAAAGATTACATTTAAAGGAGGTTCTTCTAAGGTTTTTAAAAATGCATTTACCGCTTCCTGAGTGAGCATATGGACTTCATCCATAATATATACCTTATATTTTCCCTCCTGTGGAGGGTATTTTACATTTTCAATTACGTCTTTTATGTCTTCCAGACGTCGCTTGGAAGCCGCATCCATTTCTATTACATCCATAGAAATTCCTTCATTTATCTTTTTACACATTTCACATTGATTACAAGGTTCTCCATTTTTCAAATCCAAACAATTTACCGCTTTGGCCAGTATTTTGGCCATTGAAGTTTTTCCCGTGCCCCTTGTTCCCGAAAACAAATATGCATGTGCTACCCTATGGTTTAATATTTGATTTTTAAGTGTAACTGTTATATGATCCTGGCCTACTACATCTGAAAAAGTCTTAGGCCTCCATTCTCTATACAGTGCGGTATAAGACATTTTATCACCTTCTTACATATATATTATAACCTTTATTAAAACACATGACAAAAAAGATACCTTAAGGTATCTTTTCAATTCAATTTGATATTAAAGCCGTGCACCCAGCTTCGTCTAATAAACTATAAGCGTTACCCATACAGTTAACTCAAACCAGATTTATCCACGGCACACGAAAATATTCACTTACCGCTGCTTCCTTCCGGATCTGACGGGGTTCATGAGTTCCCGTTGCGTGGGATCAAGTCCTCAACATCACTTTTATGGGCCAGGCCTCACATTTTACAGCCTAAGCTGGGAATTCAACCCTGCTATAGCGGATTGCAGGCTACAGGGCACCGCTAACTCCCCGTCTAGCACGGCAAAGTTAAAATGGCGGAGAGAGGGGGATTCGAACCCCCGGTAGAGTTTCCCCTACACACGCTTTCCAGGCGTGCTCCTTCAACCTCTCGGACATCTCTCCATAGGTTTACTCATGAAACAAATTCATATTCAATTAACATTTGAACATCATCACAGAACAAGAATCATTATACTATTAAAAATATAAAATTTCAATAGTTTTTTAAGATTTAATTCTATATTCTCTTTTTTCAATTTATGCCATATTAAAAAATATTATTCCACATTAAAGTCAAAGTCATCTTCCCAATTCATAGATAAGGAGGTGCTTGTCCTTTTTGTATTTATAGTCTAGCTGTTTTTCTATACGCTTCATATTATTTTTTTGACTATTATCTGCAGAATTATTATCAATAGGCCTGTCCATATATTCTGCTGATATATTAGTATAATTTCCCTTGGGTTTACCGCCAATGTACATTGTTGGATTTCCTGAACTACTAAACATATTTTTCTCCTTTTACATTATTAGATTTAATTTTTATTTTATAGCACTACAGATATATCAAAAATCAGAACCTATTTCTATATTTCAACGTTCTTATAATAACATTTTATACCTTGTTTTGACAACATTTTTTGTTCTATATTATAAAATATTTGATACTCTCACAAATAAAAAAGAAGTTGACTGCAATACAACCAACTTCTTCCAATAAATTTTTGGTGGAGACAGGGGGGCTCGAACCCTCGACCTTACGGATGTGAACCGTACACTCTAACCAGCTGAGCTATACCTCCAAATACATATACACAAGTTTGCTTATTTTCCAGTCAGGCTGGAGTTTATGCGTGGCGGAAGCGGTGGGATTCGAACCCACGAGCCCATTAAGGACTACCTGATTTCGAGTCAGGCCCGTTATGACCACTTCGATACGCTTCCATAATAATTTATTGATATTTTCTTTCACCTTTTATTTTTAAAAAACTGTTTTAAAACATCACTGCACTGTTCATTATAATCCCACTGTACATGAGTCCAGTGATTCAAAAATTTGCTTTGTACTATATTAACTACCGAACCACAAGCCCCTGTTTCTGTATCAAAAGTCCCTATATACAATCTACTAATTCTGCACTGTAATATAGCTCCTGCGCACATAGGACACGGTTCAAGGGTAACATACATGCTGCAACCAGATAACCTCCAGTTATCAAGTACCTTTGAAGCATTTCTAATAGCAATAATTTCTGCATGGGCAGTAACATCTTTTAATGTCTCTTTCAAATTACATGCTTCTGATATCAGTTTTTGATTTTTCACTATGACAGCTCCTACCGGAACTTCACCTAATTTTAATGCTATCCTGGCCTGTTTTAAAGCTTCTTCCATAAAATCAATCATATACATTCCTCTGTACATTTCAGAAATTAAATATTTTATTATTTCAAATAAACATATAAATTAATATTAATAAATAAAATATAAATATAGAATAAGGATATACTATTAAAAATAGGAAATAATTCTTATAACATAATGCCCCGTAAATACCTATTCACAAGACCTGATGGTGCGCCCGAGAGGAGTCGAACCTCCGGCACGCGGTTTAGGAAACCGCTGCTCTATCCTACTGAGCTACGAGCGCATATATAGCTACTACCTTCATATTCTATTATAATTTACGAGAATTGTCAATTTTTTTTATAGATTTTTTATAAATTCTTTGTTTTAAGAAAGGCCAACAGTGATTATCTCCACTTTATAAAAAATAAGAGTGTCATCAATAATACCATTGAATAAAATAAATTAAAATTTGTGAGGAGGATTTAATATGATCAATGAATTAAAAAATTTATTTTTGGCCGGAATAGGCTCAGCTGCATATACTTACGAAAAAGCAGTAAAATTAATTGAGGAAATGGTTCAAAAAGGAAAGATAACAGTAGATGAAGGAAAACAGTTATCTGAAGAATTAAAAAAAACAGTTCTGGCTAAAAAGGAGGATCTAAAACCCATGAACAAAGCTGATTTATTATCTATATTAGCTTCTATGAATCTTGCTTCCAAAGAGGATATATCATCAATAAATGAGAGATTGACCGCACTTGAAAATAAAATATCAGGAATGACTAAAGCCTAGGCTTTAGTCATTAAATATATCATGAAAAGCCCATATTCAAAAAGATTCAGGGAAATAGTGAAGGTACTGACTAAATATGGTTTTAAATTTTTAGTATACACTAAAAATCACAATAGAGAAAAATCACCTGAAAATCTCAGAAAAGCTTTTGAAGAACTGGGACCTACTTTCATAAAAATAGGCCAGATACTAAGCTCAAGATCAGATATACTACCTTCGCAATATATTAAAGAACTCTCAAAACTCCAAGATGATGTACCTCCCGAAAAATATGAAGATATAAATAATGTATTTTTTGATGAATTCAATAAAAATATAGAAGATTGCTTTCTTAGCTTTGAAAAAATTCCTCTGGCATCCGGCTCAATTGCTCAAGTATATAATGCAGTTTTAAAGAATGGCAAAAATGTCATTGTAAAAATACAAAGGCCAAATATAAAAGAAAAGATAAAAACAGATATATACATATTGTATAAAATTATAAAGCTTACCAAACTTAAATTCAAAGACAGTCTTATAGATCCTGAAGAAGCTTTGGATGAATTGCTTTTTTCAACAGAACAGGAATTAAATTTTAATCTAGAAGCTAAAAACATGTATAAATTCAAAAAACTAAATGAAAATATAAATTTTTGCTATGTACCTTATGTAATAGACGAGTTATCTGGAATTAAAGTACTTACTATGGAAAAAATTTATGGATTTAAAATAAACGATATAAAAAAATTACAGGAGGGAAAATATAATCTACAGGATTTGGGACAGAAACTGGCTTTATCTTTCTTCAAACAGGTATTCACTGACGGTTTTTTTCATGCTGATCCACACCCTGGAAACTTAATGATATGTAATAAAAAGATATGTTTTTTAGATTTTGGAATAATGGGAACAATTTCACCAAGACTTAAATTGCTCCTAAATGAAGCTATCATGTCCATAGTATATAAAGATACAGACAAACTTGTATCTATTATTATATCAATAGGTGTGAAAAAAGGCCTTATAAACAGAAATAACTTATATGAGGATGTGGAATTATTTTTAATAAACTATCTGTCTACTTCTCTTAAAAACATAAAAATCTCCACATTACTTACAGAAATTTTTAAATGTGCAAAAAATAATAATATAGTTTTACCCAAAAGCTTGATATTACTGGTAAAAAGTTTAATTGTAGTTGAAGGCTTAGTAACAGAAATATCGCCTGAAATTGACATAATGGACATAGCTGTACCCTTTGTAAAAAGCACTAATAAATTCAACTATTTTGATCATATGGATATTGAAAACATACTTATAAATTCTTATAGCTTTACAAAGAGTCTTTCAAAACTTCCAACAAAAACAGTAGATCTGATAAACTGCATATTGAGTGGAAGAACCAAAATCCAATTAAAATTTGATAAAATTGACGATTCTATAAAACAATTAAATAAAATGATAAACAGGTTGTCCATTGCTTTAATAACATGTTCTATGATTATAAGTTCTTCTCTTATTTTAAATTTTAATATTGGCCCTCAAATATACAATGTTTCTCTGATAGGTATTGCAAATTTCATATTCTTCATACTCATCGGAATTATACTTATAATATCCATAATTAAATCTGGCAGGCTCTAAAAAGGGGAAAACTTCCATATTAAAATAACTCAATGTTTTTTTATAATTTGATTTATAAACAATAGTTATAGTGCTAAAATAAATAATACATAAACTTAAAAAATATTTATTAAAGGATAGAAAAATGATCAAATATTTTGATAGAAAAACAAAAAAATATAGCATAGAACAAGTAGCAGGAGATATCTATTTAAAATGGATATATTCTTCACCCCTTGGGATGAAATTTCTAGAAATCATAGTGAAAAAAAAGATATTCTCAAAGTTATACGGACTATTTTGCAACACCAAATACAGTAAAAAGAAAATTCAACCTTTTATAAGGAATTTTAATATAAGCATGGATGAATATGATATTAATTACAATGATTTCAAATGTTTTAATGATTTTTTTTCACGGCCTCTTAAAAAGAATGCCAGACATATCAACATAGACAAAGGAATTTTAATATCTCCCGCTGATGGAAAATTGATGGCATATGATCATATAGATTTAGATAAAATAGTTCAAATCAAGGGATTTACATACAGCTTATCTGACCTAATAAATAACAGTATAGACTCCATGAAATTCAAAAATGGTACTTGTTTAATATTCAGGTTATGTCCAACAGATTATCATAGATTTCATTTTGTAGACTGGGGTATATGTGAACCTTTTAATAAAATCAAGGGAGATTACTATTCTGTAAATCCAATATCTTTAGAAAATATCTCAAATGTTTTTTGTAGGAATAAAAGAGAATGGAGCATTTTTCATTCCTACAGTTTTGGAGATATACTGTATGTGGAAATAGGTGCTACCTGTGTAGGTTCCATAATACAAACTTATTGTCCTGGAAAAAATGTTTCTAAAGGAGATGAAAAAGGTTATTTTAAGTTTGGCGGATCAACTGTAATTTTATTTTTCGAAGAAAATAAAATTACAGTTGATAAAGATATAATTTTTCAGACAAAAAATGGCTTTGAAACAAAGGTTCTAATGGGAGAAAAAATTGGAAATAAGATTTAAAAAATATAATAGTTAACAGTACTTATCTCCTATTTTAAGAATTTGAAAGTATTAGAAATAGTAACATTCAGATAAAATATAAAAAGCAAAATAAGTACTCTAGGACACGAGTACTTATTTTACATAAGGATATGTGATAAAAGAAAAGAGTTTATTTTTTTCTATGATTTTATTATATTCTAAGATTGTTATATAAAAATATTGTATTTGTTAAATACTTGTTAAGAACATATTCAATATCCTTTATGATAAATAATCAAGGCTGTATATTCATATTGTGTTTGTGCATATTTTATGTCAATTATTATTTTGCTTTTTAAATCGTTTTCAAGAGTATCTCTAATTTTATTTTCCAACTTTTTTAGTGTGTTCTCACACAATCCCTTAACTTCAATAACATTACTTCTATATGCTATCATATATCACACCCCTTTTTACTATGATTTCAACAAATAAGTATGATATCCTTTAGCTATCGTTCGTCAATATCCGACCTGATTCTTGCAATTATATTGTTTTTATTATTTTACATCAGCGTTACTATCCAACATAAAATAGGAGTTACAATAATTGCAGGTAAATAATTAGCTACCTTAATTTTAGTAACGCCAATTATATTTAATCCCAGTGCTATAATCATTAGAGAGCCTGTACATGTAATTTCTCCAATAGCTGCATTAGTTAGAATTGGTTGTAAAAACTGTGCCAACAAAACGATACCACCCTGGAATAGGAAAACAAAGGAGGCAGAAAATAATACACCAATACCAAGACTTACAGACAGCATCGCAGACGATATCAAATCAAGCACAGATTTTGTAAAAAGCATAGTATTATCTCCAGTAAGTCCCGCGTTTAGTGAACCTACAATAGTCATTGCACCTATACAAAATAAAAGGCTGGATGTAACAAATCCTTCAGCAACTGAAATCGTGTTGTCAGAAGAAATCTTAAAACGTTTTCCAATCCACTCACCAAAAGTAGTTATTCTTTTATCAATGTCCATCCATGTTCCTACAATAGTACCTATAACAATAGAAATTACAAGTATTAGTGTGTTTTTACCCTTCAGTGTTCCCGATATTCCAATATAAACAGTACATAAACCTATTCCAATCATAACCGAGTCGATAATCTTTTTAGGAATTCCTTTTTTAAACAACATCCCGATAATGCTGCCTATGATAACAGCCATGGTATTAATAATTACCCCTATCATTTT
Organism: Clostridium luticellarii; assembly: GCF_002995845.1. GTDB lineage: Bacteria > Bacillota > Clostridia > Clostridiales > Clostridiaceae > Clostridium_B > Clostridium_B luticellarii. Next base: position 6,076 of record NZ_PVXP01000030.1, on the reverse strand, counting down.
ACATCCCCCTTCTGTATTTCCCTGGATATTACGTTCAACACAATACTTGATATTATAACACATATATCATAATATTCTTGCGGATTGTATTAAAAGGCTCTCTGAATTCCATAAAAGCCTTGATATTAGTATGCTAAAGAGGATTAAAATCTCAGCACGCTGGTACGTTGATGACTTAGCTTTCCCTCCATATACATTACTCCTAAAATTACCAGAATAATAATTTCATTTTTACATATCCTATTCACATAACTTTTATTTAACTTCATTTTTGTTCCTCATTCCAGGGAGCTTTTTTCCCTGGTTTTTTCTTTACAAAACTTTTATATGATATATAAAAATATAAGCAAATTTCCAGCTCTGGAAACCCGCTTATATCAACGTCTTTGGTGCGCCAGAGAGGATTCGAACCCCCGGCACGCTGGTTCGTAGCCAACTGCTCTATCCAACTGAGCTACTGGCGCATATTAACATTATTATTTTAGCATAAACAACTTTTAAAATCAATTTTGATAAAAAAGTTTGTTTAATTTATTATAATTAAAATCAGTTCTTTTAAAAATTCGTCGATGAATAAAAATGTTATTCATCGACAATATATATGGAAATCTAATATTGAGCTTTACACCTACTTAGATTATCAGTTCCTTTGAAAAAGGTAATTCTTCAATCCATTTGCAGAATTCCCTCCATTCTGGTAATTTATGATTCTTTCTCTGACTATACACGCCTTTTAGACATCTATAATTAGTAGTAAGTCTTGCAGTAAGTTCAAATCCCGCAGGATTAGAATACAAAAGTCTCAAATAATCTTCTACATCATGAGTCTTATTATATGTATCCTTTAATTCTTCCATTATATCAACTATTCTTTTATCTACATATTTATTGTACTGTTTGGATAAATCAAATTTGGATATTCTATGCATGGTACTTTGACTGCTGACAAAAGTAATAAATCTATACCTTTCCAATTCTACCCATGCTTTATTGCTGAAAGTTAAGTCAAAGGCAACTCTTATTCCGGATAAAAATTGATCATGGGCTTCTCCTTTAGGTGAATGAGCTAACTTTTTAACTGTATCTGTAATATCAGAATCACATTTATCAGTATCTACTGACATAGGATATTTGCTTGCTTTTATACTTTCTTCTAAGTCATATACTTTTAAATTTTCTATCTTCATTATTGTATTCCTCCCACACTTTTAATTGATATTTTTTCTTATTAAGTTTATCATATTTTCCTTATTAAGTTTATCATATTTTTATAATTAATTTAGATTTACAGTATGGGATTTTATCATTTTTTTAATTTCAGACTAAATCACTTTAATAGTTATACTTATTCTATTTGAGAAATTAAATTCACCATTTCTATTGCTGAAAGTGCACAATCATAGCCTTTATTGCCGGCTTTTGATCCAGCCCGTTCAATTGCCTGTTCTATATTTTCAGTAGTGAGCACACCAAAAATTACAGGAATTTTAGTTTCCAGTGTAACCTTTGCAATTCCTTTGGAAACTTCATTGCATACATAATCATAGTGTGAAGTAGAACCACGGATTACCGCACCCACACAGATAATGGCATCATATTTTCCAGAACTAGCCATCTTATCTGCTATCAATGGAATTTCAAATGCACCGGGTACCCAGGCAGCTATTATATTTTCATCTAAGACACCATGCCTAATCAATCCATCCACTGCACCTGATAAAAGTTTACTTACAATAAATTCGTTAAATCTAGAAGCTACTATTCCTACGTGAATTTTCCCTGCAATAACTTTTCCTTCAATAATTTTCATTTTAATTTCCCCCTAACTTTAATGATTAAAATAAGTAAATATATGACCCATTTTTTCCTTTTTTGTTCTAAGATAATCTATATCTTCCTGTTGAGGCTCAACTTCGATTGGAATTCTCTCCATGATTTTCACTCCAAACCCTTCTAGTCCATAAACTTTATTTGGATTATTGGTAAGAAGGCGAATTTTTTTTGCTCCCAGATCCTGGAGAATCTGTGCCCCTATCCAATATTCACGTAAATCAGGAGCAAATCCCAATTCCAGATTTGCCTGTACAGTATCTCTGCCCTTTTCCTGCAATTCATATGCCCTGAGCTTATTAATCAGTCCTATGCCACGTCCTTCCTGACTCATATATAAAAGAATTCCTCTATCTTCCTTTTGTATTTGCTTCATCGCAGCAATAAGCTGTTGGCCACAGTCACATCTCAGAGATCCAAACACATCTCCTGTAAGACACTCAGAATGAACCCTACACAAAAGATTTTCACCATCCCCAATTTCTCCCTTTACTAAAGCAACATGATGTTCACCGGTTAAGTCATTCACATATCCATGAATTTGAAAATTTCCATATAAGGTGGGAAGCTTGGCACTGGCCATGTGTACAACATGTTTATCATGGCGCCGACAGTAATTTTGCAGATCATGAATAGTTATAAATACAAGATGGTGCCTTTCCGCAAATTTCTTCAACTGAGGTGTACGCATCATTTTCCCATCATCTGCCATAATTTCACAACAAAGTCCACACTCTTTTAGCCCAGCCAATCTCATTAGATCTACAGTTGCTTCCGTATGGCCCCCTCGTGTCAACACCCCGCCAGGACGTGAAATAAGCGGAAACATGTGACCAGGTCTGCGAAAATCCCCAGGCTTTGCATCCTCCTGCACACATTTCATAGCTGTAATGGAGCGTTCCTCAGCTGAAATACCAGTAGTCGTGCTAGCATGATCAATTGAAACAGTAAAAGCTGTAGAATGATTATCTGTATTTTCCACAACCATTTGCGGCAGTCCCAATTTATGTCCAAGCTTTTCACTCATAGGCATGCAGATTAAACCTTTTGCATAAGTAGCCATAAAATTTACATTTTCACAGGTTGCATATTCACCAGCACAAATTAAATCACCTTCATTCTCCCTGTCCTTGTCATCTGTGACGAGAACAATCTTTCCTGCTCGCAGTTCTTCCAGTGCTTCTGAAATAGTGTTATATTCCATATAATTTATCCTCCTTTTTAAATCCATTTTGCTGTAAAAAATCAAATGTAATACCATTTAAAGGCTCATCAGTTTTTAATATTAAAAACTTTCTTACATATTTTCCAATTATATCGCTTTCCAAGTTTACAGAATCACCACCCCTCTTATTCAACAAAATTGTCTGCTGCCCCGTATGGGGAACAATGGAGACCTGAAAACTACAATTTTCCACATTAGCTACCGTTAAACTGACGCCATCAACGGCAATGGATCCCTTTTCAACAATCAAGGCCATTATTTCTTGAGATGCTTTTACAGTGATCCAGACTGCATTTTTTTCTTTCTTCATTTGATGAATTATACCAGTACCATCAATATGTCCTAACATAAAGTGCCCACCAAGACGCCCATTGACAGGTACAGCCCTCTCAAGATTAACCAAACTGCCGCTGTGCAACCTTCCCAGATTACTTTTCCTCAGTGTTTCAGGCATAACATCCGCAGTAAATTCCCGCTCACTTAAAGAAATAACAGTGAGGCAAACTCCATTTACAGCAATACTGTCTCCAACCTTAGTATCTTCTAGAACAGTCCGGGCACAAATAGAAATTTTTGATGAATTTTCATCAAAAATAGTTTGACGTACTTGTCCAACTTCTTCAACAATTCCAGTAAACAATCTATATCTTCCCCCTTGTAAATTTAAATCTCAACAGCAAGTCATCATCGAGAACAGATACTTCAGGTGCAGTAAATTTAAAACAATTTTCCGGCAATAAAACACCTTCCCCTCCTACTGGTGTTCTTGCTCCTTCACCTCCAAAAAATTTAGGTGCAATATATGCATATACTTCTTGAACCAAACCAGCTTTTAATGCACTATAGTTTAAAATGCTTCCTCCTTCCAGCAAAATGCTGTCTATTTCAAGTTTTCCAAGTTTTCGCATTAGCACAGGTAAATCTACCATGCCACCTTTATCTGGCACACTTAAAACCTTGATACCAAGTGACTCTAATTTTGAAATTTTAACTGCATCAGTTGCAGTAGCTGCTACAATCGTAGGTATTTCCATTGCCGTACGACAAATTTGACTATCCAGCGGAATACGCAGATGGCTGTCGCAGATAATTCGGATTGGATTTCTTCCATCCTCCAACCGACAAGTAAGTAAGGGATCATCTTTTAGAATCGTTCCAATTCCAACCATAATACTGCTGTATTTATGGCGCAACCCTTGAACGTGTCTGCGGGCCATTTCCCCGGTAATCCACTGAGAAGCACCCGTAACAGTAGCTATCTTTCCATCTGCAGTCATGGCATATTTCATGACAAGATAAGGAATACCAGTAATAATATAGTGAAAAAAAGAAGTGTTCATTTTATCACATTCCTCTTTCAATACACCTTGTTTTACCGTAATTCCAGCCTTACATAAAATTGAAATACCCTTACCTGATACCTTAGGGTTCGGATCATTAGAGCCAATAACTACTTTTGCAATACCTGCCTGTATAATGGCATCTGTACAAGGAGGAGTTCTTCCATAATGACAACATGGCTCTAAGGTTACATATAAGGTTGCCCCCTTTGCTGATTCAATACAACTGGCAAGTGCATTCCGTTCGGCATGAAGTTTACCACATGCCTCATGATATCCTTTTCCAATAATTCTATCTTCTTTTACAATAACCGCCCCTACCATCGGATTAGGATTAACCCAACCCTCACCTTTTATTGCTAAATCAATTGCATACCTCATGTATTTTGAATCTTCCAACACAAGCGCACCTCCTTCATATAAAAAACAAAAAAGCCCTATATAAACAATAAGTTCATACAGGGCTTTTCTTACGAAGAAAAGACTCCGAAATTAAAACATTTCAGATTAAATAAAATATATCTTCTTCCATCCAGACTTTACTGTCGGTCTTGGAATTTCACCAAGTCCTGTGCTCTCACACCTGCGCTCGCGCGCTCGCGGACTATACCGCCGATCGGGAATTTCACCCTGCCCTGAAGATCTTCATAATTAAATTTTATTAAAAATCAACTCTAACTTTTAAACCAAAAACTCTACTTATAATTATATACTAATTAAAGCATTTGTAAAGTCATATATTTGCTTCAGAAATTTTTTATCCGAACGTTTTTCCATTGATAATACTCCAAACAGCTTCTTAAAAAAATAGAAAATACGAACTGCTGTGCATCTGAATAGGGTGAATAACCTACCTTCTCCTCACTCCATAAAAAAATAAACCCCAGAATTAACCAGGGTTTCAAGCGGGGAACTATTTATTAAATAAATAGTCATATATATGTACGTGATATTTTTAATAATTGAGGGGTCTTTGATTATAAAATATTTAATTTAAGCAAACACTATCATAATAATATTTGTATTCAATAATTATACAGGAGGAACTTATATGGACAATAATAAAAATAGAATGAAAGATAGGCCTAAATCTAACGCTGAAAAGAGAAAAATGTATTCTGAAGCAGGTGCCAAAATAGGCATTGAACATGGCAAAAAAATAGATTCTCATTCAAATAGTAAAAAATATACAAAAAGATCAAAATTATCTCACAATAAATAGAATGATGAATGTATCAAAAATAACATCAAGCAAATTTCCTTGAGTCAGCTAATTATATTTAACCTTCTATTGATAAATATAAAAGAGCCTTTACTTATGAGTAAGTTCCGAATTCAATATACCGGTGACTTCTTCAAGTTCTGGCTCTTTATTTATAGTATTCTTTTCTCTTTTGAAATGTTCCATTTAATCCACTATCCATTTTCTTATAGCCTCAGGTAAAAAATTCAAAACCTCTGCAATTTCTAATAAATATCTGAATTATAATTCATTATTTAGTCCTCTGGTAAAATTAATTAAATTTTCCTCATTGTATCCTTTGATAGTATCTAATACATATTTTCCATCTTCACTATTAAAAGTTATAACTAATTTATATGCATTTCTATTTTCAACAAATACCAGATTTTTTATTGAATTCAAAGGAAAACACTTAAATTCTATTGAATTATATTCAGT
>NZ_PVXP01000029.1 GCF_002995845.1 Clostridium luticellarii | reverse complement strand
TCAAAAGACTGGACTGTTTTATTCATTTTTTATGCGATTTTATAAATCTGTGGATAATTCTAAAACTCAAAGTTACCTTATCCACAGTCGTTATCTAGTCATTTCTAAAAAAATGGGGAAACTCTAATTTCAAAAGGTATTGATTATATAAAAATAAATAAGTTATAATTGAATCCAAGACAATGACATCCTTTCATGTTATTTTTGGTTTTAGCAGATTCAATTATAACAGAAAAAAGGGGGTCATTGTTTTTTTATTGAAAAAAACTTTGTAACCCTTGATATATAAAGAATAAATTTTAAAAATAGTGTAAAAAACTTTACACTAACCATCAATAAAAGGGGGATAAAATATGAAAAAACAGAGCATCTTGTTTAAAATCAATCTAGTTGTGATACCCACTGTATTAATTGCTTTGATTCTACTTACAAGTATCAGTTATTTCAGCACTAAGTCCATAATAAACAGCCAGACAGAGATGAACATGCAGAGTAAATTATCCAGTAATTCAGAAATGGCCCAAAAATTACTGCTCAATAATGCCAGAGTTGTAGAAACCCTTGCAAAAACAGTTGAATCGTCTTATGGTGTGCTCGGCAAGGACAATTATATTTCACTGCTGGAAAAATTTCCACAGACAAATAGTGAAACCTGTGGTGTAGGTGTATGGTTTCAGCCATATAAGTACGATGAAAGTATGAAGTATTTCGGCCCCTATGCTTATAAGGACAACGGGAAGGTTGTTTATACCGATGATTACAGCAAGCCGAAATACGATTATCCATCCCAGGAATGGTATAAACTGGGCTTGAATGTAGATAAAGCTGTAGATTGGTCTGAACCTTATGTGGACCCTGTTACAAAAGTTTCAATGATAACGGCCTCCTCCCATTTTGTAGATGGAGGAAATAATATCGTCGGTGTTACTACAGCAGATATGGATTTAACAAGTTTGCAGAAAAACATCAGCAGTGTAAAAATTGGAGATACTGGTGAGGCATTTTTAATCAGTAAAAAAAGTGGAATATATGTAGCTTCAAAGGACAAGTCCCGGATCATGAAAAAGAAAATTCAAAATGAATCGAATAAATCACTTGCCTCCATCGGCAAAAGCATGATTTCCGGAAAATCCGGAAAAGGTACCTATAAAGATAATGGAATTACATACAATGTATATTATACTGCCGTTCCAAATTCAAACATGGTTTTGGGGATACAAATTTCCCAGAATGAACTTTTTAAATCAGCTGACTCATTGATGGTGAAATATATTATAATAACAGCAGTTTTTATAATACTTACGGCACTGGTCATAATCTATTCTGTAAATAAAATAAGGAAGAGGCTGAATTCTGCTGTAGGACATTTGAATGTGATTTCAGAGGGTAATCTGACGCAGAAAGTGCCAAAAGAATTTTTAAATTTGAATGATGAAGCGGGAGATGTGTCAAGGGCTGTGCACAATATGCAGGAAGAATTAAGGGTATTGCTCCTTGATACTAAGGATTCAATTCACAAAATCATAGATTACACCAAAAAATTAAAGAGTATATCCGGAGATATGTCCAGCAACTCGGAAGGTGTTGCTACTGCTATTGAGGAAATAGCAAAGGGAATTAACAGTCAGTCCGGAGAGCTTATTGAAGTTTCAAACAATATAAATGAATTTGGAGAGGCAATTGACAATGTAGTGCAGGAAATTGAAAAAATAGATGATTCCTCAAGCTACATAAATGCCAGGGCAACCGACAGTAACGATAAAATGCAGTTACTGATCCAGTCAATTGAAGGGATCGGAAAATTGTCCTATAGCTTTGAGAAGCAATTAAAAGGTTTTGCAGATAGGATTAAAGAGGTGAATGAAATTACTCTTCTCATTGACAGTATTTCAGATCAAACCAATTTACTTGCTTTAAATGCTGCAATTGAAGCGGAAAGAGCTGGTGAAGCAGGAAAAGGGTTTGCAGTGGTTGCAGATGAAATCAGGAAGTTAGCAGAACAGAGTAAAAATTCTTCTGAAAATATAAGAGACGTTATTGGCAATATTTCAGCAAATATGGGTGATATATTCAGTATGTCAAAAAATATAAACGATGAAATAATTAAGCAGACAGATGTAGTAAATACAGCTAGTGATTCTTATGAAACCATAATAGATGAAATAGGTAAAATAGTGCCTAAAATACAGTCAATCAATAATTTGGTTGTAAAAATAGATCAGAAAGAAAAGGATATTTCCAGTAAAATTGAAACAATATCAGCAACAGCAGAGGAAATATCGGCTTCTTCTGAGGAAATAACTGCATCCTCAAAGGAAACAGAGGAATCGTCCAGGGAGGTTTCAAAAGCAGCAGAGACTTTGGAAGATATGACAAAGGACATGACTGATAATATTAATAATTTCAAATTGTAATGTAAAAAATTATTGCTAATTGATATTTGTTCTTTGCACTTTGAGCTTTGTAGTAAAGTGGCAATGCTGGAATAAAATTTTTAAGTTTGGAGGGTATGTCGATATGGAGGTGCTTGTGTTAAATGGCAGTCCAAAGGGAGAAAAAAGCAATACATTCAGGATAACCAGAGCTTTTTTGGAGGGGCTTGAGGAAAGCAGAAATTGCAATGTACACATAGTGAATATCAGTGAAAAAAACATTGAACACTGCAGGGGATGTTTTGCCTGCTGGACTAAAACTCCGGGGAAATGTGTAATAAAGGATGATATGAGAGAGCTTATGGAAAGGTATGTGACATCGGATGTTGTTATTTGGAGTTTTCCACTCTACTATTTTGGGATGCCTTCAAAAATCAAGGCATTTCTCGATCGCATGCTTCCTACAAATCTGCCCTATATGGATATAAATAAAGATGGAACAAGCGGACATCCTTCCAGGTATGATCTGTCAAATCAAAGATATATCCTTATTTCCACCTGCGGATTTTACAGTACCAAAAACAATTATGATGCTCTCTTTAAACAGTTTGAAATCCTGTTCGGAGATAGGCTTTCAAAAATAATTTGTCCAGAAGGAGAGCTGTTTCATGTTCCACAACTTGAGGGAAAGATTTTAGAATACCTGTCTTATGCAAAAAAAGCTGGCGGAGAATTTGGAAACAATGCTGCAATCAGCGGAGATACACGAAATAAACTTGGGCAACTGCTGTATCCTCCTGATGTGTTTGTGGAAATGGCAGATGCCAGCTGGGATATTTCGGGGAAATCTCCAGAGGAAAAGCCGCAGAAGGATAAATCCTACAATTTTATGAAACAGATGGCTGCCATATACAACCGGGAAAGTTACGTAAAAGATGTTCTGCTTGAAATATATTTTACAGATATTGACAGAATCTATCAGCTTTGTCTGGGAAAAGAAAAATGCACTGTAAGCACTGAAAATTTTGTGACCTATACCACCAGAATTGAAACAACTTTTGAACTCTGGAGGAAGATTTCAGAGGGCAAGGTCAATGGAGCAGAAGCTCTGATGAAAAAGCAGTACAAAGTACTGGGGGATTTCAGTACAATGCTCAAAATGGATGATTATTTTGGAACAAAAAGGCAGATTTCTCAAAAGAAATTCAGGGAAAACAAAACAAATATGGCTCTGATTTTGTTTCAGTGGATAGTACTTTGGGTAGTACTGCCCATAGATAAAGTCTGGGGAGGTGTGGCTGGAATCATTGTGTGTTCCAGCATACCTGTTCTTTCATATAAGTTCAAACTTACAATCTATGATAAAATGAGTATTCCACTGATCTGTGTCCTTAGTCTTCTGGCACTGCTTGGAGTTAGTCCTACAATTGTAATATGTCTTTCATATATGCTGTTTGGTATTATGTGGCTGTTGTCCTGCTGGAGAAGAATACCTCTTACTGCGTATTACTCAAGCAATGATTACAACGGAGAAGGTGCCTTCCGTAATCCTCTATTTTTGAAGACAAACAGAATCTTAACCGCAGGCTGGGGTGTGCTTTACCTGATAATTGCCATTTACACGTATTTTCTTATGGGAAGTGTATTGTCCAGTTATACAGGTATCATAAATTCAATTGCACCTGCAGTTATGGGAATCTTTACAAAATGGTTTGCAGGCTGGTATCCTGCAAAAGTTGCCAGAGGATAATTACAATAATTAGGAATAGCTTAAATGCTTCATTAAGGATATAATATATTTATCCTATGTACGAAGGAGAGAAATATATGTCCGGTAAAAAAATTCTTATTATTGAAGATGAAGTGAAAATAGCCAGGTTTATTCAATTGGAACTTCAACACGAGGGTTATGAAGTAAAAAAATGTCAGGATGGCAGGGAAGGTCTCAAAGCCGCTTTGGAAGGTGATTGTGATCTTGTAATTCTGGATGTAATGCTTCCATCTATAAATGGTATGGAAGTTTTGAGAAGGCTTAGACGGACATCCCAGGTCCCGGTGATTATGCTCACTGCAAAGGATGAGGTTACAGACAAGGTTATGGCACTGGATATTGGAGCGGAAGATTATGTTACAAAACCTTTTGCAATAGAAGAGCTTCTGGCTCGTATCAGGGTCATATTCAAATATAAAAGCCAGCTGGCTGAAAGAGGTATTATTTCCGCAGGAAAATTGAAAATGGATATGGACAGACATATTGTAACTTTTCAGGATGATATAATAGATTTGACAAAAAAGGAGTTTGATCTGCTGGAGTATCTTATGGTAAATAAAAATATAGTACTTTCCAGAGACAATATCCTGATAAATGTGTGGAAATATGATTACGCAGGAGATACTAATATAGTTGATGTGTATATCCGTTATTTGAGAAGTAAAATTGATGACAGATATAATAAAAAATTTATCTATACTGTTCGAGGAGTGGGGTATCAGCTGAAATATGAATAAGTTAGAATTGAGATCCTTATTTGAAAGAATATACAAGGTGACTAAATATATTTTAGCTTTTTCATGCAATATAATAGGTAGGATTACAGAAAGTATTATGGAGAAAATGAGATTTTCCATAAGTTTCAAGATAACGATAACCTATGTGTTTATATTCTCCATAGTTTTTCTGCTTATGGCTGCAGGTGTCATGGGAAGCTTTGTTTACTATACCAGAAGTGGGGGAAATTGGGATTACAATCTGCTGTTGTCTGTTGTCATGGTTGTGCTTGGAATATCAGGTCTTGTTCTGGTTGTGGTGTTTGGATCAAAGGCCAGCAGAAAATTTCTTTCACCGGTACATCAGATGACTGAGACCGTAAAAGAGATATCCATAAAGGATCTGGGCAGGCGTATTGATGTAAGAGGTTCAAAAAACGAGCTTAAAGATCTGGCGAAAACCTTCAATGAAATGCTGGATAGAATACAGAATTCCGTGGAGCAGCAAAATCAGTTCATATCAGATGCCTCTCATGAACTCAGAACACCTATATCTGTAATTCAGGGCTATGCAGATCTTCTGGATCGCTGGGGAAAAAATGACAGAGCTGTCCTTGAGGAGTCTATTGAATCCATAAAGAGTGAAGCAGAAAATATGAAGGAACTCGTGGAGAAACTTCTATTTCTGGCCAGAGGAGATAGAAATGCACAAAAGCTGGAAAGGAGTAAATTTTCACTGAATGAGCTCATAGGTGAGCTGATAAAAGAGACCAGAATTATAGATAAAGAACATATTTTAAAAAACGAGCACAATGATAAAATTGATATCTGGGCTGACAGAAAGCTTATGAAGGAAGCTCTTAGAATATTTATTGACAACAGTATCAAATATACTCCTTCAGGAGGGGCAATAATGCTTGACTCCTATTTAAGAAAGAGTGAAGCTGTTATAGTGGTATCGGATACGGGAGCAGGTATAGCTGAAAAAGATATTCCCCATATATTCGATAGATTTTACAGGGCGGATAAGTCCAGAACCAAGTCCAGTGGGGGAACGGGTCTGGGACTTTCCATCGCAAAATGGATAATTGACCAGCACAATGGAAAAATAAGTGTATGGAGTGAAATTCAAATAGGAACAGTTATAAAAATTATCCTTCCTGTGTTTGAAGTTTAAATATGTATTTATCCCGATTATTTTTTAAAGTTAATGTTTGTAAATACGATATTTAAATAGAGTTCTTTTTATAGGAGGGTTAGAGTATATGGTTGAATGGTATAAACATCCGTGGAGCGAGATAGTGAAGGAACTTAACAGCAACACCTATTATGGACTGGATGCAGAACAAGTAGGTCCCCTCAGAGAAAAGTATGGAGAAAATAAAATTGTTATGCCGGACACTAAGGGACTGAGTTATCTTATATTTGTACAATTTAGGGAGATATGGATAGTATTATTGATGTTTTGTGTTGTTTTATTTTTGTGTTTTGGAATGTATATTTATGGAATTATATCTCTGGCTGTTATACTCTTCAATGTGTCTTTTACAGCTATGGAGCAGTATAAGGTGGAGAAAGATATAAAAGAGCTTAGAAAATTGAATTTAGGGATGGCAAGAGTGGTAAGAGATGGACGAACTATGAGGATACCATCTGAAGAACTTGTGGTAGGAGATATAGTTATAATTGGACGCGGTGAGGGAATACCTGCGGATATGAGAATTATTGAAAGCAATGATTTGAAAATAGATGAGTGCTCTGTGACTGGAGAAAATTTCATAGTTGAGAAATATGAGTCCAAAATAGATGACAAAGAACTGTCTCTTTCTGATATGAAAAATATGCTTTTCAAGTCATCTTCTGTGGCCGAGGGAGATGGTACAGGTATAGTTGTAGCAGTGGGAATGGATACACAGGTAGCTAATATAGTAAAGTTTCTGGTTGAAGATGAAGAAAGAATAAAATCCTTTGGATTTAGAATGCACAAGATTATAAATACTTTCAGTACATTGGGTCTAATCTGTCTCTCAATTATAGGATTTATGCTGAATCTTACTTTAGATGGGGATTTTTATTATAATTTGAAAAGACTGTCCCTTGTGTTTCTGGGAGCTATTCCCCAGGCAATGATTGTTATAATCCTGCTTATAGGAGTTATACTTTTGAAAAAGTTCAACAAGAAAAACATAACTTTTAAGGATTTGTCCAGTATAGAGAAATTTTCAGGTATTTCAGCAGTTTGTGCGGACAAGGTAGGTGCTTTTTCTAAAAATAAAATGAGAGTGGCGAAGGCTTACGGAAGCAATGGTATTATTGACATAGATGAAGAGACCTTTAAAAATGGAATAAATGAGAGCCTGTACAGAATGATAAATATAGGACTTTTATGTAATGATGTGAAATCCGTAAAAATAAATGATGAAAATTCAGTAAAAAGTCTTGTTGAATTGTCAATGATAAATTTCTGTGCTCAAAATGGAATGTATAAGAAGGAACTGGACAAAGAATATAAAAGAGTATTTCAGATCTTATTCGACGGAGAAAGACGAATAATGACCACTGTAAACAAGGTGGATGAAAAATACAGGGCCCATGTAAAGGGAGCCACGGATTCCATCTTGAGCAGATGCACCCATATATTGAAAAATGGAGTGGAGCTGGAGATAACGGAGGAGGATATAAAGTCCATAAAAGCTGCTGACATTTCCATGTCCAATGAATGTCTGTATGTAGTTGGGTTTGCCTATAGGAATTTTAATTATGAACCCAGTATAAAGGAAAACATTGAAAGCAATTTGGTTTTTGTAGGACTGATTGGTTTTGACAATATGTTAAAGGAAAATGCTACAGATTGCATAAAGAAAGCTTTTTCCCTTTCAATAAAGCCAATTATCATTACAGATGACAGCAAACTTACAGCTCTGGCAATAGGAAAAAAGATAAATATCGTGTCCAGGCTTTCCCAGATAGTTTCCGGAGTGGAAATGGACAATATGACTGATGAAGAATTCAGCCGCCTTGGAGAAAAAGTCAGCTTTTTTTCCAGAATAAGTTCCAGACATAAAGTGAGAATAATAAAAGCATTGAAGAGCTATGGATATATGACGGCTATAACAGGCTGGAAACTTACGGATTTGCCTTCGCTTAAAATATCCGATGTTGGAATAACCAATACGAAGAGTAAAATAGTGAGGAAATTATGCGATGTATTTGTGAAAAATATGGATTTTATGAACTTCCTGAATACTGTGGAAGACTCCAGAAAGATCATAAATATGATCAAAAAGATAATTGTATATATTATAAGCTGTTGTGTGGGGATGAGCACATTTCTAGTTATGAATGTCCTATTTGATGTGAATATTTCTACAGGGATTATTGCAGAATCACTGTGGTTTAACGGTGTGATTATGTTTCTGTCAGCTCTGACTCTCATGTACCAGTGTAAAGATGAAGAAGGGGACTATGTGCCGTCTGTAGTCGATAAAAGCATAGTGAGGGAAAATATAGGGTTTATATTGTTTGGAGGATTTTCAATGGGAATTCTGTCTTTTTTAGCCTTTTATATCTCAAATTCATGGGAAGGTAAATTTTCATTTTTGGCCTCCATATCCGTTTTAAATATATGCGCAGTACTGTTTGTTTACAGTTTTTCCAATGAAAAGTTTTTTAAAAACAAGATTTCCAATATGATCCCGGCTGTGAATCTGATTATACAATTGATTGGAATTTTTGTTGTGAGCAAATTTATGATTTTATTTGACTTAGGTTATTGGAAAATATTTTTAGGGTGTATAATACCCTGGTTTGTTTTGTGTATATTTCATAAATTCTACAAGGATGAGTATGTTTAATATGCCACTTTTGGGCAAACATAGATAATATACATTGATGTGTGTAATGTGTATATGATTGCCCGGGAGGTATCATACATGAGAATGGAAAGACCCTTGATATTTTATTGCATATCTCTATCTTTTGGATGCGTATTCTCAATATTGCTTTTGGACAGCACTCTGGCAGCGGCAGCAGCAGCTGTTTTTTTTCTTGTAATATTATTTTTAACTCTGGATATTAAAGTCTTTATAATAAATGCAATGTTTTTCCTTCTTGGAATATTTAGTTTTTATCTTTATTTCAATATAACTGTTGACAGTCCTGCAGAGATTAGGATTGTAGATAAAAAAGACTATTATTTTCTAGGAGACTTTAAAGGGAGAAAACTTATATTAAAAGGGGAAACAAAGGGCCTTGCGGAAGGAGAGAAAATAAAGGCATATGGAAAATTCCAGAAAGATTTTATCATAGAAAATGGAGTGATTGGAAGTTACAAGCTGACTGAATATAAGCACTGCAATAGAGATTTTGTTTATTACTCATATGGTTTCAAGGGAAATCTCTATAGAAAATTTAAGGATACAATTGGAGAGGAAAGAGCAGCTCTTGTCATGGGTTTGTGTTATGGAGAAACTGCTTATATCAGCACTGACCAGATGGAGGATTTTCAAAAGCTTGGAATAATTCACGCCCTAAGTGTTTCAGGATTTCACATGGTTATAATATATGAAGTGCTCCAGTACCTGCTGGGACTCAAGGCAGCTATTGCCGTATCCGCATTTTATGTTTTCTTTACGGGCATGTCGGCGGCAACCATGAGGTCATTTATAATGATACTTGTATTTAAATTGTCCAAAATATTTTTTAAGGAATATGACGGCATATCTTCTCTGAGTCTGGCAGCTCTTGTTTTAATACTATTTAAACCCTATTATATTGTGAATTTGGGGTTTGATCTGTCCTTCCTGGCAACTCTGGGCATACTTTTGTATAATGGGATCATATATAGAAAACTTTATGTGCTTCCTAAAAAACTGGCGGAAAGCATAAGTCTGACTTTTAGTTCCCAAATTTTTTCACTGCCCTATATAGCTTTTACAATTCAAAATTTCAGTTGTGGATTTATTGTGGGAAATTTATTGCTGATTCCACTTTTGTCAATGGTAATTGTACTTGGAAATGCAGCACTATGTTCATATCCTGTGGAAGTGGCATTTAAGTTCATCTCCATAATTATAAATGTGGTGTTTACTGCAGTAGATGGAGTAAACAGCATTGCCTTGAAATTATGCCCTGAGGTTGTGTATTTGAAGTACAGTGATGGACTGCTGATTCTTGCAGTATTTATTGGCTTTGTGATGTATAAAAGGGGATATAAAAAATTCAAGTATGTTCCTGCGGCATGTATAATTTTAATGGCACTTGAAGGATATTCGTTTTTTACAACTATAACCCTTGTAAATAGGGATGAAGGAGAGGCGGCTGTTGTAAAAAAAGGCACAGATAGAGTCATGATATGCAATTACGACTACTGGAATGTGAATTGGATATCAAATATAAAAATGCAGCAGTCGGTGAATAAAATAATAACTAATCCAGGCAGAGATTTTATCTGTAATCTGAATGAGAATTCAGCCTTGAAGGTAAATGAAAATCTGGAAAATCACATGGCTTTGACACTTTATAGAGGAGATAGGCAGTTCAAATTTTTGTTGGATAAAAATGCGGCAAACAGCAGTTCTTATGTTATAATATTCAATATGCTCTTTAGAATCAAATAGATGGAAGTGAGTAGAGTTTGATAGATATAGTTACTTTTGGCAGAAATTTAGAAAAAGGACATATAGAAAATTGCTATTTATTTTGCGGCAGTGATGAGTTTCTCATAAGGGAAAGTATAAAGGCATTGATCGGAAAGCTTATAAAACCGGAATTTATTGATTTGAATTATGTTAAATTTGATGGCAGCTCTCTGGAGGACTTTGATACTGTAATAAATGCCTGTGAAACCCTGCCTTTCATGAGTGATAAAAAAGTTGTACTTGTATATAGAGCCTCTTTTATGGGAGAAGAACAGGGATATAAAAGTAAACTCAATGCCCATTTTAAAGATATACAGAAATATTTGAAAAATGTTCCTGAACACTGTATCTTAATATTTTACTATGTGTTTAAAAGCAAGAGAGATAAGCCTGGAAGAAAAATATACAGATTGGATAAGGATATATGTATAGTCAAGGCCGACAGGATGAGAGGATATCAGCTGGAAAATAGAGTTCAGGAATTTTTCCGTATAAGAGGCAGGAACATAAAAAAAGTGGAGCTGAGATTGTTCTGCAATCTTATGGAGGGGAACAACCTAAGTGCAGTGGAAAATGAAGTGGAGAAATTGTGCTGTTATACCTATGGCAGGGATATAAAAAGAGAGGACATAGAGAAAATGTTCTTAAAGAACAGTGAGGAAGACATTTTTGATGTGGTAAATGCCATATCAAACAAAAATTTGAAAGGTGCACTTCACCTGATGGATGAACTCATATACGGCGGTGCCAAAATAAATTATATCCTGGCAATGATAGAACGTCAGTTCAATATGCTGTTCAAAATCAAACTGCTGCTGGAAGATAAAAAACAAAAAACAGAGATCATGAAAATACTAAATATCAAATCTGAATATGGATATAATATTATGGCTAAGCAAAGCAAAAAATTTACTTTGAAGCAGCTTAACAGATCCATACAACTGTGTCTGAACACGGAGAAAAACATGAAAAGCCTGTCCGTAGATGAGAAGACTGAATTGGAACTTTTGCTCATAAATACAATTGCATAATAAATAACCGGTGCTGACCGGTTATTTATTATGCAGTTAATCCATTTAATTTTAAAGTCAGCTTAGATTTGTCTCTTGATGCTTTATTCTTGTGAATTACACCTTTTGATGCGGCCATATCTATAGCTTTTACAGCTGCAGTGAAGGTAACCTTAGCTTCTTCCACATTCCCATTGTCAATAGATACTAAAAACTTTTTTATAGCAGTCTTCAATGAAGATTTTATTATTCTATTCCTCAATGTCTTAGTCTGGATAACCTTTATTCTCTTTTTTGCAGATTTTATGTTTGCCATTCTTTCACCCCCTTGTGTTTTTATAGACTTCAACAGCTTTGGGGAAATTTGCCGTCAAGTCACTATATTTAACAAGTGCTATTATAGCATTAAATTTTAACCACTTCAAGTATAAATTATACAGTTGGAGGTATATTGTAAAAGTCAATTACCAATAATAACAGATAGATGAAGAATACAGCTGAAATAGTATGTAGGGAGTGATAGATACAATGTTTGATGTGAGAACTGATTTGGCAGTAGAGACCAGAGAAAAATGCAGGAAGGAAAGAGGTGGGGAAGTTCCGGGAGTTAAAGTGGATGAGACTGTGGAAGACGATATAAAGGTAACCTGTGTGGAAATAGTAGATGACGTGGGAGAAAAGATCATGGGAAAACCCAAGGGCTCATACATAACCATAGATATGCCGCGGCTTACCAACTATGATGGGAAAGTAAGGGATAAGGTCAGCAAGGTGGTGGGAAAATCACTGTCGAAAATGATAAATGTGGATAAAAGCATGACTGTACTGGTGGTGGGATTGGGAAATTGGAATATAACCCCGGATTCCCTTGGCCCTAAAGTTGTGTCAAAGCTGATGGTCACCAGACACTTGAGGCAGCTGGTACCTGATAAGATAGACGAAAATATAAGGCCGGTATGTGTCATATCTCCCGGGGTACTTGGAATTACAGGTATTGAAACCAGTGAGATCATAAAAGGAGTTGTGGACAGGGTAAAGCCCAATCTCATAATTTGCATAGATTCTCTGGCATCCAGGAAGATGGATAGAGTCAATTCCACAATACAAATAGGCAACAGGGGGATATCGCCGGGTTCCGGAGTTGGAAACAGAAGAATGGAATTGAGTGAAAAGACTCTGGGAGTACCTGTAATAGCTATAGGAGTGCCCACGGTAGTGGATGCAGCCACTATGGCCAACGATACCATTGACATGGTTTTGGATGAAATGATAAAGCAGACTAAAAAAGGAGAAAAATTTTACCAGATGTTAAAATCCGTAGACAAGAATGAAAAACATCAGATGATAAGAGGACTTTTGGATCCTTACAGTGAGAATATAATGGTTACGCCTAAAGATGTGGATATGGTGGTGGATTCCATTTCGAAGGTCATTGCAAATGCCATAAACATAGCACTTCAGCCTGCATTGGATTTGGAGGACATAAATACATTTCTGAATTAGTGCTGAAGACGGTGTCTGTATCTTCACGGTGAGTTGGAATATGATGTATAAAATTTATAAAAAAGTTCATCCTTTATAATAAGAATTTTATTTTATAGGGGGTGACTTTTTTATGAGTAAAAGAGCTGCTGCAGTTGTAATTATAATTTGCAGCATGATAATTATTTCCGGTTTTACAATTGTAAGTGTGGGGCTTCCTAAATATGTGAAAGATCAATCCAATTTTAAGATGGATTATACTTCATCGCCTTTTGATTTCACTGTAGATGCAGGTAATTATTCATTGAGTTTGAATAACAAGGTGGGTGAAAACTTTAAAAATGGATCTGAAAAAATCATGAATGTGGTAGGGAGCAAAATATATTCTGGAACTTCTTACATAATAGATGTAACCCGAAATGTGTTCCAAAATGTAGAGGACAGGTTTACCAAATAAGGTGCTTTTAACTATAGGGTGATTATGATATAATTTACTGTAGTTGTTTGACCTTTGAATTGTAAAGATCACTTGGTTGTGGAGAAATTTCATTGATATTGGAGGAAATAGTATGCAGAGTGAAAGACAGAGACATATAAGAAATTTTTCTATAGTCGCCCATATAGATCATGGTAAATCCACCCTTGCAGATAGATTGATTGAAAGAACTGGAACTCTTACTGAAAGAGAGATGAATTCCCAGGTGCTTGACAATATGGAACTGGAAAGAGAACGGGGAATAACCATAAAATCTCAGGCGGTGAGGCTCATATACAAAAGATCCGATGGGGAAGAATATATTTTAAATCTCATAGATACACCAGGTCATGTGGATTTTAATTATGAAGTTTCAAGAAGTTTGGCGGCCTGTGAGGGGGCCGTTCTTGTAGTGGATGCGACTCAGGGTATACAGGCACAGACTCTGGCAAATTGTTATCTGGCCATGGATCATGATTTGGAAATAGTTCCTGTAATAAACAAAATAGATCTGCCCAGTGCAAGGCCGGAAGAAGTAAAAAGTGAAATAGAGGATGTCATAGGAATAGATGCGGAAGATGCTCCGCTGGTTTCTGCAAAGACAGGTTTGAATATAGATCATGTTTTGGAAGCTATAGTGAATAAAATACCTTCTCCAGAAGGAGATGAGAGTGCACCGCTGAGAGCTCTTATATTTGATTCCAATTATGACAGCTACAGAGGGGTGGTCTGTCATATAAGGGTAAAAGAAGGCTGTATAAAACCGGGAGAAGAAATAAAACTTATGGCTACAGGTAAGGTATATGAAGTTACGGAAACAGGAATATTTGTTCCGAATTTTATGCCAAGATCAGAATTGAAGGCAGGAGATGTGGGATATTTTACTGCTTCCATTAAAAATGTAAGGGATGCCCGGGTAGGTGACACAGTAACTGAAGCACAGAGGGAAGCTGCAGAGCCTTTGAAAGGATATAGGCCGGTGGTTTCCATGGTATACAGCGGTATATATCCGGTGGATGGCGCAAGATATGGTGAATTGAAAGAAGCATTGGAAAAGCTTCAGGTTAATGATGCAGCACTTTGTTTTGAACCGGAAACATCCATAGCTTTGGGGTTTGGGTTTAGATGTGGATTTTTAGGACTGCTGCACATGGATGTGATACAGGAAAGAGTGGAAAGGGAATTTAATCTGGACATAATAACTACAGCTCCGTCGGTTATATACAAGGTATTCAAGACAGATGGCACCCTGCTGCAGCTTACCAATCCCACCAATATGCCTGAATCGTCAGAGATAAAGTACATGGAAGAACCCATAGTTAAAGCTTCCATAATAACTCCTTCTGAGTATGTGGGTTCAGTTATGGAACTTGCACAGAGCAGAAGAGGAACCTTTAAGGATATGCAGTACATAGAGACAACCAGAGTATCTTTAAACTATGAAATTCCTTTAAATGAGATAATATACAATTTTTTTGATGTATTGAAATCAAGGACAAGAGGATACGCTTCCCTGGATTATGAGTTAAAAGGCTATAAAGCTGCCAGTTTGGTAAAACTGGATGTGCTTTTAAACGGAGAATCCGTGGATGCACTTTCTATGATTGTCCCTGAGGAAAGGGCCTATGAAAGAGGAAGAAAAATAGCTGAAAAGCTAAAGGAAATAATACCGAGGCAGCTTTTTGAAATACCAATACAGGCCGCTGTAGGAGGAAAAATTATAGCTAGAGAAACTGTCAAGGCCATGAGAAAAGATGTACTTGCAAAGTGTTATGGAGGAGATATATCCAGAAAGAAAAAGCTTCTGGAAAAGCAAAAAGAAGGAAAAAAAAGAATGAGACAGGTAGGTTCTGTTGAGATTCCACAGGAAGCTTTTATGGCCATACTTAAGACAGAAGACTAAAAGGGAAATATCAAAGTTCAGAGTTCAAATATCAAATTCGGTTGATTTTCGATTTTAACCGAAAATCCTCATTATCTGATATTTAATATTTTAACTTTGATATTTAAATAAACAATTTATGAGCCAGGAGGTGTTTTTTATGTGCATTGGGGAAGAAACCATTAAGGCAGAACCTGCAGCTCTATACATACATATACCCTTCTGTAAAAAAAAATGTCTTTATTGTGATTTTCCATCCTATGGAGGCAGAGAGGATTTAATGTGTAATTATTCCAGAGCATTGGCTGAGGAGATTGGAACTGTGGGAAGGAGAAACATAAAGACTATATTCATAGGTGGAGGGACTCCTACCTACCTATCGTTAAAGGCATGGAATAATATATGTGAAGCAGTGGAAAAATTAAATTTGGAAGATAATTTAGAATTCACAGTAGAGGGAAATCCAGGTACATTTACTGAAGAAAAATTATGTTTTTTGAAAAACATGGGAGTCAACAGGCTCAGTATAGGTCTTCAGGCATGGCAGAATTCCCTTCTTAAAAGAATAGGGAGAATTCACAGCGTAGATGATTTCCTTGAGGGATACAAGATGGCTGAGAGACTGGGATTTTCAAATATAAATGTAGATCTTATGTTTGGACTTCCAGGACAGACCTTGGAGGACTGGAAAGAATCACTGAAAAATGTTGTCAAACTGGATCCACGGCATATATCCTGCTACAGCCTCATAGTGGAGAAAGGTACTCCTTTTTACAGCATGTATAAAAATCATGGATTAAAACTTCCGCAGGAAGAAGAGGAAAGACAGATGTATTATTTTACTTTGGAATTTCTCTATAAAAGCGGGTACAATCAATATGAGATATCAAACTTTGCTAAAAATGGCAGTGAATGCAGACATAATCTGGTATATTGGAATTTGGAACCCTATATAGGATGCGGATCCAGTGCTCATTCCTATGTGAATGGTTATAGATACAGAAATACACTGGATATAGAAGAATATATTCATCAGGGAAGGTCAGGACATTTTGTAAAACTGGATGAACATAAGAATTCCATTTATGACGATATGGAAGAATTCATGTTTATGGGACTCAGAAAAACCAGAGGAATTTCCATGAGTGATTTTGAAGGGAGATTTCATAGGAATATTTATTCAGTATATGGAGATATAATAGATGAATATACGAAAAAGGGACTATTGGTAGTAGACGAAGACGATATGTATCTGAATAAGAGGGGGCTGGAAGTGTCCAATAGTGTTATGTGTGAATTTATTTTGACCTGATATTGATTCTATAAGATATTTTGAGAAATAGTGAGGAAATATTATAAAATCCATTTTAAACTTGATAGACTATGATATTTATCAGGATAATATAACTTATATACATTGACAAAAAAAATTATGAGTGATATTTTTTAATCATAGTAATTAGCACTCAGCAGTAATGAGTGCTAATAAAGAGGTGATATTATGGAAATGGATGAAAGAAAAATAAAAATACTTCAGGCAATAGTAAATAATTATATAAACACCGCTGAGCCTGTTGGATCCAGAACCATAGCTAAAAAGTACAACTTGGGAGTAAGTTCTGCCACCATCAGAAATGAAATGTCTGATTTGGAGGAAATGGGTTATTTGGAGCAGCTTCACAGTTCTTCAGGAAGGATACCTTCCAATAAGGGATACAGACTGTATGTGGATAAATTGATGCAGATCCCCAACCTGAGCCCTGAAGAGATCTATATAATAAAGACCCAGATTATAAATGACGCTTTATTTGAAGTAGATAAAATAATAAAGCAGGCCATTTATCTTTTGTCTGAACTCACAAGGCTTACTTCTGTAGTTAGAGCACCTTCTGTAAAAAAAGGTCATATAAAGCATATGCAATTGGTAAATATAGAATCTAACAGCAATATCTTATTGGTACTTATAATTGATAGTGGAATTATAAAAAACAATTTTATAAAAATTAAAGAAGCTATTCCCGATGATACTCTTACTAAATTGAGTAATGTATTGAACTGCAGGTTAAAGAATTTATGTGCCGATGATATAGATCTGGAAATTATAACTAGTTTAAAGTCGGATTTAAAGGGATACGAGGATATAGTTGATGAGATAATTTTTGTACTGTACGACAGGCTGAATAATGTGGATAATTCAGAGATATATATGCAGGGAGCCACAAATATATTCAATTACCCTGAATATAGGGATATAGAAAAGGCTAAAGAATTTTTATCCATGCTGGATAATAAAGATAAAGTGAGCAGTTTGCTAAACAGTGCCTCAAGTATTTCGGTAAAAATAGGAAATGAAAATTATATAGAAGGTGCGGAAGATTGCAGTGTTATATCCGCAGTGTACAGTTTAAATGAAAAGCCTATAGGAGAAATTGGTGTAATAGGGCCTACAAGGATACCTTATTCTAAGGTGATCTCCGTGCTGGCAAATGTGGTAAAAGAAATGAATTATATTTTAAACCACGCTTATTCCAGTGAAAAGTAGGAAAAGGTATCTTAAAGGCAAAGTGAAATTTGAACTATGTAATTAGCAATAAAAGTTGGATTGGAGGAAATGTCTAAATGTTAAAAGATGAGGATATGGATGCACAGAGTGCTGAAAAAAATGACAATTGTTCTGCAGAAGACAAAAATTCTACAGAAAATGAAAAATTGAATTTAGATGAGGAATTACAAAAATCTGATAAAGAAAAGACTGCAGAAGAAAATACAGAATCAGGTGATAGTGGAAATACAGACAAGGAAACGGAATCAAATGGAGAAGTAGATGAACTTGAAGAAAAAAGAATAAAGCATCAGAAAGAATTGCAAGAAGAGAATTTTAAGTTAAAGGATGAAAACAATAAAATTATGAATGAGAACAAAGCTCTTAAAGATAGGCTTTCCAGGACCAAAGCAGAATATGACAATTTCAGGAAGAGGACATCAAAGGAGAAAGAGGGAATTTATTCTGATGCCTGCAAGGATATATTAAAAGAGATACTTCCTGTACTGGATAATCTGGAAAGAGCAGTAAAAGTGGAGGGAAATGCAGAAGATTTGAAAAAAGGCGTGGAAATGACAATGAAACAATTCAATGCTGCACTGGAGAAATTGAATGTGGAGGAAATTTCTACAGAAGGTGAATTTGATCCTAATATCCACAATGCAGTCATGCATGTAGAAGATGATAATTATGAAAAAAATTCCATAGTAGAGGTGTTTCAAAAGGGATATAAAAGGGAAGATAAAATAATAAGGTACAGTATGGTGAAAGTAGCAAATTAAGTTTAAATAAGTAATAAGTAAAATGTTAAACATAATTTCAACTGAGTTAAATTTAGGAGGTAAGTTAACATGTCAAAAATAATAGGTATTGATTTAGGAACAACAAATTCTTGTGTTGCAGTTATGGAAGGTGGAGATCCGGTAGTTATAGCTAACTCTGAAGGTGCAAGAACTACTCCATCCGTAGTATCCTTCCAGAAAAATGGTGAAAGACTGGTAGGTCAAGTAGCTAAAAGACAGGCAATAACAAATCCAGATAGAACTATAATGTCAATAAAGAGACATATGGGAACAGACCATAAAGTAGATATAGATGGAAAGAAATATACACCTCAGGAGATATCGTCAATGATACTTCAAAAAATAAAGGCAGATGCAGAGGCTTATCTGGGTGAACCCGTAACAGAGGCTGTTATAACTGTACCTGCATATTTTAATGATAGTCAAAGGCAGGCCACTAAGGATGCAGGGAAAATTGCAGGACTTAATGTTAGAAGGATAATAAATGAGCCTACAGCTGCATCTCTTGCCTATGGTATGGATAAAATGAATACAAATCAGAAGATATTTGTATATGATTTAGGCGGAGGTACTTTTGATGTATCCATATTGGAACTTGGAGATGGTGTGTTTGAGGTTAAAGCTACCAATGGAGATACTCATCTCGGTGGAGATGATTTTGACCAGAAAATAATAGATTATATAGCAGATACATTCAAGAGTGAAAATGGGATAGATTTGAGAAATGACAAGATGGCACTTCAGAGATTGAAAGAAGCAGCTGAGAAGGCAAAGATTGAATTGTCCTCTTCTACACAGACAAATATAAATTTGCCATTTATTACAGCAGATGCCAATGGACCTAAGCATATAGACATGAATTTAACCAGGGCAAAATTCAATGAACTTACAGAGGATTTGGTGAACAGAACCATAGAGCCTATGAAGAAAGCTTTGAATGATGCCGGGATTACAATAAATGATATAAATAAAGTTATATTAGTAGGTGGTTCTACCAGAATACCGGCTGTTCAGGAAGCAGTGAAGAACTTCACCGGCAAGGAGCCTTCCAAAGGAGTTAACCCGGATGAATGTGTAGCAGCAGGAGCAGCTATCCAGGCAGGAGTACTTACTGGAGATGTTAAAGATGTACTTCTTCTTGATGTAACACCACTTACCCTTGGAATTGAAACTTTGGGAGGAGTTGCCACTCCGCTTATCAGCAGAAATACCACCATACCGACTAAGAAGAGCCAGACATTTTCTACTGCAGCAGACAATCAGACTTCTGTTGAAATTAACGTAGTTCAAGGTGAGAGACAGATGGCTGCCGATAATAAAACTCTTGGAAGATTTACTCTTTCAGGTATAGCTCCGGCTCCAAGAGGAATTCCTCAGATTGAAGTTACTTTTGATATAGATGCAAATGGCATAGTAAATGTGTCAGCTAAGGATAAGGCAACTGGAAAGGAAGCAAATATAACTATTACTGCTTCCACTAACTTAAGTGATGATGAAATAGATAAAGCTGTAAAAGAAGCTGAAAAGTTTGAAGAGCAGGATAAGAAGAGAAAAGAATCCATAGAAGTTAAAAACAATGCAGATCAAATTGTATATCAGACTGAAAAGACATTGAAGGATCTGGGAGATAAAGTTTCCGGCGAAGATAAGAAAAATATAGAGGAAAAGGTAGAAGCGGTTAAGAAGATAAAAGACGGCGATGATTTGGATGCAATAAAGAAAGCTACTGAAGAATTGACACAGGCACTTTATGGTGTCACATCAAAAATATACAGCCAGAACGCACAGGCAGGACAGAATCCTGGAGCAGGGCCAAATCCGGGAGGACAGAATCCTGGAGCAGGTGCCGGTCCTCAAGGTGGAACGGGAAATAAAAAAGATGACAATGTAGTGGATGCTGATTATAAAGTAGACGATGATAAATAATATTTTCTCTTCACGATTGTATAATAAGTGTGTATAATAGTAGTAGTTAAGGGATGAGTTTTTGCTCTTCCCTTAATTTTAAGTAAAGAAATGGATTTATACTAAGAATATTTTTGTTTTAGGTGGTGAAAAGTAGAAAAATGGCCAAAAAAGATTATTATGAAATACTCGGCCTCCAGAAGGGTGCCAGTGATGATGAAATAAAGAGAGCATTTAGGAAATTAGCATTGAAATACCACCCTGATAGAAATCAAGGAAATAAAGAAGCTGAAGAAAGATTCAAGGAAATAAATGAGGCTTATCAGGTATTATCGGATCCACAGAAAAAAGCTCAATACGATCAATTTGGTACGGCTGACTTTAACGGAGGTTCCGGTGGATTTGAAGGAGGCTTTGGCGGTTTCGATTTTTCCAATATGGGAGGCTTTGAAGATATATTTGATTCCTTTTTTGGAGGAGGATTTTCTTCAGGAAGAAAAAGGAGAAATGGCCCGGAAAAAGGTGCGGATCTTGAGTACACCTTGAATTTAACCTTTGAACAGGCAGTTTTTGGTGTGGAAAAGGAAATATCCATAACCAGAAATGAAAAGTGCAGAGCATGTAATGGAACAGGTGCTAAAAAAGGAACTCACCCTCATACCTGTGGCAAATGTGGTGGTACAGGACAGGTTAGAACCCAGAGGAATACACCTCTTGGAAGTTTTGTCACTATGAGTACCTGTGATAAATGCGGTGGAAAAGGTACTATTATAAAAGATCCATGTCCAGAATGCAGAGGAACCGGTACTGTGAGAAAACGCAGGAGTATAAAAGTGAAGGTTCCGGCAGGAGTAGACAATGGAAACATAATTCCTATAAGAGGACAAGGAGAAGAAGGTAAAAATGGAGGCAGTTCGGGGGATCTCTATATAAATATAAGGGTGTCATCCCATTCCAAATTCAAGAGAAATGGCTCTGATATCTATTTGGATACCCATATCAGTTTTGGAAAAGCTGCACTGGGAACGAGCATAAAGGTACCAACTATAGATGGAGATGTAAAATATGAAATACCTGCCGGTACCCAATCTGAAACTGTATTTAGATTAAGGGGAAAGGGTGTCCCCAAGATCAATGGCAGAGGAAGAGGAGATCAATATGTTAAGGTGATTGTGGATGTACCTAAGAGCTTAAATGAAAAACAGAAGGAAGCAATTGTAATGCTTATGGAGGCAGGCGGTGAAATTCCAGAGGGAGAAAGCGGAAGAAAGTCGTTTTTCGACAAAATTAAACATGGATTTAAATAGTTTTTATTCCAGATCTGTGACTGTTTATGAGAGCTTTTGTAAAATAAAAATGGATGGTGACAGTTCCTGGACAATTAAAATTGAATCATCATTTCACACTGACAGCTTTTGACTTTTAATTTGAAAGCTGTCAGTTGCTTATAATCTTCAACATGTGTAAAAAATTTAGGTACAGGAGGACACCTATGGAGAAGGAATGGATGGAAGTAACAGTAATTACCAGCAGTGAAGCAGTAGAAGCGGTATCAGGAATACTATACAATACAGGAGTTCATGGCATATCTGTAGAGGATCCGCAGGATATCGAGCTTGAGAAGAAACGCCCTCAGGACTGGGATTATTTTGACGAGAGCTTGCTCAAAATAAAAGATGGAGCTGTGATAAAAGGATATTATAAACAGGATGAAAACTTTGATGGATATTTAAAATACATAAAAGATGGGATAAACAATCTGGAGAATTTCGGTATAGACAAGGGGAAAGGTCTTATTACTGTAACTAGAGTCAACGAAGAGGATTGGGAGAACAACTGGAAACAATATTATAAACCTTACAGGGCCGGTAAAAGGGTGGTGGTGAAGCCCATATGGGAGCAGTATCATGCAGGAAAAGATGATGTAGTAGTTCAGCTTGATCCGGGCATGGCTTTTGGAACAGGGACCCATGAAACTACAAGGATGTGTATAAAGTCTCTGGAAAAGTATGTTAAATCGGATTCCCTGGTATTTGATATAGGCACGGGTTCAGGAATACTTGCTATAACTGCGGCAAAACTTGGTGCAAAACAAGTTACAGCTGTGGATCTAAGTAGTGTGGCTGTGGAATCCGCTTTAAAAAATCTGAAATACAATGATGTGAAAAATGTAAAGATATTTCAGGGAAATCTTATGGAGAAAGTTCACGGTAAAGCAGATGTAGTGGTTGCCAACATAATTGCAGATGTCATAATATCTATGGTTGAGCAGTTAAAAGATTTTATATCTCAAGGGGGAGTATTTATATCTTCTGGTATAATAAAAGATAGAAGAGAAGATGTTGTTAAAAAATTGAAGGACAGCGGATTTCAAGTGGAAGAAGTGAATCAGGACGGAGAATGGGTATGCATAGTGGCAAAAAGGATGATATGAAATGAATAAGTTTTTTGTGCAGGAAAAGAATATACATTTGGATAGAGCTTTTATTGAGGGCGATGACGTAAAACATATAAACAAGGTTCTGAGACTTCAATGTGGGGATAAAATAAATATAAACAACTGTGCCGGAAGAGAATTTCTTGGTAAAATAGAGAGTATCGAGAAGGACATGGTTGTTGTAAATATATTACAGGAACTAAAGATCTGCAATGAAAGTCCTGTTGAAATGTATTTATTTCAGGGAATGCCCAAGTCAAGCAAGATGGATTTAATTGTGCAGAAGGCCACCGAAATAGGAGCTTTTAAAATAATACCTGTTATCACAGGCAGGGTAGTAGTTAAAGGCGATTTCACCCAGTATAAAAAAGTGGATAGGTGGAATAAAATTGCAAAAGAGGCCTGCAAGCAGTGCAAGAGAAGTATAATACCCAAAGTGGATAATCCTGTTGCCTTTGAAGAACTTTTGCAATACTTAAAATCTATGGATTTAATTCTGGTGCCCTATGAAAATGAAAAAGATCTGGGAATAAAAAGTGTGATTGATTCTATAGAAAACAGAAATACTATAAAAAAGGCGGCTGTGGTAATCGGGCCTGAAGGAGGCTTTGAAGAAAGGGAAATAGAACTTCTTAAAAGCATAAATTCCCATATAGTGACACTGGGGCCTAGGATATTTAGGACTGAAACTGCAGGTTTTGTTTCATTAACACTCCTCATGTATGAACTAGGAGATTTAGGAGGTATTATCAGGTGAATGTAATTGACAGAGAAAAAGTTGATTTATCCCTTGACAATAAAGAATTTCTTCAATTTTATGGACATAAAAAGACAGTGGGAATGTTTACTCTGGGGTGCAGGGTAAACCAATATGAGACTGAAGCTATGGCGGAGAAATTTATAGCTCAGGGATATGACATGGTGAATTTTGATGATTATGCAGATGCATATGTGATAAATACCTGTACTGTAACCAACATGGGAGACAAAAAATCCAGACAGATGATACATAGGGCCAGAAGAAGAAATGAAAATGCAGTGATAGCAGTGGTAGGATGTTATTCTCAAATTTCACCCCAAAAAGTATCCAGCATAGAAGGGGTGGATGTTGTCCTGGGTACTAGAAATAAAGGTGATATAGTATATTGGATAGAGAAGGCATGCAGTGAGCGCAGAAAAATGATAGAGGTCAATGAGGTGCTTAAAAACAGGGTATTTGAAGATCTGAAAATAGACAAATACCAGCATAGAACGAGAGCTTTCCTCAAAATACAGGATGGATGTAATAGATTTTGTTCCTACTGCTTAATTCCCTTTGCCAGGGGAGCTGTCTGCAGCAAATCACCTCATAAGATCATGGAGGAAGTGAAGGAGCTTGCTCATAATAATTTCAAAGAAGTGATACTTTCAGGTATACACATTGCCTCTTATGGGGTGGATATATCGGGTGATTGGAATCTTGTAAGGGTACTGGAAGACATAGACAGGGTAGAGGGTATTGAAAGAATTAGAATTGGTTCCATAGATCCCAATTTCTTTACCGAGGATACTATATCCAGAATATCAAAATTGAAAAAGGTGTGTCCGCATTTCCATCTTTCTCTCCAAAGTGGATGTGATGAAACTTTAAAGAGAATGAATAGGGGATATACCACTTTGAAATACAAGGAAATAGTGGCCGCACTGAGGGATGCAATAAAAAATGTGTCTATAACCACAGATGTTATAGTTGGATTTCCAGGAGAAACAGAGGAAGAATTCAGTAAAACCTATAACTTCCTGGATAAGATAAAATTTTCTAAAATTCATGTTTTTAAATACAGTCCCAGGAAAGGTACCAGGGCCGCAGCTATGAGAGGTCAGGTAGACGGCAGCATAAAGGAAGAGAGAAGCGGTAAAATTATAGAACTGGATAAAAAGCTGGAAAGGCAGTTTATGAATAAATTTTTAGGGAAGAATATGGATGTATTCTATGAAGGAAAATTTGATGGAAACTGTGACTGGTATGAAGGGTATACTTCCAATTACATAAAGGTGGTATCCAGGACAGAAAATGATGAAGATTTGGAAGGTAAATTTTTATGTACTGAACTTGAAAGTTCAGAAAATGGATATATTTACGGTAAAATCAAAAGTTTTAGATGAACTTTAGAAGGATATTTTGCACTTATTATTGAATAATTACTCTTAAGGAGGTGATTATTATGGAGGAATGCATTTTTTGCAAAATAGTAAAAGGTGAAATACCATCCGAAAAAGTATATGAAGATGATATGGTATTGAGCTTTAAGGATATAGAACCGGCTGCTCCGGTGCATGTACTCATAATACCCAAAAAGCATATAGAGAGTATAAATGATCTTACTGAGGAAGATTCCAATATTATTGCTCACATATATTTGGTTGCAAAGCAGATTGCAGAGAAGCTTGATCTGGTAGAAACAGGTTATAGAATTGTGACTAACTGTGGTGAAGAAGCGGGTCAGACAGTACCTCATATTCATTTTCATCTATTGGGTGGAAGACCATTTAAATGGCCGCCGGGCTAAAATGTCTCGCTGTGTTTCATATGCTGAATTCATCAGAATAATAGTGGGTAGCCATATATGAAATTGTTGACAGCTTCCAAAGATTTATTGTATAATTGCTATGTGCTATTTGACCCATGTTAACTGTATTTAATTTTTAAATTAGATTGAGCTAGCGGAGGGAGGGAGATAATATGTCAGAAATAAAAGTTGGAGAAAATGAAACTATAGAAAGTGCATTGAGAAGATTCAAAAGAAAATGTGCTAGAGCTGGTGTTCTTTCGGAAGTTAGAAAAAGAGAGCATTATGAAAAACCAAGCGTAAAGAGAAAGAAAAAATCAGAAGCTGCAAGAAAGAGAAAGTTTAAATAGAATTCTTTGAAAGAGGGTACCAGGTAATATGTCTCTTAAGGAAAGATTACAAGAGGACTGGAAGCAGGCTTTGAAGTCAGGTGATAAACTTAAGGCAGGTACTATAAGCATGGTAAAGGCCGCTATTTTATTAGTGGAAAAATCTGATGGAAAAAAACTTGACGATGATGAAAAGATCATAGATATAATATCAAAAGAAGTAAAACAGAGACGTGAATCTATACTTGAATTTGAAAAGGGCAAGAGACAGGATTTAGTAGATAAAGCAAAATCTGAAATAGAGATTTTGTTGAAATACCTTCCTCAACAGTTAAATAAAGAGGACATTTCCGAAATTGTTCGGAAAGCAGTTAATGAAGTGGGTGCACAGAGTATACGAGACATGAAAAAGGTTATGGCAGCTGTAATGCCTAAAACAAGAGGCAGGGCAGATGGCAAATTGGTAAGTCAAATAGTAAAAAAATATTTAAATAAATAGTAAAAAGGTTGAGACGTGTCTCAACCTTTTTTATATCAAAAAATCTAATAGTTCACTGCTTTAAGTAATTTATCATCCATGTATTTCATAAATTAATAGAGGTGAGTTAATAATTATATCTATATATTTAGGAATGTAAATTTGTAAATCAGGATATAAATTCTTAGAGGTGATATTGTGAAAAACAAAATGTATGACACAAAACAGAATATTGCAGATAAACTGGATTTACCAAGAGATATAATTTTGAATATGCCTCAAATTAAAATAATGGGGGATAATGAAATAGTAATAGAGAATCATAATGGTATTATATTGTTTGACGACAGTCAGGTAAAAATTAATTCAGGTATAGGATTGATATCAATATACGGAAGTAAATTTGAAGTGCTTTTTATAGGTGGAAGCACTATAACTATAGGAGGAAAATTTAAATCCATAGTCTATGAGGGAAACTGACAGATCCATTTTCAGAAAATATAGAAATGGAGTAATTTTAATTGAAATACAATCACTTATACCTGAAAAATTTATTAATCTTATGTGGAAAAATGATATATGTATAAAGAATATAAAAAAGAGAAGTATTACCACCATGACCATGGAAATAAACCTGAAAGATTATGACAAGGTGGAAAATATAGCCAGAAGAACTGAAACCAGGATAAAGATAATTAAAAGAAAGGGAATTACGTTTTTAATAATTAAATTAAAGAGAAAAATGACTTTGGCAGCTGGAGTGATTTTGTTTGTTGCAATAATATATTATTTGTCCACATTTATATGGAGTGTAAAAATAGAGTCTGATGAAGGAGTTCCTCCCTATATAATAAGACAGGAGTTAAAAGCTTATGGGGTAGGACCTGGAACCAGTAAAAGCAAGATAGATGTATATAAAATAGAGCAGGATCTTATGAAAGATAATGAGGATATAATGTGGGCCAAAGTGAGACTTCAGGGATCTGAACTGAACATAAATGCAGTTGAGAAAAAGTCACCGCCGGATATAGCCAAAGACAATACAGTCTGTAATCTGGTAGCTAAAAAAGATGGCAGGGTGCTTAGAGTGTATACCACCCTGGGTACGCCTGTTGTGAAAATCGGAGATGAAGTGAAAAAAGGACAGCTGCTTGTAAAAGGTGAACAGGGCCATGAAGGTTCAACCTATAGTGTACACGCCACAGGATATGTTATATGCAGTACACTGTATGAGGACAGTACATCCGTGAAAATAGATGATGTAAAAAATATCAGAACAGGTAAAAAAATAAACAATTACTACATTAATTTTGGAGGCCAAAAGCTATATTTAAAAAAAGATAATAATAAGTTTGATAAATATGATAAAATAGAGGAAAGTAAATTTATTTTTGGAAGAGAAACTTATTTTGAAGTTAAAAAAACTGTAGTAAAGGGTGACGCCCAGACAATAGTAAAAAATACAGGTGAAAAACTTTATAAAAATATATGTTCCAATTTGGATAAATCTATAAAAATAGTGGATAAGGTGATAACGTATGAACCCGGGCAGTCCTCTTATAAAGTGAAAGTTCAGGTTAAGGCGGAGGAAAATATAGCTGTTTCAGATGAAGTGGTCAATAAAGGACAGCAATAAAACAAAAGTAAACTTTAGCAGGGTAGTAGTAAAAACAAAGGGTGATTTTAATTGAAAAAAACATGGTTAAAGAAGATTTTTTTGAAGAAAAAAACTAGTAGAATACTTGTTTTTATTATAAGTTTTATACTTATTTATTCTCTGTTGATATCGGGCCTTACTGCTAAAAAATACAATTTGGCGGAAGGTGACATAGCAAAAGTTGATATAAAGGCACCTAGAGAAATTAAAGATGAACTGTCAACACAGACCAAAATACAGCAGGCAGTGAATGCCGTTCCCCTTCAATATAATAAAAAAACTGAAGTCAAAACAGAGAGCTTAGACAGAATAAATGATTTCTTTTCTAAAGCAGTTCAGATTGGGGACTCCCAATTGGAGCAGCAGGATAAACTGAAGAAGCTAAAAAGTGAAAGTAATATAAATTTAAGTGATGATGATTATTGGGCTATAATAGCACTTAACAAAGACGAATTGAAACAGCTCCAGAGTTTTTTGCAGAAGGCTTTGGCGGATATGTATGATAACAACAATATAAGTGACAACAGCCAGAATGACAATGGAGGGGACATTAAAAAGGCCCAGCAGAGCATACTGCTTAAAGTAAGTACTTCCAATCTGGATAAGAACTTAATACAATTGGCTACTGATTTGGGATTTTCTCAAATTTCACCTAATTTTTTTTATGACAGGGAAAAAACCGAGGAACTTAGAAAAGAAGCAGAAAAAAAAGTACTGCCTGTCATGATAAAAAAAGATCAGACTATAGTTAAAGAAGGGGAGCCTGTAACCAAATATCAGATAAATATACTGAAAGATTTGGGACTTTTGAATAATGTACCCTATTTTCAGTGGCACATATATTTTCCACTGGCATTATTGGTTCTTCTGGTACTGGCAATTCAGTGGATCTATTTGTACAGATATCATAGAAAAATCTATAAAGATGTTAAAATGCTTGTAATGATAAACACCATCACCTGTTTGAGCGTACTTTTATCCAGAACCATTGATCTGGCCTCGCCATTTTTAATACCTCTGGCATTTGCACCTATGATAATGACTCTGCTTTTAAATGACAAGATTTCTTTGACCATAAATGCATTAAATTGTGTTTTTATAAGTGCGGCAGTGGAATTTGGACCTGATATAACCGTAGTGTCTTTTGTAAATGCAGTAGCAGGAGCCATTGTACTTAGAAAAATGCAGCAGAGAAACGATATATTGTTTGCCTCTCTATACATGCTCGTTATAAATGGCATACTTACCTTTTCCATGGGATTTTTACTCAGCAATAATATATTGGATGTACTTAAAAAAGGAATGTTTGCTGGAGTTGCCAGTATAATTTCAGGAGTACTGGTTATAGGTATGCTGCCATTATTTGAAGGCTTATTTAACATAGTTACAACTATAAAGCTTTTGGAACTTTCAAACCCCAATAATCCCCTTTTAAAAAGACTTCTAATGGAAGCACCGGGTACTTATCATCACAGTATACTGGTGGGAAATTTGGCAGAAGTAGCAGCAGAGAAAGTTGGAGGAAATTCACTTTTGGCTAGAGTTTCAGCATATTACCATGATATAGGGAAAATAAAAAGGCCTTATTTTTTTAAAGAGAATCAATTGGGAAAGGATAATCCCCACGATAAATTAACTCCTAATCTCAGTACTCTCATAATAATATCCCATGTTAAGGATGGAGCTGAAATGGCAGATGAATACAAACTGCCTAAAATAATAAAAGACATTATAGAACAGCATCATGGGACATCTCTCGTAAAATATTTTTATGTGACCATGAAAAATTTGAGCAAGGACCCGGAGAATGTAGACGAAGATGAGTTCAGATATCCAGGTCCTATACCGGAGACTAAGGAAGCAGGTATAATAATGCTGGCTGATGGTGTTGAAGCTGCAGTGAGGTCTATTGGCGATGCTGACAAGGGTAAAATCAAGGGGATGGTGGACAATATAGTGAAGGATAGACTGGACAATGGACAACTTGATAATTGTGATTTGACCTTGAAGGAAATAAGCGTGATAAAAAATGAATTTTTCAGGGTTTTAGTGGGAATATATCATCATAGGATAGAATATCCCTCGGATAAATTTTCCGATAAAGTCATGGATAAATTGAAACAGGAGGATAAAAAGTGATTTTTTTAGATAACAGACAGAATTTAGTGAAAATTACAGAAGAACTGGAGTACAGCATTAAAGAGGTCATAGAACATGCCTTGAGAGAAGAAAAGGTGAATTTACCCTGTGAAGTAAGCATTATTTTTGTAGATAATGACTGTATAAGAGATATAAATAGTGAAAATAGGAATATAGACAAGATAACAGATGTATTGTCCTTCCCTATGCTGGAATATCCTCCGGGAAAGGTATTTAAAGATGTATATATGGATTACGAGTTCCAGCCTGAGGATATGGACGGGGGAAAACTGATATTGGGAGACATAGCTATTTCTCTTGAAAAAGCAGAAGAACAGAGCAGGGAATTTGGTCATTCCTTTTTAAGGGAGGTATGCTATTTGACGGTACATTCACTTCTTCACCTCCTGGGATATGATCATATGAAAGATGAGGATAAAAAAATTATGAGGAGCAGGGAAGAGGAGATATTGCAGAAATTTAAACTCTAGGATTGGAGCTCAAAAGTTTAAATATGGTGGTGGCTGTACGATGAAAGTTAAAAAATTACTGGATAGTTTCAATTATGCAATTGAAGGTATAATATATTCTGTCAGGACACAAAAAAATATGAAAATACATATGGTAGCAGCTGTTTTAGTACTTATTATGTGTTTCTTTTATGACTTGAGTAAGATGGAAATTCTAGCTGTTGTAATGACTATAACCATAGTTATTATGGCGGAGCTTTTTAATACAGCAGTGGAATTTGCCATAGATGCTACCACCAATTACTACCATCCTCTGGCCAAAATAGCTAAAAATGTAGCTGCCGGTGGAGTTCTGGTTTCAGCTGTAAATGCTGTAATAGTGGGATATATAGTATTTTGGGATAAGTTAAAATACATGAATTTTACTGTTATAAAAAAAGTTAAGAGTTCAAATCCCTACACGATATTTATAATACTTGCAATTGTGTGTATAACCACTATAATTATAAAAGCTATTTTTGGAGAAGGTACGCCTCTTAAAGGAGGAATGCCAAGCGGCCATAGTGCCATAGCTTTTTCCATAGCAACTATCATAGCCTTGATAACAGGGGAGCTGGCGGTAGTTATGTTAAGCTATCTCATGGCTTTTATAGTGGCTCAGAGCAGGGTGGATTCAGAAGCCCATTCTATTACAGAGGTGTTTTTTGGAGCAGTATTCGGTATTTTGATAACAGTACTGCTATTTACAATATTTGGATAAATAAGGAGAAGAGCTATGTTCAAATCGGGATTTATTACTATAATAGGAAGGCCCAATGTGGGAAAATCCACATTGTTAAATACCATAATAGGTGAAAAGTTATCTATTGTATCCTGTAAGCCACAGACTACCAGGAACAATATAAATACTATTTTGACGCAAGATAATTTTCAACTGATTTTTGTGGATACTCCTGGCATTCATAAACCCAAAGATAAACTTGGTAATTATATGGTGAAGTCTGCGGAGGATTCTATCAAGGATGTGGATTTAGTACTTTTTTTAACTACTCCCCAGGATGACATTGGAGGTGGAGACAGATATATATTGGAAAATATAAGAGAGGCCCAGGTTCCTGTATTTCTGGTGTTGAATAAAATAGACGAAAACCCTGCTTCCAGGACAGCGGAAACTTTAAAGAATTATTCTGAATTTTTTAATTTTCAGGAAATAGTACCCGTGTCCGCATTGAAAAAGAAAAATACTGATGAATTGTTGGATCTTATGGTAAAGTATATGCCAGAAGGACCTAAATATTACCCTGATGATGCAATTACTGATAAACAGGAAAAATTTATAGTGGCCGAGATCATAAGGGAAAAGGCTCTCAGGCTTCTTTCAAAGGAAGTTCCCCATGGCATAGCCATTGAAATAATTTTTATGAGAAAAGATTCCAAGGGAATATATAATATAGAAGCAAATATACTTTGTGAAAAAGAATCACATAAGGGAATAATAATAGGCAAAAATGGATCCATGCTGAAGAAAATATCCTCTTATGCCAGAATGGATATTGAAAAATTTTTAGATTCCAGGGTGTATCTTCAGGTCTGGGTGAAAGTCAGAAAAGAGTGGAGAGATAATGACAGGCTGTTGAAGGAATTGGGATATAAAATATAAGTTGATTTTTGGATTCAGGTGGAGTTTGCCCATGAAAAATGTTTTCCTAATTTAAAAAAGGATATAATATAATTATAGGCAGGGAGATGATTATCTGGCCATATTTAAAACTAGAGCTGTAATAATAAAAACTCAGGATATAAAGGAATCTGACAAGTTAGTCTGGCTTTTTACTGAAAAGCTGGGAAAAGTATCTACCATAGCCAGAGGGGCGAAAAAGAGCAGGAACTCGCTGTTTTCAACTACACTTCAATTTTGTTATGGAGATTATGTTTTATATAAGGGGAAAAGTTTATATGTGATAAATGAAAGTATTTTAATAGATTCCTTTCAAGATCTATTGGATGATCTGAATGATTTAACTTATGCTTCTTATTTTTGTGAACTTGTGGATATAGCTATGAATGATGGTGAAGAAAGTGAAGATGTGTTTAAGCAGCTGGTTGCTGCATTTTATCTTATAAGAAGTCATGCAGTGGACATTGAAATTTTGGCCAGATCATTTGAATTGAAAATTTTGCAGGCCACCGGATATGGATTCAACTTTGACTACTGCTGCATGTGCAGAAAGAAAATTACGTCATTTAATTATTTCAGTTTTCAATATTCAGGGGGAGTCTGTGATAAATGTGAGAAGGTCAACGGCATGCATATAGATTATGCTACCGGCAGCGCACTTAAGTATTTATCAAAAACTTCTCTTGAAAATGTATATAAAGTTGCATTGTCTGATAGAGTAAAGAAAGAACTTTATAAGGTTTTGAACCTGGTTATTTCCCAAAATTATTTTAGGAAGCCTAAAAGTCTTGATACTTTGAGGTATCTTGAAAATTTTGAGAAAAATAAAATCTAAAAGGAGAGAAAAAAATGAGTGAGATAACATTGGAAAAAATCGACATCATACGAGAGAGAACAGGAGTTGATTACTCTGAAGCAAAAGAAGCATTAGAGGTTTCTGAAGGCAATTTAGTTGATGCTCTTATATATATAGAGCAGAACAAGAAATCAGCCAAGGACAGTTTATATACTACAAAAGATGAATTTTTGGAATGGTTGAAGGACCTGGTAAACAAGGGAAATGTAAACAGAATAAAGATAAAAAAGGGTGAAAAAGTAGTAGTTGATATTCCAGTCAATGCAGGTATAGCTGCAACTTTAACAGCTCTCATATGGCCTCCGCTTATAGCTATAGGCATATTGACTGCAGTGATCACCCAGGTGACTATAGAGATAACCAAAGATGATGGAACTGTGGAAGTAGTGAATAAGATTATAAAAGGCGGAATGAAAAGCACTGTAAGTGAAATGAAAGATAAGGTATTTGATGCAGCTTCATCGGTTAAGGACAGATTTAAGCACAATAAGAATGATGAGCAGAGTAAACATACTTATAAATATACTGTTAAATTTGATGATGTAGAAGATGATGAAGAAGGACATGATGAAAATGTAGATAAGGATAAAAAATAAAGTTATATTGCAGTGACATTTAAGACATATATGCGAATAGTATGTAATTATTACTATTCGCATATATGTGGTATAATGATTTTGTAATTATAAGTTGTGGGCTGATATTGGATTCCTCTTGGTAAAATCTGTAGAATTTATTGAGCTGCTGTAAAGAGAGAGGGTGTGCATCATTAAATTATCACCAAGACAAGAAAAAATAATAGAATTGGTAAAGGATCAGGCGCCAATAACAAGTGAGCAGCTTGCATCCAAATTAAATGTTACAAGAGCGGCATTGAGGCCGGATCTGGCCATACTCACCATGACTGGCATATTGGAGGCCAAACCTAAAGTTGGATATATATATTCCAGGAAACCTTCCCATAGCTTGGTATATGACTATATCATGAATATAAAAGTAAGTGATATAATGTCAAAACCAGTGGTGGTGGATGAAAATACTACTGTTTATGATGCTATAGTGTACTTGTTTTTAAATGATGTCGGCACCTTGTTTATAGAGAATAAGGGAATTCTCATAGGTGCTGTTTCCAGAAAAGATTTTTTAAAGGTAGCTATAGGAAGTACTGATATGCATAAAATACCGGTGGGAATAATAATGACTAGAATGCCCAATATAATATTTGTTGAAAAGGATGAGGTTGCCTACATGGCAGCTAAAAAGATTATGGAACATGAAGTAGATAGTCTTCCGGTAGTGGAAAAATGCAGAGACAAATTAAACAATGAAGTTCTTAAAATCATAGGTAAAGTTTCAAAGACAAATATAACAAGGCTTTTTGTAAAAATAGGGGAGAATAAATAAATTGATAAACAAAGCAATCCGCCTGGCTGACACATGCAGATATGTGAAA
This sequence comes from Clostridium luticellarii, assembly GCF_002995845.1. Lineage (GTDB taxonomy): Bacteria > Bacillota > Clostridia > Clostridiales > Clostridiaceae > Clostridium_B > Clostridium_B luticellarii. The sequence goes on along the minus strand of NZ_PVXP01000029.1, from coordinate 4,065 downwards.
TTTTATAGAGGAAGGGATGTGTCTTGTATGGATCATAGAAAGTATATTTATCTTTTTAATGAGGGAAATGCCGGGATGAGAGATTTGCTTGGTGGAAAAGGAGCCAATCTAGCAGAGATGACAAATCTTGGCATACCTGTTCCCAGTGGATTTACCATATCCACAGAAGCTTGTATTAAATATTATGAAGATGGGAAGGTAATGCCTGAAATCATTGTAGATCAAATTTATACTGCCCTTGAAAAAATAGAGGGCAAGACAGGCAAAAAATTTGGAAATGTAAAAAATCCATTATTGGTTTCCGTAAGATCAGGAGCCAGGGTTTCCATGCCCGGGATGATGGATACCATCCTCAATGTAGGACTGAACGATGATACGGTTAAAGGGTTAAGCAGATTGACTGGAAATGAAAGATTTGCCTATGATTCCTACAGAAGATTCATTCAAATGTTTTCAGATGTAGTCATGGGAATTGAGAAGAGAAAGTTTGAAGACGTGCTGGATGATGCCAAAGATGCAAAAGGGGCCGAATATGATACTGAATTAGATGCATCAGAGCTGAAACAAATAATCGAAAAATTTAAAAAAATCTATAGTAATGAGACAAGTAGCCACTTTCCCCAGGATTCAGGAGAACAGCTTATTCAATCTATTACTGCTGTATTTAAATCTTGGGACAATCCTAGGGCTATGGAGTATAGGAGATTGAATGGCATTCCAGGTAATTGGGGTACTGCTGTAAACGTACAATCTATGGTATTTGGAAATATGGGGGAAACTTCAGGTACCGGTGTTGCATTTACCAGGAATCCTGCTACAGGAGAAAAGTCCATATTTGGTGAATATCTTATAAATGCACAGGGAGAAGATGTAGTTGCAGGCATAAGGACACCACAGCCCATAATCAAGTTAAAAGAAAATCTTCCGGAATGTTATTCTCAATTTATTGATATAGCTCAGAAACTGGAGGCTCACTATAAAGATATGCAGGATATGGAATTTACCATAGAGCAGGGGAAATTGTATTTTCTTCAGACCAGAAATGGAAAGAGAACGGTACAATCGGCACTTAAGATGGCTGTGGATATGGTAGAAGAGGGTCTTATAAACAAAGAGGAGGCCATTTTGAAGGTTGAGCCTAAACAGCTGGATACACTGCTTTATCCAAGTTTCCATAGTGATGAGCTAAAAAAAGCAATTATAATAGCAAAAGGACTTCCGGCATCTTCTGGAGCCGCTTGCGGGAGGATATACTTTACATCAGAGGATGCTAAAAGACATCATGATCAGGGGGAAAAAGTGATACTTGTAAAACTTGAGACATCACCTGAAGATATAGAAGGTATGGAAATTTCAGAAGGAATACTTACAATAAGAGGTAGAATGACTTCCCATGCAGCGGTTGCAGCCAGGGAAATTGGAATCTGCTGTGTAGCTGGATGCAGTGATTTGATACTAAATGAAAAGACAAAGAGTTTTACGGGAGCAGGTAAAGTCTATAAGGAAGGGGATTACATATCAATAGACGGAAGTACCGGGAATGTATATGGGGGACCTATAAAGACGGTATCTCCTGAAATATCCGGGTATTTCGGCACCTTCATGAGCTGGGCTGATGACATAAGAAAAATGGAAATTAGAACCGATAGAGTGCCTGCAGCAAGATTGGCTGCAGCTCAGGCTCAGGTGAGAAATCCAAGAAAATAGATCAAGTGAGCAGCTTTTTAACAAAAAAGCGTAAAACCGGCCTTTCCACAAAAATGGGAAGGTCAGTTTTGATGTAAAATCACTGCGGAATTTGTTCTATAAGAAAGTGACATTGAACTTTCTTTCTACATATCTTCCAAGACCTATTATAAATTGAAGCTGATGAATGCAGCTGTTGGAAGATTTTTTCAATAAGTAAAAAAAAGAATTATGGTTGCATTTTAATATGTTGTTGTAATAATCCCTGGATATTTTCCAAAACTTTTGAGGGAAAGACAGATAAGATATAATGTATTTATGGTCATCCAAAGTCAGTGGAAAATTTTTTTCATACAGCTCCAGGCAGGATATGGTGGTATCAAGCTGCCAGTTGGTGGTATTCCTTTTTAAAAATCTCCTTAAAAAATAGGATATGTCGTGGGCACAGTAGTCCATGCTGCATTTATCAAAATCAATCACCCATATCTTGTTTTCTTCATCAAATATTATGTTCTTATTTACATAATCCAGATGGCATAGGCAAGTGCTTAAGTTTTTGTAGTCAATGGCGGAGGATATTTTAGTTGATATTTCAGCCAGCATTGAATTGACATCAAAATATTGTAGAAATAAGTTGGAAAATTTATCTTTATACCTAAAAGCCAAATTTGAACAATTTAGAATCTGTCTGAAGTGTTTATCAAAGGACATATATATATTTTCAAAATTTGCTCTTTTAGTGCTTCCCTCAATTGAAATAAAATTTTTGCTCACACTGTGCATCTGGGATAAGTTAAAAATTGCCTGAAATAGGTGTTCAATATTGTCGTAATCGCATTTTGTACCGATTATCCAGGGAGTCATTATAAAGAGCATTTCATTGTATTTTACAAATCGTTCTCTGTAGATTGTGGGCAATATTCTGGGAACTCTGATTCCATTCCTGAAAAGCCATTCTATGGCCGAATACACAAAGAGCAGATTGCCCTCGTCAAAATACACTTTTTTCAAACAATAGCTTTTGTCTAGATAATCTATTTTATAGACAGCCCTTTGTTTATCCGTATCTTTAAATTTGATTCTGGTAATACTTGCATTGTTCATATTATAATAAGGCAGTACGTATTTTTTTACGTTTTCCTCAGATAATAAATCCATATAAAACTCCTTAAAAGTTCTTTCTCTATAATAATATTAAAAATTTCTTCATATTATACATTTTCATTAAAAAGGAGTTTGAAAAAATAAAATAGAATAGATTCATGAGGTGATCATATGAAGGTGAGGGAAAAAATAGAAGAAAAAGAAAGGCTGATATTAATACCTCAGGCAGCTTTTTCCGTTAAAACCATGGGGAGGAATGTGCAAGAAAAAAAGGATGATATCAGAACTGATTATATGATGGATAGAGACAGAATAATACACAGCAAATCTTTTAGAAGGTTGAAACATAAAACTCAGGTTTATATAAAAACACCGGGGGATCATTATAGAACAAGACTTACCCATACACTTGAAGTAAATCAAATAGCGAAAACAATAGGCAAGGGCATAGGTCTAAATGAGGATTTGATAGAGGCAATAGCCATGGGTCATGATATTGGACATGTAGCTTTTGCTCACAGCGGCGAGGAGCTTTTAAATAAACTTCTACCGGAAGGATTTAAACACAATGAAAACAGTATACGAGTGCTTACAAAAATAGAGAAGCAGGGAAAAGGTCTCAATCTGACAGGGGAAGTTCTGAATGGAATATTGTATCATAGTGGATTTTCAAGTGAATCCAAGGCTTCCACTTTGGAGGGTCAAGTAGTTAGATACAGTGACAAAATAGCCTATGTGAATCATGATATAGATGATTCTATAAGGGCCGGACTGCTGGAGGAAAAAGATATACCTTTTATTGCTACCAGGGTGTTGGGGCGTACTAACAGCAGTAGAATAGACACTCTGGTAAAGGACTGTATATATACTACTTTAAAAAATATTGACAATGGAATAGTTCAGGTAGCTTTAAGTGATGAAATATTTGATGCACTCTATGTTCTGAGGAACTTTATGTTTAAAAGGATATATAAAGGAGATATATTAAAGTCTGAAAGGAATAAGGCAAAATTTGTGCTGGAACAGGTATTTAATTATTTTTCCAAATATCCTGATAAAATGCCGGATCTCTATTTAGATATTGTGAAAAAAGAGGGAATTTACAGAGGTGTGGCGGATTATACGTCAGGAATGAGTGATGATTACTGCCTCATGATGTTTCACAATATATATGTACCTAAATTTGTCATATATTAAAGAATAATTTTTACTATTATATGGGTAAAATATAATTAACAATACAGGCAAATAGATGATATATTGTAATAATTAATA
>NZ_PVXP01000028.1 GCF_002995845.1 Clostridium luticellarii | reverse complement strand
GTATAATATGGATTTAAATCAGCAATAATATAACAAAATATTTATTATGTACAGTTTTACATATGGAGGCATTTATGAGAAAACAAGTAAACAGAAAAATAAAATATTTCACCCAGCAGGAAATGAAAAAGATTTTTATTGCAATTGAAAACTCTGGAAACAAGCATTCCTGCAGAGATCTGGCTATCTTTAGGGTAGCTTATAGATGTGGACTGCGTGCATCTGAAATTGGTATGATAAAGTTAGACGATTACAATATATCAAAAGGTGAACTCTATTGTAAAAGATTGAAGGGGAGCAGAAACAACACAATAAGGTTGGATTCCAAGGCAAAATTTGTCTTGGACAAATATATAAAAGAATATAATATAACAAATAGTTCTGAAAGTATATTCAAAAGTCAAAAGGGAAACCCGATTTCCAGGCATACTCTTGACTATCTGACAAAAAAATATTGTAATATTGCCCGTATAGATGACAAGTTAAAATTTCATTTTCACTCTATTAAGCATACTACGGCAGTTCATCTGGCTGAATCAGATATGGACATTAAAGAACTTCAATGGTGGCTTGGACATAAATCTGTTTCAAATACGGAGATTTATTTTCAATTCACTACAAGGCAGCAGGAAAAAATGTATTTGAAGCTCGAAGAAAAAAGTGAAATGGTTTAATGTGGTTAATTTACGTTGATCTTTATAATTATTAACTAAAAAAATAATGGGATACCTCAAAGTTTACCCTGAGACATCCCATTTATATTTGTTTTTAGTTTATATCTAAATATTATTGTATTTTCATCCTGTATTGCATCTACCACAGCCTTAATTTTTGCTATCATTTTTTCATCAGATATAACTTGGTTACCATTCACGTGACCGTATATTTTTGGACAGGATTGATCTTCTATTTGCAAGCAGCACCTCGGAGAACTTTTAATTTTAATTGTCTGCAGTTGGATTTTCTACTTTACCAATAAACAGTACAATTCCCGTTTTGTTATCTCTTATAGTAAAAATAAATGGTCTGTTTACTTTAAAATCAACTGGATTTTTAGGAGGTGTAGTGGGAGAGGCAGTGGCTACTATTTCTGAAGTAACGGCAGCAGCTTTTGTTCCCTGCTCATTTACATCTATGCAGGCTTTGTGACGGATGTCGCTTATATATGAAGACCCTTCTATTACTTTAGAGTCTGTGTTATTTACATCAAATGCTTCATTCATTCCCAAAGCTTTTAATACATCTTTTAGATCGGTGCCATATTCTATTTTGAATTTAGGAATTTTTTGTGCCACATATGTTCTTTTGAAATCATTTGTCCATTTATTGAAATTTTCTGCAGTTATGCTTTGTAAAAAATCATCTGCATTTATTCCTGTATTGGGCAAAAATATATCCATTTCCATGTTGTCATAATAAGGTAATGAAATTGCCTGAAAATCAGTCCCTTTTACATAATTTACATATGACGTATTTTCCATATTATCCACGTCTATTTTTTTACCATCGGATAATGTAAATTGCTCTTTTTTTGTATTATAAGGTGAAAATTTATTTAACCATGTGCCCTTAAAGTATATGGAATTAATTAAAATAGCTGCATCATCACTGGATATGGTATCAATAATCTTTTTGATTTGACCTTTAGTAGACTGGTCAACCCATTGATTTATCTTGTTTACAGTTTGTGAATCATTAAAGTCTTCCGAATTTATTTGTGAGTCATAATATTTTTGTGCTTTATTCTTGAAATCATCATTAAAAGATATTTGTTTATTCAACCATATTGAATTTGCAGATTGTAGATCTGTGGATTTTAAATTGTTGTAGTAGTTGAATAGGCTGTAATATTGTAAATTAATATCATTGTCACTTACATCCTTTAATTCTATACAATTTAATATTTCCTGCTTTGCCTTGCCTGATTCTCCATTTTGAGTCATGGACAGTAGGCTTGATATACTTAGAGGGGAGATAATCATGTTTTCATCTTTATCTTTGTCTGCTAAATTTTTTATTAAATTAAAGCTAAAAATATTGTTTGATTTGGATATGGGGCTATTTTCATCTATGTTTATAGTTTCCATATTTGTAGTTGTAAATTTCATCTGTACTGGATTTTTGAGGGATTTGGTTTTATCTATAAATTTTAAATCTTTGGAAATATTGATGTAATAACTCTGCCCACTTTCATAACCACCTTCTGGAGGTGATACATAAATGTATTTTCCATCATCACTTGTGGAGAGTTTTGTGTCCAATAAAAGTCCATTAGGATCTTTTACAGTAATGAGATTGAAGTTGGATAAATAGTTTTTGTCTACTGGGTATTTTAATTTTATGGTCCAGCATTTAACTGTACTTACATCTTTTTTGTCTTCAAAAGTTTGTATTTGAGCTTTTTCAGCTGAATATAATGGATCTGCATGTACATTTGATGTAGATCCCACGAAAATTGTTATAAATGATACAAATAGAAACATTGAAATGATTTTTTTAAATTCACTTTTGTTCATTAAAATATCACCTTCTATTTAATTAATAATCATAAAATCCTTTACATTAACAATAATAACATGTATTGGGTTTTAAAACAATATTTGAACTGTGCTAAGGGAGGCTATGTTCACAGTCATTTGAAAAATTGGTAATGCAGCACAGCCACTTTATGTGGTATATTGATATTAAGGTCATCATACGGGAGGAGGCGGTATAATGAATTCAGTTAGGGTAAAAAATAATGATAATCCCTGCAGCATCATAACCAGCATACCTCACAGCGCAAGCAATATAACTCTGGAAATGAAAAAAAATATGAAAAAGGGCATAATATTTGCCAATAATGACTGGTTTTTAAATGAACTATATGATTTCCTGGGAGAATTGAATATAAATTCTGTTTCAGCAAATTACAGCAGGTATGTAATAGACGTAAACAGGGACATTAAAAATAAGTACATACATGATGAATATACAAAATCTCTTGTCTATTACAGAACCACATTTAATAGAAAAATTTACGATAGAGAGCTTGATAAAAGTACCATAGAGGATAGAATAGAAAAAATATACAAACCCTATCATTTGAGTCTTTATGAGGAAATAAATAAAATTTTAAGAGTGAAAGGCAGGGTATATCTTTTTGACCTGCACAGTTTTTTTGAGCAGTCCAGGGCGGATATAATAATTGGCACCCGTGGAGGAAAAACCTGTTCCATAGATTTTTTAAAACTGATATATGATTCTTTCTCAGACAGTGGATTCAATGTAAAAGTTGATGAAAAGGGGCTCAGAGGAGGATATATTACAGCTCACTACGGTTCTATCGATCATGTACAGGCTGTACAGATTGAAATAAGGTATACTGCATATATAGAAAACAGGTATTTTGGTGAAGAAGAGATTCAAAATGTAGATTATAAACTGTTTAATGATGCAAAAATGCGACTGCATGGGGCATTTTTAAAGATAAAAAAAGGCTGTGATGAATTGGCTTAAATTACATAAAGCGATTTTTTATCACTTTTATTGACAAAAAAAATGTAGAATTATATAATAAATATACTAAATTAGTAGTTGATTCTTATCTAGAGTGACTGAGGGACTGGCCCTATGAAGTCCAGCAACCTAGACTTTTTGATGGTGCTAATTCCAGCAGGTTTTATATCTGAGAGATGAGAAAAAGTGAAGCTTTTTTGTATCTCATTTTGCAAAAAAGTTTTTTGTTTTATGTACTGAATTATGAATTTAAGTAACAATTAGATAATAATATAAGTTGACCAGAAAACTGGAGACTTAAGGACTAGATCATATTGATGTAGTTTTTAATCTCCAGTTTTTTACTTTTTTACATATTATTTATATAATACACAATTAAAGGAGGTTTTAAAAATGGATTCTGATAATCATGGACATCATCATGATCATGGTGATGGAGTTAGCGATTATATCAAGGCGGTGTCCGAATATAGAAAGACTTTTGCATCAAAGCAGGATGTTCTTGACAAAACTCCGGACCCGGCGGTAAAAGAAATGATACTGCACATGGAACAAATAGGATGTGATACAGCCTTTGATAGATTTGACAGGCAAAAACCGCAATGCAGCTTTGGGCTTGCAGGGGTATGCTGCCGTATTTGTTATATGGGACCGTGCAAGATTACCGATAAAAGCCCCAGGGGGGTGTGCGGAGCTGATGCGGATCTCATAGTTGCGAGAAATCTGCTGAGAGGGCTTGCAGGGGGTGTAGCAGCCCATGGCATGCATGCCAGAGAAGTTATTCTCGCCCTGAAATATGCAGCTGAAGGCAAAATAAATCTGCCAATAATAGGAAAAGATAAAATATTAAAAACTGCTGCACAGTTTGGAATAGATACAAAAGGAAAAACCATAGAGGAACTTGCCTTAAAAATTGCAGATATTTTGCTTGAGGATATAGCTAGAACTGTTCCAGGTGAACATAGAACAATACAGGCCTGTGCACCTCCAGAAAGAATAAAAGTGTGGAGAAACATGGATATATTACCTATAGGAGCCTATCATGAGGTTTTTGAGGCACTTCATAGAACGGGAGCTGCTACAGATGGAGACTGGAAAAATGTGATGAAACAGTTTTTAAGATGTGGACTTGCCTTTGTATGGTCTGGCGTTGTGGGTTCTAATATCGCCACGGACAGTCTTTTTGGAATAGGTCGCAGAAGTACTTCAAGAGTCAATGTAGGTGCGTTGAAAGAAGGTTATGTGAATATAGCAGTTCATGGACATCTTCCCGTTCTTGTAAGCGAGATTGTAAAGCAGGGGCATAGTAGGGAATTTATTGAACTGGCAAAGAAAAAGGGCGCAAAAGGTATACAATTTTATGGTATATGCTGCTCTGGACTTTCAGCCATGTACAGGTATGAGGGGGTGATTCCGCTGTCAAATGCAGTAGGAGCGGAACTGGTTCTTGGCACAGGAGCCCTGGATCTCTGGGTAGCTGATGTACAGGATGTGTTTCCTTCCATTATGGATGTGGCAGGATGCTATAAAACTATAGTTGTTACAACAAGTGATTCTGCAAGACTTCCAGGGGCAGAGCACTATGCCTATGATCATACTCATTCCAATATGGACCAAACCGAGCATATTGCCAGAAAAATAGTTTCAAGGGCAATAGAGAGTTTTGAAAACAGGAGAGGAATACCGGTGTTTATACCGCCTTACGAGGTTGATGCGGAAATTGGTTTTTCACTTGAATATGTACAAAAAAGATTTAAAGGTATGAAGCCAATTTTGAAGGCATTACAGGATGGAAATATTTTAGGAATTGTCAATCTGGTAGGCTGTAATAATCCCAGGGTGATTTATGAAAAGGCAGTAGTGGATATTGCAGAAATACTTATTAAAAACAATGTACTTATATTGACTAACGGCTGTGCTTCATTTCCACTGCTCAAATTGGGATTCTGCAATATTTCGGCATTGGAGAAAACAGGCATAGGTCTTAGAAGCTTCCTTGAGCCGGATCTCCCACCGGTATGGCATATGGGAGAATGCATAGATAATGCCAGGGCTTCAGGAGTATTTTCAAGTATAGCAGTGGAAGCCGGGGAAGTAATTAAAAATATGCCCTATGCACTGGTAAGCCCTGAATGGTCCAATGAAAAGGGGATAGGGGCGGCACTGGCTTTTAGACTTTTGGGGATAAATTCCTATCATTGTGTTCATGCACCGGTACAGGGTTCCGATAATGTGATGAATTTCATGCTGACAGGTACTAAAGAATCCCTGGGTTCAACTATGAATGTAGATGTAGACCCTGAAAAACTGGCGGACAAGATAATTTCAGATTTAAAGAAGAAAAGAAAAGCTCTTGGTTGGAAATAGAATTTAATGAAAGTGAGGTTAATTACATGAAAAAGTTCAATAAATTTGTTGTAGGAATACTTATGCTGAGTCTTGTTGTTGGTTTTGCAGGCTGTGGGAGTAAAAATACAGGAGAGGCCGACAGCAAAAAAACGATAAAAATAGCATATCTGCCCATAACCCATTCAGTGCCTCTCTATGTAGAGAATGAGGAGGCAAAATCAGATAAGAACAATTTTAAAAATACCAATGTAGAACTTGTTAAATTTGGTACCTGGCCGGAATTGATGGATGCTTTAAATACGGGAAAAGTTGATGGGGCTGTGGTACTTATACAGCTTGCCATGAAGGCAAAGGAACAGGGGATAGATCTGAAAGCCGTAGCATTGGGTCATAGAGATGGAACCAATATCATAGTTTCAAAAGATATCAATAGTCCTTCAGATCTTAAAGGCAAGACCATAGCAATACCCCAGAAATTTTCCACCATGAATATTCTGCTGTACCAGGCACTTAAAAATGCAGGCATGAATTATTCAGATGTAAAAACTGTAGAATTAGCTCCTGCCGAAATGCCTGCTGCTCTGGCAGAAGGACGTGTATCCGGATATATAGTTGCTGAACCCTTTGCTTCTAAATCCGTGGTAAATGGAAAGGGAAAGATACTGTATACATCCTCGGATATATGGAAAAATTCCATATGCTGTGGATTGGTGCTTAGAAATGAAGTTATAAAAAATAATAAACAGTCAGTGCAGGAATTTGTGAATGGATACGTCAGGGCGGGAGAAGAGGCAGAATCCAAAAATGCCGATGTACAAAAAACGGCTGCAAAATACATGAGTACGGATAAAAAAGTACTGGATTTGTCCATGAAATATACATCCTATACGGATTTGAAAATTGAGGAAAGTGATTATAATGTTTTGACAAAATATCTGACAACCATGAATTTATTAAAGGATTCTCCCAAATATGATGAATTTGTTGATACTTCTTTGATTGATGGGGTTAAGTGATAGTATGGGCAAATTAAGAAAACTTATAAATATTTTCATAGGATTTGGGATCCTGATTGCTTTATGGGAAGGCATGGTTTTGTCAGGAAAATATGAAGAATCTCTTCTTCCTTCTCCTATTAAAGTTGCAAAAGGTATGGAGGAACTTGTCCTAAATGGTGTTTTAATTGATGATATCAAGGTGAGCCTGTTTAGATTTTTCTCGGGATATTTGTCTGCAGTGATAATTGCAGTAATTCTTGGTCTTATCTTTGGATGGTTTGATAAACTCTGGGGTATCTTTGATCCAATTGCACAGATTTTAAGACCCATATCACCAATTGCCTGGTCGCCTTTTATAGTATTATGGTTTGGTATAGGTGATATACCTGCCATTGTGATCATATTTATTGCCGCCTTTTTTCCGGTTTTACTTGCAACTGTGGCAGCTGTCAGAAAGATAGATAAAACTTATCTGAAGGTTGCCAAGAATTTTGGTATAAAACAGCCTCAGATATTTACAAAAATAATATTTCCTGCTGCTTTTCCCAATATAGCTACCGGGCTGCATATAGCTGTTGGAACGGCATGGATATTTCTTGTGGCTGGAGAAATGGTGGGAGCACAGTCCGGATTGGGATATCTCATTGTGGATTCCAGAAATTCCTTAAGATCGGATCTGCTGCTGGCAGGAATAATATTTATCGGAATTCTGGGGCTTCTGCTGGACAAATTAATTGTTATTTTTGAAAAATGGGTAGGAAAAACATGGGGCATTGTTCCTGGACGGGAAGGTGAGTAAAAGTGTTTATAGAAATCAACTCTGTATCCAAAATATATGGAAACAAAAATGAGAAGGGATTTGAAGCACTTCACAGTGTAAATTTAAGTATAAAAAAAGGAGAATTCATATGCCTTTTAGGTCCCAGCGGCTGCGGAAAATCAACTCTTTTGAATTTGATAGCTGGATTTGACAAACCTTCTTCAGGAAATATATCCATAGATGGGAAAGAGGTAACCGAACCTTCTGCAAATTATATAACAATATTTCAGAAGTATGGACTGCTTCCCTGGAGGACGGTTAAAAAGAATGTGGAACTTGGACTGGAAGTTAAAAAAATCAGTAAAGAGGAGAGAAGCAGAGTAGCTGATGAATATATTGAACTGGTGGGGCTTTCTAAATTCAGCAAAAAACGGCCTCATGAACTCTCGGGAGGAATGCAGCAGCGGGTTGCCATTGCCAGAGCACTGGCGGTGGATCCTGAAATAATATTTATGGATGAGCCCTTTGGAGCCCTGGATGCAATGACAAGGATGAACATGCAGGATGAGATATCGAACATATGGGAGAAAAAGAAGAAAACCATTATTTTTGTAACTCATGATATCGATGAAGCGGTATTTCTTGCAGATAGAGTTGTGATCATGACTCCAAGTCCGGGGAAGATAAAAAGTATAATAGATGTTCCGTTATATAGAAAAAGAAATAGAACCAACAGTGAATTCCTAGCCATAAGAGATAAGGTATTTAGGGAATTTGAGACCAATAAGAAATCAAAAAAAGAATATTCTGTGTAAAATAGAGCCTCCTGGTATAAAATCAAAATATCCATGGAGGCTGTTTTTATTTTATTGCTTTGGTTTTTACGATATTTTCATAAGATGACAGCAGTGGTATTCTAAACCCATAAGCTTTGATTTCATATTTCCTGTTAATTCTTAGTCCGCCATATATATCTTCGGAATCAAATTTGAGTTCCAGCAGACTATTGGTATTCTTAAATACTCTTGTGTCCCCGTTTTCTATTTGTGTATAAATGAGATATTGAATGTTGTTGTCCTGCTTTTTTATCTGCTTGCTGGCAATAGTCACTGTATAGGTATTCCTGAAAAAATGTGGGAATAGTACAAATATACCTGATATTATAATGATTCCTATTATTGTTGTAATAATTCTGGATTTTAAGGATCTAGTGAGTTTTAAACTAAAAAAATATTTTTTCCTCATAAAATCTCCTTGATATTGCTCAATATGATACAGTACTATTAATATTCTTTTTTTCCTGTATTATGCCATATTATTTGAAGCAGTGAAAGATTTTTTTATATTTCATTGTATACCTGGTATGGACAAATTATTGAAAATTGGTATGATTGGGTTATATAGAAAATTAAAGGAGGAGGTAGTGCAGATGGAAAGGTATGTTATTGTGTGTGCCATAGGAGGTGCAGCACTAAAATTTCATGAAAAGCTGACCAGCAGTGTGTGCTATAAATTCAATAAAAAACGAACTAAACTGCCTGCACATTTTACAATAAAGGCACCTTTTGAAACCGATAAAATTGAAAAAGTGGAGAATATACTTGAAAAATTTTCCATAAATAACCGCAAAGTGCCTATTAGGCTGGAAGGATATGGAAAGTTCAGGGAGGATGTAATCTACATGGCTGTGAAAATGTCGCCTGAGGCGAAAAAAGTTCACGATAAGCTTATAGATCAGCTGCAAGAGATACCATGGATGAAATTTAAAAGCAATGAGGGAAAAAATAAAGTGTTTCACTGTACAATAGTTTCAAAAAAGATAAAGGACAGATTTAAGGAGATATGGAATTATGTAAGCAAATATTCTTGTGATTTCAATGAATACTTTGACAATATATCTCTTTATCACTGGGAATATAATACGTGGGTACTGCTTAAAAAGTATGAACTTGCCTAAAAATTTCATATGGTAAATTTTAGGCAGGGGAAAATCAGTCGGCTTCATAAGATCTCCATATCTTTTTGATAAAATCATTTCGTGTTAATATTAAAAATTGTTGGAGGTTGTAATTATGAACATTACACACTATATGTCGCTGCTGATGGACAATCAGCCCTGGAATTTGATTATATTTATGGCTGTGCCGGTAATATGCGCTGAGGCTCTCACTATTACAGAATTTTTCATAATATATAATAGAATTGAATCAGGCGGAATAAAGACTTTAAATAAAATTGTGGGAATTTTTGATGGTTTCTATTTTACAGGAATATTCATTTATCTTTTTATAAATGCAGTGATACCGCTTACAAGTGGAGGCGGATGGCATACCTGGGTTGATGTAGTCGCAGTAGGATTTTATTTAAGCGGTGTAATATTTTTACTGCCCATAGCACTTATGGAACTGGGTATAATATTTAAAGGCAAAAGCAGTGAGGAGAAACTCAAAATTCACTTTATCCTTGTAGGCGGATTTCTAGTAGTTGCCCATATTGCAATGATCTTTGGAATGGTAAATCCTGAAATTGTAAGTAGTATGCCTGGAATGAACAAAATGTAGCATATATTTACACATATTCAAAAATAGCACTTCAAAATTACTGTTCTAAAATAATTTTGAAGTGTTTTTGTATAAATTAATAAAAAATATATTGATTTATTAATGAATCGGCATTATAATATATACTGTAATATATTTTTAATAAAAAATGACTATTAAAAATATCGATCCCTTAATTAAATTAGATTGCGTCCTAGGCTTCAAAAGCTTAGAGGGGAAAAAAGGCACTCATAGTTACGGTGTCTTTTTTCTTGCCCTTCAGTGATAATTTGGGACACAATTGTATGTGGTATAATAAAAATTAAATAGTTGACAGTTAAGATTGATGGGAGTGATATATATGAAAATTGTTGTATTGGACGGGCACATATTGAATCCGGGGGATTTGACCTGGGAGCCTTTGAAGGAATTTGGAGATTTGACTGTCTATGACAGGACTGTATATGATGACAGCAACGATGATCTTATAATTGAAAGAATAGGAGATGCAGAAATTGTATTTACCAATAAGACTCCAATATCCGAAAATGTATTTAGAAGCTGTCCAAGATTAAAGTTTCTGGGAGTGCTGGCTACAGGATATAATGTAGTGGATGTGGATGCAGCTAAAAAATTTAGCATCTGTGTTACTAATATACCAAATTACGGCACTGAATCTGTAGCTCAAATGGCTGTGGCACTGCTTTTGGAGCTCACCAATCATGTATGGATTCACAGCGAAGCTGTAAAAAACGGAGAATGGAACAAAATTGGAGAATGGTGTTTCTGGAAACAGCCATTGATGGAACTCAATGGTAAGACAGCCGGAATTATAGGTTATGGGAGGATAGGACAGGCTACTTCCAAGATTGTACAGGCTATGGGGATGAAGGTGATAGCCTATAACAGGCACCAGCACAAGGAATTGGAAAATGGGAGTATGAGATATGTAAGGTTGGAAGATATATTTGAAAAATCAGATGCTATTTTTTTGCACTGCCCTCTATCTGAGGACAACAGGGGCATGATTAACAGAGGTTCCATAAGCAGGATGAAAGATGGAGTGATTATAATAAATAATGCCAGAGGACCCTTGATTGTGGATGAAGATTTGGCTCATGGATTAAACAGCGGTAAAATTGGAGGAGCAGCACTTGATGTTATGTCCCAGGAACCCATCAGGGAAGACAGCCCTCTTCTAAAGGCAAAAAATTGTATAATTACTCCCCATATTTCATGGGCTGCAAGAGAAACGAGACAGAGGCTCATGGATATTGCAGCGGAAAATTTAAGAAAATTTTTGGAGGGAGCACCTGTAAATGCAGTGAATAAGTAGGTATTTTCTGCAAAAATAAATAATTATGTAAAAATGTGTATGAATTATAATCAAATCCATACACATTTTATCCCATAATTTAATTGAAAATTATACTATCTAGACAATTCTATAGATTTTTGGGTGGTTTTTCTTACAGCTGAAATAACTGCATCTCTAAATCCCTTCTCTTCAAGTGCAGCTACGCCTTCTATGGTAGTTCCACCTGGAGAACATACCATGTCTTTTAAAACACCGGGATGTTTTCCGGTTTCAAGTACCATTTTTGCAGAGCCAAGTACAGCTTGTGCAGCAAACTTATACGCCTGATTTCTTGGCATCCCATCCAGTACGGCAGCATCCGCCATGGCTTCGATAAACATATATACAAAAGCTGGTGATGAACCGCTGACGGAAGTCACCACGTCCATTAATTTTTCATCTACTATTTCTCCTTTGCCGAAGCTTTCGAAAATATGTAGTATTTGCTCTGCCTCTTCTCTGCCTACTTTATCATTGGGACATATTGCAGCCATTCCCTCTCCCACAAGAGCAGGAGTGTTTGGCATTACTCTGACCACTTTCAGTTTTCTTTCAAATGTATCTTCAGTACTCTTGATGCTCTTTCCTGCAGCAATTGTAACTACTATTACATTTTCTTTTACATGATTCTTTATTTCCTTGATAACTGGCTGATATAAGTTGGGTTTTACGGATAGCACCAGAATGTCTGCATTTTCAGCTACTTCATTGTTATTAACGGTAGTTTTTATGCCATATTTTTCAGCTGCGCTTTTCAGATTTTCTCTATTCAAATCCCCAACAATTATGTTTTCCGGAGTTACCAGATTTGCCTTAACTATACCGCCAATCATTGCCTGCCCCATATTTCCACAACCTATAAAACCTATTACTTTGCTCATAATTTTCCTCCTAGATAAACTAAATTTTGTATTCATTTTATATTTATACCTGTCCGTTTGTCAAAAAAGTGTTTGCAAAATTTCTGATTATTATTATATAATATTTATACAGCGAGTAGTTTTGATAACGTAAATCCAGTT
The DNA here is from genome assembly GCF_002995845.1 of Clostridium luticellarii. GTDB lineage: Bacteria > Bacillota > Clostridia > Clostridiales > Clostridiaceae > Clostridium_B > Clostridium_B luticellarii. The sequence goes on along the minus strand of NZ_PVXP01000028.1, from coordinate 27,681 downwards.
GTCAAAGCTACTCGCTTTTTTTGAGATTATCATACATGTTATATAAAAAAGGAGGAGAAGAAATTAATGAGAAGAATAGAAACAGTGAGATCCAGAGCGGAAATTAATGTTAAAGCAACCCTGGCAGTATTGGCACTTAGTGGATTCCTATCAGTATTCAATGAAACTATATTAAATGTGGCATTAAATACTCTTATGGAAGAAATGAATGTTACAGCAGGAACAATACAATGGATAGTTACTGCATATATGATAATTGTATCAGTCATGGTACCAGTTACGGCTTTCCTAATCCAATCATTTGAATTGAAAAAGCTGTATTTAGGATCTATGATGATACTTTTGATTGGAACAATATGTGCAGCTGGTTCTACAACTTTTGTAATGCTGCTTGCTTCTAGAATGTTACAGGCTTTGGGAACTGGAATGATGATTCCAATTATGATGAATACGATATTGCTTATAACACCACTGGAAAAACGTGGCTCGGCAATGGCCGTAGGTGCCTGTGCAATTCAGCTTGGGCCGGCGCTGGGTCCCACAGCTTCGGGTTTTATATTACAGTTTTTTAATTGGCATGCATTGTTTATAATATTGATTCCGCTTATAATACTGGCTATGATATTTGGATATATTTATTTAGTTAATGTATCGGTTCTTACAAAGCCTAAGATTGATATTGCATCAATTATATTATCTACTGCTGGAGTTGGAGGAATTATATATGGCTTAAGCAGCTTAAGCAGCTTTAGTGGCGGTGGGGGCGGTATTAGGGTGGTCATCATAATATTTATTGTTGGAATAATGTCACTGCTTGCATTTGGCAGGCGCCAATTGCGTTTGAAAGAACCAATGCTGGAAATACGCACTTTTAAATTTACTATGTTTTCGATTGGCGTAACACTTGTCATGATCTCCATGATGACAATATTCACTATGAATGTGATGCTGCCTATATTTCTTCAGGGAGCACTTAAAACGACAACTTTTACAGCAGCAATGATATTGCTCCCAGCAACACTTATTAATGGATTTGTAACCCTCATAGGAGGAAAAATTTATGATAAATTAGGGGCAAGAGTTTTAATACAGGCAGGATTTATTATAATCTTTGTGTCATTACTAATTTTATCACGATTGACTATTGATACATCTCCTGCAAGGATTATAATCGTATATATGATAGTGTGTGTTGGGGTTGGCAGTACATTGTCACCGTCCCAAACCAATTCACTTGATCAATTACCAAAAGAATACTATCCACACGGGGTGGCCATATTAAATACACTTCAGCAATTATCAGCGGCAATTGGCTCCTCATTATTTATAGGCATTATGTCGGCTTCACAGCAAAAAGCTTTAGATAATCTGGCTTCAGAGCAAGCTGCCGTTGCTGCTGGATTCAGTGCAGCAGTGTTAGCACTAGCAGGGTTTGTTTTAGTTGGACTTTGTCTGTCATTTGCTTTAAAATTTGAAAATAAAAGTCATTATTTTCATAAAAAATTATCGTAAAAAATGCTGAGACAAACTACAGATTAAAGAAGTATAATATTTAAAGAAGCTTTAATGGGGAAAGCAGGTGTGAATATGCAGAGAGTAATTTTTCTTGTAGATATGAATGCATTTTTTATAAGCTGTGAAGAAACAAGACATCCTGAAATTGCAGGCAGGCCTGCAGCAGTGGCGGGGGATCCCAAAAGCAGAAGGGGAATTATTTTAACTGCAAATTATAGTGCACGGAGATTTGGAATCAAAACTACCATGCTTCTGCATGAAGCATGGAAACTCTGCCCTGATCTGTTAGTCATTCCGCCGGATAAGGATTTTTACAGGCAAAAATCACATAAGGTTATGGATATACTGTATTCCTACAGCCCTGTTATAGAGCAGAACAGTATAGATGAGGCCTGGCTTGATATGACAGGATGTGAGAGAATATTCGGTAAACCTATGCACTCTGCAGGACTTATAAGTGATCATATTAGCAGAGAATTGGGCCTGGGGTGTTCCATAGGTATATCGGAAAATAAATTTCTTTCAAAAATGGCTTCTGAAATGAAAAAACCCCTTGGGATTACAGAACTTTGGAGAAAAGATATTGAGTATAAATTATGGCCGATGGATATTGAGTCCATGTATGGAGTTGGAAAACGTACCTCACAAAAACTTCAGAATATGGGTATCAGCACTATTGGAGATCTGGCACTTTTTAACAGGCAGTATCTCATAAAAAGACTTGGAAAGCTTGGAGGAAGGATTCAGGAGCTTGCCAATGGTATTGACAATTCGATTTTGAAACCACGGCTGCAGGAGGATATAAAATCTATTGGAAGATCAATTACGGTACCACATGATATTTTAGATATGGATAATGCCGGTGTTGTTCTTATGCAGCTTTCTGATGATGTTGGAATGACTGCAAGAAAGTATGGCAAAAAAGGTCATGTAGTGCAGATTAATATTAAATATTCCAATTTTAAATCCATCACCAGACAGACGACGGTTGCTCCGACCTGGTTGTCTAAAGATATCTACTCAGCGGGAATTGCTCTGCTTGAGAGAAGCTGGGACAGGAAATTTCCGATACGGCTTCTTGGAATAAGCATCAGCGGATTTGCAGAGCACCACAGAACTGAACAAATCTCCATGTTTGACATGATAAAAAGTGATTCTAAAAAAGATAACCAGGAAAGAGATAATAAAATTGAGGCTGTACTTGATGATATACGGCAAAAATACGGTTCCTCCATAATAAAACGTGCAGTGCTTATGAAAAATAGAAAAAACAAAAAACAAGGCCCCTAAATTTTTAACATTTTATATTAGATCTGAAGAAGTGTGAAAATTTTATATATATAATTAAAAATTTTATTTATAATAAATTAACTATTTGTTTGGTGCTGTAGCTTTCTCTAGATAGGAAAATCTATCTATTTTAGACTTTGACTTTCTTTGACCTTAGTTGTATTATAATAACTGTAATAAGGATTACCTCTATAGAAGGTAATCATAACAACATAATAATTTGTTTTGTAAGGAGGTTATGCATTATGTTTGATATGGTTCCATTTAGAAAAAATAATTCTATAGCAAGAGGTGACGCATTTGATAATTTTGTAAATTCATTTTTTAACGATGACTTTTTCGCACCAGTTAATGTCAATGGATTTGGCAAGGGATTTAAGGTTGATTTGAAGGAAAATGAAAATTATTATGTAGTCGAGGCTGATTTGCCAGGAATAAATAGAGATGCAATAAACGTGGACTACAACAACAATTATTTGACTATATCCGCAAAGAGAGAGGATTCCAGAGAAGATAAGAACGAAAATTTTGTGAGACAGGAAAGAAGCTATGGAGAGTTTAAGAGAAGTTTTTATGTTGACAATGTAGACAAAAATGGAATTACCGCTTCTTTTAAAGACGGAGTTTTGAAAGTTGAGCTTCCTAAATCTGAAAAAGGTCAGGATCAGGGCACAAAAATAGATATTAAATAGCTATTTTAATAGAGAAGGTACTGCCGTTTAGTTTGACAGTACCTTTGTCCTATTTATAATTTTATTAATTTTGCTTTTAAAAGAGATCCCTTTATCTTATATCCTGCTATGTAGGCAACTACAACTTTTATTATATCAAGAGGTATAAATGGAAGAACACAGAGAAGTATTGCCTTCTGCATAGGTATATTTGTGACAAAGTGGAATTGGATTGTTCCCACAGCATAGCACATTATGAGGGTGCCCATGAGTTCCACTATTGAAAGTATATGGTTTGAATTTTTTTCCGAAATTTTACCGATTAGATAAGCTATTATTGGATAACTTATCAAATATCCTCCATTGGGTCCTGCCAGAATTTGAAATCCACCTGAAAAATTTGCAAAGACAGGCACTCCTATTCCACCTATAAGCAGATAGATAAGCTGAGACAGTGCTCCAAGTCTGCCGCCTAAAATCATAGCTGACAAGTATACCGCAAATACCTGCATTGTAATGGGCACAGGGGTAAAAGGCAGAGGTACGGAAATTTGAGCCAGTATAGCTGTTATTGCCGTAAAAATAGCTGCAGTGCTCATCTCTCTAATGGAAAATTTTAATTTCATAGTTACATCTCCTCAAAATTAATTGTAAACATATAAAATAATAACGGTTAACAATAATAGTATAGTTGAAGTCAAAATTTTTGTCAATTATTAATTTTACTGTGATAGGAATATATGGTAAAGTAGAATTGAATATAATAAGAGGAGGAAGAACTATGAAGGACAAATTTTGCAGTCTTCTGGAAAAAGCATTGGAATTGGGTGCTTATAAGGCATCCATGGTGGACACGTCAAAGATTAAATTTTCCAGTGAATACAGACATGCCTGTGAATCCAATGCCTGCGGCATGTATGGTACCAACTGGATGGGACCGCCTGCTGTAGGGCCTATTGAACAGTTGATAGATAGAGCAAAGGGGTATAAACGGGGACTGCTTATACAGACCGTGCAGCAGGTGTCTGATTTATATGATACGAAATCTGTGGAAAGAGCAGAGAAATCTCACAATGAACTATTTGGAAATATTGTTCGAATGGTAAAAGATAAATACAAATTTAAGGATATTCTTCCTTTGAGTGCAGGATGCTGTAAGATATGTGAAAGGTGTGCCTACCTGGATGGCGAAAAATGCAGAAATCCTGAAAAATCTTTTTCCTCCATGGAAGCATATGGAATCAATGTGATGGAATTGGAAGAGAACTGTGGTATGTCCTATTATAATGGTGAAGACAGCATAAGCTACGCAGGACTTATACTTTTTAATGAAAATTAGCTGCGCCTGTGTATCCTTTTCCAGCATATCCCTGAATGCAGAATAGATGATGTGCTCTTAAAGTTAACATTGGATAAATCAGTCCTTAAAATTAATTGTCAATATAAATTATAAATATAGTTGACAATTATAGCATATGTACAGTATAAGTCTTTATCAATTAGTATTTAAATATATACAAAATAAGCACCTTGTATCAGTACTTATTTTGTAATTTACAGTTAAAATCTTATACTATATATTGTCCTGATCTGTCAATATAACAGGACCATCATCTGTTATGGCAATGGTGTGTTCATATTGTGCAGACAGGCTGCCGTCAGCAGTACGTGCAGTCCAGTTGTTGCTGTCCACTGTAACCTCATAGGTGCCTGTATTTATCATGGGCTCTATGGTAATTACCATGCCATTTTTCAGCTTTAGGCCTCTTCCCGGTTTTCCATAATGTGGTACGGCCACATCATCATGCATTACTTTTCCTATTCCATGGCCTGTGTAGTCTCTTACCACCGAATATCCCAGGGATTCCGCATAGGTCTGTATCTCATGGCCTATGTCACCTATTCTATTTCCAACCACTGCTTTTTTAATACCTTTATAAAGGCACTCTTTTGTAATCTTCATAAGTTCCCGTGCTTCTTTGGATATATTTCCGACTGCATAGGACCATGCCGAGTCCGCCAGCCAGCCATTTAAGTTTACTACCATGTCGATGGTTACAATATCCCCCTCTTTTAAAGGTTTTTTGTTTGGAAATCCATGACAAACTTCGTCATTTACAGAAGCACATGTGGCATAGGGAAATCCCATGTATCCTTTCTGTTCCGGTTTGGCATGATGTTGTTCCAGATATTTTTCCACAAAAGAGTCTATCTCCATGGTAGTTATACCAGGTTTTATCATTTTTCTTATTTCCCTGTGGCAGGATGCAAGTATCTTACCAGCTGCTGCCATGTATCCTATTTCTTTTTCTGTTTTTATATATATCACAATCCTCGCCTCTATCCTAATATTATTACAGTACTTACTATTTTAACATATTCTTTTATAAAAAAACCGTTAATTATCTCTTTTTTATTTTGCTGTGTCGGTATCAATTACAAACTGCTTATTATGTTATCTGCAAAAGCTTTTGCTTTTGCCTCTATTTCTGGTATATTAAATATTGCCCCGGGATCATTGGCGGTCTCAGTAATTATTGAATTTGGAGGAAGTCTGAACCCCTTGTTTATGTTGAGAGCCCCTATAAGCTGTTTTGCCACAGAATCGCTTCCTGAATTTCCAGAAATAATTATTCCAAATAGAGACTTGTTATAAAAACTTATTTTGTGATATAGAACTGTCAGCCTGTTTATGGTGGCGGTCAAATTGGCACCAATTGAATCATTGTAATTTGGACACAGCCATACTACTGCATCAGATGATTCTATGGAGGGAAGTACATTTTCCACCATAAATCCTCCGTAGAAACAGCTGTTTTGTTTGCCGTAATGGAGACATAGTTTGTAGTGACAACCTTTACAGTCAAGTATTTTACCATTTTCAATCTGCAGTTCCTCTATTGATATTTCTTTTAGATATTTTGAGGTCAAATGCCAAAAATCCAGAGTATTGGATATTTTATGGGGAGATGAATATAAAACCGTGAGTTTTTTCCCTGATGGAGGTGGACTGTACTCTGCAAGCCTTTTTCCCAATTGGGAGCTTAGATTTACACATATTTTCTCCAGAGGAAGCTTAAGTGATTTTTGCCAGGTCAAAAAGTTTTTCAAACTGGAGGTAGCTTCTACCAGAGGATGCCCCATAAAATTACATCCCATGTTGTTTGCCATAAAAATTATATCCTGTGCAGCCTGCTTTGTCCCCAGTTCAGAACTGCTGTGAATGAGAAGTGCGGCAGTGGAACCCTGAAAAATTCTGTTTGATTTTGAATCTAAATTACTGAAGAAATTGAGCATGGGTATGTCAAAGCAGATATCATTGAGTTCCACTGCAAATAGTATCTTTTTGTTCCTAAGATCAATGTAGTGAATGTCTGTTATATAGTATACAGTATCGAATTCTTTTATAAAGCTCATTAACATTTTCTTTAGCTGATCAGATATTTTATCATTTGGACATATGACATTGAGTTCTTCCATAATTGATTTCACCCCCACAAAGAATTGTTGTAAGCAGGTTACAGGTCGAGTTTTGATAATTGATCATAGGTGCTTTCTAGTCTGAAAAACAGCGGTTCTTTCATATTTTCGTAATATTCCAGTTCTGTTCCATAGGGAAGCAGTCTGTTTCTGCATCCCATAAAAACTCCGCCTAAAAATGTGCTGCTGTAATTCCAGCTGCCTTTTATGGTATTTATGATGGAAAAGGCACCGGAAGATAAAGCCGGAGCAATATAGGGTTTAAAGCCTATGGAGCGCATATAGAGGTTGGCATTTTTAGCTTTTTCCGTCAAGTACTGTGATAATTTTTCATCGTAGTTTTCAATACTGTTGGCGACTACAAGACCTTCGCCGTGGGGCCCAAAAGATCTTCCTTCCTTGAGAAAATTTTCATTACCTTTTATTTTCACGGCATAATAATTTGCTCTGGCGTTCATTACACCGAGACCGTAGCCTCTTATCTGATCTGGCAGCAATCCTGCGGTAAAAGCTGATCTGCACAGCAGATCCACAGGATCTGAAACCACTGCAAATATACCTTTGAAATTACAGTCTATGGCTTTTTGAGCATAACTTTTTACTATTTTTGAATTTCCATCAAATTGTGAAAGTCTTACATCGAATACTTTTTTCCCGATTTCAGGTACACCTGTGGAAATACAGAATATAAACATGTCAGCCTTAAACAAGTTTTCTTCCTTTTCTAGGGGAAGTATTTTGGGAAAGGAAGAATGAGCATTGGAATCCGTAATTTGATTGCATTCGTATTCCCACCTCTTTACCTTATTTTCATCCCTGTCATATATGGATATGGTGTCTATATATTCTCCGCCCAATATTCTCAGCCCTGTAATTAAGGTGCCGCCCACATCTCCAAGGCCGGCCACTGCCACATTCCATTTGTGAAAGCATTTATTGCCATAAAATACAGGAAAGGTTTGTTCCAATTTTTCTCTCCAACTTGGATAAGCTGTATTCAGACATAAAAGCCTGTTTTCTTCTATGGATTTTAAAATCCACTTTGGAAGTTCGGGAGTGTCCTGGTTTCTGCTGTATATCAGATTTAAATTCTCCACCTTTGAAGTTATTTGGGAAGGGTGGTTTATGTAATAGCATATCCGTGACCTGGCTCTGTCTTTGCATATCAGCTTGTATATATATCCCCTGTAAAGGGAGGCGGCCTTTTCATCAAGGTGTTCAAAAGGCCTGGAAACATCCGATATAAGTAATTTTCCTCTATAAAGGTAATAGTGAAATTGCATTTTAACACCTCTTTTTTTAGAATGCTGCACAATAGTTTTTTACTACTCGAAAGCATGCTCCATTCGAGCTAAAAGTTCCAGGTGGTTTTTAAGATAGCTTGATGCAGGCAAGTTCAGATTAAAGCTCATGTTCTCCCCGGGATCAGGACATCTTGGCGTGGCAAATACCTGGCCAAGGCAGGATAGGGTTAAGTTTTTTTCATGGATGAGATGATATTCTTCTTCTATTGTCTCCAAAATGCTCAAGCTGTTTTCCACACAGGTTTTTGATAGATTGTATATATTTGATTTTGAAGTATTTTTTATAAATGTAGGGTAAGTATAGGGCAAAATCAAGTTTATTGAAGGGAAAAGGTTTCTTTCAGGATAACTTCCTCTAAACAATGCATCACCGCCTATAAATGGATACAGGGAATTTTCGTTGAACCATAATTTCAGCCGGGGAATGAAATATACGCTTTCCACGGATCTTCCCTGCATATCCATGAGATCTTTACCTTTTCCAGATAAAACCGCCACTATGATTTTCTGGATTTTCACATCTTCATTTTTGAAAATAGGTTCTACTGCCCTTATTCTGTATCCTTTGTGTAGTAGATCATCTACTAGTATTACAGGTCTTTGAAAAGCCTTTATCATTTTTATCTGAGTATTCAGGTTCAGGTAATGAGGGAATTCACCTATTACGAATTTTTTCATGTCGGGGGAAAATAGTTTTTCCGTATGCAGTGATTTGGTGACAGTGTTTGGGATAACATATCGTTCCAATATATCACCGTAAGGTACACACATTGCATCACCTAGCTTTCTGGGTGATGTGTTGTAGGTGGGTACCATATTTTCCTCACAGATTTTTCTTATCAGGCACTGGTATACAAAATTTACATTGAAGGAAATTATGAGTTCCCCCGGGTACAATTTAGCCATGCTTTCAATCAATTTTCTGCGGCATTTGGTCAGAGTATCCATGATTTTTGCATTGCTTCTAAGAGGATCCTTTATGATGTTCTGTATGTCAAAATTGACTATACACGGGGAACTCATGTTTACTGCATATATTGGACTGCTTTCATCGCAGAAAGGTACCTTTATAAAACCATAGAATTCCAGCAGGGAAAAAATATTTTTATCGTACAGTTTCCTATCAAAGGCGTTTTTGTACACAGCGTATTCATAATTCTTCGATACATAAATGGAAATAGCCTCCGTGAGAAGGATTTGGGCAAGCTTTTCGCTTTTATATTTATTTTTTATGCAGATCCCATCTATGGATACAATTCGGCCTGTACTGTTTTCACGTATGTAGCTGCATACACTGGTGCTCTTGAATTCTTCATACAGCATAGAAGGAACAATCCAGTGCATAATACAAAAACCCAGAATTTCCTTTGTATTGGTGTTTTTTAAAAATACGATGCAGAAAGATGATTTTGAGGATATTTCTTTAATTTTATTTATAAGTTTACTGCTGCAATCAGGAATACACTGGCTTATTTTGTCCAGGACTTCCTGGCTCAGCTCTTCAAATACTTCTTTGTCAAGCCATAGTGATCTTATAAAATCTTTGTCCTGAGATTCCCTCTGATAGAACCCATTTGCATATATATACTGTTCTACCATGGGATCTACCAGAGTGGAAATATCCCTGTTGCTGTCGATGGAGGTTCTAATCTGGCTGGAACTTATATTTGAGTATTTTGAAGTCAATCCAAGTATGATTACATTTCCTTCTATTTTTTTTGTGGCCAGTCTTAAAAGATCCCTGTCTTTTTCTCTTTCAAATATTATATGAGAAAAGGTGTGAATTGAATTTCTGGTTTTAGGAGCTCTATAACTGGATGCATTTATGAGCACATCACTGCCTATGCACATATAAATTTTTGAATTGGGGAAATTTTCTTTTAAGGATCTTAAATTTGCTTCATTTGATATATTAGTCGGATACATATCCGGATAAACATATATGCCCAATTCGCTGGCTACTGACATAGTGACCAAATTTCTTCTTAAAAGATTGGGCAGAGTTTTTTTGGACCAGGAAAATTCATCTACAGCCAGGTATACTTCAAAACCCAGATCACGGATGGATTTCGCTATTTCCTTGTGGCTGAGGGAAAAAGGATCAAAGGTTCCAGGGAAAAAAGCCACCTTGGAAGGCACGGGTATGTCTATGTCACCATAAAAAAAGTTGAAATCCGATATAAATCTGTATATATGATTCAAACTGGCAGCTCTGGTTAAAAAAAGTATTTCCTGATTTTCATTATGTGTGATCAGTGTAAGAACTTTTTTAGCTATGAGTTTAAATATAAGTTCTTTTTTTGTTAAATCCATGGAGGCGCAGCCAAAAATTTCCCTGCCTATGACGCTGAAGGCAGCTTGCTTGACCTGAGAACTGCAATCCACCAGGCCGTTTAACAATATGCCCAGCATTTTATTTAATCTTTTTAAGTACAGCGTTTCAGTTTCTTCGAAACGATCTTTATAAACCCAGTAATGGGCTATGATAATTCCAATGGTTTTAAGTATTAGAGATTTCAAATTTGAATTTGAAGTTTTTACCTTGTATATTGAGTCGTCTATGAATTCATCCAGCTCCTTTGGCTGAAGCCATAAGGCTGCCTGTCCTGTGTATCTTGGTATGTATTCTGTAAATCTGTTTCCCTCTATTTCCAGGGCCCTCAAGAGCTCCACTGCAACTTCATTTCTTTCAGCTAGTGAAAGATAGGGCATGATCTTTAATATGGCAGATCCTGCTGTGTTTCTAACGCTTTCCAGGGCGCTTACCTTTAATAGATTGCAAAAGTGTATAGCTGTGTGGATGCCTGTGGTTTGAGGATTGGAGAGAGCATAATGCAAAAGCAGCTCCACCTGATTTTTTTTCTTTATCCAGCCTGTGGCGGTTTTGAGATTGCTTAAAAATATATCTGTTACCACCTTGGGGCTCAGGTTACAGTAATATTCAAATATATCCACATCGGCCAGGTTAAGTTTTTTGTTTATTTTGAACAAGAGGAAGTTTTCCGCTGCAATTTTGCTTCTGGTGGTTATAGAATTAAAATAATTCTTTATTTTTTTCAAAAAATTTCGTTTCTGCAGAAATTTATCTGAAAATGCCAATACTGCTTCCAGTATTTCTATCCTTATTGTGATGTTTCTGTTCTTTAGCCTGGAGAATATATAGGAAAATAAAATTTCCTCATTTTCCCCGGAAAGATAATCACAGGGTATATGTTTGGAAGTTTCAATCAGAAAAATTTCATAAGATATATCTCTATGCTTTTCATCTTTATAGAATTCCATCAATACATCAATATATTTTACAATCAGTGATTTTTTACAGTTTTCAAAGAGAGAATTTACCATAATGCTTATGCTGTACCCTATATTGAGTTTATTGGAGGAAATCACCTTGTGGCTGGGTGACAGCATAATTTCTAAATATTCCTTAAGAAGACTTATACTGGATGTAATTGGAGGCGGAATTTTTACGTCACGGGGCAGTGCTTTTCTGTAATCTTCATCAAAAGTGGCTATGAGATTTCCAATTAGTTCAGCACAACGTCTTCTTATATCGTCTTCAGGGTGAATCAAGTTTTCATATAAAAATTTTAATGTTTGAAGTTTTTGTTTCTGTGTGAGATAAGTTGAGTATTCCTGAAATATTCCTATGTATTCCCGAAGAACCTTCCAATCGTTCTCGCTTCTGGCCATTTCAAGTATGGCATCCAGGGAATATTCATCTCTCAGCTGATACATGAGATTTATGTTGTGATTTATGGATAGGTATTTCAGATTTTGAACTATTTCATTTCCCTGAAGCAAAGTATAATTTTTAGTTTTTTGTTTAACAGGGCTGAAGGTCTGTTTTGGATTTATATCTATTCCTATATCCAGTAGAAAATTTTCAAAGTCCCTTAATTTTGCATAGACCTTTTTATACCTCTTGCTTTTTTGTGGATTCATATTTTCCAGCTTGTTTAAAATCACGTAAAAGGATTCGGTCAGGGAAAACAGCTTCATATATGTTTTACCATTTTTGTATTCGTTTTTTACTCTGAAGTCGGAATATATGAGAAGCAGAGATTCCAGGGAAAGATTCTCCAGTTCCAAATCCCACACGGAGTGATTTATGGCTACATTTCTTATGTAGTTTATCCCGCATCTTTTAAACCATTGATCCGTATAATAATAATGCAAATTGGGAACTCTTCTGGATTCTTCATATCTGCAGCCGTATTTTCCTATATCATGTCCTGCTGCTGCACCGGATACTCTCCCCAAATCCACTGGAATGTCTATGCTTTTTAACTGTCTTGCCATATAAAGTGATAGGTAATGTACGCCGCATACGTGTTCCAGTGTAGTAAAACCGGTCAACTCTCCATTTAGCTTCATCATCTCGTAGGTATTTTGTGATAAAAATGATTTTATAAAGATATTGTACTCCTCCGGGTGCTCTAATTGTGATTCCTCTTTTGAAGTTAAAAATCTCAGTGGATAACAGCTTTCCCAGGTACCGTCCTGAGAATTTTTTTGTATTTCACATAGTATTCCGAATACGGCCAGATACAATTCACAAGGAGCAGTCATCTGTGGAAGGATCTCTATTGTCACATTTTCCGGGAAATTTTTACGGAGAATATATTGATATATGTACATGAGCAGATTATCCGGGGTTCTGTGCACTAAAAGCGCTTCCATCATAGGCTGGCACAGTGTCAAGGTAGTTTTAGCGGAAAAATCATTATTTATAATTTGAGTTTTGAGGACATCCTTGAATTTACTGCTTTTTATACCCTTGTCTATTGGATGTTTATTTATACTGTACTTTTTGAGCCATTTTGCATTTGTAATTTTCCTAAATATTCTGTTGTAACTTTCGGTATAAGATATGGGACTCATAGATTACCTCCAAATATACTCTTTACAGAAATTATATACTTTTCATAAATTTTTTTCAAAAGAAAAGTATTAACCTAAATATTACATGATTATAAATATTTGTGATATAATCAGTAATAATAATTTGATATCTTAAATTATATTATACAAGGGGGTAATAATACAATGAAGGCAACGAAAAATAAACTGATAATAGTAGGAACAGGACATGTAGGTTCTGCAGTATTAAATTGTGCACTGTCACTTAATTTAATATCCGAAATTGTAACCATCGATAAAATCAAGGAGAAAGCCGCAGGGGAAGCATTGGATTCCACCCACACAACACCCTTTACTTATAGTCCCAATGTAAAAATACATTCTGGAGGTTATGAACAGTGCAGTGATGCCAAGGTTATTATAATAGCTGCAGGACCGAGTATAATGCCGGATGAAAAGTCTGACAGAACAGTTCTGGCCGAGAGAAATGTTGAAGTTATGAAGGATGTAATGTCTTCTATAACCAAGTATACAAAAGATGCGGTGATTATAATAATAACCAATCCGCTGGATACCATGGTGTATTATGCTGAAAATTATTTTGGATATCCCAAAAATAAAATATTCGGTACAGGAACCAGTCTTGATTCCTCACGTTTTAGAAGAATAATTGCCAACAAGTACAATGTGGATCCAAAAAATGTGCATGGATATATGCTTGGAGAACATGGCAATTCAGCTTTCCCGACATGGAGTCTTTTAAATATAGGGGGAGTTCCCTGTAATAGACTGGATGAGTATTTTAAACCGGAAGAGCCGCTGGATCGTGAAAAGATAGCTTCCAAAGTGGTGGATGTAGCTTATGATGTACTTCATCTCAAAGGGTTTACTAGTGCAGGAATTGCCATGGCAGCCTGCAGACTTGCCAAGGCGGTTTTGATGGATGAGCACAGTATAATGCCTGTTTCAACTACTCTAGAGGGAGAATATGGTTTAAATGATGTGGCATTGAGCCTTCCATGTATTATAACCGAAAATGGAGTGGAGAAGAGAATTGAAGTGCCTCTTCTGGAAGATGAGATTGCGAAACTGAAAGCCAGTGCAGAAAATATTTTGAAGACAATGAGAGCTGCAAAATTGGTGAAATGATTTTGAAAAAAAAGTAAGCTGTCTTAAAGATAATAATGGGAGAGTGTAGATGTGGCAGTACTATGAAGGACAATTTTCTATCTTCAAGATTTTTGTGAATGAATGCAGTAAAAATATTGGCGAATATTCGGGAAATATGGTAATCTATAATTGTATTTATATCCAGCATATGATATAATATTAATTGTTAATTAGTAATTAATGTCAATTAATATTAAGAGGTACAGTAAAATATCAGCTGGGAGGAAATACATATGAAATGGTTCAGTAATTTAAAATTAAAACAAAGGCAATTGATAGGATTTTCTTTTATAGCGCTGTTTATCGTTGTAGTTGGTATAATTGGCGGAGTAAATATGGGAAGGATAATTTCATCCTCCAACCTTTTGTACAATCAGGATATGAAAACTCTTGAGAATCTGTCTAAATTTGATGCAAATACATTGCACCTCAGGCTGGACATAATAAATTTTGTGGAAAGCAGAGATAAAAGTAAGCTTCAGGAGGTAGCAAAAACTGCAGCTGCCTATCAAAAAGAAAATGACAGTATATTGACTTCCTATAAAAAATCCAGTTTTTTGAGTTCAGAAGAGAAAAAGTTGCTTGCACAACTGGATTCACAGCTGAAGGACTGGAGAGATATATGCAACAGCATATTGAATTTGATGGAACAGGGAAAATATGATGAAGCATATGCATTGAATATGAAGGCTGCATCTTACAGGGAAAAGCTGACTGCTACAGCTGAACAATTATCCAAAATCAGTCAGGAAAAAGCGTATCGCAACAATGCAAACAGCAATTTCATATACAGGAATTCCCTTTACATGATAATTATTGTAACTCTCCTGGGATTTTTGGCAGCACTGTTTTTAGGAAACCGTATTGCTTCGGGAATTTCAAGAGAAGTTGAAAAAATTCTGTCCTTTGCAAATTCACTGAGCAAAGGTGAATTGGGCAGGTCTGTAAAAGTATCAAATAAGGATGAAATAGGAATACTGGCACGGGAACTGAATGATGCCAGCAGCAACATAAAAGAACTTGTAAAAGAAATATCACAGGGTACTGAGGATATGAGTGCTTCCAGTGAAGAACTTTCTGCCACTACTCAGGAGATATCCTCCATGATGGCTTCTGTAAATGAGTCCACGGAGCAGATATCAAAAGGGGCTCAGAATTTGAGCAATATTACAGAAGAAATAAGTATTTCGTCACGAGACATGGAATCAAATACCAACGAGCTTTCGAGTAAAGCCGACGAGGCTACCAGATCCTCCATGGACATAAAGAAAAGAGCAGAGGAAATAAAGGAAAAAGCTTCAGATAGTATAGAAGAAGGCAAAAAGATATATGACGAAAAGGAAAAGAATATTGTGAAGGCCATTGAAGATGGGAAAGTTGTTTCAGAGGTTAAAATTATGGCAGCCTCCATTGGAGATATAGCAGAACAAACAAACCTTCTCGCATTAAATGCGGCTATTGAAGCTGCCAGGGCAGGAGAGCAGGGGAAGGGATTTGCAGTGGTGGCCGAGGAAGTCAGAAAATTGGCAGAACAATCTTCCAGTGCAGTTGAAAATATAAATAAAATGGTATTATCAGTGGAAAGTGCATTTCAGAATCTATCCCAGAGCGGGAGAGAAGTACTGGACTATATAGCGAATATAGTTTCACCTAATTATAAGCTTCTCATGGATACAGGAATTCAGTATGAAAAAGATGCTGAATTTATAAGTGATATGTCAAAGCAAATAGATAATTCCTCAAAACAGATGAAAATTATAGTGGATAAATTAAATAGCACTATTCAAAATGCAGCAGCTACAGCAGAGGAATCGGCAGCAGGTTCCCAGGAAATACTGAGCAGTGTAAATGAAGTAACTAAGGCAATTGAAGATATAACTAAATCTTCTCAAAGTCAGGCAGAATTTGCTGAGAAACTCACAGCTATGGTGAATAAATTTAAAATATAAAGGGGAAGCAGTATTTATATGAGAAAATTTAAATTCAGAATTTGGGATAATAAAAATAATTATTTTTATATAAGTGAAAATCCTTATCTGGAAAATGCATCGGAAGAGGAAGGAAGATTCATAACTACAGAGTTCACAGGGCTGCAGGATAGAAATGGAAAAGACATCTATGAGGGAGATATTATCGGAATAAATCAGGAAGAGAGCTCACTGAAACTTTCTGTAAAATTTGGCAGATATTCCTTCGATAAATTAATAGGTGAGTGTGGGGAGATCAGTGAAGCTACAGAATTGTACGGTTTTTATGTGGAAAATGAATATTTGTACATTCAAATGCTTAATGGAAATGTAGAAGTCCTGGGAAATATATTTCAGAATTAAAAATTTTATATTATGCTAAAGTACCAGATTAAAGCATTTTTGAAGTGCTAATCTGGTACTTTTTAAATGTATTTTTTCTCTTCCTGAAGAAATATGTTTGTGGTATTGCCATCGTAATTACACATTATAATTGTTTTTAAATCCACATCATTCCTTTTTAAAAATTCTACTGAAGTTCTGAGAAGTATTTCCGCACATTTTTGTTTTGGAAATCTAAATACTCCGGAACTTATGGCAGGCATTGATATAGAAGATAAATTATAATATTCTGCCAGGTTGAGTACACTGGATACAGCTTTTTCCAATTTTTTTTCCTCATTTCCCTCACCCATTATGGGGCCTACAGTGTGTATTATAAACTTGGCCTTTAAATTATGACCGTACGTTATAACAGCCTTTCCCACAGGTAAAGTACCTATTTTTTTTATGAGCTCATCGCTGTCTTTTTGTATTTCAATTCCACCTGCCCTTACTATAGCCAGAGCGGCCCCGCCTCCATGGCTTAGGGAACTGTTCGCCGGATTCACTATGGCATCGCTCTGTTCCTTGGTTATGTCACCTTTTTTGATTAAAATTTCTTTATTCCCTATTCTGATCACATTATCACCTCCTCTTGAAACATTTTAAAGCAGATCATAATTGACGGGAAAGTTTAATGATCAATCCTTAACTTTAATAATATAGTCGTTGGAATTTATGTGAAAAAAGTGGCATATATCATCTATTTCATGAAGGGTTGCATCGTTTATTGGAATTCCATTTTTAATTTTGTCATTATAGGATTCCACTTCTTTTTCACCATGGGTGTATATTCTGACTGCGCCTTTGGCTTTTCTGGAATTTCTCAGTTCGTCTAAGTATTTGGAGAGTCTATTTTCAATGGATTTTTTATCTCCGAATATACCGTAATCTACTGCACATAAAAAGTGGCAGGTGCCTGATCCACCGGCGCCATCCAGATGAACATAATTCCCTGTTAGGCCACCTGATAACACAGCCGTGAATATTTCAACTGCAAGAGCAAATCCGTATCCTTTATGCCCGCCAGTGAGTTCTTTGGAACCTCCCAGGGGAAGTAAACCGCCTCCCAGTTTTTTAGGTACATTGTACAATATATCATGAGGATCAGTAGTATCTTCTCCGTCTTTATTCAATGCCAGCCCCAGTGGCAGTGGTTCTTTTTTCTTGTTGTAAACTTCAATTTTTCCCCTGGTGACTACGCTGGTGGCCATGTCCATTAAAAATGGATAAGGTTCAGCCGGCATGGATATTGCAATAGGATTGGTACCGAGCATGGCATCTTTTCCGAAGGTTGGAACTATTACAGCGGGCGAATTTGTCATGGAAATTCCCATAAGGCCTGCTTCTTCTGCCATTTTGGCATAGTACCCTGCGATGCCGTAATGATTTGAGTTCCTTACGGAAACCATGCCAATTCCAGAGGCTTTGGCTTTTTGTATAGCAAGGCTCATGGCCTTTCTGCCTGTTAATTGCCCCATGCCTGCCTGACCGTCTATAACTGCGGACACAGGTGTTTCCTCCACAATTTTTGGAATTGAATCCACTATTATCAATCCCTGCTTTATTTCACTGTAGTATTTCACCAGTCTTTGAATACCGTGGGATTCAATGCCAAATAAATCCGATAAAAGCAGTACGTCTGTAATGGTTTTACTGTCTTTTTGGCTAAAGCCGAATTTTTCAAAGACAATATGACATAATTTTTTTAATCCATCATATTTGACTTTTGAGTAGGTCATTTTTTTATCCTCCTATAATTATAATAAAATTAATTACATCTACTAAGATATTTAGTGTATAATTACATATTATAATAATATATTTTTCCCTTTAATTCCAGTTAATTTTGGATAATTATTGTTTGTATATTCTTGAATGTTTTGCTACAATGAAATTGTTTAAATAAAATTCAGGGGATGGGGATATGAAAATAGGCAAAAAAAATTTTGAGATTGGTAAAAGAACCTATATTATGGGTATACTAAACGTTACACCGGATTCTTTTTCCGATGGAGGAAAATTTAATAATATGGAGCAGGCCATAGAGCATGCTGAAAAAATGGAAGCTGAAGGTGCAGACATAATAGATGTGGGAGGAGAATCCACAAGACCAGGTCATGTACCGGTAGGGCAGGATGAAGAGATTGAGAGGGTTATTCCCGTAATAGGTACACTTAAAAAATATATAAAGGTACCTATTTCAGTAGATACGTACAAGGGAAAAGTGGCAGAAGAGGCTTTAAAAGCTGGAGCAGATTTGATAAACGATGTATGGGGTTTCAAAAAAGATCCATATATGGCTGAAGTGGCGGCTAAGTATAGAGTTCCCTGCTGCCTTATGCACAATAGGGACAACAGGGATTACAAAAATTTAATGGAGGATCTGCTGAATGATTTAAGAGAAAGTGTAGATATAGCTCTGAAGGCTGGAGTGAATTCAGAAAACATAATGCTGGATCCGGGTATAGGCTTTGCAAAAGATTATGAGCAAAATTTATATGTAATGAATAATCTGGAGCAGGTTTCAAAGCTTGGATATCCGGTGCTTCTGGGAACTTCCAGAAAGTCCATGATAGGAAATGCATTAAAGCTTCCAACAGATGAAAGAGTGGAGGGTACTGTAGCTACAACGGTGATAGGTATAATGAAAAACTGTGATTTTGTAAGAGTTCATGATGTGAAAGAAAATAAAAGAGCGGCAATGATGGCGGATGCAATATTGAGAAGATAAACATTTGGAAACTACATTGTGACTTATTTTAGGTTATTTATAGGGGGGGAAAATGTTGAGTATTCATTACTCAATATGCTTATTATGATGGATGATGGCAAAATTAGAAAAGCAATAAAGATGATTATTGAAGCTATAGGGGAAGATCCTGAAAGAGAAGGATTGGTGGAAACACCAGATAGAATTGCAAGGATGTATAAAGAAATATTTTCCGGATTTGGGGAGAGTCCTGAAAAGCATTTAAAAAAGGTATTTACGGTGGACAGTGCTGATATAGTATTGGAAAAGGATATTGTATTTTATTCCATGTGTGAACATCATTTTATGCCTTTTTATGGTAAAGTACATATTGCCTATGTTCCCAATGATAAAGTTGTTGGTTTAAGCAAATTGGCCAGAACTGTGGAGGTTTTTGCAAAAAGACTTCAGCTCCAGGAGAGAATGACTATTCAAATTGCGGATTCAATAATGAAGTATTTGAATGCCAAAGGAGTTATGGTGGTTGTAAAGGCTGAACACATGTGCATGACCATGAGGGGAGTAAAAAAACCTGGAAGCAAGACTGTTACTACGGCTACCAGAGGAATATTCAAAGAGGACTCCAGATATAGGGAAGAAGTATATAAAATGCTCAATGTAGAATAAAAGTGTGGTGTTTATTGTGGAAAAGGTCAATGCCATATTGAAAAATCATGATTTTTGCAGATATCTGTCTCGGATAGATGATATGGAAAGAACCAGGAAATTTTGCAGGCACGGCATCTGCCATCTTATGGATGTCGCCAGGATTGCATATATAATGGTGCTTGAAAAAAATATAAAAGTGGAAAAACAAATAATATATGCAGCTGCACTGCTCCATGATATAGGAAGAGGGGAGCAGTATGAAAAAGGTACACCTCATGAAATTGCAGGTGTTAAAATTGCCAAGGATATATTGGAAAAATGCGGGTTTGATGAATATGAGAAAAAGCAAGTGCTGGATCTTATAGGCAGTCATAGAAAATCAGATAATTGGGATTCATTGAAGAAGATATTTTATAAAAGTGATAAGATATCAAGAAAATGTTTTATGTGCAGTGTATTTTCCGACTGCAGCTGGCCGGAGGAAAAGAAAAATTACGGTATTGAGTATTGATGCGCAGTTAGGAGGTCCCAGATGGATGTTATATATATAGAAGATTTAGAGGTTTATGCACATCACGGAGTAAATCAAGCTGAAAAAGATATGGGCCAAAAATTTTTGATATCTTTAAAATTGTATCTTGATTTAAGAGATGCCGGGAAGCATGATGATCTCAGCAGTACCATAAATTATGCAGTGCTCTGCAATGATGTGGAAGGGGAATTCAAAAAGAAAAAATATGATCTTATTGAAACATCGGCAGAAGTTCTGTCAGAATTTATATTAAAAAAATATGCAAGGGTGAAACGGGTAAAAGTGAGAGTTAAAAAACCCTGGGCACCCATAGGCAAGCCGCTTAAATGGGCAGCAATTGAAGTGGACAGGCGTTGGCACAGAACTTATATTTCTGTGGGCTCCAATTTGGGAGACAGAGAACAGAATATAAAAGATGCTGTCCATGCTATAAATTCTTCTGATTCGAGCAGAATAGTCAAAATGTCCAAATTATATGAAACAAAGCCTGTAGGATATTTAAAACAAGGTGATTTTTTAAATGGAGCCCTGGAGTTGGAAACCTTACTGACTCCGGAAGAACTTATAGATTTTTTAATGCAGGTGGAAAAGAAGTTAAAGAGAGAAAGAAAAATAAAGTGGGGTCCCAGAACTCTGGATCTGGATGTGGTTTTATATGATAATCTGGTTACTGCAGATGAAAAGATAGTCATACCCCATCCGAGAATGCATAAAAGGTTGTTTGTATTAAAACCTCTGTGTGATATTGCACCCTATGTTGTGCATCCTGTTTTAAATGCCAGAATAATAGATTTGACCACTGAATTGGAAAAAACAGAAAAAATGTAAAGTAATCCAGCCTTTTGAATTTATACTCTTCAAAAGGCTGCTTTTTACTTGTTCGTGATATAGTTGAGCACAGGATCTCTTTTGTTTATATAATCCTCTATGGAGATTTCAACTATCTTATCAGGACTAAAGGTATTGTCATTATCTCTGGAGATTCTGTTGAACTGGGTGGAATATTGTATACTTATTTTTGAATTGGGAAGATCAAAAGTTCTTACAGCTCCAAAATGATTTGGTTTTCCGCTGGTTTCCTCACCTACAAAACTGGCGTTGGTTTCATCTCTCAATTGAACCAGGTTTATTAGTGCAGAGGAAAAAGTTGCCCTTCCGGTTATCACAAAAAATCTGTCTTTATTATTGAGTTTATTGCTTTTTATCCACTGTATAATTGAATTCATGTATTTGTCACTGCCGCCGGGATTGTCCCGCATGTCAATTACAAATTTATCCACAGGGTGAGTATCCATGAATTTAAGCATTTTGTTTGTAAAGTCCTCCAGGGATTCATTTTCTTCCTCCTCGCATTTGTTGTATTTGAAGTACAGCAGCTTTTTACTTTCCACATATTCATACCAGTAATTCAAATTGCTTTTTTGCCGGTAAAGTGGGTAAGAGCTGTCAGGTTTACCTGCTGCAATAAATTTGCCTTTTAAGTCATGGGCAGGTTTGGGATCTATATTCAAATCAAATATGTTTCCATGTATATCTTTAAAAGTGAAAGCAGTGTTTTTTGCAGGATTTACAATTTTGAGCCCATGAAGGATGTCTGCATTCATAAGGTATTTTGGAAGGCTCTTTTTTATCATGGCATAATTGTCTTTCACAATAAGAGGCAAAATATGTTCTTTTACTTTTTCCACATCCATGTCATCTATTTTCAAAAGCTTTCCATAGAGGGATCTTTTGTATTGAGCGGTGGTGTTTATGACGTAAATACCATCCTTGAAATAATAAAATTCAAAAGGATAGATATGATCTGGCTTTTTATAGGCAGAAGTATGACTGTCTCCCAGTGAAGCAGTTATTCTGTAAATTCCTGCAGTTATTTCGTCGTCGTTAAGCTTTGATATGGAATTTTTCAAATTCTCCATTTCGCTGTTGAAATTATTTTCACTGATTTTTGGAAAAGCATCCACGTGTTTTTGGGGAAGGGCATTTTGCAGGTAGTTTAAGTCCTTTTCCCATCGGGTATCCCTGCTGCCGCCCAGATATTGAGTTTCACAGGCTGCAAGTGACAAAGCAGAACATATAATGGATATACATATGATGATTTTTATGAATTTATTCATTTCAAACTCCTTTTCATGTTTAAGTATAAGCTCTAGACTATATCCTGACTGCAGAAGCTGTACAGAGAGGCGGAAATAAATAATATAAAAATGGAGACAGTGCCTATTATAATACAGCTCAAGCGGATGTCTCTTAAATTGTAGATGTATGCTGCTGAAAGATAGGGGTAGGCAGTAGGTATGTATTCAAGATGCTCTGTCTTATCCATCAGCAGGGTGTTCAATACAAAGGATAGAATTCCGTATAAAGAAGGTATTGTCATATTTTTGCTCATATTTACGATCAGTACTGGAATGGGAATCAGCAAGAACTGAAAAAGCAGGGAACATGCCTGGGCTTTAACAGTGGTTATCATCAGGGAATACTCTGGTATAGCTCCGTGTAAAAAATAATAACTGACAGGTATGGACAAGCTTTCGACTATGTATGTAATGAATATGAGAACATAAATTGAAATTAATTTTCCCATAAAAATTTTAAACCTGCTTACAGGGTAGGTATACAATGTGCTGGCAGTCTTGTCTGAGAATTCCCTTGAGAAAACATAGGCTGCAGCAAGTGTAAAAAGTATGGGATATATCATTAGAAAATTTATCTGGTCTATGTTGTAGGCATATTTTTCGTAAATCATCTCACTTTCTGTAATAAATCTTGCCAGAAACATGAGTATTGTCATGGCCGTGCCTCCGATTAAGATAAGGGAAGATGTATAGCTTCTTTTTAATTTCAAGAGTTCACAGTATATTATGTTTGGCATTTCAAGGCCTCCTTATTTATTCTGAAATTCAAAGTGCAAAAAGTAAGTTTCACAGAAATCTGACAATCACTCCATATCCATGAATTTGCAGCAATAAATGCAGAAAAGGATGGATATGGAAAGGATGAATATAATATTTGTGAAAAGAAGTATAAAGTCAATGGGATCTCCCTTGTAAAAGAAGTATATGGGAAGTGAGGGAAGCATCAAAGGTGACATCTGGAGATATATGCCTCCTGCAGCCATGAAGAATGAAGATGAAACTGCTGCCAGTATTCCGTAAACCAGGGGAAAGACAATATTCTTTGTAATTATTCCAATGAATACAGGTATAGAAATTATTAAAAACTGAAATAACATGGAATAAAGATTGACTTTTATATCCGTAATTATAAAACTCAGAGATGGAAGTTCCCCCCAGGCTATGTACAAGGCAGCGTAAACAGCGGCAAACTGGCATATGTACACAAACAGGATTATCAAATATATGGCAATTAGTTTGCCTGCAAATATCTTTATCCTTCCAAAGGGGTAGGAGTAGAGAACATTGGCGGTTTTATCCGAGAATTCCCTTGAGAAAATATAACCTGATATAAAGGCAAAAAATATAATATACAAAAATTGAAAACACAATAATTCTGTACTGGTTCTGTAATCTTTAACCAGGGTACTTTTAAGTGCATCAGATATACCTGTGTAGTCGTTGGAAAGGGACATAACACATTGAACAAGGGGTATGAAGATGGAAGCAATAATAGATGCAATGATCAAGTAGGATCTTTTGAGTTTTAAAAATTCACCATATATTATATTGAACATCTATTTTCCTCCTGTAAGCCTGAGAAAATGATCCTCAAGGCTGTCTATCTTCAAACATATCTCTTCTACAGACAAGTTATTTGAAACTAAAATCCTGTTTATATTTGAAATTTCCTGAAGCTTTTCATAAACCCGCAGATTATTCTTCTCCCAGATAATGTAGTCATGTATGTTCAGCTTTTCCTCCAGAACAAAAGAAGCTTTTTTATCGTCATTTACTTTTATGTTTATATAGTGCCTGTTTCTCTTCTGGAGTTCATCATAGGATATTTCCTCCAGAAGAGAACCTCTGTGGATTATCCCAATTTTTGTGGCCATAAGCTGAATTTCACTTAGAATATGACTTGAGATCAAAAATGTAATATTCTGCTTGTGGCACAGCTCCAGTATAAGTTCTCTGATTTCCTTTATGCCAGTTGGGTCAAGGCCGTTGGTGGGCTCGTCAAGTATGAGAAATTCAGGGTGATGAAGGAGGGCTCTTGCTATTCCAAGTCTCTGCTTCATGCCAAGAGAAAATTCCTTTACTTTTTTATTTTTAACATCCCTTATATCCACCAATTTCAGGGCTTCATCTATACAGTTCTTTCCCTGAATGCCCATCATTCTCCTGTGTATTTCCAGATTTTCGCCTGCTGTGAGATTTGGGTAAAATCCGGGATATTCTATTATGGAGCCTATTTTCTGGAGAAGATATCTACTGTTTGCCGATTTTTGTGAAAACAGTTCTATTTCTCCGGAACTTGGTTTTACCAGCTGCATTATCATACGTATGGTGGTGGTTTTGCCGGCACCGTTTTCTCCAAGAAAACCGTATATGTCACCTTTTTCTATGGTCATGTTTAAATTGTCCACGGCAGTGAAATTTTTAAAATATCTGGTTAAATTATAAGTTTTTAGTATGGTGTCCATTTTATTTCCTCCAGTTTTTTTGATTCCTGATATTGCAAAAAGGATTATGTCTATAATATACAACATAATCCTTACATAGTTTTTACAGGGCTCTTACAATTTTCTTACATTATGGGTAATAATGATCACTTGGTTTTGAAGGTGATTTTGAATTCTGTTTTTTTGAGAGGGATACTGGACAGGTCAATACGGCCATTCAAGGATTTTACCAGTTTTTTTACTATACTTAAGCCGATACCGCTGCTTTTGGTGTTTGAATTTCTCGATTTCTCCACAGTATATAACCTGTCAAATATATAATCTATTTCATCTTCAGGTATTCCAATACCGTTGTCCCACACAGATATAAAGATCATATTCTCGTTATAATTGATGTCTATACCTATTTTTGTAGCTTTTTCTGCATATTTCAATGAATTACCTATTAAATTGCTGAAAATCCTGTTTAGAGATTTTTCGTCTGAATTCATATATATGTTTTCCTCTTGAAAATTCAATTCAGGTTCAATGTTCAAGCTTCTCAATTCATTGAAGAATGAAATTATATTCTTTCGTGCAGTCTCGCATATGTTGATCTTGTTTATATCCAGTTTAAAATCATTTGAATCTATTTTTGAAAGCTGGAAAAATTCCTCCAGGGTGCTGTAAAGATAGTTACCTTTATCACATATTATTTTCATGTATTTTTCTTTTTCAAAAGGCTGTAGTTTTGAATCACTCATCAGGAGCTCCATATACCCTAGAATGGATGTAAGCGGAGTTCTCAAGTCGTGAGATATATTTGAAATCATTTTTTTATGGGATTCTTCATTTAATTTGTTCTTTACGTCAACCTTCTGAAGCTTTTCTGCCAATGCGTTTATTTTCACCACAAGTCTGCTGATAAAACTTATGTGAGTCTGAAGCCGTATTCTCTGATTCAAATTTCCATGGAGTATTTCATCAATATAACAGCAGATATGATTTAATGCTTTATAAATATAAAGAATAATGAGGACCATAAGAATTAATGTAATTATTAAAATACAATCAAATATATCCATAATCAATCTCCAAGTTTATAGCCTATTCCCCATACAGTCAATATATATTTTGGCTGTTTCGGCATATCTTCAATTTTATCTCTGAGTCTTTTTATAGTTACCATGACAGTATTGTCATCCTTAAGGTAATCGTCTCCCCATACTCTGCTGAATATTTGTGCCTTAGTAAATACCTGTTTTGGGTTCTCCAAAAATAGTTTTAAAAGCTCAAATTCCTTTGGAGTGAGGTTTAATTCCCTGTTGGCCTTGAACACTTTGTGGGCAAGAGTGTCTAATTCCAATTTTTCATGTTGGAGGCAGGAGTATGAAGAGGTATTTTGATTGTATTTTATGTACCTTCTGAGTTGGGATTTTACTCTTGCTGTTAATTCTTTCGGGGAAAAAGGTTTTATCATATAGTCATCGGCACCAAGAGTGAGTCCTGTTATTCTGTCACATTCCTCAGTTTTAGCAGAAAGAATTATAATTGGAAGGGTGCTTTTTTTCCGTATTTCTCTGAGAACATCAATACCATCCACATAGGGCAGCATTATATCAAGTATGATCAGTTGAAAGTCATTGTAGCTTTTACAAAGTGCATCTCTTCCATTAAAGCATTGTGTGATATCGTAATTTTCTTTTTTTAAAGTATCACGTATAAGGTCGTTTATTTGTTCGTCATCTTCTATTATTAATATTTTAGATATATTCATATAAAGGCCTCGCTGTTTTTTACTTATATTATATAAGATATTATATAAGAATAAAAAGGTATTTATCAATTACTGTATTGCAAGTACCGCTGAATTAATGTAATCTGATCCACGTGTATCAATATGAGAATATTAAAGAAAAAGATAGATTATGGCATAGAAACAAGGAATAAATTAATATAATACGTGTATATTATAAAGAAAATAGGAGAAAATATGATAGAATATCAACTGTTGTCATGAAGCAGAGAAACAATAGGTTAAGTCAAAGAATTTCAAATTTTTATATTTTGAAAAATAAAAAAAATTGAAAAAATATTGACAAACATGGTAACAGATGATATACTATAAAAGCTGTCTTAAGAGACGGCAGGTAATTTGAGATGATCCTTGAAAATTAAACAGAATAAATATAAGGAAACTTATACGAGAATAAACCAGCAATTCTTTTGAGCTGCGATAAGCAGCTAAAAGTAATTTCGAAATAAATTGTATGTTATGTTCGGTAGTAAAACATCATTTATGATGTTTTACATATTTAGCGTAATGTATCTAAAATTGTTAGTGACGAGCAAGACAAGGAAAAATGCGAAGGAGGAACAGAGTTTACTTGAGTAAATGAGTACCGCAGTGAGTATTTTGACGCAGTATTGCGAAGTTAATAACAATTTTCAACAAAGGCAGTAAGTCTGAAATCAATAATAACGAGCAGTTCAAGGAAAACCAGGAGCGAGGAGCAGAACTTACTTAGGTAATTGAGCACCGCAGCGAGGGGTTTGACGCAGAAATGCGAAGTTAGTATTGATTTT
>NZ_PVXP01000027.1 GCF_002995845.1 Clostridium luticellarii | reverse complement strand
TTATTATATTATATATTCAGTAAAAGTTCAATTTATATTATATGCCGTATTTCACTATGATTTTTAAATACTCTGTCCTTTATAAGTTTATTTACACTATATGATAAATAAACCACATAAAAGACTTTAATATTCAACTTAAAGTGGTTTATAATTAGTATTAAATATTATAAGCCAATATCAATACGAAGGAGATTAAGTAAATATGATAAGAAAATTTGAAAATTACGTTCCTGAAGTGGATAAAAGTTGCTTTGTAGCTGACAATGCGGAAATTATAGGGAAAGTTAAAATTCATGAGGATGCCAGTATATGGTTTGGGGCTGTGCTCAGAGGTGATGTAAATTATATATATGTGGGAAAAGGAAGCAATGTACAGGATAATTGCACTCTGCACACCAGTGGAGGAATGAATCCTGTAGAAATAGGAGAATATGTAACTGTAGGGCATAATGCCATAATACATGGAGGCAAAGTTGGAAAGTACTCTCTAATTGGCATGGGTTCCATAATTCTGGACAATGCTGAAATAGGGGAGCAGACAATAATAGGAGCTGGAAGCCTTGTAACTAAAAATAAGAAGATACCTTCTGGAGTGATGTGTATGGGATCACCGGCAAGAGTTGTGAGAAAGCTTACAGAAGAAGAAAAGGAGTTTCTCAAAAAATCAGCAGAGGGATATATTAAAAAAGCTGAAAGCTATAAGTAATATGTAGCACTTATTTTATAGATGAAGTATAAGATATAGTGTTAATAATATTTGGAGATTGTATAATAATGCCCAATTTTAAATTAGGTTCCAGAGGAAATCAGGTAATGCAGATACAGGCTACTTTGGAAAAAATTGGGTACAACCCGGGACCTATAGATGGAATGTATGGTGTACAGACGGAAAATGCAGTTAAAAACTTTCAAAGAAACAACGGGTTGATACCAGACGGAATAATAGGTGAAAATACTTACAGAATACTTCGAAGTTTCATGCTGGGATATGATGAATATACCATCAGACCAGGCGATACATTATATAGTATAGCCAGAAAATATGGAACTCAAGTTTATAGAATAATAACCGCCAACCCGCTTGTAGAGCCTTTTGGATTGATTCCTGGAAATACAATCAAGGTACCATATAGTATAGATGTGGTTGATACAAATATAAATTATACTTATGATGTACTGGAAACTGATCTTAGAGGACTTAAAGCCAGATATCCATTTATAGATTTTGGAAGTATAGGACAAAGTGTGCTTGGAAGGCAGCTTTATTATGTAAAACTTGGAGTAGGGCAAAATCAAGTGTCCTATAACGGTGCCCATCATTCTCTGGAGTGGATAACAGTACCTCTTCTGATGAAATTTATAGAGAATTTTGCCAGATCATATTCTGAAGGTACAAGTATAAGAGGATATAATATAGGTGATATATGGAGCAGAAGCAGCATATATATAGTACCTATGGTAAATCCTGATGGAGTAGAACTTGTTTTAAACGGACTCAGCAGTGACAATCCTTTTTACAATGATCTCATAAGGTGGAACAGGGGCAGCACCGACTTTTCAAAAGATTGGCAGGCAAATAACAGAGGGGTGGATATCAATCATAATTATAATGCCAGCTGGCAGCTTTCAAAGGATGCAGAACCCTCTTATGGTGTGTACGGTCCTGGACCTACCAGATATTCCGGGCCTTATGCGGAATCAGAACCGGAAACCAGGACCATGGTTGCATTTACCAATAATCATAATTTTAGACTGGTGCTGGCCTACCACAGTCAGGGAAGGGTTATCTATTGGCAGTATGATGATTTGACACCTCCGGAATCAAGGCGCATAGCAGAGCTGTTTTCTAAGGTGAGTGGATATAGCTTGGAGGAAACCACTGGTATAACATCATATTCAGGGTATAAGGACTGGTTTATACAGGATCATGGGAAACCAGGCTTTACTATAGAAGTAGGCAGTGGAACAAATCCTCTTCCCATAAGCCAGTTTGATGAAATATACAGTGAAAATGAGGAACTTTTACTGCTTGCTTCGGTTATATAGCTGTTCATTTAAATCAAGGATTAAAAGTAAGGAGTTAAGAGCAGAGGATGATTTTAAATAATATAAGAAAATCATTTAAAGCTCTAAACTCTATTTATAAATGTCTACCAAAAGACCGCTTATATCATCTATAGTGGCAGCTACATTCAGATTTTCCTTTTGATCCTTCATCAGCATTTCAGTAAGATCCTCCAATTTTTTATCTATAGTATCTACTGTTATAAAATACTGTGTCTGCCAGAAACTTATATCTTTTTTAACGTTGTACATATGTTTTAAGACGGATTCAAGATATTCCTTTATCATTTTTTTGTAGAGTTTTACATCTGAATAGCATTTTGTTACAGATAATCTATTTCCCCTTTTTTTGATTTTATCAAACATATTTTTAAGCTGCTCTTCTGATTTTTTTTCCATCTGAGAGTTAAAACTTTGGGAAAAATCTTTTTTTACTTTTATGTTTTTGCTTTTCGAAGAATGTGGAGAAGTTCCACCAACTCTAGAAATTTCCATAATATTCCTCCAGACTTTTATTTAAAGTATTTAATGCATTATACTTATTATATATAATATTTTTAAAAAAACATAGTAAGTGATAATAATTTATTTAAATATGTATAAGACTGTGGTATTATCAAAAAATAAAAAGCAGGTAGGTGATTTTATGTGGTTTGAAAAAGGTGTGGATGAAATAATAAAAGAATTGAATACGGATAAGGTAAACGGACTTACGTCTGAAGAAGCTGTGACTAGAAGAAACAAATACGGACCAAACAGGTTGACGGGAAAAAAGAAAAAATCCATTTTAAGACTGTTGTTTGAACAGATAAATGATGTACTCATATATATTTTACTGGGAGCAGCTGTAATTTCTGCACTTCTCAATGAAATAAGTGACGCAGCTATCATAATAATTGTAGTTATATTGAATGCAGTGATAGGTCTGGTTCAGGAGTCGAAAGCTGAGAAGGCGCTTGAATCTTTGAAAAAACTTTCCTTTCCCAAGGCACTGGTCAAAAGGGATGGGAAAATTCTAGAGATATCTTCTGAGGATGTGGTAGCGGGAGACGTGGTGATTTTGGAAGCAGGCAAATATGTACCCTGTGATTTGAGGTTGATTGAAACTGCCAACTTAAAGATAGAAGAATCGGCTCTTACCGGAGAATCTGTGCCTTCACAAAAATATGCAGAGGATATATCCCAAAATGAAAATACAGCTCTTGGGGATCAGAAAAATATGGCATTCATGTCCACAATGGTTACCTATGGAAGAGGCGCAGGTATTGCCGTAGCTATAGGTATGGATACGGAAATGGGTAAAATAGCAAAAATGCTCGATGAAAATGGAAAGAATTTGACACCGCTGCAGGTAAAGCTGGCGCAGCTTGGTAAAATGCTGGGATTTGTAGTTCTTGTAATATGTATTCTCATGTTTGGTGTGGCCTTAATACAACATAGGGATCTGTTTGAGATGTTTCTGACAGCCATAAGTCTGGCAGTAGCTGCTATTCCTGAAGGGCTGCCGGCTATGGTAACCATAGTCCTTGCAGTGGGAGTGCAGAGGATGATAAAAAGAAATGCTATAATAAGAAAACTTCCAGCTATAGAGACTCTGGGCTCTGTAAATATAATATGTTCCGACAAGACGGGAACCCTGACTCAAAATAAAATGACAGTGACAAAATTTTATGCTGATGGCATTTTGGATGATGTGTCCCGGCTTGATATAAAAAATGATGTCCATTCTAGTCTCGTGAGGGATATGGTGCTCTGCAGCGATGCAACCTACTCTGGTGATTCAAAAACCGGAGATCCAACGGAAATTGCATTGATTGAACTGGGAGTCAAATTTAACATGTATAAGGATGATGAAAATAAGCTGCATTCCAGAAAGAATGAGATACCTTTTGATTCCGACAGAAAACTTATGACTACACTGAATAAATTTGGTGACAAATTCAATGTAATTACGAAAGGTGCTGTGGACAATTTAATTAAGATCTGCACCCATATATACATGAATGGCAGTGTAATCCCATTTAGTGATGATCTGAAGTCAAAGGTTATGGAAGCTTCTGATGTAATGTCAAAGGAGGCACTTAGAGTACTTGCAGCGGCTTTTAAAGTGGTGGATTCAGCTAAAATTGAAATTGATTCCATGGAAAAGGATCTGACTTTTGTAGGTCTGGTGGGAATGATAGATCCTCCCAGGGAGAATGTGGAGAATTCTATAGAAGAGTGCAGAAAATCAGGTATAAGAACAGTTATGATTACAGGAGATCATAAAAATACGGCTTTTGCCATAGCAAAAAAGCTTGGTATAGCAGAGGATCTATCACAGGTTATACTGGGACATGAATTTGATAGATTATCTGACAGGGAAGCTGAGGATAAAATTGATAACCTGAGGGTTTTTGCCAGAGTGTCTCCGGAGCACAAAGTGAATATAGTAAAGACCTTGAAGAAAAAGGGAAACATAGTGTCTATGACAGGAGATGGTGTAAATGATGCACCTTCTTTAAAAGCTGCTGATATAGGTGTAGCTATGGGAATTACGGGAACAGATGTGGCCAAGGATGCTTCAGATATGATATTGACGGATGATAATTTTTCAACTATTGTAGAAGCGGTAAAAGAAGGAAGAAATATCTACAATAATATAAGAAAATCCATAGTGTTTCTTCTCTCCTGCAACATAGGAGAGATAGTGGCATTATTTATAGGTATAGTTCTCGGATGGCCTTCAGTGCTAAGACCTATTCATCTTCTCTGGGTAAACCTTATAACGGACAGTCTTCCAGCATTGGCTCTGGGTGTAGACCCGGATGATCCTGATATAATGAAAGAAAAGCCCCGTGATGCAAAAAAAGGGTTGTTCTCTGGAAGAATAGGTGTATTCTTAATAGGAAACGGTATTCTAATAGGCATAATCACTTTAAGTGCTTTTTATATAGGAAACCTGGTATATTCCAATTCTCTAATGCACGCACAGACCATGGCCTTTGTGGTGCTCAGTGTATCCCAGCTGTTTTAT
Source organism: Clostridium luticellarii (assembly GCF_002995845.1). Classification (GTDB taxonomy): domain Bacteria; phylum Bacillota; class Clostridia; order Clostridiales; family Clostridiaceae; genus Clostridium_B; species Clostridium_B luticellarii. Next base: position 35,150 of record NZ_PVXP01000027.1, on the reverse strand, counting down.
ACCCTGAGCATGAGGCACAGTGAAAAATCCATATTTGAGATCGGGGTTTTTACCAATAAATATCTGATTGGTGCCATAATACTTGGAATAATACTTCAGAATATAGTCATTACAGTGCCGTTCCTGGCATCTGTATTCAAGGTGTTTAGACTTACAATCCAGGATTGGCTGTTTGTACTTTTATTATCTATAATACCTCTTATTGTAAATGAAATTGGGAAAGTAATTTACAATAAACTGGAGAAAAAGTAAATGTCACCTTTAACTGCCTTCTATGGGAAATAATTTTTTCAGCTTTCTATACAGTGTCATTCTTGGAATTCCCAAAGTTTCAGCTGTCTTTGATTTATTGAAATTATTTTTTATAAGTGTATCCATTATAATCTTACTTTCAGTTTTATATATGGAGTTTTTTAAAGGCTTATTCTGAGTGGTTTCATTTGTATTGCTTTGACCATAGTTTTTTAACAGGAATTCAGGTAAATCGTCTTTTGTTATAACTTCACCTTTGGAGGTCACCATTATTCGTCCAATTATATTTGTAAGCTCCCTTATGTTGCCGGGCCAGTCATAGAAGTACAGAACCTTTAGTATATTATCCGGGAAATACTTTTTTATATTGTATTTTTTATAAAATTTATTTTGTATGGATTTTACTAAAACTGTTATATCACCTTTTCGGTCCCTGAGAGGAGGAATTTCAAGATTTAAAAAATTGAGCCTGTAAAAGAGATCCGTCCTAAAAGTGCCTTGCAGCACTTTTTCCTTTAAATTGCAGTTGGTGGCGGCTATTACTCTCACGTCTATATTTAATATTTTATTGCTGCCTATACGTTCTATTTCATTTTCCTGCAGAACTCTCAGTAATTTAGCCTGAAGAGGAAATGGTATCTCGCCTATTTCGTCTAAAAATATAGTTCCGCCATTTGCCAGCTCAAATTTTCCACATTTACCTTCCTTGGAAGCTCCGGTAAAAGAGCCGCTGCTGTATCCGAATAATTCAGATTCCGCAAGGCTTTCCGGTATTGCAGCACAATTTACTCTTATAAATGGATTAAGTCGTCTTTTGCTTTTATTGTGAATAGCATGGGCAAACATTTCTTTGCCAACTCCACTTTCACCGGTTATAAGAACAGTAAAATCCGTATCTGCAAATTTTTCTGCTGATTTCTTACACAGCTTTCCGGCAGACGAATTCACCAAAATGTCATTAAAAGTATATTTTGAACGAAATGATGCATTTATGGTGTTGAATCTGTCAAGTGCATTCTCGTTTGATTGAGGTATGAACAGACTCATGCCTCCTATCAATTCATAATTTTCGAAAAGAGGTATGCTGTGGACGACAATTTTTTGTTTACCGTTAAATCCATAGGTATTTTCTATTCTGGGGATTCCTGTTTTAATTACATCTGGCAGCTTGGAATTGGGTATAATATCTCCCAGAAAAGTTCCCTGCATATCTTTTAATGTAATCTGAAAATACTTCATGAAAGCAGGGTTTATGTCTAAAATATGGCATCCTTTATCTACAAACACAACTGGCAGTGAAATATTGCAGAATATCATAGAATTTATTTTGTTTAAATACTTTTCTAAATCTTTTTTTGAAATTTGCTCATACATGCTTTAATATCACCTTTTTTAAATGTACACTGTATCAATGTGTGACAATTTTATTGTAACATATTGATACATATAATTTCAACTTGAAGAAATAATGAAATAAAAATGAGATTGGTGAATTTATATATTCCATATTTAGACATAATAATATAAAAAAACTTAAAGTTAGAAAATTCAAATTTAATATTATGAATCAAATTTACAACTATATCTAATAGATTGTATATATTATGATGAAATAAAGAATTTATTATATTTATCATATGAACGTTAGTTTGAAGTGTTTTTTTAAATGATTGGCACGATAAATGCTTGCTTAATTAAAACATTGGAATCAAGTTTCCATAATTTAAAAAGGGGTGAAGAAGTTTTATGAAATTTACATCAGTTGAATGCTTTCTCATAGTAATGTTGTTTTTGCTAATAGGGGAAGTTGTATCACAAAAGACGAAGGCCTATGTTCCTTCAGTATTTATCTCTGCTGTTCTATTTTTAATAGGATTTTGGACATTTGTGCCCAAGGATGTAGTTGTACAAGCATCTTTTGGAAAAGAATTTATACAAGTTGCCATGGGGCTGCTTCTTGTACATCTGGGTACTCTTATGAGCCTTAGAAAATTGATAGATCAGTGGAAGGCAGTAGTGGTGGCAGTATGCGGTGTGTGTGGAATTATGGCTTTGACTATGACCATAGGACTGCTGCTGTTTGACTGGCATACAGTCGTAGCTGCGACACCACCTCTAACTGGAGGAATAGTGGCAGCACTTCTTATGTCTGAGGGATTGAAAGCTCAGGGTATTACCACCCTTGCTGTTCTTCCTATAGCAATGTTTATAACCCATAGTTTCTTTGGATATCCAATTACTTCCTGGTGCTTGAAGAAAGAGGGGAGACGGGTTATAAAAGATTTTAGGGAAAATGGTCCTGATCCTAAAGTGTTAAAAGGAGGAAGTATGTTTCAAAGTGAAGAAAATGAGAGGAAAAAGCTTATACCTGCACTTCCTAAAGCTTATCAGACAGCTCCGGTAATACTTTTTAAAGTAATATTGGTGTCCATGATTGCAGGTTGGTTATCTAATTTAACCGGTGGAGCTGTGAACCAGTATGTAATATGTCTTGTACTTGGAGTTATTTTTTGTGAACTGGGATTTTTAGAAGAGCAGTCTCTTGTTAAAGCCGGGGTTTTTAAATGGCTTATAGCTGGACTTTTGGCTTATGTATTTTCTCAGTTGTCTACTGTTACTCCAGGACAGCTTTTGGGAATAATAGGTCCAATAGTTGTACTTATAATATTGGGAATTCTGGGTATGTTTATAATGTCAATGCTGGTGGGAAGACCTCTTGGATTTTCAAAAGAAATGGCCTTTGCCTGTGCACTTACAGCGCTTTTCGGATTCCCGGCCGATTATGTTATAACTACAGAGGTATGTAAGTCTGTAGGCAGTACGGATGAAGAAAGAAATTATTTAGTAGATATATTACTTCCTAGGATGCTGGTAGGCGGCTTTGTAACAGTATCTATTGCATCTGTAGTTATAGCAAGTGTGTTCTTGAAATTATTATAAATTATTTATAAAGTGGGGCGCTTATAGTATGCAAAATGACACATTGAATAGGGCGAAAGATATTAAAGAATGGTTAGTTGATTTAAGACGTGATTTTCACAGGCATCCTGAACAGTCACTTAAAGAGTACAGAACTTCTAAGATAATTGCAAAAAATCTGACGGATATGGGAATAAAAGTAGAACATATTGGTGAGACAGGTATCCTGGGCATATTGGAAGGAAGTTCGAAAGGAAAGGTTATTGCACTGAGAGCAGATATGGATGCATTGTCTGTAACGGAAAAAACGAGTCTTCCTTTTTCCTCAGAAAATATAGGGTATATGCATGCCTGCGGACATGATTTCCATGTTTCTATGCTTTTAGGGGCAGCAAAATTGTTATCTGAGAGAAAAGACGAATTAAAAGGTACTGTTAAATTTTTGTTTCAACCTGCAGAGGAAATTGCAGAAGGGGCCAAGCAGTTGATACAGGGAGGAGTTCTTAAAAATCCAGATGTAGATTATATTTTTGGCATGCATGTATGGTCTGATGTGCCTGTAAATAAGATAGCCCTGCAGGAAGGACCGATTATGGCAAGTGCAGACAGCTGGAAGTTAAAGGTACTCGGTAAATCGTGTCATGGTTCTGCTCCGTGGCAGGGAGTTGATTCCATAGTCTGCTCTTCTGCAATAGTTCAAGGTATACAGAGCATAGTGAGCAGAGTAAATGATGTAAGGAGTCCAATAGTAATAAATATAGGCACTATAAGAGGTGGGGAGAGGTTCAATGTAGTTCCTGGTACTACTGAGATGGAAGGAATGAACAGGACCTTCAACGCTGATATTAGAAAAGAACTTCCAAAGTGGATGGAAAAGATAATTAAAAACACCTGCGAAGCCTATGGGTGTGATTATGAATTTAATTATACTTTTAAATGTGCTGTCACTGATAATGAGCCGCAATATACTAGAACAGCCATAAATTCCATAAAGAAATTCATGGGTGAAGAGGGAGTTATAAGTATAAACAGGATAATGGGTTCAGAAGATTTTTCAGAATATCTGGAGAAAATTCCAGGTTCATTGATGCTTCTTGGTGGAAGAAATGAGGAAAAGGGATGCAATTACTCTCATCATTCCAATTATTTTAATGTAGATGAAGATGCTCTTCCTATAGGGACTGCGGCTTATACTCAAGTAGCTGTTGATTTTCTTTCCTAGTCTAAAAAAGTTGTATGCAATTCTAAATGAATTGCATACAGCTTTTATTCTATAAGCCTTGTTCCATCTTCGTCCTGGGAGATTAAATTTTTTTTCATAAGTCCTCCCAGAGCATTTTTAAAATAATTTTTGCTCTCATGGAAGATGTTTTTTATATCTTCGGGAGAACTCTTGTCATTGTAAGGCATAAATCCATGGTGAGATTTTAAATAATTGAGTATGGTATCCTCCAGGGATAATCTCTCGTATTTTGGAGATTTTCTAGGTGTAAGTCCTAATTTACCGTCCTCATAGATTTTTTTTACTCTTAAATTCAATTCATCACCTATTTCCAATTTTGTGAAGTATTCATTGTTTAATATAACGCCTTTATATTTTTTGTCTACTGCTACCATGGCACTGTGGTTTGTCTGAAACCCATAGACTATGCCTTTTACCTCTGCGCCAGGGCCATATTTCTCGTTTTCAGCTTCCACCTCAAAAAGATATTTGTCTATGTCTGTAGTTGCCGCTATTCTATTCGTTTTATCTATATATAGATAAAAGGGGTAGTATTTTCCCGGTTCCAGCTTATATTTTTGTTCTGATATTGGAACCAGTACATCTCTTTCCAGACCTATATCTATAAAGCAGCCGAAACTGACCCTGGATACGGTTTTTAACAGTGCAATTTCACCTGCTTGAGCCAGTGGTGATTTGAGAGTGGCAATTGTCCTGTCCTCTGAATCCTTGTATATAAAGGCATTGACTTCATCTCCTATGGAAAGCTGGTTTCCCGGAGTATTTTTATTTGGAAGAAGTACATCATCTGAGGTAACACCTGTTTTAGCATCTAAGTAATATCCAAATTTGGTTTTTCGGATTATTTTTAATTGATTGAATCTGCCTAGTAATATCACTTTTGTCTCACTCCTAATTTTTCAGAATACAAATATCAAATGCCGTATTCTGAACTCTGATATTTAATATGGTTTGAACTGTGCTCAGAAATTATTATATTTCACCGTTTATTATATACTATTGGAAGCAATGATGCCATCGGTGATTTTAGGGTTTCATGATAAAGCTTTCGCTTACTGAACTTTAATTGCATTGTGTATTGCAGAAGCAGTTAGTATCTGAAGTTTGTTTTAGTAGAGGATCCTTCCACGGAAACATGTACATCCATATGAAGCTGGCTTTTCTGAAATATATTGTTTGAGTTTTCTCTGGGGTATCTTCTTTTAAAATCATCTTTGAGATAAAATATATCCAAATCCTTTTCTTTGTAATCTTGAAATATTTTATTGCAGGCATAGGCTATGTTTTTTTCCGCATTGGCCTGTATTTTTTTTACTGTATTTTCATCTAAATTGAGTTTGTTTTGAGCTTCGGATATACTTACTTTTACATTGATTATCTTTTGCACTGTCAATTTTTTTCCACTGTAATACATTCGTGTTTTTGTATTATTTTTTATTATCTCCAGGCCTATGAATTTGGAGGGAATATCCGGGTTGGTTACTTCCAGAGAGCTGCCTTTTATGTTGTTGAGTAGAAAATTATAACCCAGTACATCAGTCCTTCTCAATGTGTCCACCATCTTGTAATTTGTGATTATGGCTCCATCACCAATTTCTATTTTATTTTCCGGCTGCTCCTGTTTTATCTCCAGCATGGGAATTACAGATGTTCTGCAGTCGCTGTTCATTGAATCCAGAAAATCGTTTAAACTTGTCATTACCTCTCTGGAAGATGAAGGGATGTTCTTTATCAAATCATGGATAAAAACACCTATGAATTCCTGACCCTTTAATTTTACATTGATAAAAGTGTCTGCGCATCCCTTTATTATGGCTATATTGGATCTTATGACAAATTCCTGATCTCTTTCAAAGAAGTCTATGAAATCTTTCATATCCTGGGCAGCGGCTTTTTCAGTAAAAAAAATTCCCATATTCTGAGTGAAATTCAATTTGTAGTTGGAAGATAGGTTTATATCCCTCAGGGTCTCAAACATGGTTTTTCTTGAACCCCTGAAAAGAATCCTTTCCTCGCCGCCGGCACTTCCGGCGGAACTTTTTTGAGGCCGAAAAGCCTCTATATAGATTATGGGATTACCCTGGCTGTCTACATCTACAATACAGGCTGTAGCAAATATAACCTGGTCGATATCATTGTAATTGAAGCACCCATTGAGAAAAAGTGTACATATTACTAAAAAATAACAGAGAAAATTTTTCATTTAGTATCATTCCTGTTTAAATTATTTTTGGATATATTGGTCAATTTTTTTCTGTATAGAATGTCCTTGTAACTTAGCTTTTCTTTGGTCAATACAGGGGTGATATAGGGATATCTGCAGCTGTCCAGGGAAGCTATATCCGATATCATCATGAATAATCCCATAAAGAATCCCAGCATTCCAATCAAGGAGGATAAAAACAGTATTATATAACTCCATACAAGTATGGGGCCATATAATTTAGGAGTCAAAAAAGAGGATATAGCTGAAATAGCCACTATTATTACCGTAGTCTGGGAAGTAAGTCCGGCACTAACTGCTGACTGGCCCAGTATAAGAGCTCCTACTATGCTCATGGACTGTCCTAAGGGCTGCGGAAGCCTTATTCCAGCTTCTCTTAGAAGCTGAAAAAAGAATGACATCAAGTAAACTTCTATTACAGTTGGTATGGGGACATCTGCTCTGGAAGATGAAAGCCTGAAAACAAATATAAGGGGTATAAATGAAAAATGATAGGTGGTAATAGCTATGTACAATCCCGGCAGAAGCACTGAAATACCGAAAGCAGCTATTCTTAGTATTCTGAGGATGCTTGTATAGTAGGAATTTAAATAATAATCGTCCGCCATCTGGAAATTCTCTATAAAAAAATGGGGAGCACTCAGTGCGAAAGGAGTACCATCCACCAGTACAATTACATGCCCTTGGAGTATTTTGGAGGCTGCAATATCGGGTTTTTCGGTATACCCTATTGTATCAAAAATGGTTTTGGGGTTTTTAAGCTGTTCTTCCAGGTAATTTGTATCCAGAAGAAAATCTATGTCTATTTTACCAAGTTTGTCGTTGATGTATTTCAATACTTTTTGGGGGGCCAGGTCCTGTATATATAAAAGTGCCACAGTGGTATTGGAGATTTTACCCATGATCTTGTACTCAATTTTTAATTGTGGGCTTTTTATTCTCCGCCTTATGAGGGATATATTGTCCAGCAAAACTTCATTGAAGCCTTCCCTGGGGCCTTTTATCACTGTCTCAGTGGAAGGGGTGGATATAGATCTTCTGTTGAAGCCCTTGGTGTCACAAAATATAACACTGTCATAAAAATCAGACAGGATTACTACATCACCCGATAAAATGTGCAGAAGGGCATCGTCTCTGGAAGTCACATCTCCAATGGAATTACTGTAGAGGATCCGCTTTTTTATTATTTCTGAATCGGTAATCAGCCTGCTGTTTTTTATAAGGGGGGCTATTATATACTGGCTTATGAATTTTGAGTCGCACATGTCGTCTATGAACAGCAAGTATATAGTTCCACGGTTACATTTTATTTCACGGCGTTTTAAATCCGAGTTGTTATTCAATTTGTCATTTATATAATTCCAATAATCATTCATGTTTTAATCACCAGATATATTATCTGTATTTTCTTGAATAACATTCATGGTTTAGCAGATAATATTTGTATGTAAAATTTAGTGTGAATGGAGATTATTTATGGATAAGTTCAGCTTTAAACATATATTTTTTATAATATCCGCCCTGTCCATAGCCAGTTTAAAAACTTATCCTCAGATATTTATGAATATTTCCGGCAGAGACAGCTGGGTGGTTGTTATAATAACCTGTATAATAATGCTGGTTTACTTTGACTATCTGATAAATATATGTATAAAAAATAACTGCTACAGCCTGCGTGAAATATTTATATCGTCTTTTGGAAATTTATTTGGAAATGCATTTTTAATCGTATTTGCAGCGGTGGTTTTTTTATCTCTGGTAGAAAGTGCCTCCGTGGAGTCAAATGTAATACACACCAATTTTTTCATAGAGAGTCCAGTCTGGTATATACTTCTGTTTGTAGTGTTACCAGGGCTTTATACGGTTAAAAGAGGCAGATATTCTGTAATGGCAGTTATTATGGCATGTATAGCAATTTCCATATTCAATGGAATAAACCTGGGTATTTTAACGTCGCAGTTCAAAGATTATAAAAGACTGTTTCCCTTATTTGAACATGGAATTGGCGCCAATTTTTTTTTATCTATTTTGAAATCCATAGGCATGTATTCATCGATTGCCATTTCACTTCCCTATCTGAGCCAGCTGGACATAAAAAAAGGCCTTAGAAAATACTCTTTTTTAGGAAATTTATTTGTGGCTCAGATGATAATTGTGGCCATAATAGGAGTGCTCGCCACTTTTGATGTGGAGAGGGCCAATGAAATTGCCTATCCCAAGCTTGTGCAGACTCAGCTCATATCTTACTTTGGATTCATAGCAAGCGGCGAGTTCTATGTGATATTTCAATTGATAGCCGGTTGGTTCTCAAAATATATAACTACATTTTTTGCACTTGTTTTAATTATGAGAGAATTTAAGCTGGATAAAGTTATAAATTCAAATATTTTTTTAAGTACAGCCGCCGGTGTGATCTATATAGCATCTTACATGATCTCCAGGAATCTGTTCACGCTTTTTAAATTCTTGAATATATATGTGTATATATGTGCAGCGGTACTGTTTTTTGGAACCTTGGCGGCTTTTACAGTATTTAATATAAAATCCGGAAAAAATATGAGTGGTAATTAAATAATATTGTATAATCTGCAGATAATAAAATAACAACTTTCAAAATAAATTATGTAGGCAGGTGTGATGATGAGTAATGTATTTAAAAGCCTGGTTTCTCTGATTACATATAAGCATAAAAAGGAAATACAGGAATTTTATATACCCAAAGCGGATAAAAACGATGGAGCCGACAGTTATAATTATGATTCAATGAGAATAAAAAACGGATCTAAAAAAAACAGCGATGAAAAAATTCAAGTGGACATCGATTCCAATATAAAATTTATTGAGCAGGAATTTCATTATCCCATAAATCAGGATATTATTGTAAAGAAAATTAAAATTGCAGGAAAATACAATGCTTTCATAACTTATTTGAAGAATACTGTAAACAATAATTTTGTAAACAACTTTATAATAAGGCCACTTTTAAATTATAAAAATTACGATGAAGGTGAAGATGAAAACGAGTCCGGCTCAAATGCAGATAGAAATCAGGAAGAAATAAATTTTATATTGAACAACGTGATTGAAATCAACAATATGAAAACTGTAAATAATCTTAAAGATGTCATATATGAAATAACCTATGGAAATACGGGAATATATATAGAGGGATGTAATTATTACGGGTTCTGCATTACCGGGGATTTTGCAAAAAGACAGGTAGATAAGCCACAGACGGAGGGATCGGTAAAAGGTTCTTATGAAGCTTTTACCGAAAATTTATCCACCAATGTGGTTCTTGTAAGAAAACTTATAAGGAATAAAGATTTGATTACGGAGAAGTTGAGAGTAGGGGCCAGCAATAACAATGAGTGTGCAATTATGTACATAGAGGGTATAACCAACCCTGCAATAGTACAGGAGGTAAAGAGGAGAATCAACAGCATAAAAACGGACTTTATATCCGGCACTGGAATGCTGGGGGAATATATTTCAGATGACAGCTGTTTTTTGATACCAACCGTTCTGTCAACGGAAAGGCCGGACAGAGTATGTTACTATATTATGGAAGGAAGGGTGGCCCTTATCTCCAACGGAACTCCCTATGTGCTGGTTCTTCCAATTACATTTTTCACTCTTTTTCATACCTCTGAGGACTATATTTTAAAATGGCAGTATGGACTTTTGCTGAGATTTATGAGAATATTCGGGATAATTGTATCTCTGCTGCTGCCGGGGATATATGTGGCTCTTGTAAATTATCACCAGGAGATGATACCTTCCTCTCTTTTGATTGCCATTGCCAGATCCAGAGAAGAAGTGCCTTTTCCCACAATTGTGGAGGTTATATTCATGGAGATTTCCTTTGAGCTCATAAGGGAAGCGGGTATAAGAATACCGGGTATTCTGGGAAATACCATAGGAATAGTGGGAGCACTCATAATAGGTCAGGCTGCTGTACAGGCAAATATAATAAGCCCTATTTTAATTATAATAATTTCTTTTACAGTGCTTGGCAATTATTCCATACCTGATTTCAGTCTGACCTACGCCACCAGGATGATCAGAATCATGTTTATTTTCCTTGGCTATGTATTGGGACTTCTTGGTATATGTATAGGAATAGTTTCCGATATTGTCATATTGTCAAATATGAAATCCTTTGGTGTCCCCTTTCTTTCTAATTTTCCACCCAAGACCAGCAAAAGCAAGGATACCGTTTTGAACTATCCTATTTGGCGGCAGAAATTTAGACCAGATGAATTGAATGCTATGGACTCAAAAAGGCAGCCTGAAGATTCCAGGGGATGGATGAATCAGGATGCCAATGTTAAAAAGAATAATAAAAATACTTAAAGCAGGTGGAAATTTATGAACGAGGGTAATATAGGGTTATTCCAAGCTGTATGTCTTGTGGTTTTAGCTATTATAAATAAAATATTTTATGCCAGTACTGCAACCATAGTGCAGAGAGTTGGAACTGCGGCCTGGTATTCCACTATAGGCTCCTGTATCATCAGCATAATATTTTTTTATATTACGTACATGCTTATGAGAAGATTTCCAGGAATGAATTTGATTGAAGTACTTGACGAAGTGGTTGGAAAGTTCTTTGGCAAGATCCTTGGAATGATATTATGTGTATATTGTGTTTTTTATGCAGGCTCCAATTTGAGGGAATTTGTGGATATGATTAAAATATACAATCTGCCGAAAACCCCCCCCAGCTTTATAATGGGAAGTATTCTGCTTGTGTCAATTTTGATTGCATATTTTGGATTCAAAGGGCTTGGCCAGTTGTGCGGCATTTGTCTTGTTCCTGTTATAGTAGGGCTTGTTCTGGTGTTTTCCATGGCCTATCCAATATATAATTTCAATCATTTAAAACCCTACCTTGGATATGGTATTTCCAATACTCTGTGGTCCGAATTTTTGAGAAGTTCTTCCTATGATGAAGCTCTTATTTTATTTATTGTACCTAACTCACTGAGAGATCTGGAGGAGACAAAGAAGGCAGGTATTATAAGTATAATATTCTCTGGAGTTGTATTCATGTTCTGCTTTTTATTTTACCTGGCCTCTTTCAACTATGCTTTTGGAAAAGAAAACATATCGGGTATTTTTGAACTTTCAAGGACAATTTATTTTAACAGGTTTATTCAAAGGGTGGAGACAATATTTCTGGTGACCTGGATTATACCTTCCATGATAACTACAGCCATAGCATTTTACATATGTATAAGTATTTACTGTAAAATATACCATGTAAAAGATCACAGGCCCCTTCTGCTGCCTTTTGCCTTCCTGGTTTTTATTGTGGCGATTATCCCTCAGAATATGTTGGAGCTGGTGTCTATAAACCTGGTATTCATTCGGGAATACAGCATGGTTATAAATTATTTTATACCTGCTGCCGTGCTTGTCATAGCCATTATCTTCAAGAAAAAAGGTGGGAATCAAAATGTACAGAAAAATTAACTTGCTTCTGCTCTTTATTATATTATTTACTATGCTTACAGGCTGTTATGATGCGGTGGAAATCGATGATGAAGTCTATCCGGTGATGCTGGGAGTAGACAGGGGAAGCAACAATAAATTTAAAATTACCATACAATATCCTGTATATGGTGCAGTAAACAGAAATCAGGAGGGCACTCAGCGCATGCAGGCCAATGTAGCTGTTATAGAAGCTCCCAGCTTGATTGAAGCCATGGAAATGTTTGGACAGGAAATTTCCCGCCAGGTTACACTGAAACATTTAAAAGTTATTGTATTTTCAGAAAAGGTTGCAACGGAGGGAGTAGGAGGTTATATCCTGGGAATACAAAGGTACAGGGAGTTGAGAAATACTGTGTCAATTACCGTTGTAAGAGGTAATGCCGAGGATTTCATCAGAGAGAATTTATCCATTATAGGAGAGAGTCTTCCTAAGATGGTTGAACTGTTTTTTTCTCAGCCTCTGCATAATTCCTATTCTACTCACGAGCAATTTTTTAATTTTTATAGGAGCATTCTTTCAAATTATGATCAGCCTGTTGCAGCCTATGGAGGTGTAAATAACTATCAAAATGAAAAAAATCAAAATGAAGGCGTAGATAATCCGCCTGTTACGGGCAAAGGATATCTGCCCGAGGAAGTTCCGAGGAAGGGATCAGCTAAAAGGGAGCTTTCAGGTACAGCTGTATTCAATGGAGATAAAATGGTAGGATACCTGGACAGTTATGAAACCAGATATTTTCTTCTTGTAGAAGGCAAGCTTAAAGGTGCCACAATGACCATAAACGACAAATACAAACCCGATACTGTCATTGCATCCTATATTAAATTAGCCAGAAAGCCGAAAATAAAGGCACATTTCAGCAATGGAAAGCCTGTAGTTGATGTGAATTTGAAGGTAGATGCGGATATAGTTTCAATTAAGAATAAAATTCCCTATGAAAAATTATACATGGTGCAGGATTTGAATAATCAAATAAAAAATTTTTTGTTGAAGGGCATAAATAAAACCATTGAAAAAACCCAAAAGGAATATGAATCCGATATTTTCGGATTTGGATACCATCTAGTGGATAATTTTAAAACCATTCAGGAATGGGAAAATTATAACTGGCTGAGCCATTATAAAGATGCAAAGATCAATGTGAATTTAACTGTAAATGTGAGAAGGATGGGAGTAGGTTTCTATACATCGGATATTTGGAATTCTGAAGGAAAGGTAGAAAAATGAAATATATGCTGTGTTTTTTAATATTATGCTCAGGTTATTATACATTTAGCTATGGGATTTCCCTGTGGGTGAGGGAAAATAACGGGCTGGCTGCCTTTGGAGTCTGGCTTTTGGCTGTAGTGTCCACACTGGTTCCAATTATAATGCTTATGAGTGATTAATTAAATCGTAGGTAATTTTTAAAAGGATTTTCAATTTGCTCAAGATTATCTATAATATAATATATAGTGAAAAATTCAGAAACTTTTTAGAGGAGGTAAAATATAGTGAATTTTATAAGGGTGTCAGCGGCTTGTCCGTTGACAAATGTGGGGGATATAGAGTTCAACCTGAATAATATAGAAAAATGCATAGATAAAGCATTAATTGAGAAATCAAAGCTTGTTGTATTTCCAGAACTTTGTGTAACATCCTATACCTGTGCAGATCTCTTTGAGCAGCAGCTGCTTTTAAAAAAGGCAGTGAAAGGTCTGGAGAAACTATGCAGGTATCTGCAGAATAAGGATATTCTCGTAGCAGTGGGACTGCCTGTTGTATATAATAACTGCCTTTATAATTGTGCATGTGTAATATTTAAAGGAAAGATCCTGGGAGTCGTTCCTAAAAGTTACATTCCAAATTATGAAGAATTCTATGAGAAAAGGTGGTTTACAGAAGGACTTCATATTATAGATGAAAGAATCAGTTTTTATTTTCAACAGAATATCCCCTTTGGTGTAAGCTTGATATTTAACTGCGGGGATTTTAAATTTGGGTTTGAAATATGTGAGGATCTCTGGGCTGTAATACCTCCCAGCAGTTATCTCTGTCTCATGGGGGCAAACATACTGGGGAACCTTTCTGCTTCTAATGAAATCGTAAGTAAATCTTCTTATAGAAGAAACTTGGTATGTTCACAAAGTGCCAGATGTATGTGTTCTTATATATATGCGTCTTCAGGAGTATTTGAATCCTCTACGGATTTGGTGTTCAGCGGTGATCTGTGCATTTCTGAGAATGGTGTGCTCTTAAAGGCAAATGAAAGATTCAAAAGGGAGAATGAGGTTATAACCTCTATTGTGGATCTGGATAAATTGAATAGTCAGCGTCTTAAAAATGTAAGCTTTAGGGACAATATAAAGTCATTTTCTCAAAAACCGGTAAACATAGAATTTGAATTTGAAAATTTTGATTATGGGGATTTTGACAGAAAAGTCGATAAGCATCCCTTTGTGCCTGAGAATAAAAATGAAAGGGAGATAAGGTGCAGGGAGATATTCAGTATACAAACTGCTGCCCTTGGAAAAAGAATAGTACATACCAATTTGAAAAAAGCTGTTATAGGCATATCAGGAGGGCTTGATTCTACTTTGGCCATGCTGGTGGCTGTGAAGACTTTTGATACTTTGAATATTTCAAGAAAAAATATAATAACTGTTACCATGCCTGGTTTTGGGACTACGGACAGGACTTATAGCAATGCAGTGAATCTTTGTAAAAGTTTAGGGACGGAATTCAGAGAGATCAGCATAGTAGATGCATGCCTCCAGCACTTTAGAGATATTTCCCATGACAGAAATATACACGATGTAACTTATGAAAATGTTCAGGCAAGGGAGAGAACCCAGATTCTAATGGATATAGCAAATAAAGAGGGGGGACTGGTGGTTGGAACCGGAGATCTGTCGGAGCTGGCCCTGGGCTGGTCTACATACAATGGAGATCATATGTCCATGTATGGTGTTAATTGTTCCATACCAAAAACTTTGGTGAGATATCTGGTGAGATATGTGGCGGACAGAGAAGCTTCTCAAAATATATCCAGTATTTTGCTGGATATATTGAATACACCTGTTAGTCCCGAACTTCTGCCCAAGGACATAAGCGGGGAAATATCCCAGAAGACAGAGGATATAGTGGGACCCTACGAACTTCACGATTTCTTTTTATACTATTTTATAAGATTGAACTATTCTCCAGAGAAGATACTTTTTTTGGCGGAACATGCTTTTAAAAATAATTACAGCAGTGAGGTTATAAAAAAATGGCTTCACGTATTTATAAAGAGATTTTTTACCCAGCAGTTTAAAAGATCTGCCATTCCAGACGGTCCAAAGGTAGGTACTGTGAGTTTATCACCCAGAGGGGACTGGAGAATGCCTTCAGATGCCAGCTTTAAATTGTGGATTGATTCCATTTGAACTTTGTTAATTGCATATAATAGTGTATCATTATATTATAGAATGATAAAAGGAGGATTGTATGTTTGAACTTATTTTATGGATTGTAATTGGACTAGCAGCTTTGATAATAGATATGGTGACCAGTGCATTTCTATTTATATGGTTTACCATTGGAGCCATCGCAGCTATTGCAGCCGAAATACTTGGCTATTCATTTGTGGTACAGCTTATAGTATTTGCAGTTGTCAGTATCGTACTCGTAATTGTGTGTTACCCTTTAGTGAAGAGAAAAATAAAACAATCTGTAAAACCCACGCCGGTTAGAGAAAAGACCTATGTGGGCAGGGAAATTGTGGTAGACGAGGAAATGGTGAAAAATAATGGAATTAAAGTTGATGGTATCTACTGGAAAGTAAAGGACAGTGAATATGTTCTGAAAAAAGGTGACAGAATAAAAATACTGGGAATGGAAGGAAATAAATTTGACATAAAAAAAGTGTGATCTCGTAATAATATAATATGATGGGAGATGTTAATATGATTGGTAAAATTCTTATTCTGATTATTCTTATAATCATTCTGGCGACGGTAGTGTACTCCATTAAAGTTGTGAATACTGGGTATGTGACCATTATAGAGAGATTTGGACAGTTTCACAGAACTTTGGAGCCAGGCTGGCATTTTATAATTCCCTTTGCCGATTTTATGCGGAGAAAGGTTTCCACAAAACAGCAGATACTGGATATAGAGCCGCAAAATGTTATTACAAAGGATAATGTAAAAATATCCATAGATAATGTTATATTCTACAAGGTATTGAGCCCTAAAGATGCTATATACAATATAGAGGATTACAGGGCGGGTATAATTTTTTCAACTATAACCAATATGAGGAATATTGTGGGTAATATGACCTTGGATGAGGTCCTTTCTGGAAGAGATAAAATAAATGGGGAACTTTTGAGGGTGGTAGATGATATAACAGATGCCTATGGAATAAAAATATTGTCTGTAGAGATCAAAAATATCATGCCTCCTGCTGAAATTCAGCAGGCCATGGAAAAACAGATGAAGGCTGAAAGGGACAAGAGAGCTGTAATACTGCAGGCTGAAGGACAGAAACAGAGTGAAATAGCCAGGGCGGAAGGAGAAAAGCGGGCCAAGATACTGCAGGCTGAAGCTGAAAAAGAGGCCAATATAAGAAGGGCAGAAGGACTTAGACAATCACAAATGCTGGAGGCAGAAGGTAAGGCTAAGGCCATAGAATCTGTGGCAGCGGCAGAGTCCAAAGCTATTGATCTGGTTAACAGGGCCATAATAGATTCCGGTACTGATGAAAAGGTAATAGCTTTAAAACAAGTAGAGGCATTAAAGGAAATGGCAAAGAATCCGGCAAATAAACTTATAATTCCAAATGAAGCAGTGTCTTCTCTGGGAAATATGGCGGCAATAGCGGATATTCTCCAGAGAAAATAGCTTCCTCAATGCACTATTTACAGTTTACAATTCACAGTTTGCAATGCGCAATTTAGGGAGATTTTCGGTATATGCCGAAAATCTTCTGCATCTTTAAATTCTAGACTTTTAGAAAGTGGTGTAGTTTTTATGAGTATCAGATTCATATATGGAAGATCAGGCAGCGGCAAGAGCCATTACTGTCTTAGCAGGATAAAGGATGAGATATACAGTGGAAACAACAGAAATTTGGTTTTAGTAGTTCCCGAGCAGTTCTCCTTTCAAGCGGAAAAAAATTTAATAAAGACGGTAGGGGAAAGGGGAATGCTGAAAGCCCAGGTACTAAGTTTTAGAAGAATGGCGGAAATAGTACTTGATGAAGTAGGTGGGGGAACCAGGAAAAGTATAAATGATGCAGGAAGAAGTGTACTTTTATACAAGATAATAGAAGAAAACAGGGATAAATTAAAAGTATTTGGGAAAACCGCCCAAAAGCGGGGATTTATAAATTTCATATCCGATACCATAATTGAACTGAAAAGATACAGAATATCTCCTATGCTTTTAAAAGACAGTGTGGATAAGGTGGAAAGTGTAAATTTAAAAAATAAGTTGGAGGATATTGCAATAATTTTTTCTCAATTTGAAAATATACTCCATAAAAAATATCTGGATTTAGAAGATACGGTGAATATGCTCAGTGAAAAACTGGATAAATCCAAAATGTTTGATGATGCAGAAATATGGGTAGATGAATTTTCTAGTTTTACCCCTCAGGAATATGAAGTGTTGAAGAAAATCATGTGTAAGTGTCATAAAATAAATGTGACTTTATGTATGGAAGGCGGAGAAAGAGAATCTGCCACTGAGAGCATGGATCTGTTTCTCCCTGTCAGAATTACAGAAAAAAAGCTTTTGGAAATAGCCAGGGACAACAATATATCTTATGACAAGCCTATTATTCTTAAGTGCAGTCCCTGCTACAGGTTTAAAAACAGTCAGGAGCTTCAGCATCTTCAGAGTTACCTCTTCTCATATCCCTATAGAATGTATGACAGACCGGTTAAAGATATAGAGATCCACAAAGCACTGAATAAATACACTGAAGTAGAACATGCTGCCAGAGATATAGTAAAAGCCTGCAGGGATCAGGGTCTTAGGTTTAGAGATATCGCAGTTGTAACTGGAGATATGGATGGGTATGAGAGCTTGATAAAAGCAGTGTTTAATGAATACGACATACCTTATTTTATTGATGAAAAAAGAGAAATTGTCAATAATCCGATTATAGTACTGATAATTTCTGCAGTGGGAATACTGTCTAAAAACTGGTCCTATGAGTCTGTTTTCAGATATTTGAAAACGGGAATTTTAAATCTGGAATTTAGTGAAATAGATATGCTGGAAAATTATGTGCTTGCAAATGGAATAAGGGGCAAAAGATGGCTTCAGGCGGAACCCTGGGATTTTGGGGTAGACTATGGTATTTCCGGAAAGCAAATATCTGAAGAAGAGGTGGAGTATTTAAACAAAATAAATTCCATAAGAGATAAGGTGAGGGCACCTATAATCAAACTTTCAACTGCTGTAAAAGGCAAAAAAAAAGGAAACCAGATATGCCAGGGATTATATGACTTTTTATGTGAATTGAAAATTCCAGAAAAGATAAAGGAGATTATAGAAAAGTTTAAAGATGGCTCTAAATTGGATAGGGCAAATGAATATGGACAGATATGGAGTATAGTGGTAGATGTGCTGGATCAGATAGTGGACTCAAGGGGAAATGAGACTTTTGGAATGGAAGCATTTAATGAAATGCTGACAAATAGTTTTTCACAATATAAAATAGGAGTTATCCCTCCATCACTGGATCAAGTTTTGGTGAGCAGTGCAGCCAGAGTAAGAAGTCATGACATAAGAGCCCTTTATATTGTGGGAGTCAATGACGGTATTTTTCCTGCACCCATAGCTGCAGAAGGAGTTTTTACGGATGAGGACAGGAATTCACTCAGAGAAAAGGGATTGGAGCTTAAGGAGAATACTAAAAATAGAGCTCTGCAGGAACAATTTCTTGTATACATTACATTAACTTCTGTGGATAAATATTTGAAATTGAGCTATTCCATGAGTGATGGGGAAGGAAAGACCAAAAGGCCTTCTATTATCATATCCATGATAAAGAAGATATTCCCTAAGTTAAAAGAAAAGAGCAGTATACTGGATGCGCAAGGAAATGAAGAGGATATAGAATCTGTAAACAGCCCCAAGGCAACTTTTAATGAACTGATTTTAAACCTGCGGAAAAATATAAGAGACAATGGCTGTATAAATCCTATCTGGCTTCAGGTATACAGATGGTACAGGGACCATGATCTTTGGAAAGAAAGGCTGAGTTCCGTTATAAATGGTTTTTACTATAACAATGAGGTGGAGATTTTAGATACCAGCAAGGTGAGAAAACTGTATGGAAAGCATTTGACGGTGAGTGTTTCAAGACTTGAAAAATATGCACAGTGCCCTTTTGCATATTTTATACAGTATGGACTCAAGGTGAAAGACAGAAAAATGTATAATTTGAGTCCTCCGGATCTTGGAAGCTTTATGCATGAAATGCTTCAAAAGTTCTCCATTTATTTGAAGAAGAAGAATTTGACGTGGAAGGATATAGACCGGAAATGGTGCGAAGAAAATTTGAATTATATGGTGGATGAGAATTTGAAGAGTATGCCGGGTTTTATACTGAACAGTTCTAAAAGATACAGACATATTACGGATAGGATAAAGAGGATTCTTGTAAGATCCCTCTGGCTTATAACTGAACATATGAAAAGAGGTAAGTTTGAACCCATGGCATATGAGCTGTCCTTTGGATATAATGAGGATCTTCCTCCAATCTCCATAAAGCTTCATTCTGGTGAAGAGGTGAGCCTTGTTGGAAGAGTCGACAGGGTGGATGAGATGAAAGAGGAAAAATCCACCTATCTCAGGATAATAGATTATAAATCCGGTACCAGGGAATTTAAACTTTCTGATATATATTATGGATTTCAAATGCAGCTTTTGATATATATGGATGCAATACTTACAGAATTAAATGAAAGAATAGATGCTGATGCCATTCCTGCAGGTATATTGTATTTCAAATTGGATGATCCTATAATAAAGTCCCCGGGAAATATATCGGATGATGAAATAGAGAAAAGAATAGTTAAAAGTTTGAAGATGAATGGACTGCTGCTCAATGATCCGGATCTGGTCAAAAAGATGGATGGTGATATGGTAAAATACTCGGACATTATACCTGCTTCTGTAAAAAAAGACGGCAGTCTTTCAGAACTCAGATCATCTTTGGCGACTATGGATCAGTTTCAGCTTCTTAGAAAATATGTGAGAAATACCATAGAAAATATATGTGAAAAAATGCTGGAAGGCAGCATAGAAATTACTCCCTATAAAGATAAGAACAGAAGTGCTTGCACTTACTGCATTTACTCGGCAATATGCCAGTTTGACACTTCTATAAAAGGTAATAGGTATAAAATAGTAAGAGACAAAAGTGATGAAGAGGTATGGAAAGATATTGAAAAGGGGATCAATAAGTGATTTTAATCCAGATAGAAAAATCAATTTTACAGGAGGATAGAATATGAAATTATTACTTACTAACGACGATGGAGTAAATGCAGAAGGTCTGCATGTTTTAGCAAAGCATTTTGAAAGGGATAACGAAATTATAATTGCCGCACCCAGCATGCAGAGAAGTGGAAGCGGGCATTCCATAACCACCAGGGAATCTTTAGTGGCGGAGGAGGTAAAAATTCCGGACATCTCTTCAAAAGCGTACAGTATAAATGGCACTCCCGCAGATTGTGTAAGAGTTGGTCTTGATAAATTTAAAAATATAGATATGGTTATTTCTGGAATAAACGATGGATTTAATCTTGGAATAGATGTGTTGTATTCTGGTACTGTTTCTGCAGCGGTTGAAGCATCTGTATGTAAAGTGCCTTCTATAGCTGTATCACTGGATACCAAAGGTGGCAATTATGATTATAATATAGCTGCAGAATATGCATTGAAAGTGTTTGATATAGCCAGGGACAAATATAGAAAAGATGATGTGGTTTTGAATTTGAATATTCCCCCTCTGCCAATGGAGAAAATAAAGGGTATAAAGGTCTGCAGCATGGGATTTAAATATAAAAGGGATATTTTGGAGTCAAAGGAATGTGGCGGAAATACAGATGTATACTATATAAATGATGGCTATGCAACTCTGACTCCACTGCATTATGATTTGACAAATTACAATATAATGGATAAGGTAGCTGGATTGTTTTCTGTGTAATAATTTCCAATTGACATAATAGAGAGCTTATTGTATAATTACATCAATAAATAAAATACGATAAAGGTTCTGAGATATTCGCAAACTTTAGTTTTGAACCTACATTATTTAAACGGAAGTTCAATATTTAGGTGAGTACATGCATCCTGAGGAAATTGTTTTCAGGAAGATGGAAACATCTGTGAGAACCTCCACCTATGGCGGCATAGGTGTCAAAATAAAGTTAACGGTATTTTGGATGATATAATCTAGCAGATTATAATTGTAAGAGAGATCAAAAGTCTCTCTTTTTTATATTGCAATTTTATCCGGATAAGCAAACTCTATTTGAATCTAAGAATCACTTTATCTGAACAGGCAAAGCGGGAATAAACATAAGAATCATTTAATTCAGAAAATATGGAATGTTAAATAAATAACAAACTTGACTTAAGATTCTGAATCTTTTAAAATAGACTTATGTAATAGATGGATGAAGATAATTAGGCTGAAGCTGGTTAATAGCAGGACAAATAAGGAATTCATGTACCGAAAAGATTGATATGAGCAGGATTTTCTGAATAATCCTAAAATTTTAACATCGTATTTGGACAAACTTACCATGAGAAAGCACAATATGCTGGAGTAAACCAGCCGACAGCAAGCTGCTGAGTTCACAGTTCCATGAAATCATGGAAACTGTGATTTTTGACTAAAATTTTGGGGGGAATGGACTTTGATAGAAACATGCAGGGCTTTGGACATAATATTGGATAATACAGCGGTACTTGAGGGCGAGAGAGTTTCCTTGATTGAATCTTTTAAAAGGGTGCTGGCAGAGAATGTAGTTTCAAGGGATGACTTGCCTCCTTTTGACAAGTGCTGTATGGACGGATATGCTCTAAAAAGCAGTCATACTGTAGATGGGTTATCCAAATTTAAAATTACAGGCTCTATAAAAGCGGGGGATTTTTGGAATGAAGAGATAAAGGCAGGAGAAGCCGTAAAGATAATGACAGGAGCTGCGGTTCCACCGGGGGCGGATGCGGTTATTCAAGTGGAAAAGGTGAAAACAGAAGGAGATGAACTTCAGGTATTTGAAAATGTACATACGGGAAACAACATATTGAAAGCAGGAGAGGAAATAGAAAAAGGCAGTATTGTTTTTAAGAGCGGTAAATTTTTGCGGCCTTCAGAAATAGGAATGTTGGCTTCTCTGGGGTATAATGAGATAATTTGTCATAAATTACCCAAAATTGTACTTATAATTACAGGGGATGAACTGATAAATATAGATGAAAAAATAACCAGGGGGAAGATTAGAAATTGTAATGAATATTTACTGGTGACTCTTATTAAAAACTTAAATGCGTGTGTAAAGTCCTATGGAATAATCAAAGATGACAAAGACAAAATTTTTGATGCTGTTAAATCCGCTTTTGAGGAAGGCGATATAGTTATAAGCTCTGGAGGAGTTTCTGTAGGAGATTATGATTTTATAGAAGAAGTGATAGAAAAGATAGGAGCAGATATAAAATTTAATTCTGTAAAAGTTAAGCCTGGCAAGCCGGTTACTTTCGCCACTTTTAAGGATAAATTGTTTTTTGGGCTTCCAGGGAATCCACTGGCCGTTATGAATACCTTTGAAATGTTTGTAGCTCCAGCCATAAAAAAAATGATGGGGAGAAGAGATGTTGTCACTGAACAATTTCCTGTAATTTTGAAGGACAATTTTAAATCCAAGGGTGATAGAGATAATTGTATCTATGTAAATATAAAAAAACAGGATGGAAAATATTATGCATATAATATGGGTTCACAGAGTTCCAATGCGCTTTTTACACTGACCCGATGCAATGGTGTGGTAATTATGAAAAAGGGAATTAAAACTGCAAAGGCTGGAGAGGTTCTAAATGGAAAATTCATATTTAAATAAAAAACCTGTGATCTCAGTAGTTTCTTCCACCTCCAACTCAGGAAAAACAACCCTGATAGAAGGAATAGTAAAGGTTTTAAAGAGCAGAGGTTATGAGGTGGGTGTGATAAAATACGATGTCCGTGAGTTTCAAATAGATTATCCGGGAAAAGACAGCTATAGATTTACTGAGGCGGGTGCGGACAACGTGGTTATTGCGTCGGACAACAAGATGGCCATGATAAAAAAATTACATAGGGAAAACAGTATAGATGAACTGCTGGTATTTTTTAAAGATGCAGACATTATTATAGTAGAGGGTTTTAAGGACAATGAATTTCCAAAGATAGAAGTGTATAGGAGGACTGGAAAGTCACAGCTGCTGTATAAGAATCCTGAATACAATTTTACAAATATTGTTGCCATTGTAAGTACTGAAAAAATCAAATCGGATATTCCGGTATTTAATTTGAATGATACAGATAGGATAACGGGCTTTATAGAAAAAAATTTTATGGGGGTGCCGCAGAATGAATAAAACCATGAAATTTAAAGTTACTAAATATGAGGGAGAATACAAACAGTTGATTGATGAATCAGCGGTCTGTGAATATCCTTTAAATATTTTTTTAAATGGACGATATTTGACGACGCTTTTGTGTACACCTGAGAAAATAAAAGAACTAACAGTAGGATTTTTGGCTTTTAGGGGAATTATAACAGATTTTGATCAGATAAAATCTATTGAAGTGGACAGTAAGAATGGAATTTCTAAAGTGGTTCTCAAAGATGGAAGTTTTGACAGTTCACTCCATTCAAAACAGATGCTATATCACAATTTCAATGGATGCAGACAAGGGGAAATTTTCTCACATATAATGGATTCTATGGGAATAGATAAAATAAAAGGGGATAATATTCATATAGATTCGGGAAAAATTTATGAGCTGATGAAGAAAAGTCTTTCTTATTCTGAGGCCTTTAAAATCACTGGAGGGGTTCAATGTGCAGTTCTTTGCGATGAAAATGATGTAATATTCATTTGCGAGGATGTAGCCAGGCATAATGCTTTAGATAAATTAACAGGGGAATCTCTTATAAAAAAAATTTCTTTAAGAGATAAGATGTTATTTGTGAGCAGCAGAGTTTCTTTTGAAATGATGCTTAAGATTGCCAGGCTTGGAGTACCAATAGTGGCATCTAAATCGGCACCTACAGATCTTTCAATAAAATTTGCAGAAGAGCTCAATCTTACCTTACTTGGTTTTGTGAGGGGACGCAGAATGAATATATATACAAATCCTCAGCGAATAAAGTAGATGTATTGTGTGTTGCAGGTTTTAAAATTATTTACAGCATAAGTAATTTAATTTACATAAAATCAAATCAATATTTAAGGGAAGGGGAAATGTTTAATGTTTAATGCACTAGCAGAAAATTTAGGGGAAAATGATCTATCGGCTAGAGATGTAATTGAAAAATATCCCAAGGAGGAAAGGTATACTCTTGCAATACTTCAGGATATACAGAGAAAGTATAAGTATATACCGAAGGAAGC
Source organism: Clostridium luticellarii (assembly GCF_002995845.1). Classification (GTDB taxonomy): domain Bacteria; phylum Bacillota; class Clostridia; order Clostridiales; family Clostridiaceae; genus Clostridium_B; species Clostridium_B luticellarii. The sequence goes on along the minus strand of NZ_PVXP01000027.1, from coordinate 10,368 downwards.
TTTGAAAAACCTGGCACAGTATTTGGACACTTCTTTAAGTAAATTATATAGTATGGCTACTTTCTATAAGGCATTAAGCCTCACTCCAAAGGGTGAAAATATAATAACAGTCTGCGATGGAACAGCTTGTCATGTGGCGAGCTCTGCATCTATACTTGATACACTTTATAAAGAGATAGGTATAAGGCAGGGAGAGACAACGGAAGATTTTAAATTTTCAATAAACACGGTCAATTGTGTAGGGGCATGTGCTCTGGCGCCAGTCATGATGATCAATAACAAGTACTATGGTAATTTAACACCTAAATTGGTACAGGAAATTATTCAGGAATACAGAGGTGGAAAATAATGTCGGAAAAGAAAAAAGTTTATGTATGTTGTGGAACTGGGTGCGTGGCCAAAGATAGTCCACAGGTTGTGGAAGAATTTAAGAAGGTAATTAAGAAATACAATAATACGGATGTGGATATAGTTTCTGAAATAAAATCCACAGGATGCAATGGTATATGTCAAAAGGGACCCGTAGTAAAAATATATCCAGACAATATAGCATATTTTAGAGTCAAAGTGGAAGATGTGGAAAATATAGTCGAAAAAACACTTATAAATGGAGAGATCATTAAGAAGTTATTATATGTTGAGCCATCCACTAAAGAGAGAATTCAGGATTACCGTAAAAGCCAATTTTACAGCAAACAGCATAAAATTGCCCTTAGAAATGCAGGAGAAATTGATCCAAACAATATAGATGATTATATCTCCAGAAATGGATATAAATCATTGAAAAAGGTTATTGAGAGCATGAAACCTGAAGAAGTTATCGATGAAATGTCGAAATCAGGTCTCAGAGGCAGGGGAGGAGCTGGATTCCCTACAGGGACAAAGTGGAAAGCAGCATATGTGGTGGATGATGATCCCAAATATGTGGTATGCAATGGTGATGAAGGAGATCCAGGAGCATTTATGGACAGAAGTATAATGGAGAGTGATCCCAGCAGTGTCGTAGAAGGCATGACTATTTGCGCCTATGCAGTGGGAAGTACAATTGGATTTGCCTATATAAGAGATGAATATGGACTTGCTATAAAAAATATGCAGAAGGCAATTGATGGAGCCAGAGAAAAGAATTTACTGGGTAAAAATATATTGGGAAGTGATTTTTCCTTTGATATACAGATAGTAAGAGGAGGCGGAGCATTTGTATGCGGTGAATCCACTGCACTTATCTCTTCTGTAGAAGGAAAAGTGGGAGAGCCATGGCCGAGTTATATATTTCCTACTGAAAAAGGTCTATGGGATAAGCCCACTGTTGTGAACAACGTGGAAACCTGGGCCAATGTACCTATAATAATTGAAAAAGGCGGGGACTGGTACCATTCTATAGGTACAATGGAAAAGAGCAAGGGAACAAAAGTGTTTTCACTGGTTGGAAAAGTCAAAAATACAGGCCTTGTAGAAGTGCCTATGGGAACCACCTTGAAAGAGATAATATTTGATATAGGCGGCGGAGTTTTAAATGACAGGAAGTTTAAAGCTGTTCAGATAGGAGGACCTTCCGGCGGATGTCTTCCGGAAAATTTTCTGAATCTTCAAGTTGATTATGACACTTTGACAAAAGCTGATTCCATGATGGGATCCGGTGGAATGATTGTAATGGATGACAGAACCTGTATGGTGGACGTCACTAGATATTATCTGGGATTTTTATCAGAAGAGTCCTGTGGTAAATGTGTACCATGCAGAGAAGGAATAAAGAGAATGCTGGAGATATTGACGGACATATGTGCTGGAAAAGGAAGAGAAGGGGATATAGAAGAACTTCTTGAAATATCTTCTATGACCAGCAAAGCTTCTCTTTGTGCTCTGGGAAGGAGTGCAGCTAATCCGGTAATAGCTTCCATAAGATATTTCAGGGATGAATTTGAAGAACATATAAGGAATAAAAGATGCAGGGCGGGAGTTTGTAAAGAGCTTACTACATTTGGCATAGATAAAGAGAAATGTATAGGGTGTGATGTCTGCAGAAAAAATTGCCCTGGTAAGTGTATCACCGGGGAAGTTAAGAAGCCTCATGAAATAGATGCGGATAAATGCTTGAAATGCGGTAATTGTATAAATATGTGCAAATTTGATGCCGTTAAAGTTTTATAAGGGGTGAAAGTAAATATGAAAATTACAATAGATGGGAAAATATGTGAAGCTGAACGGGGAGAATTTATATTACAGGTGGCCAGAAGAAATGGTATATATATACCAACCTTGTGCCACAGTGATGCATTGCCAGGGCTTGCCAGCTGCAGACTTTGCCTGGTGGAGCTTATAGAAGGCGGAAGGTCTAGAATTGTAACTTCCTGTGTATTTCCGATAACCAAAGAAGTGGAGGTTATAACCAACTCATATAATATAAGAAGGATGAGAAAGAATATAGTGATGCTTCTTCAGGCAAGATGTCCTGAAAATAAAGAAGTGGCGGAATTGGCCAGAGCCTTTGAGGTAGAACAAAAAAGAGTGAAAAGGTTTAAGCTGGATGAAAAGGAAAATTGCATACTGTGCGGATTATGTGTAAAAGCGTGCAATGAACTGGGCACTGGAGCAATATCTACGGTGAACAGAGGAATATACAAGAAAATATCCACACCTTACGAGGAGCCTTCCGATAAATGTATAGGATGTGCTTCCTGTGCAAATGTGTGCCCTACAAATGCCATAAAAGTAGTGGATTGGGATGGACAGAGAGAAATTTGGGGTAAAAAATTCAATATGGTCAAATGTGATCTGTGCGGGGAGTATTTTGCTACGGAGGAACATATTGATTATGCCTATAAAAGGCTTGGAATCGACAAACCTGAAAAAATAATATGCAGTACTTGTAAAAAGAAGATTGCGGCCAAGGATATAAAAGACGTATTTGAAAGTGTTTAAGATGAAAGGTGGTATGTTAAATGAAAGCAGATCTTAATTCTTTTGTAATAGTGGATCCAGAAAAATGCATAGGATGCAGGGCTTGTGAAATTGCCTGCGCTGCGAAACACAGGGATAAAAACAATCAAGGGCACACCATTGGCACCATGAACGGGATTGTGACGCCTAGAAGATTTTTAGTAAAAAATAAAGGCACTGTAATGCCCATACAGTGCAGACATTGCGAGGATGCACCCTGTGCAAATGCATGCCCTGCAGAGGCCATAGTAGAAAAAAATGGAAGCATAGTTGTGGATGAAAAAAAATGCATAGGGTGTAGAACTTGCACTTTGGTTTGCCCTGTAGGAGCTGTGGATTTGCTGCCTAGAATTGAAAGTAAGACAATTACAGGTGGAATTCAGGTAAAGGTGAGGCTGGCAGCCTATAAATGTGATCTGTGCAAAGAAGAAGGAGGAAATCCTGCCTGTGTAAAGGAGTGTCCGGAAGATGCACTGAGAATAATGGATCCCAGGGAAAATAAGAATGATAGAAATGTTAAGGCGGCTTTGGAATTATTGGAAGTAAACGGGAATGATTGATGAATTTGTTATAAAAATTGGATAAAAAGGGGATGTTAGATATGTTGACCGGTACGCCTATCATAAATATAGATAAGGAATTATGTACAGGCTGCAGAAGATGTGCAGAAGTTTGTCCAGTGGATGCTATAGAAGGAGAAGAGGGCAAACCACAGTCTATAAATAGAGATAAATGTATAATGTGCGGACAGTGTGTCCAGATGTGTAAGGGTTATGAATCTGTCTATGATCAGGTTCCCACTCCTATGAGTAAAAGGTTGTTTGACAGAGGACTGCTAGAAGATGTAGATGAACCTCTTTTTGCAGCATATAATACAAGTCAGGTAAAAAAAATCAAAGATATATTAAAAAACAGGGATGTTTTTAAAATTGTACAATGTGCTCCTTCTGTAAGAGTTGCTCTGGGAGAGGATTTCGGAATGCCACTTGGAACTTTGAGCCCGGGTAAAATGGCGGCAGCACTTAGAAAACTTGGATTTGACAGAGTATATGATACTAATTTTGGAGCTGATCTCACTATAATGGAAGAGGGCAGTGAACTTTTGAGGAGAATAACAGAAGGTGGGGTACTTCCCATGTTTACTTCCTGCTGTCCTGCCTGGGTAAAATATGTGGAACAGGCTTATCCAGAGCTTATTCCTCACCTTTCAACCTGTAAATCACCTCAGCAGATGGCCGGTACCATTTTTAAAACCTATGGAGCTCAAGTGGATAAAGTAAATCCGGCTAAGATGTACAGCGTATCTGTGATGCCATGTACCTGCAAGGAGTTTGAGTGTGAAAGGGAGGAGATGCAGGATAGTGGATATAGAGATGTAGATGTGTCCATAACTACGAGAGAATTGGCTTACCTGATAAAGGATGCCCGTATTGATTTTAATAGTCTAAAGGAAGAAGAATTTGATGCTCCGCTTGGAACATATACTGGAGCAGGGACTATATTTGGTTCTACCGGCGGTGTTATGGAAGCAGCACTCAGAACAGGATATGAATTATATACAAGGAAACCCATACCAAAGATAGATCTAACCATGGTGAGAGGTGGAGAGGGATTCAGAGTGGCACAGGTGGATCTGGGAGATTTCAGATTGAAAGTGGCAGTAGTTTCTGGATTAAAGTATGTAAAAGAAGTTCTGGAGAGTGTAAAAAACGGCAGATGCCATATTCATTTTATAGAAGTTATGACCTGCCCTCAAGGATGTATAAGTGGTGGAGGGCAGCCTAAAATTATATTTGAAGAGGACAAGGAGACGGCCTATAACAGGAGAAAAGAAGGCCTGTATATACATGATTCCAGTCTTGCTATTAGAAAATCCCATGAAAATCCTGCAATAAAAAAAGTATATATGGATTTTCTGGAAGAACCACTGGGGTATAAATCTCATGAATTGCTTCATACCAAATACAGGAGCAGAAAGAAGGTGGTCAGCAGTGCAAAATAGTTTTGTAATAGCAGATCCCAATAAATGCATAGGCTGCAGAACCTGTATGGCAGCTTGTGCTATTGAACATTCGGGAGAAGATTTTTTTCATACGGATATTGAGAATATCAATTTTAATCCAAGACTCAATGTGGTTAAAATGGCAGAGGTAAGTGCTCCAGTACAATGCAGGCAGTGTGATGATTCTCCCTGTGCGACCGTTTGTCCTGTAAAAGCCATTGAAAATGAAAATGGATGTGTGTATATAAATAAAAATCTATGTATAGGGTGTAAAAGCTGTATGGTAGTCTGCCCCTATGGAGCCATAGAATTGATCGATCAGTATAATGATAATCAGAAAATTTTTCAGCAGAATTTAAAAACTGTAAAAAACAGCGGGAATGTAGTGGATTTAAAATGGAAAACGGTGGCTGATAAATGTGATCTATGTGTAGATCGGGAGGAGGGCCCTGTTTGCATAGAAGTATGTCCAACAAAAGCTCTTAAATTGGTAACTTATGAAGATGAAAAGAAATGTGTATGATTGACAGAAAATAATATAGTAAACCACAAAAGTACAGCGGCAGACTGTACTTTTGTGGTTTATTAGGTTCTTTAAGTTTTTAGGTTTGAAACTATTAAAATGTTTTTCAAACATATATTCAATAATATTTATGAGCAATTTTCGTGCCATATGTAATATGAAGAGATATGCATATTGAAAATTTATAATATCTCATAACGATAAAGAAATAGTATCATTATGAGATATTATAAAAATAATTATCATATTGATACTGTTTTTCTTTTTTTAAATATTGGGATATGATATAATTTAATTGAATACGAATTCACTGTACAAAGGGGGACAAAATTATGGAGTACAGGGATATTATTGAGGAAGAGAGCAGTATGTGCAGAATTGATATGGATAGTATATTGGAATATGATATATCCTCTTTTATACTTCAGGCCATATTTGACTGCTGTTATGACGGACTTATAATCACAGATGAAAATCTTTTTATAAGAAAAGTGAATATCATGGCTGTTAAAATACTGGGTATAAAAGAGGAAACTATATATACAACTTATCTAAATGAAATATTGCGGGAAGATGTTCTTCAGTCCGTTATGCTTACAGGAGAGAGTAAGTTTTCACAGGATTGCAGCTTCCATATAAATGGGACAAGGATAAGATGTGTTATAAATTTAGTGCCTGTAAAATTGAGGGGAAGGATAATAGGACTGGTAGTTGCCATCAGAGATACGAGAAATCTTCATAAAATGGTAAACAATGTAGTGGGGTATAAGGCATCCTTTACGTTTGACGACGTAATTACCGGGAGTGAAAATGTGAAAGCTATTATAAGACTTGCCAAAAAGGCAGCTAAAACAAATTGCAATGTGCTTATTGAAGGGAAAAGCGGCACGGGAAAAGAAGTATTTGCACAATCCATTCATAATTACAGCAGTAGAAGCAGGGGGCCTTTTGTAGCTGTGAACTGTGCTGCAATACCAAGGGAACTGGTAGAAAGTGAGCTATTTGGATATGAAAAAGGAGCTTTTACAGGAGCATCAAAAGGAGGAAATCCTGGTAAATTTGAACTGGCGGAAGGAGGAACCATATTTCTGGATGAGATAGGTGAGCTCCCACTGGATGTTCAGTCCAAACTTTTGAGAGTACTGGATAATCTTAAAATAGTGAGAGTTGGAGGAAATTATGAAAAGCCAATTGATGTAAGAGTGATAGCAGCCACAAACAGGATACTAAAGGATGAAATAGCAAATAAGAATTTTAGAAGTGATCTGTATTATAGATTGAATGTGATGAACATTCATCTTCTGCCATTGAAGGATAGGAGGCAGGATATAGAACTTCTGGCGCAGTATTTTGTAAATAGATTGAATATTAAAAACCCGTCGGAACCCAAGTACATAGATTCCTCATATGTACAAAAATTGAATCAGCACAGTTTTGAAGGAAATATAAGGGAGCTTAGGAATATAGTGGAGAGATCCTACTATCTCTGTGAAGGAAATATGATAACTGAAAAATATTTTATGGAGAGAAACCACAGAAATGAAACGAGGTTGGATCAGAGTTCTGTCAAAAAAATTCTGCCTATGGAGACTGTGGAAGAGCAGTGTATCAGGGATGCCCTTGAGTACTGCAGCGGTAATGTAATGAAGGTGTCTGAATTGTTGAAGATAGGCAAAGCCACTGTATACAGAAAGATAGACAGGTATGGCATAGATTTGAGTTTGTATCATAGCGAATAATGAAAACTGCTCACATGAAATTTCATGTGAGCAGTGCATCCTTTTACTGCAGTTATTTTGCTATTTTTCTTTTGATCTCTAAAGGTATTTTATACTCGCAGGGCAGCGAAAGCTCACATCTTTGACAGAGGAAGTCTTTACAGCAGTTGTTTTTTTCACTGTACTTGTTAATAGCATGGAAAGGACATGTATCAATACAACTTCTGCAGGAATTACAATAATCGTAAATTCCAGTATAAACTCTTTTGGTGGCTTTATAAGGTATACTTACAATTATACTTCCAAGTCTTCCTGCACATCCCCGTTTAGTGATAAGGGATCTGCTTAAACTGAGTGTTCCAAGTCCACATACAAATGCTATATGTTTTTCCGACCAATTGCTTTTATAATTTATAACCTTAAATCTTGGACTTATGGAAGGAATAACTGAAATACCGCCCATTTCATCTATTTTCTCTGATGTGAATTTACAAAGCACCTTGTTAAAAGAAGCATTTTCAATTTTTTCATAAATCCATTTCATTGAAGAAGTGGATTTTTCATTTTTGAGTAAATTTCTCATAACTGATGAAAATGGCAGAAAATAGGATATAACAGATTTGGCCTCCGGTATCCATTCTATCGGGCTCAAGTGATTTGGACCTATTACTGCAGTTTCTTTTAATTTCGAAAATAATGGATCACTTGCCTTGGCAATCCCTACTAAAGGTGCATCAAAAATTCTCGCATTGTTTAATTCTGGAATTCTATTACAGGATGAATTAAGTGTAAACTCTTTAACTTCTCTTGCCAAGTTTTCAATTTTGTACACATGAGAAGTTTTTTCGTGAACTTCATCTAAATTCATGTAAACAGAATTCAGGTGGAGCTTCTTTTTGACAGATCTATATTTATTTGGAGACAGTCCTTCATATTTGGTAAAAACCTTACTGAAATATGCAGGATCTATATATCCTACGCAAAGAGCTATGCTGCTTATACTCTTGTCCGTATCAATTAAAAGCCGTTTTGATTCTTTCAAACGAATTTTAGATAGGTAATCTATAAAATTTATCCCCGTATTGTATTTGAAATATCTGCTGAAGTACTGGGGACTTAGGTGAACTTGTTCAGCAGTGGACTCTAAATTTATATTTTTGTTAAAGTTTTTATTTATAAACTCTATGGCAGTATAAATTGCATTTTTATTAGAATCCATTTTGTTATTACCTAAATTTGAATAATTTTTTTCCCTGGTATCAAGCAAAGGCAGAATTTTATTTATTGAATCTTCCAATTCAGAAGGTTTTGCAGGTTTCAAAATATAATCTTTTACTCCGAGTTTAATGGCATTTTGAGCAAAATTAAAATCATCGTAAGCTGTAAGAATAATAGTTTTTACATCTGGAAGGAATTTAGATATTTCCCTCTGGGCTTCAAGTCCATTTTTTTCAGGCATTTTAATATCCATTATGATTATATGAGGGCTATATTTTTTTGCCAGCAGTACAGCTTCATCTCCGGTCTTTGCATCTTCAACAATACTCAAATTTTTAAAAGCTCTTCCTATTACAAGCCTCATGGCTTGTCGTTCTAATGTTTCGTCATCTGCAATTAACAATTTATACACTTATATAATCACCTCCAGCAAATTTTAAAAAACTAGCGGAATTTTAATGTAAACTGTTGTTCCTTCATTGGGGGAACTTTTAATGTCGATTCCATACTGGGAGCCAAAATAGTATTTTATCCTGTCCTGAACTATCTGGATTCCTATATTTATATTTGAATCGTCTTCACCTGAAGAATTTATTTTATCTTTAAGTGACTGCAATTTTTCGGGATTCATTCCAACTCCATTATCCTCAATTTTAAAAGCTATATATTTTTCAGATACAATTTTAGAAATTATGCTCACTTTTCCCGGCTGTTTTTTGGGCTCTATACCGTGAATCACTGCGTTTTCTATTATAGGCTGAAGAGTCATGGCCGGAATTTTACAATCCATTACATCGGATGAAACATCTATTTTATAATCTAGCTTGTCCCTAAATCTTACATTTTGAATGTACAGATATTTTTCTATATTTTTTATTTCTGTAGATATGTTTACCATCTTGTCAGAATTTCTTAAACTATATCTCAATATGTCAGATAATGCATATATGAGATCCACAGTGTTGCTGGAATTTTCTAAAAGTGACATGCTAGCCATGGTATTTAAGGTGTTAAATAAAAAATGAGGGTTGATTTGAGCCTGAATGGATTTTATTTGAATATCTCTGGCCAGCTGTTGAAATTTCATTTTTTCCTTTGTTTCCTCCAGCAGTTTAGAATGAGCAATATTTGCAACTCCCATTTTGGCAATGAGATTGGCAAACATATACATAAAATCAGCTGAATTCTTAACTTTTTCATATTCTACAATATTTATCTCGTTTAAAGCAGATTTTAATTTATCCAGTGGAAGATATAGTTCGCTAGAAATTTTTTCCAGATCAATTGAATCCCTGGTATTATTTTCTTTTACAATCACTTGTCCACAAAGCATTGATCCAAAGTGAATATCGTTCACAACTATAGGAGCAGAAAAATCTGTAAGTCCAGCATGACAGCGATATATTATAGGCTTTTTCAATTTAGAAGACTGTAATCCTCCCATGGCATCACAAGTTATGCATCTCCTGTATCCTTCTTTGGAAGTCCGTATGAGGCTGCAGTATTTCGAAAAATTACTTGGCTTGATAACGGGAACGCCGTGTCTATCTACAGTTATAGTAGACAGATTAGTCAGTTTGGAATATTTGTCCTGTATATCCTGAAGCGAATTCGCATCTATGATTTCATCTAATTTATATTGCTCTATATTGTACATATAAACTCACAGTCCTTTCACTTTGCTCATGCACAAATCGTAATGAAAGAAGTAGATGAGCGATATTTCTGGTATAAATATTCTGAAAAGTGTTTTTTGCAAACAATAAATTTCATATGAAATATTTAACCGTTGAATTAAAATATTTTAATTTCCGCAAAACTTGTAACTATATATAATTATAACCTTAAATACGAATTTATCAAATAGAATTAAGATGAAATTCAGAGTAAAATGTAAAAAAAGTACATAAATAGATATAAAAAATACAAATTAAATTAGTTAATATAGGTATTAAATTAAGCAATAA
>NZ_PVXP01000026.1 GCF_002995845.1 Clostridium luticellarii | reverse complement strand
AATAATTATTTACAATAGTTTTTATTATTTTTTAAATTCATAAAAACTTTCCAGATAATATGTTGAATTATTCTCAATGTTTTAAACTGTTGATTTTTTCTGTTATAGTGATAAAATAAAGGTGCATTATTAAAAGCTTATTTCCTGAGCATATGTTTTTGGAAATTGCTTGATGGTTAAGTTATTAATACCCCACAAGAACTCCTAATTTATTTAGGGGTTCTTTTCTATGCATTGTTTTTGATTTGTCCATATTCTATTTTGAATTTAATATTGTACCTATTATATTATTGTCTGATATTTTCTGCCTTCTCAATATAAGCAATAAATTACGACTATTTTGGGACTTGTTTACCCAATAGTCGCTTGTTTTTTATATTTACACTTAATAAGTTCATTACTTACTTTTTGTTTTTATAACTCACTAACTTAAGAGCTTTAGTTGGGCATACTTCCACACAGGCAGGACCATTCTCCCTATTTATACAGAGATCGCATTTATCTGCCACTATTTTTCCTTTCAAATTCATTGTATTTCTACCAGTTCCCATGGTTTTTAAATTTTGTTGAAAAATTTTCTGACCGTCATTATACTGGTTGATCAATTCTATAACTCCATAAGGACAAGCTACCATACAAGTTTTACACCCTATACATAAGTTTTTATTTATATATACATATCCATTTTTATTGCTGATGGCCTTTACAGGACAAACAACAGCACAAGGCGAATCATCGCACTGCCTGCATTGTACCGGAGCACTTACTTTTACCGTTTTCACCACATTGAGTCTCGGATTAAAATTTATATTATCAACATCCGTATGAAAAAAATCCTCTCCTGAATGTTCAACAGCACAGGCTGCCATACAAGTTCTGCAGCCTATGCATTTATTTGGATCCGCTATTACAAAAGAATTCATATGTGATTTCATTTAATATTCCCACCTTCGTATTATTATAGCAGTAGTTATTTATGTCCCTCTCCAAGGACATCTGCAATATTGTTTTAAGAGTACTATAGCAGCTATCATCATAGTATTTTTGAAGTTTTTTCAAATTACCTATTAGATACATTTATTTATAAAATAAATATTGGTAAATATGATATAATAATATATATGTTTATTATATGAAATAAATCCATTTCAAATATCAAAGTTCAGAGTTTAAGCTATATTCGAATATTAAAGTTCAGAGTTCAAATGTCAGGTAATGAAAATTTTTGGGCAGGTCCAAAAATCAACTAAGTTTGGTATTTGTACTTTTACTATAGGTTTGCTCTTTGTGCCTTAAAATAGCAATGGCAGCCTTTGGATAAAATATGGGTGGTCAATAGATATTTTGCAAATAAAATAAAGTTGAAAAGGAGGTCAGCATAATATGTTCCAGCATATTAAGGAAAATAAGGCAGTTGAAGAAGGAATTTTACTCAGAAAAGTCAATGTTATAGGGAATCTATGTGCCGGCTATGGAGAGATTGTAATAAATCAGATGTATCAAAATTGCAGCAGCGAGGATATAGAGGGAGTATACATATTTCCACTTCCTACTACAGCTGTTATATCCGGTTTTGAGGCGGAAATAGGAGGAAGAACTTTAAAGGCTGTGGTAGAAGAAAAGGATAAGGCGCTTCAAATTTATGAAAATGCAGAAAACCATGGTGACAGTGTTTTTTCGCTGGAGGAATTCAGTCCACATTTTTTCAAGATAAATATAGGCAAGATAATTTCTGGCGAAACTGTTAAAATAAAGCTTTCTTATGTAGAAGAATTGGATTATAAAGACAGTACTTTTAGACTCACAGTTCCAGCGATTTCAGAACCTAAAATAATAAAGAGCAGATCAAAAATTGAAGAATTGACAACTAATCTCGCAAATAAGTTGAGAATAAAAAGAGTTAAAGATGAGGATTTTGAGTTTAAGGTCAATATAATAGTTGAATCATTGAGTAGGGTGGATTTCAGATCTCCTTATCATAAGATAAAAGTTGAAAGGGAGGGTGATACGGTAGCCAGAATAAGTTTGGATGAAAACTATCATTTGATGGATAGGGATTTTGTGCTTTTCATAAATGAAAGAGAGACCCTGGAAGCAGATGGAATGATATATGAATATGAAGAAAATGATGAAAAAAAAGGTATAGTGTATATAAGGATGATTCCAAAACTTGATCCTTATGAAGAGGAAATCAAGGAAAATTACGTATTTTTAATTGATATTTCAGATACTATGAAAGGTGAGAAACTGGAACAGGCTAAAAATGCACTTCAGCTTTGCATAAGAAATTTATCAAAAGGAGATACTTTTGACATAATAGCCATGGGTGTAAAATTAATTAGTTTTTCTAAAAATGGATTAATAGAATTTAATGAGAATTCTCTAAGAGAGGCCTCCAGCTGGATAGACAATCTAGAGACGGAAGAAGATGCAGATATATTTGGAGGCATAAGATATAGTTTGGAAAAAGAGGGTTCTCAAAATACCATATTGATTTTTACAGATGATCAGGTAGATGAAGAGGAGGATATACTTTCTTATGTAAGAGAAAATATAGGAGACAACAGAATATTTACTTTTGGAATAGATTCCTCAACCAATAATTATTTTCTCAATAAACTGGCTCATGAAAGTTATGGGAAGGCTGAATTTATTGACATAGGAGAGAGAATTGAGGATATAGTACTCAGGCAATTCAACAGGATTCAAAATCCTCAGGTGGACAATATAAAAATTGATTGGGGAAAATTGCAGGTGAGATCATCTTATCCAAGAACTATTGACTACATGTATGACAGGGAACCATTTTTCATATTTGCCGATGTTTTTGGGGAGGTGGAAGGAAGTATAACTTTAAGTGGAGAAGTTGATGGGAAAGAGTATGTGAGAAAAATAGATATAGATAATTTCAATACGGAGGAAAATGCCAATCTGCTGAAGAAGGTATGGGCAAGAAAGAAAATAAAATCTTTAAAGATGAATATGAAATTACAGCGGGGACAGCAAAAAGAAGAGATGAGGAAAAGTTTAATAAAACTTTCTAAGGAAAATGGATTCATAAGCCCTGAAACCACTTTTATATTGATGGAACTTAGAGAAGAGCCTGTGCTTGGAATTCAGCTCAAGAACATAATACCCATAAAGGTTGATGAAACCACTTTGGGAGAGAAGATAAATGAGAATGTTGAATCTGGTTTCTGGTATAGAAGTTTTAATGCTGAAGAAAATGAAAATCTAAGCGACAACCGATATCTGGATGAAAAATATACCAGAGGAAAACTTCTGAGGATAATTGCCAAAAATCAATTTGCAGATGGGGCCTTTGTGGATTATGAGGACAGTAATATAGAAGATAAAATAGAAACTACATCCATGGTAGTGCTTGCCTTTATTATGGGAGATGAAAAGATAAATATTTATAACAATCAATTGAATAAAGCTGCTGCTTTTATATGTAAAAGTTATGATGCTGCAAATTTTGCTGTAAGATCTGATATTGTAAAATTGTCCATTATGGCATTGAATAAAATAAAGAGAAAAAAATTATTAAAGGATAAGTATATTTCACAAATCGATCATACCATAGAAAAATTATGTGAAATACTTCATTCTAAGGAGGAAACAAAACATATTCTCAGGGATTTAATGAAAAATTCTTTTGAAAAAAATTTAGCTTCGCTGTTTACGCTAAGCGAGGATGGAAAATATATAGAGGAAGAGATAACCATAGTGGAAGAGAGAAATTCTATATTTGATATGGCTAAACTGGCGGTATTAAAAGCATTGAACCGATAAACTGTCAAAATTCCTAAAACATAAAATAAATTGTATAAAAAATATGCTGGCACTTACTTGTCTGTACCAGCATATTTTTTAATTATTACCGTGGAAGAAAGCAGTAATTTTATTAATAGGTATATCTACAAAGGCACTCATGTTGTTATTTTCCGGGCAGGGTTTAGATTCTGAATTACAATTATCTGCCGAGGAATAAGGATCACTATAGGTATTTAGATCATTGATAAAATCATTTTTCGCAGGATAAAATGGAGCTGAACCTACTCTTAATATAAGCCGTATAAAATGGTTGTTTACACCTAGTAATATTCCACTAAAATTACATCTGCTGGTATTTCCTCCTACTGTGTGTATAGTCACCATTTGTCCTATATATTTTTTTAGCATTTCTGTAAAACTAATAGCCCCTATACCGTTGTATTTATCCAAATGATGTTTTTTACGGCTGCGATTTGAGGAATTGCTGACTTTAGCAAAGGGGGTACTTTCAGATAAATTTTCTGGTGGATCCTCTCTATTGGGGATGTTGCCATCGTCTTCTCCCTGATTTTTATCTTCCAAATTTATTTTTGAATAAACGGGGTTTTGCCATAAGTTATTTTCTTCACTGTCTTTTTCGTCCATGTCTATGGAATTAGAATTTGATCTTTCGTCTGGAACATAGTAATTTTCATCTATAATATCCGAACGGTGATTTCTAGAATGTCTTCTGTGGTGTCTGCTCATATACTCAACTCCTTTCTGTAAATAGTGGAAGATTACTATCTTTATAATATTTTACTGTTTTTAATTGCAGGTTACAGAATTTAAGCCTTAATTCATAATATGATATAAAGTTGATTTGTGACATCAATTTAAAAATTTTAAAGGAAGTATAATATAATAAAAAGACATGAAGCTGTTTTAGTCAGTTCATGTCTTATATATATTTATCTGTAACATCAATTTAGAATCTTAACTTTGTCACCATCATTTAAGAAAGTCAGTCCTCCCAGTACTATGTTGTCTCCTGACTTTATTCCTGAAGATACTATTTCAGTGTTTTTATCATCTGAAAGTCCTGTATTCACGGATATCTTCTTTATCTTGTTATTTTTTACTGTGTACAGGTAAGAAACTCCATTCTCAACTTTTATGGCTTCATTTGGCGCTACAAGTATGTCGTCTTTTTTTGTATCGGAAAGTGATATCTTAGAAAACATACCCGGTTTTAAACTGCCGTCGGAATTATCTATTTTTATTTTAACCAGATATTTTTGAGTTTTGCTGTCTATATTGGAAGCTATGTTATCTATAGTACCGGAGATCTTTTTGTTTTTGGCAGAGGGGATAGTTATATCTATAGATTGTCCCACTTTAATTTTAGAAAGCATGCTGTCAGGCAGATTGACTTTTACAATAGTCGAACTCAAATCCAGTATAGTTATAGATGGCTCCGTGGCAGAAGAAATTTCCCCCTCATGTATATTCACGGCAGATACAATTCCGGAAATTGGAGCTTTAATTATGGTATCGTCAATTTGAGACTGAATTGATTTAAGGCCGGCTTTTGCCTGATCCACCTGAGCCTGTGCAACTGCAACTGATTCAGGGCCAACTTTTTGCTGCAGTAAACTTAAATTTTGCTGTGCTGCAGATAATGCTGCTGATGCAGTATTTAGTTTTGTGCTGGCAGTGTCCAAATCCTGCTTTGACACAGCTCCAGCAGAGTACAGACTTTGGGTCCTATCGTAACTGGTTTTGGCATCATTGTAATTTATCTGGGCGGTTTCCAAAGACTGCTGAGCCTGTACTACAGGCTGTTCAACTCCAGAACTCTGTGTCTTGTTCAAACTTGCATTGGCAGAGTCCACGCTTGCCTGCTGCTGTTCCAGCTGGGCTTGAAGTGAACTTGAATCAAGAGTGAATAGTGTATCACCGTTTTTAACTGAACTGCCAACTTTTACATTTAAGCTTTGAATTTTACCAGGTGATTTAGGAGATATAGAAACTTGTTTATCTACATCCAATTCTCCAGGATAATCTACAGTTGTGGATATGGAACCGAGTTTTGCCTGGATCACTTTTACATTTTTAATTTGATTTTGGGATTCTGTTTTTTTATTTTTAATTATATTGTGAACTATGGCAAATGCCATTAAGGCTACTAATACAAGCAATACTATTTTCCATATGATTTTTTTGGATTTCAAAATATCGGGCTTCATAATTATACCTCCTCAATTTCTACATGCTTTTTCTTTTTAAATATCCGGTTTTTCAAATCATCCATCAGTGTATAAACTATAGGCAATATTATAGGAGTAAAAATAGTAGAAGCAATCATACCACCAATAACTATAACGGACATGCTTGATTTTAATTCACTGCCTTCCCCTATGGAAAAAGCAGAGGGCAGCATACCTACAATCATAGTTGCAGAGGTCATTATGATAGGTCTTAATCTTCTTTCACCGGATTCTATCAAGGCTTCTCTTAAACTTTTTCCACGTTTCATAAGTGTATTTGTATAGTCGATTAAAAGTGTACCATTTTTAGATGCAAGTCCATCTAACATTATAAGTCCTATCATGGACATTATATTCAAGGTCTTTCCAGTAATGGCCAGTATAACGAAAGCTCCAATCAGAGCACAAGGCAGAGATATCATTCTTATAAATGGAGTTAAGAAGGATTCATAAAGTACAACAAGTATCATATAGATTAAAACCAATGAAACAATCAATGCTATTATGAGAGAGTTGAAGCTGGTTGCCATGTCTTCTTGATTTCCACCAAATTTGATTTCATATCCGTTTGGCACGGAAAATGATTTTAATTTTTTGGATAAATCTGCATTTACTTCTCCAAGAGCTCTTCCTTGAATATTTGCGGAGATGGTAACTACATCCTGTCTGTTCTCCCTTGATATGGATTGAGGACTATCCGCTTTTACTACGGTGGCAATTTCATTTAGAGGTATAGATTCACCTGATTGATTGAGTATATTTATGGATCCTATATCCGATGGAGTTTTTATATCTCCGTCCTGAAATTTCACTGTTATGTCATAATCATTTCCATTTGTCCTGTATATGCCTCCGGAGGAACCTTGAATGGCCATCCTGAGGACTGAAGATATATCCGATGTAGATATTCCATACTGAGAGGCGGCCAATCTGTCTATTTGCACTCTCAATTCACTTTCACTGGCTTTAGAGGAGTTACCTACATCTATAATTCCAGGAACATTTTTAACTATGCCTTCAACTTTGTTGGATATTTCATTTATTGTATCAGTATCTTTACCTAATATCTGAATTGATATGGGTTTGGAACTTCCACCTCCCGTATCGGATTCAGTCACAGAAAAATCTGTTCCAGTTAGAGAAGAATTACCCCAGTTTCGGACTTCTTTTGCCACCTCTGACTGAGATTTTTTTCTCTCACCTTTAGGCTTAAGTTCTACATATATGCTTGCAGAACTTGAATTCCCCCCTCCTGTCATACTGCTTATGTCGGAGCCTATAGAGGAATAATACATGGATATTTCAGGAATTTTATGCAGACGGTTTTCTACCTGCTTGACAGTTTTATCCATTTGATTTAAGGTGGAACCTGAGTCAAATGTCATATTTATAGTAAACATGCTTTGATCTGTAACTGGTATGAGTTCCGTGCCAATGGCACCAGCGGGTATCAATAAAATGCTGCCTATTAATCCTGCTATGCTGAGCAGGAGAACCCTTTTCCTGTGATCCAGGCACCAGATGAGTGCCCTTTTATACACTGCTGTTATGTTGTCCAGGGAAGAAGAAATTGCATTCAAAATTTTATATAACTTTCCTGCCTTGAATTTTTCCATCCTTTGAGAAGATATTTTGCGCCTTTCATCTACCTTGCCGAAGAACCTGGATGCCAGCATAGGGGTTATTGTGAAGGATACGAAAAGTGAAAATAGGGATGCAAAAGCTATGGTAAGTCCAAATTCCTTGAAGAACTCTCCTACCATACCGGATATAAATGCCACAGGAGTATATACAACTACATCACAGAGAGTTATTGCAATGGCCGCAAGGCCTATCTCCATACGTCCGTCTATAGCAGCAGTTTTTGGATCCTTTTTCATGGCCAAATGCCGCTGTATGTTGTCCAATACAACGATTGAGTCATCCACCAAAATACCTATGCAAAGCGACAATGCCATGAGAGACATCATATTCATGGTGAATTTCATAACATACATCATAAAGAAAGTTGATATAAGAGAAGTAGGTATTGCTACTAAAACTATAAGTGAGGATTTCCAGCTCCTTAAAAATATCAATAATACTACGGCGGTTGTAAATATACCTTCCAGCAAAGTGTGTTTTATTTGCTCAATGGAAGATTTTATAAAGGTAGTGCTGTCATAGGCAGTTTCAAGTTTGATGCCGGCTGGCAGCAGCTTTTTACTTTTTTCAAGTTCTGCTTTTATGTTGTCTACGGCTTCCACTACATTTGCATCACTTTGCTTTTGAACGCTTATCCCTATGGTGTTTTTGCCGTTTATCCTCATATGCTGACTTTCCTCAGGATATTCAAGATTGACATCTGCTACATCAGACAGGCGAACTGTACCCCCTGAAGAGGTAGGTACCAATAAATTCTTTACTTCATCTATATTCTGAAATTCACTCATAACTCTTACAGATTGATTTAAATTTTCCTGCTTTATCTGTCCGGCCGGAATATTTATATTGTCGGACTGTAATTTTGAAAGCAGTGTATTCACATTTACACCGTTGGATTCAAGAGCGGCTTTATTCAGTTTTATTATAAGCTGTTTTTTTTGTATTCCCTGCAGAGTTACATTTCCGACACCTTGTACCTTTTGGAGAGATTCAACTATATTGTTTGCCTCATTATAGAGTTCATCATAGGATACATTTCCTGATATGGACAGCATTAATACAGACATGGAATTTGTATCTATTTTAAATAGGTTGGGTTTATCTGCATTTTTAGGAAGCTGAGCTTGAGCATTATCTACGGCTTTTTGTACATCTAAAAAAGCTGTATTCATATTTGTGCTATCTTTAAATGTTATGATAGTTTGTCCAATGCCTTCCCTGGATGTAGATTGAATTTTATCGATGCCGCTTATACCTGATACGGCATTTTCAATGGGCTTTACTACGTCCTGTTTAATGTCTTCAGCACTGGCACCAGTATATGTAGTAGATATAGAGATTATAGGCACATTGATAGATGGCATCAGATCTGCTCCGATATGGGTATAACCAAATATGCCAAGACCCAATAGAAGAAGTATTACCATAGTTATAGCAGCTGGTCTTTTTACGGATAATTCTGTTAAATTCATTTTAGCCTCCTTTGTGCAGTTATTTAGTTTCAGTAATTATATCTTTAAAGACATAATTACTATATTTTAAAGATACGATTACTATATTACATAGGTTAAATTATAAATGTATATATATAAAAATTCAAGAATTGATAACAAATTTCATATAATATTAATGTTAATATAACGTTAAGTTTGTAAATTTTAATTATAATCATGTAATTTTTAGGTTTTTGAAAAAGATTTTTTTCCACAGCACATTGAAACTTCAAAACCAATATGATATACTGAACATAAATTAATGGAAACTATTTTCATATGGTGGAAATGAAAAAGAACTTGCAATTACAGAATATTTCATAAAATTCAGAAATATTGGGGACAATTTAAGTTAAGCAATTAGAGTTGGAAAAGAGGTAATATTTAATTGATTAGTATAAAAAATAATGTACATGTGGAACTGGAAAAAGAGTGGTGTAAAGGTTGTGGGATATGTATAGAGTTTTGTCCTAAAAATGTATTGGCTTTAAAAAATGGGAAAATTTCAATTGTAGATGAAGATAAATGTATAAAATGCGGACTATGTGAACTGCGGTGTCCGGATTATGCAGTTTTTTTAGGGGGTAAGTAAAAGTGGATAACAATATTAAATTGCTACAGGGAAATGAAGCCTGCGTAGAAGGAGCAATTGCAGCAGGAATGCGATTTTACTCAGGATATCCAATAACACCTTCTACTGAAATAGCAGAACTTTCAGCCAAAAGATTGCCTATGGTAGGAGGAAAATTTATTCAGACAGAAGATGAAATTGCAGGAATTGCAGCAGCCATAGGAGCCTCACTTACAGGAGTAAAATCGATGACAGCTACAAGCGGGCCTGGATTTTCGCTAAAGCAGGAAAATATAGGGTATGCAGCAATGGCTGAAATACCCTGTGTAATTGTAGATGTACAGAGGCATGGTCCTAGTACGGGCCTTCCCACATCGCCATCCCAGGGAGATGTAATGCAGGCAAGATGGGGTACTCACGGGGATCATCCAATAATAGCAATCTCACCTTCTTCAGTTAAAGAAACTTTTGATTTAACTGTCAGGGCTTTTAATCTCTCTGAGAAATATAGAACGCCGGTAATACTGTTGATGGATGAGGTCGTAGCTCATATGAGAGAGGGAATTAAAATTCCTAAAATAGAAGATTTAAAGATTATTGACCGTAAAAAGCCTAAAAAAAAGGATGAAAATTATTTACCTTATTATGTTGAAAAAGGAAAGTTTGTTCCTCCTATGGCAGCTTTTGGTGAAGGATTTAGGTTTAATGTGACAGGGCTTGTACACACAGAATCCGGATTTACTACTAACAGCACTGAAGTAGCTGAAGTTCTCTGTAATAGGCTTTTAAGTAAAATTGAAGACAATGTAAATGATATTGTAACCTATAATGAACTGTACATGGAAGATGCTGAAACTGTGGTAATTGCCTATGGGGGGACGGCTAGAAGTGCCAAAAGTGCAGTAAAGCAGGCAAGAAAAGATGGCTTAAAAGTTGGATTGTTTAGACCAATAACCATTTGGCCTTTTCCTGAAAAACAGGTTAAAAGGGTTGGAGAGCAGGCCAAAAATATAATTGTGTCAGAACTTAACCATGGACAATTAGCTTTGGAAGTCGAGAGAGTGGTAAAAAATGAATCGAATATTTTTCAACTAGGAAAAATTAATGGTGAAGTTATTACTCCGCAGGAAATACTATCTAAAATCAAGGAGGTATTTTAAAATGGCTAGCACATTAGTGGAAGATTATTTAAGAATGGAAAATTTACCACATATATGGTGCCCGGGATGTGGACATGGGATATTAATGAGAGCCATTATACAGGCTATAGATAATTTAAAACTGGATAAAAATAAAGTATGTATTGTATCGGGAATAGGTTGTTCTTCAAGAGCTGTAGGGTATATGGATTTTAATACGCTTCATACTACTCACGGCAGGGCATTGGCTTTTGCTACGGGAGTAAAATTGGCCAACCCCAAGCTTGAGGTTATTGTAATCTCAGGAGATGGTGATGCTGCAGCTATTGGAGGGAATCATCTGATTCATGCAGCTAGGAGAAATATTGATATTACAACGGTTATTTTCAATAACAATATTTATGGAATGACCGGAGGACAGTATTCTCCAACTACACCAAGAGGGGATAAAGGAACTACTGCACCTTATGGTACAGTTGACAGACCTTTTGATATTCCACAGCTTGCTATAGGTGCAGGAGCAACCTATGTAGCCAGAGGTACTGTTTATCATACAAAGCAGTTGATTTCTCTCATAGAAAAGGGCATTCAAAATAAGGGATTTTCATTAATAGAAGGTGTAAGCATATGCCCTACCTATTATGGAAGAAAAAATAAAAAGGGTTCTGCAGTAAACATGATGAAGTGGCAGAGGGATAATGCTGTTAGTATTAGTACAGCAAAAAAGTTTTCACCAGAAAAACTTAGAGGAAAATTTTTAATTGGTGAGTTTAAGAATACTACAGAGCCTGAGTATACTGAAGAATATCAAAAAATAATAGATAAATTTGTAAGTAAGTAATTTATAAAGGAGAAGTGAATTATGAGTAATCAATTAGAATTGAGATTGACGGGTTCAGGAGGACAAGGACTTATATTAGGTGGAGTTATTTTAGCAGAAGCTGCAATAATGGAGGGTAAGAAAGTTATTCAATCCCAATCTTATGGTCCGGAAGCCAGGGGTGGTTCCAGCAAGGCTGAAGTTATCATAAGTGATGAGGAAATCGATTTTCCCAAAGTTTTAAGAACAAATCTTTTGTTGACTTTAACTCAAAAATCATGTAGTAAATATATAGGATCACTTGATAGAGATGGAATACTGCTCATAGATTCGTCGGTAATGGTACCAAGTACTAATAAAGCTAAGAGGGTTATTCAAGTTCCTATATTGAAAACTGCCAATGAGGTAATAGGTAAATCAATGGTAGCTAATATAATTGCAGTGGGAGCTATTAATAGTATTTTGCATATAGCTTCAGAAAAATCTCTTGAATTTGCTGTATTAAGCAGGGTTCCAAAAGGAACAGAGGATTTGAATAAACGCGCCTTGGAAGCAGGTTACAAGCTGGTTAAGAATTATAACTCCTTAAAGGAAAATTGTCAGCTGGTAGGATAGGCTTTTGAATGAAAGTTCATAGTTTTAATATTATAATTATATTGTTTAATCATTTGTAATATTCAATCAACATTACAAATGATTAAATTTTAGGTGTATAATTTTGATAATGTATTAAAGACAATTGAAAAATTATAGAGGAAATGATATGTTTTTATACATGATGAAAACGATTTTTATGGTGTGGAAATTAGAAGACGTAAATTATTATTTTTTGAAAATGTTTTAAAAAGCATTCTAAAACATTAAGATGAGGTGAAATTATGAGGGATAAATATGATGTGTTAATAATAGGAGCTGGTGTAATAGGCAGTTCGATAGCCAGAGAGCTTTCACGCTATAAGCTTAAGGTAGCTGTTCTGGAAAAGGAATTAGATGTAGTTTGTGAAACAAGCGGCCGAAATAGTGGTGTCATTCATGCAGGATTTAACAGCAGGCCGGGAACACTTATGGCTAAATACTGTGTAGAGGGATGTCTTGGATTTGACAAGGTAGCAAAAGAATTGGACATACCGTTTAAAAGAACAGGAAAATTAGTAGTAGGATTTACAAAGGATGATTTAGAAGGACTGGAAGAATTAAAAGAAAAAGGTGAAAAAAATGGAGTCCCGGGATTAAAAATAATATCTGAAAAAGAAATAAGGGAAAAGCAGCCTTATATAAAAGGAAAAGCAGCATTGTTTTCACCGATGACAGGTATAGTAAATCCCATAATTTATACTATAGCGTTGGCAGAGAATGCGTGTCAAAATGGAGTAGAATTTTTCCTGGGAAGAGAAGTAAGGGGAATAAAGAGGATAGAAAAAGGCTATGAAGTATCTACAGAAGATGAAATTTTTCAAACCAGATGGGTGATAAACAGTGCAGGGCTAAATTCAGATAAGATTGCCAGGATGGTTGGAATAGAAGATTATACAATATATCCCTGCAGAGGCGAATATTTTATACTGGATAAAAATTTTAGTAAATATCTAACTATGCCGGCTTATCCTGTACCAAATAAAAAGGAAGGGGGACTTGGTATTCATCTTACTCCTTCAGTAGATGGAAATGTGCTTATAGGACCAAGCGCAGTTTATATAGATGAAAATGACAATTATTCATCTACCCAGAAAGTAATGGATATGCTTATAGAAGGCGGTAGGAAAATACTTCCACAAATAGAGAGGAAATACCTTATAAGGAATTTTTCAGGTATAAGACCCAAATTGGTAAGCAAGGAAAAAGGTGGATATGCAGATTTTGTAATTGGAGAGAGAAAGAATGTGCCGAATGTAATCAATTTAATAGGAATGGAATCTCCTGGGCTTACAAGTGCCCTTCCAATAGCTAGAGATGTAGTGAATATTATAGCTAAAAGAGAAACTCTGCAGGAAAATGAAAAATTCAATCCAATTAGAAGGGGAATATTGAAATTCAATGAACAATCGGATGAGAAACAAGCTGAACTCATAAAGCAGGATCCAGATTACGGTGAAATATTCTGCAGATGTGAAACGGTGACAAAACATGAAATATTAGAAGCAGTTCATAATCCATTGGGAGTTAAGACACTGACAGGAATTAAAAATAGAACCAGGTCCATGATGGGAAGATGTCAGGGAGGATACTGCCAGACAAGAATTGTAAAACTTTTGATGAGAGAACATAATTTAAAACCAGAGGAAATGAGGTACTCAAGGAAGAATGGATATCTATTTGAAGGGAGGGTTAGGTAATGGATATAATAGAAAAAGATGTAATTATTATAGGCGGAGGCCCTGCAGGACTTGCT
This sequence comes from Clostridium luticellarii, assembly GCF_002995845.1. Classification (GTDB taxonomy): domain Bacteria; phylum Bacillota; class Clostridia; order Clostridiales; family Clostridiaceae; genus Clostridium_B; species Clostridium_B luticellarii. Next base: position 27,017 of record NZ_PVXP01000026.1, on the reverse strand, counting down.
GCAGCTGTGAAACTAAAAGAAGATGGAATAGATGATGTACTTATATTGGAGAGGGAAAAAGCTCCTGGGGGAATACTTAAGCAGTGTATACATGATGGTTTTGGGCTTTTAAGATTTAAGGAAGCACTCAGCGGACCTGAATATGCGGATAAATTTATACAAAAAGCAATAGAAAAAAATGTAGAAATAGAGACAGAAGCCACAGTTATAGGACTTACAAAAAATAAAGAAGTTACGGCTGCAACCAGGAATGGATTAAAAAAGTATAAAGCAAAGGCTGTAATTTTATCAATGGGATGTAGGGAAAGAACTAGAGGAGCTATAAGTATACCGGGAACAAGACCCGCGGGAATTTTTACGGCAGGAGTTGCCCAGTCCTATATAAATTTAAATAATCTTATGGTCGGGAAAAATATTATTATCCTTGGTTCCGGCGATATAGGTCTCATAATGGCGAGAAGACTTACACTGGAAGGTGCTCATGTCATTGCAGTATTTGAAAAGCTGCCTTACCCCAGTGGCCTTCCGAGAAATATTCAGCAGTGTCTGAATGATTACAATATACCACTTTATTTAAGTCATACTGTTACCAATATAATAGGTAAGGATAGAGTTCAGGAGGTTGCAGTCAGTGAGCTTGACGAAAACGGAAAGCCTATAGTGGGTACTGAAAAAAACTATAAATGTGATACTCTGATTTTGTCAGTTGGGTTGATACCTGAAAATGAATTGTCACTGCAAGCTGGTATTGAACTTGATAAAAGAAGTAACGGTGCTCTTGTAGATGAAAATTTGCAGACCAGTGTTCTCGGAATATATTCAGCAGGAAATGTGCTGCATGTCCATGATCTGGTGGACTATGTATCTTTGGAGGGAGAAAAAGCTGCTGAATCCGTTGCCAGACAACTTAAGGGTGGCGTTATGGAAGGAAGTGCAATAAATGTAGGCTCGGATGGGACTATTGGTAATATTATACCAAATAGAATAAGCGGAAATGAAGATTTGGAATTGTCCTTGAGAGTGAGAAAACCATTTAAAGATAAAATCATAAAAGTTATGCAGGGAGAGAAAGTTATAAAAACTGCTAAATTGAAAAAACTTAATCCTGCAGTAATGATACATTTGAAAGTTGAAAGAGAAGATATCAAGTCTCAAGAAGATATTAAGGTGGGGGTAGAGGTATGAAGAGAGATTTGACGTGCATAGTATGTCCTAATAGTTGTGAGATTACAATTGATTATGATGACAGAAATATCATAAGTGTCAATGGGGCAACCTGTAAAAGAGGGGAAAAATATGCAAGACAAGAGATACAGGATCCCAGGAGAACTATTGCAACTCTGGTAAAAGTTAAAAATGGAGAGGAACTTTTAGTAAGTGTGAGAACAAAGGATCCAATACCTAAAGATAGGATATTTGATGTGGAAAAAGAAATAAAAAAAGTAGAATTAGAAGCACCAGTGGAAATGCATCAGATTGTGGTAAAAAATATTTTAAATCTGGGTTCCGACATTATAACGACAAAAAGAGTGGAAAAATTATAGTAAAAATGTTTTAAATTATTCTGATATATTGTTTTTTATTTTCGATTTAGTGTAGCTCATGTACATTAAATCGAAAGTGAAAACAGAGGTAGTTTTATGAATTTAAAATAAGTATATTTTTTGACGTTTGATAAAAACGATTTCATAAATATCTATGTAAATCGATGGTTAGGGGAAATCATAATTCTGATTTGTCATATAGGGGAGTAGCTTTATCTAACATTTTGCCAGTATACAACAATATTACAAATAAACTTAAACAAAGTATATTGAGTAAAATGTAAAATTGAAAGGTGGGGAATTTATAATGCAGATATTAAAAACAATGAAAAAGGTACCGGGAGGAATGATTGTAGTACCTCTTATCTTAGGTGCTCTGATAAATACATTTTTGCCAAATGCACTAAAAATAGGAGGTTTTACTACAGCTTTATTTAAAAACGGATCACCTTGTTTAATAGCTCTTTTTATATTGTGTTCTTCCGCTAAAATAAATATACATAAGCTGGGTACACCTATATATAAAGGGTTAATATTAACTGTCCCTAAAATACTAATAGGTGGAATTTTAGGCTGGTTTATTGGAAGGGAATTTGGACTTTCAGGTATATTGGGGTTGTCTCCTCTTGCAATAATTCCGGCAGTGGCCAATTCAAACGGAGGAATGTATGGAGCAATGGCAGCCCAATATGGAAATGATACAGATGAAGGTGCAATATCTCTAGTGGCATTGAATGTGGGACCATTTGTCACCATGCTTTTCATGGGGGTAGGTGGTTTGGCTGATTTTCCTATATATTCATTTATAGCTATTCTAGTTCCAGTTGCAGTTGGTATATTTTTGGGAAATGCAGATGAAAATATGAGGGAATTTTTAGCTAGCGGTTCAGGACTGCTGATTCCATTCTTTGGATTTGCACTTGGAAGTGGAATAAATCTCACAAATGTCATTAATGCAGGAATTTCCGGAATCCTGCTTGGATTATTTACATTTGTGGTAACTGGTTTTGTTACATATGCTTTGTATGGGATATTTACAGGAAGTAACAGGGCTCTTGGTTTTGGAGTGGCGAATACGGCTGGAACTTCAATGGTTGTACCCGGACTCGTAGCTGAAGTTGATAAAAGCCTGCTACCATATGCAGCTGTTGCAACTACCCAAATCGCAGCATCGGTAATAGTATGTGCTATATTATGTCCTCTAATGGTTGGATATCTTGATAAGAAATGGAGACAAAATCAAGCGAAGTATGATAGAAATGAGATTATACCAAATAAGCAGGTTTGACAGAAATCAATATTTAATAGAAAATTATTTGAAGGTCGTTCACTCAATTTAATTGCTCTAACTTATTCTTGATGAAAAGTTAAAATATCAAAAGTTTACAAGGAGGAATATTATGAATGATATGCTTGTTAAAAATATGGAAAGTGAATATGAGCAATATTTAAATGATGAATCCCGTACTGTAGGAAAAGCTGATTATATTTCATTTCCCAAATGTGAAGATGATATAGTACGAATAATATCTTATGCCAAAAAGAATAAGATGAAAATTACAGTTCAAGGAGCACTTACGGGAATTACAGCAGGAGCAGTGCCCTCTGGGGGAATTATACTTAATATCAGCAAAATGAATAAAATTAAGGGCCTCAGGTATGATAAAACGAAAAAATGCTTCATGCTGTCAGTACAGCCTGGAGTTTTGCTTTCTGAAATTCGTAAAGCTTTAGGCGATGTAGATTTTGATACTGAGGAATGGTCAGAGGATTCCATCAATGCACTTAAATTGTTTCAGAAAAGTGGAAAATGGTTTTTTACTCCGGATCCTACAGAATCTTCAGCATCCATAGGAGGCATGGCGGCTTGTAATGCTTCAGGTGCCAGATCTTTTCACTATGGAGCAACAAGAAATTATGTAAATTCAGCTCGTGTTGTACTTACCGATGGTTCTAGGACTACCTTGACAAGAGGTGCTGATAAAGTTAAAAATTTGGAGTTCACGTTAAAAACGGATTCAGGAAGAGAAATAAAGGGAAAGCTTCCTTATTATACTATGCCCGATGTAAAAAATGCATCAGGATACTATGTAAAAAAAGATATGGATCTTTTAGATCTTTTCATAGGTTCTGAAGGAACCCTTGGTGTTATCACCGAGTTGGAATTACAACTTGTTCCTCTTCCAGATCAAATATGGGGAGTTACTTCATTTTTCCCTTCTGAAAAATCTGCAATAGATTTTGTATATGCTGTCAGAGAAGCTGAACTAGATGTAAAAATTGCAGCTATAGAATATTTTAATAGTAATGCCCTTGAGCTTATACGAAAACAAAAGGAAGTTACGATGGCTTTTTCGCAAATGCAGGATATACCTGTTAATTATCATACGGCTATTTATATTGAACTTCATGGTGGTACGACTGAAAAAATGGCCGAAGCCATGCTGAAAGTTGGCGATATAATTGTAAAATGTGGTGGAAATGAGAAAAATACCTGGCTAGCTGCTAATCCAGTAAATTTAGACAGGCTTATCGCGTTTAGACACGCTACTCCGGAATGCGTTAATCTTATTATAAGTGAAAGAAAAAAGAAAAACCCGCATATTACAAAGCTGGGAACAGACATGGCTGTTCCTGATAGCCAGCTTAATGAAATAGTGGATTATTATAATGATTTTATCTCTAGATCGGGACTTCAAGCGGTAATGTTTGGGCACATTGGAAACAATCATATCCACGTGAACATACTTCCGAGGAATGATGATGATTATAACAAGGGAAAATCAATGTACCTTAAATGGTCAGATCATGTAGTGAGACTTGGGGGAACCATATCTGCAGAGCATGGGGTTGGGAAACTGAAAACCAGCATGTTATTTGAAATGTATGGTAAAGATAATATTGAAAAAATGAAACAAATTAAAAAGATATTTGATCCAGATTTTATACTAAATTCGGGAAATATTTTTTAAAATTAATATTAATGAAAAGTGGGTGATTTGATTGAATATACTGGTTTGTGTGAAACAGGTTCCTTCAACTACTGAAATAAAATTGGATCCTGAAACTCATACTATAATTCGTGATAGAAATGACAATATAATTAATCCTCTTGATACTTATGCCATAGAGGAGGCTCTAAGATTAAAAGAAAAATATGGTGGTAAAATTACTGCCATAAGTATGGGTATACCTAGAGTTAAAGATATGTTGAGAGAAGTTATAAGCCTTGGAGTTGACAGGGCGATACTTTTAAGCGATAGAAAATTTGCAGGCTCAGATACTTTGGCTACAGCTTATGCACTGGAAAAAGCAATAAAAAAAGTAGGGGATTATGATCTTATTATTTGCGGTAAACAGGCTACGGATGGTGATACTGCACAAGTAGGACCTAATCTTGCTGAGAAGTTGGGGATTCCACATACCACATATGTAAGCAGAATAGATAGTATAGAAAATAACAGGATTATATGTAGAAGAAATGCAGATGAGGGATATGTAAAAGTGCAGTTGCGGCTTCCAGCTCTCATAACTGTAGTAAAAGAGATCAATGTACCAAGACTTTCTACCATAGCAGGTCTCAGAAAATCTATAAGTGCCAAGATATCTGTATGGGATAGTTCTGATATTGGGGCATCTGATAATTTTATAGGATTGACAGGTTCACCTACTCAAGTCAGGAAAACTTTTGTGCCGGATCATAATATAAAGACTGAATTTTTAAATGGTACATCTCATGAGCAAGCGGAAGCACTTGCTAAAAAACTCATGATAATGGATATTCAATAATTTAAAGAGAGGAGAAGTAGCATATGTCAAGTATTTCTATTATAAGTGAAAAATGTGTAGGATGTAAAAGTTGTATGCGCCAATGTCCATATGGAGCTATAAGCATGAAAGATAAAAAAGCAGAAATAGGAGAAAATTGTACTCTGTGCGGAGCTTGTATAGAAGCATGTAAATTTGATGCAATACTAATAGAGAAAGATAATGGTAATTGGCAACAAAGCGGAGGCAGTTATAGTGGAGTTTGTGTGTTAGCGGAGCAGTTTAACGGAGACACCAAAACTGTGACTTATGAATTACTGGCAAAAGCCAGAGAACTGGCTTCAAGTTTAAAGACTAAGGTTTCAGTTATCTTCTTAGGATATAATGTTAAGGATAATGCAAAAGCTCTTATTGCCCACGGTGCAGATGAAGTGCTTGCTGTAGATAACATCATGTTGAAAGATTTAAATGAAGAGATTTATCCTGAATTGACGACGCAGATAATAAAAGAGTGTAAGCCGGAAATATTGCTTATCGGAGCTACGGCTTTTGGTAGATCCATAGCACCTAGAATAGCTTCACAATTGAATACAGGTTTGACGGCTGATTGTACTAAACTGGAAATAGACAGTAAGACAGGCCTGCTTTTTCAAACTAGGCCCGCTTTTGGAGGGAATTTAATGGCTACAATTGCCTGCCCTTTTAGAAGACCGCAGATGGCCACGGTAAGGCCTAAGGTGTTGAAAGCATCAAAAGCGGATAATTCCAGGCGTGGTAAGATCATATACCCTAAGGTAAATTTTCCCAAGGATATTAAATTGAATATTTTAAAGACTATTTTGTCTGATTCTCAAAAAATTAACATAGTTGATGCAGATATTGTAGTTTCTGCAGGAATGGGAATGGGCAGTATTAAAAATATGAAACTTGTAGAGGAACTTGCTCAGGTCTTAGGTGGAGCTGTAGGAGCTACACGAGCTATCGTGGATTTGGGGTGGGCTGAGTACAGCCAACAGGTTGGACAAACAGGTAAAACAGTAGCACCTAAGATATACATTGCCTGTGGAATTTCAGGTGCTATCCAGCATCTAGCAGGTATAGCACCTTCAGCTTATGTAATAGCCATAAATAAAGACAAGGATGCCCCTATTTTCAAAATTGCAAATTTGGGAATAGTAGGAGACTGCCTTGAAGTTCTGCCTGAACTGGTAAAATCATTGAGAAAAATAAAAGAATCTAAAGTTAAAGTTGAAGCATGATTTTTAACTATATGTATAATAATTTTAAGTAAATACTATTTAAAAATCGGGGGGTTGTATATATGAATTTTAAGGTGGATATATTATGTAAGGCATTTCCAGGCAAGTCCACTATAAGTGCATTGGGATGGAGCAATGTAGTACTTATACGTACTAAAGACAAGAATATTTTATTTGATACGGGAGCTCAGGGAATTCGCCCGAATATTTTAAGGGCACTTGGAAAATTATCAATAGAACCAAATCAAATCGACAGTGTTTTTTTAAGTCATTTGCATTTTGATCATTGCGGCAATGCGTCCTTGTTTCCAAATGCAAGTTTTATTATAAGTGAGGCTGAGTGGAAATATGCTACTACGGAAGAAGACATTTTTACAACAGAGGAATCTGTAAAATATTTGAGAGATAGGAAAAAAATCATTATATCTGAAGATGGAGATGAAGTTTATCCTGGTATGAAGGCTATATTTACACCAGGACATACTTCTGGAGGGATGTCATTGGTACTCGAAGCAGATGGCGAAAAGTGGATTATTGCTGGTGATGCAGTAAAAAACAGGGTGGAGCTGTTAAGAGAAAAAGTGGATATGTCCTTGAATAATGAACAGAGCAGGCAGAGTATATGTAGGATAAAAGGCCTTGCAGATCGTGTTTTACCAGGTCATGACTGCTGGATGAAAATCGAAAATGGCAAAATTATTCCCGAAGAAAAAGTACAAGTTGATATAACTTTACCTAAGGGAATGCAGGATGGAAAAAATGGAGTGTTTAAATTAGTTATTGAGAATAGACCATTAGTTTGAAATTCTTAATATATTTTCCTGAATATTTATTTAGGTAATTTTGTTTGCTTATGCCTATTTTTAAGCTCCAATTGTATTTGCTTGACACAGATAGACATGAATGTTATATTGATAATTGGAAAATTAGGATGAAATATTAATTATATGGATGGTATATTAATAAATGTAAGTAAAATTATTAAGAGGTGAATTAATATGGCGGAATCAAATTCGAGTACCAGATCCATAGAGAGGGCTTTTGACATATTGGAGTGTTTCATTTTTGATGGTATGGAATTATCTTTGATGGAAATAGCAAATAAAATTAATTTATCTCCAAGTACGGTTCACAGACTTATTGGTACTCTTCAGAGAAGGGGATATTTACAGAGAAATCCAATAAGTAAAAAATATTATTTGGGTAGCTTAATTGTTCAGTTGGGAAATATAAGCATAAGTATTTTGAAAAAAGAATTCACTCAGGTTGCACTTCCATATATGATAAAATTGAGGGATAAATTTAATGAAAGTGTCACCATGTATGTGAGAAATAACAATAAGCGTGTTTGCGTGCAGAGAGTGGAATCTAAACAGAGTCTGAGACTGGTTATGAATATTGGAAGTATACTGCCCCTGGAAAAAGGAGCACCTGGTAAGGTGTTGCTGGCTGCCTTACCAGATGAAAAAATAAAAACTTTGTTGGGAAGTTATGATGAAGCTTTGAGTAAATCCTTAGAGGAAGTACGCCAAAACAAATATGCCGTAAGTAGAGGAGAAAGGGAGAAAGGGCTGGGTGCCATAGCTACACCTATTTTTTTTGTAGATGGTAAGGTTATTGCTGCACTTTCCATGACCGGTCCTATGAATAGACTTTTAAACAAAGATGTTGATCAAAAAATTACGGCTGTAATTGAATGTGCTGCTGAAATATCGGCAGCACTTGGATATAATGAAGAATAAATTAAGTTATTTTGTACTTAAGATTCGATTTTTAGTACGGATTTTGCGGAGGTATATATGAAAAGCAGCACTGTAGATAGAATAGAGCTTTGGTATGATTGCAGGGTAAAAATAATTTTAGAAAGTATGCTGGTAGGTGTCCTGGCAGGACTTGTAGCAGTATTTTACAGGTGCCTTCTTGAAAAATCTCTTGTCTTTGCTCATTTTATTTACGCGAGGGAGCTTGAAAACCTGTGGCTTGTTCCTGTAGTTACTGGTGCACTTATAGCTGCAGGCTACATAGTGGGATGTATAGTAAAGAGTGATTCCATGGTAGCTGGGAGTGGCATACCTCAGGTAGAGGGGATTTTGATAGGAAAACTGAGTATGAATTGGTACAAGGTATTATTGAAAAAATTCATAACAGGAGTTATGGCTATCGGGGCAGGCTTATCCCTGGGAAGGGAAGGGCCTTCCGTACAAATAGGGGCAGCAGTAGGACAAGGCGTTGGCAGGTTGTTTAGAGGAACGGATCTGGAAGAAAAATTTTTAATGACCGGTGGTGCCAGCGCGGGACTTGCAGCTGCTTTTAATGCGCCTCTGGCAGGGTGCATTTTTGCTTTGGAGGAAATGCATAAAAGTTTCTCACCTAAAATACTGGTTTCTGCTTTTTCAGCATCTATTATTTCAGATTTTATAGCTAAACAATTTGTGGGGATGTCACCTGTATTTAATTTTAAGTACATAAAAGTGATACCGCTAGAAAGCTATGGTTATGTAGTAGTACTTGGAATAATTTTAGCTTTATGTGGGGTTCTATTTAATAAAGCACTTTTAAAATCCCAGGATATTTACAATAGTAAAAAATGGCTTACTGCAAAGAACAAGCCTATAATAGCTTTTCTAATAGCAGGAGTGGTGGGACTTGTTTTACCTCAGGTATTGGGGGGAGGACATGATTTGGTTGCCATGCTTGCAAATTCAAATGTAACTCTGCAGATGATGGTCATAATACTGGTGGCAAAATTTTTATTCACCATGTCATCTTATGGTTCGGGAACTCCAGGGGGAATATTTTTACCACTTTTGGTAATAGGGGCACTTATAGGCGGCATTTATGGGGATATAATTCATATTGCTTTTGGATTTAATTCCAGTTATATAAATAATTTGATAATACTTGGCATGGCTGGATATTTTTCATCAGTTGTAAAATCTCCAATTACAGGTATTGTGCTCATCACGGAAATGACGGGGGCTTTTACCAATCTTCTATCTGTATCACTGGTCTCTATGGTTGCTTATATATTTTCAGACATGTTGAATTCTAAACCAGTGTATGAACTCCTTCTGGGCAGAATATTGAGCAAAAAATAGAAATTTATAAAATAAATTTTTTCAGCAAAATTTAATAAATTAATACAAAAATGATTGATTTATTGCAAGAAAATTTATTTTCAAGAAGAGAGAATTTGATTTTTTCTGAGAATTTATAATTGCAGTTTGTAATTATGAATAAAATCTCCATATAAATTTCATTTGCTCTATCTTAGTGTCATGATAAATTTATAAATTATGTATGGATATTCAAACTTATTTTACTGACATATATAAAATTTTCTCATATAAATATTTCTCATTGAATTTCTGGATACTATCTTGTAAAATAGGTATATTGATAATATTTATAAAAAAATATGCATAGTTAATCTTTGTATATGTGCTGTTAAATCGTAGTTGATATTCTGTAATGGATATGAAAAGGAGAATGGAAAATGAGCTTTCAGACAGATGTTTACAATAGGATGAAAGAGCTGGTGGCTATACCAAGCCTATCTGGAACAAGGCAGGAAAGTTTTATGGCAGATAAAATATATGAAGAACTTTTTGAAATACCCTATTTTAAGGAAAACAGCCATAATATCGGCAGGGAAAACATTCCTGATGATCCTCTGAGAAGAAGTTTTATATGGGCGGTGGTGAATGGAAAAGAAAATTCTCCGAATTCACTTATTCTGTCAGGACATCTGGATGTGGTTGGTGTAGAGGAATTTGGGCATTTGAAATCCATAGCTTTTGATGTGGAAAAGTGTACGGAGAGAATTTCAGAGCTGGAATTAGATAAAGATGCTGCAGAAGATGCTAAATCCGGCGACTGGATATTTGGCAGAGGAACTGCAGATATGAAATTTGGACTGGCTCTTAATATGGAACTTATAAAAGAGTTTAGCGTAAACAGAAATTTTAGAGGAAACCTGATACTTCTGATAGTTCCAGGAGAAGAAAGCAATTCAGAAGGGATGCTTGCAGCATTGCCTTTTCTTCTTAAATTGAAAAAAAATAGAAAGTATGAGTACTGTGGTATGGTAATATCTGAACCTAGTATACCTGAAAAAAGTGAAAAAATAAGCAAAAGGTTGTACATAGGAAGTGTAGGAAAAATTATGCCGCTGTTTTTTTGCGTGGGTAAAGAAACTCATGTGGGAGATTCTTTAAACGGAATAAATCCTAATTTGATGGTATCGGAAATAAACAGGCTACTTGAATGCAGTGAAAAATTCTCAGATGCTGCCTATGGTGAAATAACTCCACCTCCCATGTGTCTTAAACAGATGGATTTAAAAGAGCTCTACTCAGTTCAGAGTCCTCTTTATGCTGCAGCTTATTATAATGTATTGACCCTTAAAATGGGGTATGAAGAATTTATTGAAAGTATGAAAGATCTGGCTGTTGAAGCTTTTTCAAATGCATTGGATAATCTTTTAAGAAAAAAAGAAGGGTTTTCAGAAAAATCTTCCAGAAAAATAGAAATAAAGTCCATCCATCCTTGTGTGATGACTTATAGTGAAATTCTTTCTGAAGTTAAGGATAAACACGAAGACTTTAGCAATCATATGAGAAAAAAAATTCAAATATGGAAAAATGAAAAAAAAGACAATCAAACTATAGCTGTAAATATAGTACGAGAGACCTACGAATTATATGAAGAGAAAAAGCCAATGATAATAATTTCCATAATTCCACCCTATTATCCGCATAAATATTTGGAAAGTAAAAATTACAACAGCAGCAGATTTATGAATGCTGTAGAAGATACTCTGGAATATGCTGAAAAAAAACTGCAGGAGAAGATTATAAAAACAAATTTTTTCATGGGCATATCTGATGCAAGTTATACGGGTATCAGTGCAGATGATATTTCAATAGACAAGCTTCTTTCCGACATGGTGGGATACGATATGATTTACAGACTTCCAATAAATGAATTAAAAAATTTTGATATTCCGGTAATAATTTTTGGGGGCTCTGGGAAAGATCTGCATAAATATACTGAAAGGTTGAACTTGCCATATTCATTGAATGTGGTGCCGAAACTTTATAGACATCTTATTTTAGATGTGTTGAAATAAAATAGATATGAAAGTTTCTTGTAAATTTCTATCTTGTAAATTTTACATAATATTCAGAATAAGGGGAAACTATTTCCTAATCCTATCAAAAACTCATCTTTATGGTGCTATGGACAATTGGAAAATATTTTGCAATACTTAATTTAAATTAAGTATTGCAAAAAAAATGAGACAAGATATAATAATTAAGGAGATAAAAATAATATAGTATCGTAAAGGAGGTAATATGATGGCATCATCAGATGTAAACGTAAACAGCCAGAAGAAGATGAAAATGATGGCTCTTATATTGATGATATTCACTTCTGTGTTTGGTTTCGCCAATATGCCCAGATCATTTTATCTGATGGGATATGGAGCAATCCCCTGGTATATTTTATCCGGGCTTACATTTTTTATACCATATGCTTTCATGATGGCGGAATATGGTGCGGCATTCAAAAATGAAAGAGGCGGCATATATTCATGGATGGAAAAATCGGTAGGGCCTAAATATGCTTTTGTGGGAACATTTATGTGGTTTGCTTCTTATATAATATGGATGGTGAATATATGTTCTACCATATGGATTCCATTTTCAAATGCCATATTTGGAAAAGATGTAACTTCTACCTGGGGAATCTTCGGGCTTAATTCTACACAGACCATAGGAATTTTAGGAATAATCTGGATAATAGCTGTAACATTTACAGCCTCAAAGGGTTTGGAGAAAATTACGAAGGTGACCTCTATAGGAGGAACTGCAGTTGTACTTTTGAATATAGTATTGTTGGTTGGAGCTCTGATTGTACTTGCAGCAAATGGAGGTCATCTGGCAGAAGCAGTGACTTCAACTCAATCTTTCATAAAATCCCCTAATCCGGGATATCAATCATCAATTGGAATGTTATCTTTTTTGGTTTTTGCCATATTTGCCTATGGAGGCATTGAGGTAACCGGGGGATTGGTTGATCAGACTGAGAGAGCTGAAGTGACCTTCCCCAAGGGAGTTACTATAGCGGCTTTAATTATTACAGTGGGATATTCACTGGGCATATTTTTGTGTGGTATATTTACCAACTGGAATGATGTATTGTCAACAAAAGGAGTTCATATGGCCAATGCAGCCTATGTGGTAATGCAAAATTTAGGTTATCAATTGGGACAGAGTTTCAATATGGATCAGGCTGCTTCTCTTGTTATGGGAGCCTGGGTGGCCAGGTTTGTAGGATTGTCCATGTTTTTGGCATTGACAGGAGCCTTCTTTACTCTGTGTTATTCGCCTTTAAAACAAATTATAGAAGGCACACCTAGAGAATTGTGGCCGGGGAAAATGTCAGAAATCAAAGATGGAATGCCTATAAATGCCATGTGGATACAGTGTATAGTGGTGGTGTTATTTGTAGCACTGGTATCTTTTGGAGGAGATGCTGCCGCCCAGTTCTTCTCAAGAATTGTGTTGATGACCAATGTAGCAATGACACTGCCGTATATTTTTCTGTCTGGTGCATTTATAGCTTTCAAGAAGAAAAAGGAGATAGAAAAACCTTTTGAAATTTACAAGAGCAAAGCTTCAACCTGGATTGCCACTATAGTTGTTACTTTTACGGTAGGATTTGCCAATTTTTTTACCATAATTCAACCTGCAGTAGATGGAGATCTTCAAGATACCATCTGGATGATAGTGGGACCGCTGTTTTTTGCAGCAGTAGCACTTCTGATGTATGCAAGATATGATAGGACAAAATAGGGACTGACCCTCTTACAGAAAATGGCAAATATTATTTGCCATTTTTTGTTATGGGGTCAGTCCCCTTCAAAAAATTCATAATTGCATCTATGTGTCCATCTACCTTGACTTTTCTAAAGATCTTTTTTATTATGCCGTTTTCATCTATTACAAAGGTGCTTCTTTCAATTCCTATTTTCTTTTTTCCAAACATGTTCTTTTCCTTAAGGACTCCATACAAATTACATACTTTTTCTTCTGAATCTGAGAGTAGAATAAATGGAATATTTAGTTTATCTATAAATTTGTCATGGGAGTCCAGGGAGTCTCTGCTTACTCCTAAAATAACCGCATTTAAATTATTTATGCTCTCCATATTGTCCCTGAAAGAGCAGGCTTCCTTACTGCAGCCGGGAGTGTTGTCCTTGGGATAGAAATATAGTATTACTTTTTTACCGAGATAATCACTTAATTTATGATTTTTTTTATCAGATCCTGTTAGAGAAAAATCCGGTGCCTTTTTATCTAATTCAATATTCATAATACAACCTCCTGAGTTTTATCCGAACGCTACCATTGCTAATACTCCCACGCACTCTGTGAAAGCGACTGTCACCAAATCAAAGATTTGGGACATCTGCTTTTCTCAAAGTTGGAGATAAGTATTCCTTATTAGCAAACTCCATCTGAACCTAAGAATCACTTGATCAAATATGTAACTGTTTAATATCATTTTAAACTTGTATTGTATATTAGTAAAGCATATGTGTACGAGATAATGGGTATATAGAAAGAGCTGTATATCTTTTACGAAGACATACAGCTCTTTTTTTATATACCCTCAATATATGATGATATGCGAAATACATTGAGAGTATATTGTCAGATGAGAGAAACACTCACTTGTCATCTGATATGAAAAAACGTAATTATATACGTAATGACGGGTCATCAAAAATTTAATTAGCTAAGTATATATACATTTACGGATCTTCTTCCCCAGCTCTGGGCTTCAGCCTGAGAAGGTACAAATAAATCTATCCTGCCTCCATTAATAGCTCCGCCTATATCTGCTGCAATAGCATAGCCATATCCCTCTACATATACTTTGGAACCAAGGGGAATAACCGTTGGATCCACAGCTATAGTACTATATCCACCTGGTTCTCTTCTCGTCTGCATTCCAGAAGCAGTATAACCATTATCACAGTAAGCAGTTGCCTGCATTGTAATGACTCTGGAAGAAGAGGCAGGAGCCGACCCGATGCTTCCACGGGATAAACTCTGGGAACCAGCCATAGCTACGGTGGAGTGAGAAGCTTGTTCAATTTCTGAATTTTGCTCAGCAAGCAGCTGCTGCTCTTTTTTCGTTGCATTGGAAAGCAGTTGTTTTTGCTGTTTTATGTCATTATTCAATTTTGCAAGAACAGTTTCATTGCTTGCCCTTAAAGATTGTAACCTGTTGTTTTCAGCATTTAAAGTTTTCTTTTCATTTTCTATAGTCAGTTCATTTTTCTTCAGTTTAGCGATAATGCTGTTATCGAATTTTATAACTCTTGTAATAGTATCAACTCTAGATAAAAAATCACTTAAATCTTTGGAAGACAACATGATGGCCAGATATCCATCGGTGCCATTTATATACATGGCTCGTATTCTTTCTTTGAAAAGTTTGTTTTGTGTTAGGGAATTATTTTTAGCATCTTCCAGTTTAGCCTGTGTGTTTTTTATATTATTAGCAATCGAATTCATATCTTTTTTATTCGCTTCAATTTTTTCTATCACTGAATTGATTTGCTCGTTTAAATTCCCCACCTTTGCTTCCAATTGCCTTTTGTTATCCTGAGCCTGCTTTAATTCACTTGATGTATTTGCGGATGGTGAAGCAAAAACGTTTCCGCATGTCATTACTGCCAATGCAAAGCTCATAATAACAGCTAAGGTTTTTTTATTCAATTTATTTTCCCCCTTAAATTGTTATTAAGCCTTAAAAATAAATTCAAAGCTTACTAATGTTTTCTATTATACCATTAATATATGTGAAAACTCAAGTTTTTATAAACGAATTGTAATATTATGGATAAAAAGAAGCTGGATTCAGTATATATTTCATATTGAAAAAAGTGTTTATCTGTATTGTGATATGGGGATTTATGAAAATTTTAAAATATATGTTGACATTGGCAAAAATCTATAGTAAACTACCACTTAATGAACAAAAGCTTTGATAGGACTAAGTAGATATGTGTATATTTTAAAGAGAATGGGGTCAGGTGAAAGCCCATAAATGAGCATATTGAAACTCACCCAGGAGCTGCAGGCTGAAGATATTGAAGTATTGGTAGGTCTAGCCGGTTTTGTATGAACCGTTATGTAAATTAAGTATAAAATTTGGGTGGTACCGCGACAGACTTTTTCGCCCCAGCGAGAAAGAGCTGTTTTTTTTATGCTTTTAATTCAGCAGGGAATCCATTAATCTGCATGTTAGTTGTTTAATCTATAAGAGTTAATTAGTATATCTATTACAGTATTATTAAGACTATAGAAAAGATGGAGGGATATTTCATGAATATCATAGTTCTAATTAAGCAGGTTCCAGATATGGAAAAAGTAAAATTTGACAGTGAAAGAGGGGTGGTAGATCGAAAATCTGCGGGCACAGAAATCAATCCTTTTGACTTGAATGCCCTGGAGGCAGCGGTGCAGATAAGCGAAAAAATTGACTCCACCGTCACAGCTGTAAGCATGGGACCACCAAGTGCAAAAGAAGCTTTAAAAGAGTGCATTGCAAGAGGAGCTAACCGTGGAGTACTTGTAAGTGATGTGAAATTTGGAGGATCAGACACCAAGGCCACTTCCACCATTTTGTCCAGTGCAATTAAAAAAATAGGTGATTATGATTTGATAATTGCAGGGGAGAAAACTGTAGATGGTGATACAGGACAGGTCGGGCCTGAAGTTGCGGAATTTTTGAATATACCTCATGGAAGTTACATAAGTAAAATTCAGGATGCAGACGGGAATGAAATCAAGGTATGTTCTGAAATATGGGAGGGGACATATTTGAAAAGTATAAAGCTTCCTGCCCTCATTACAGTTACGAAAGATATAAATGTTCCAAGACTTCCTTCCTTTAAAAACAAGATGAAGGCCAGAAAAGCTGAAATAGAAATTATAAAATTTGAAGATTTGGTAGATGAGAGTTTGGATGCGGGAAAAGTTGGATTCAATGGATCCCCTACGAAGGTTAAAAAGATAGAGGTTCCCCCTATAGCAAAAAGAGAAGGAAAGATATATAGAGAGAATGTCTCTCAGGCAATAGAGGAAATTGTGAACATATTTAAAGAAAAAAAGGTGGTGGATTGATATTATGGGAAAGGAATATAGTGGTGTATTGGTATTTGCAGAGCAAAAAAAAGGTCAAATCCATAATGTAAGTTATGAACTTCTTGGGAAAGCCAGACAACTTGCAGATAAATTGAATGCTCCCGTTTACAGTGTACTTCTGGGACCAAATGGAATAAGAGCCGAAGAGCTTATATACAGAGGTGCTGATAAAGTATTTTATATAGAAGATGATATATTCAATGAACCTGAGGAATTGGTGTATAAGATAAATCTGGTTAAACTTATTGACAGGATAAAACCGGAAATTTTTCTCATAGGAGCTACCAGTCTTGGAAGATCTCTGGCACCAAGACTGGCAGCAGCATTGAATACGGGGCTCACTGCAGACTGTACAGGCCTTGAAATAGATGAAGATGGGAAGCTGGTGCAGATAAGGCCTGCTTTTAGTGAAAATATACTGGCACATATAAAGACAGATACTTATCCACAGATGTCTACAGTAAGGTATAAGGAATTTGATGAGGCAAAAAGAAATGAGCAGAACGAAGGTGAGATAGTAAAGGTAGATGCAGTGAAGCCGCAAGAGCAATTGGTAAAAGTTATAAGTGAATTAAAAGAGCAGCAGGTTGATATTTCAGATGCCAGTGTGGTAGTGGCAGCAGGCAAGGGGCTTAAGAAAGCTGAAGATATTGAAATGATTCAGGAACTGGCGGATTTACTTGGAGGTCTGGTGGGAGCCAGCAGAAGTATTGTGGATGATGGATTTATTTCCAAGGACTTTCAAGTAGGGTATAGTGGAAACAGAGTAAAACCTAAAATATATATAGCTTGTGGAATTTCAGGGGCACCGCAGCATTTGGCTGGAATGAAGGAATCGGAATTTATTCTGGCAATTAATACAGATCCATCAGCTCCCATATTTAATGTAGCTGATTATGGAATAGTAGCTGATATGTATAAAGTAATACCTGAATTGATAAACAGTATAAAAAACAAGAATTAAAACAACAATTAGTAAAAAGGGGGCAACAATATTGAAAAAGGAAGTAATTGAAAGTTTAAAACAAATTGTAGGAGAAGATTGGGTCATAGATGATCTGTCTAAAATGCAAAATTATCTCTATGATGAAACTGAGCCCTTGCTCAGACCTGAAGCATCGAGGGATTCTATTGTAGTGAAACCCGGATCTTCTGAGGAAATATCACAGATATTGAAATATGCAAATAAAACTTTGATCCCGGTAACCGTCAGGGGCGGCGGTACTGGAGTCGTAGGTGGAGCGATACCTGTAAAACCAGGTATGGTTTTATCTCTTGAAAGGCTCAATAAAATTGTCGAGCTGGATGAAAAGAATTTAATGATAACCGTGGAGGCAGGAGTTACCTTAGCTGATTTGCTGGAAGTACTGGAAAATGAAAGCAAATTGTTTTTCCCCATACATCCGGGAGACGAGGGAGCACAAATAGGTGGAATGGTTGCAACAAATGCAGGAGGAACAAAAGCTGTAAAGCACGGTATTATGAGAAATCATGTCAAGGCGGTGGAGGTAGTTCTTCCAACAGGGGAAATAGTCAATTTTGGAGGAAAACTTATAAAAAATAATATGGGTTATGATCTGCTTCATATGATGATTGGCAATGAAGGTACTCTGGGAATAATTACAAAAGCCACTTTGAAACTCTATGCGAAAAACAAATACAACGGTACACTTTTAGTTTCATTCAATACGAGAAGAGAAGCTTGTGATGCAGTTCCTAAAATACTGCAGGAAGGCATTACGCCTCTGGCTGTGGAATACATGGACAGAGTTATTGCAGATAAAGCTGCAGAACAGCTGGGAAGTACATGGCCTGCCCAAAAGGGTGCGGTGGATTTGATATTTATGCTGGATGAGCCCACTGAGGATGAGCTGTATTCAAATAGTGAAAAAATTGTAGAAATATGCGAAAAGTACAATGCAGTGGACAGCATTATAGCAGAGACCGCAAAGGAACAGAGGAATATCCTTGAAATAAGAAGCAATGCCTATGGGCCATACAAGGACAATATATCAGATGCTCTTGATATAGCTGTTCCTCCATCAGCCGTACCTGATTTTTTTGATGACATAACCGAATTGGGGGAAAAGTACAACAACCATATTGTCTCTCTTGGACATATTGCGGATGGAAATATCCACAATTTCATCATGGGGGAAAATGGGAAACTGCCCTCCTATTATGAGAAATTAAAAGAAGATATGTATAAAACCGCCATAAAATACGGTGGTACAATAACGGCAGAACATGGAACTGGAAAGACAAGAAAGAAACATATGGCTCTTCAATTTACCCAAAAAGAGATTGAAGTTATGGAAGGAATTAAAAAGACATTTGATCCCAATGGAATTCTTAATCCAGGAACTATAATCGATTAAGTGATCCGAACGCACTGATTCCCAAACTTTTCAAAAGTTTGGGAATCAGTGCTGTTTTAAATTATTTTTTATCCATTTAAATTATATTATATTTTCAATGGATTTATTTTGGTTATCCATGGATATAGTCCTTTTATCCAGTAGTGATATCAGCATAAAAGTGCAGAGGCACACCAGCCATTCCATAAATATCACATGTGGAAAAATTCTAAAGGAAGGCATAATCTGCCATAAAAACAGTACTAGTATACTGGCTAAAGTGGTATAAAAAGCGGAACTTTTTCTGCACAGCTTGGGAATAAATACGGTAAATAAAAATACTATGGTAAAAGATGTACAGAGACTCAAACCTATTGATATGGTCTTTAATATGCCTGACATGGATAAAGCCAGCATGAAGGTCAGTATGCCTATTAAAACTACAAATATCTTGTTCATTACAATGAGCTTTTCACTATCTATTTT
Source organism: Clostridium luticellarii (assembly GCF_002995845.1). Taxonomy (GTDB): domain Bacteria; phylum Bacillota; class Clostridia; order Clostridiales; family Clostridiaceae; genus Clostridium_B; species Clostridium_B luticellarii. Next base: position 7,377 of record NZ_PVXP01000026.1, on the reverse strand, counting down.
TGGATTTACAAAGGACTTATATATGTCCTGGGTAAATAATGTAGATGCGCCTAAAAGTAAGTTACAAGCTGTAGATACATCCGCAGCCCATAGAGCTGCCAAAGTCAGACCTGCTGCTACAGGGTTCAGGGACAATATCATCTTAGGCAGTGCCAGAGTGGCACTTACGTCGGGAAAAGCAGTTTTAGCAGCAATTCCTATTATGGCACACAAAAAACCTATGGGAATCATTAGAAGTCCTGCTATTATAAATCCCCTTCTTGCTGTCCTGGAATCTTTGGCGGCAAAAGCTAATTGTACAGGTCCCTGCATGGACATAACCTGTGTGATCATTATGAGAAACCAGCTTAAGATTATCCATATTCCAGTACCTTCTACGGGGCTGAAATAATTTATATTTTGAGGAAGGTGAAGCTTTATGTTTTGAAATCCTCCCGTTGAAACTACTGCCAGTATGGTGCACAATATGATTCCCGCATATTTTATGGGAACGTTGAACATATTGCACAATCCTGCAGACCACATCCCGCCTATGAAAGTTATGCCTATAAATACACAGGCACTTATTATCATACCCGTTTTTAATGTGAATACTCCGGGAAGCAGCGAAGACAAAATGGATCCTCCTGCGATGTACTGAAGTGACACAATTATCAGGAGAATAATTATCTGACATACAACGCATATAATTCTTCCCTTTTCATCATAAAATTTTCCAAATAATTCCGGTACTGTGGATACGTTGAACTCCCTGTATTTCCCCGCAACTGAGATTCCCATTACAATGGCTCCAAACCCCCAGGCCACATTGTACCAGCCTGCGGACATACCTATGTTATAGGCCTGTTCAGCAACACCTATAGTGGATGCACCACCTATGGCAAGCCCTATTAGAGAACAGGTTACAAGAGGAGTGGTCAGCTGTCTTCCAGCTAAAGTATAGCTTTCACCCCCCTTCAAGGCTCTTTTCCTGGCAAAAAAACTTATTACAAACAGCATTGATATATATAGAATTATGATTATTAGTGATATATTCATTTTATAACCCCCTTTTATATAAATTCAAATATCAAATTATAGAGTATTGTCAATCGTCCATTGTTAATTGGATAATAAAAAAAACGCCCCTGGCCAAGGGACGAATATTCGTGGTACCACCCTAATTAAACCATAATGTGTTTCTAAAATTTTGTCCGAACAAGCAAATTCCATCTGAACCTAAGAATCATTTGATAGTAAAAATAAAAAAAGTACCTCTGATTAAGGGACGAAGCTTAATCGTGGTACCACCCTATTTTAGAAACAAATTATTGTCTATCTCTTACTCTTAACGCGAGTTAAACGGCTCAGTCTACTTAAATTCAACCTGCAGTTCAGGAATGTATTTCATAAAGCACACCTAGCAGTTTACACCAACCACTGCTTCTCTTTGTGATATACTTGATTACTTCTTTCCATCTTCACCTGTTATATAAATTTGATTATAAGATAAAATTATTTGTAGTACAAAGGGCAAAATATATAATAGAAACTGATTATGATGAAATAGCTGCAAATACATCCTTATATCTGTAATTATTGCGGTAAAATACAAATATATTTTAATTGATATATTTCTTATGATATCATATAGGATATAAGTAATATTGAAATGTATCTGATGATTAGAGGTAGCTCATGAGAAAAGGGTATTTATATGGAGCATTGTCTGCTGTATTGTTTGGTTCCTGCGGTATTATAATAAAGATAGCTTTTGAAGAAGGTATGGATTCAATAAATATATTGATATTTCAGTACATAATATCAATTCCCATAATGTTTTTTGCCATGCTTTTTATAGATAAAAGTATGTTGAAGATAGACAGAAAGGGACTTTATCATACTGCTGTGCTGGGGATAGTGGGGAATACGTTTATGACTGTTTTTTACTATGGTGCATTTAATTATTTAGATGTCTCAGTGGTGACCATTCTGCTGTATACCTATCCTATAATGGTTTTCACCTATTCTCTTGTATTTGAAAAAAACACTTTAAATTTCAATAAGCTATGTGATGTTCTTATAGCTTTTGCAGGTTGTTTTCTAACTCTGGGACTTATCAATGGAGTTGGGAATTTCCCTATAAAAGGATGTATATTCGGAATTTTAGCTGCACTATTTTATACCTTTATGAATATATATTCGGAAAAATATATGATAGAATTGAACCCTCTTACCATGAATTTTTATTCAATTATTTTTTCATTGCTGTCTTTGATGGTTCTAAGATTTCCAGCCCAATCATTTAAAATGGATTTAAGTGTTCAATTGATTGTATGTGTAATAATGCTTGCTGTGTTATGTGAAATTATACCGGTAACCTTGTTGTATGCAGCAATTAAGGAGATAGGTTCTTTAAAGGTTTCAATAATAGGAAATCTTGAGATACCCACAGCTATGCTGCTCTCCTTTTTAATATTGGGGGAATCCATAAGCTGGCTTCAAGTCATTGGTGCAGCTATGGTCATTTATGCTGTTTACAACATCAAAAAAGTAGGTGGTTAATATGGATTATGTTCAAAATTCAATGTTTGATAAAAAATTCTCTTCTCCACTGGCGGAGAGAGTCAGACCCAGAAAACTGGAGGACTATATTGGACAGCGTCATATACTGGAAAAAGGGAAAATACTCAGCAACTTGATACATACAGACAATATAAGTTCCATGATATTCTGGGGACCTCCGGGAGTTGGAAAGACCACCCTGGCCATGATAATTGCCTCTATTACCAAAGCTAAATTTATAAATTTCAGTGCAGCTACTTCTGGAATAAAGGAAATAAAAGAAGTTATGGCAAGAGCGGAAAAAAATAGAAGTATGGGCGTGAGAACCATTCTTTTTGTAGATGAAATTCATAGATTCAACAAAGCCCAGCAGGATGCCTTTCTTCCCCATGTAGAAAAGGGAAACATAATTTTGATAGGTGCAACTACTGAGAATCCTTCTTTTGAAATAAATTCAGCTCTTTTGTCCAGGTGCAGGGTTTTTGTACTTCATCCCCTTGATATAGGAGATATTGTGAGTCTGCTGAAAAGGGCGATAAAAGATAAAAGGGGATTCGGCTATTTAAAGGTAGGTATTACGGATGAAATATTGAGAACCATAGCCATGTATTCCAATGGAGATGCAAGATGTGCCTTAAATGTACTGGAAATTTCAGTAATGAGTTGTCTGGACAATGTGAGTACATCTCAGGTAACAAGGGAAGCAGTAGAGCAGTGTATAGGTAAAAAGATACTTCTCTACGATAAAAATGGAGAAGAACATTACAATTTGATTTCAGCACTGCACAAATCCATGAGGAATAGTGATGTGGATGCATCCATCTACTGGCTGGCAAGAATCCTGGAAGCCGGAGAAGATCCGCTGTATGTGGCAAGGAGAATAATACGTTTTTCGTCGGAAGATGTAGGAATGGCGGATCCTGGAGCACTGGCCGTGGCAGTTTCTGCATACAATGCAGTTCATTTTATAGGTATGCCCGAATGCAGCGTAAATCTTACTCAGGCAGTGGTGTATATGGCCTATGCCCCGAAGTCAAATTCACTTTATCTGGCCTATAATAAAGCAAAAAAAGATGCACTGGATACCATCTCCCAGGGAGTTCCTATGCATCTTAGAAATGCACCAACTAAGTTTATGCGTGATTTGGAATATGGCAAAGGATACAAATATGCCCATGATTTTAAGGAAAAAACAACAGATATGCAGTGTCTGCCGGATAATTTAAAAGATAGGAAATATTATGCTCCTTCAGAGCAAGGCTTTGAAAAAAACGTAAAAGAGACATTGAACAATATAAAGGACATAAAGGATAAACAAAAAAGTTAAACAATTCGGCCTGGAAATATGGAGTGATTCTCAGGCCTTGCTTTTGTTTACATATTTACATGTTGAAATATTTAAATGGGCAGTATCTATAGGGCTTTATATTCATGGACTGCATTGAAATGTATTTTTTGAACCTACTATTCAGTACACTCCAATTTATGTTTTTAATGAATGTGGAAATATACTTTTTCCTGTCTGTCCCGAAATCCATGAAATATGCGTGTTCGTATACATCCATGACCAGTATGGGGTAGGAAAGCCATACAGCTCCATTATCGTGGGAATCGCTTCCTATTATATGAAGTTTGTTATCAAGGGAGTCAATGGATAGTACTGCCCAGCCCCTGATGGATAAACCTACATTTGTAAAATAGGATATAAAATTGTCATAGGAAGAAAATTGATTTTTTATAATATTGAGTATGGAACCTCCCGGAGTATTACTGCCCCCGGTCATATTTTCAAAATAGAGCTGGTGAAGTTTTACACCGTCCAGTGCATATGTTTCACCACGTTTTAGACTTCGCATGGTTGAATAGGTTGGATTGCTGTCTTCATAGTTGGCAGCTATATAGGGAGTATTCCAGATTTTATTTAGTGAGTTTACATAACCTACATATAATTTATAATGTTCATCCAGCTGCTTTGAAGAAATGCCCTTTATAGATCTGAAATCGAAAGTTTCAGGCCGTATGTTATACATTAAATCACCTCTACAATAATATACTAATATATGTTATGCAGCAGGCTTTAAATATGTTTGTATATTATTGATTTTGGCCTTGAGATATACTTCAAAGCAAAAAAATAAACCAAGCCAGTTTGGGGAGTGAATTTAAGTGACAGGAGACAGATGGTGGATATTTTAATATATAATAAATTAAGGAAAGGATTGATGTGCAGTGAACAGCCTGATAATCTACGAATCTACGGAACATAAGAATACAGAAAAAATTGCCTTTAAAATTAATGATGTTTTAAAAGGAGATTTGATTAAGGCAGAGGAAGCTGATGAAATTGAATTCAGCAAATATGATCTGATAGGACTTGGGTCGGGGATATTTTATGGAAGATTTCACAAAGGCATATTGGATCTTATAGATCACCTTGGAAAATTTGAAAATAAGAAGGCATTTATTTTTTCCACCAGTGGACAGGGTAAGGAAAACTATAACAACTCACTTAAGAGTATACTTGTAACCCAAGGTTTTGATGTAATTGGAAGTTTTGCCTGCAAGGGCTTTGATACTTTCGGGCCCTTCAAAATTTTGGGGGGTATAGCCAAAGGAAGACCAAATGAAAAAGATATGAAAGCAGCAGAGGATTTTGCAGCTGAATTATTGAAAAAATTCACAGAATAGAATAAACTATAAATTTATAATTAGGGATAAAAAAGCTGATGATATGTTAGCTTTTTTATTTTTACAGATTTTTATAAAAATTTGTAATCAGTACTGAAAATAGAGAAATAATCTTAACTACCATCACCTTTTTTTCACCACATCATATATTATAGTAGAAGCCAATGACAAAATTGTCAATTACATTTATAAATACTTTACTTTATTTTAAAAAGGAGGATTTCATTTATGAATTATTTGTCTAGATCTTATAAAGACAACTGTGATCCGTGTAATAATATAAAAAAAGAAAACAATTGTAAGACTATTATAAAATGCAGTTGCCCTAATTCAACTACTCTGCCTGCTGCCACAGTTTTGGGTACTACCTTTACCCTCACATCTTTGACATTGAATACCGGGGGATTAAAGGATCCGTGTGTTAAACTTGAATTTTCCAGCAATCTTGTTGCAGCTGTTGCCTTTACTGGTACTGTGAGCTTCCAGGTGTTTAAACAGTGTGGAAATCAAGTTACTCCTATTCCTGTAGGACCGGCATCAACTTTTGATTTGGTGGCATTAGTTGCCAGCGAGACATTCTCATTTTTCGTTTGCGACTGTGACTGCAACTGTTTTGATGACTGCTGCAACTATACTGTAGTTGCAACTGTTACTAGTGCAGTTACCGTTGGTACACTTGCTATCAACAATGCAACGTTGGGAGCTATAGCTACATGTGGGAGTTCATGTTAACAACATGATTATATCAAAACTCAAGGTAAGTAACCTTGAGTTTTTTTGTGGCTGTTATTGGTGCATTGGAATAATAAAAGAGAATATAGATGGATTTCCTGGGGAAAATATGTTATGATTCTGATACACAGCTCAGTTGAAAATTAATCTAAAAATAATCAAAATAAACGCTTGATTTTAAAATAAGGAGATGAAAAAATGATTGTTACGACTACAAATATCATAGAAGGGAAGAAGATTTTGGAATACAGGGGAATTATTTTTGGTGAAGTGATTTCCGGGGTGGATTTTGTCAAAGATATTGCAGCAGGGCTTACCAATTTTTTTGGGGGACGTTCAAAATCTTATGAAAGTGAACTCATACAGGCAAGGGAGCAGGCATTGAGGGAATTGGAGAACAGGGCATCTAACGTTGGAGCCAATGCAGTTATTGGTGTGGATATTGACTATGAAGTGCTGGGACAGGGTGGAAATATGATTATGGTAACTGCTTCTGGGACAGCGGTGGTAGTTGAGTAAGGCTTTGATAGTTATATTTCTGAATAAATTATTTTAGGACTCAGGTGAATAAATGTTTTGTTTAAGAAAACTGTAACTGAACCCAAAAATATTTAACAGAAAAAATATAATGCTTACAGAATATAGACTGTATGTCTTTGAAGATTTCACCGTAAGCATTAATTCTGTGTTGCAAATAACTATTTTACAGCCAGCCGCATATTGGATAATATCTGAAAAACTTCATTTATATCAGGTAATTGATTTGGTGGATATACTTTAACCCATTTTACAATACCGTTTTCATCTATTAGTACATTTGCTCTTTGAGAAGTACCGTCTTTTTCAACAAACAGCCCATAATCCTGAGTGACTTTACCGTGGGGCCAGAAATCCGCAAGAATGTTTAGATGTTCAAGTACAAGTGCAGTTGCCCATACCTTTTTTGACGGCTGGGCGTCGACGCTTATGCCAAAGGGTATTGTATTTAGCTTTTGAAATTTATCCCAGTTGTTTTCAAGTGATCTCATCTGATCTGTACATATAGGTGTCCAGGCAAGAGGATGCCAGGAAAGCAATATATTTTTACCTCTATAATTTGATAAATTTATAAATTGCTCATGATTGTCTTCTAATGAAAAGTTTGGTGCAGTATCTCCTATAGCAATTAGCTTCATAATTATTCCCTCCTTATTAATCAGATATAGTATTCCGCATTTAGATGTATATATTCAAAACAATTTATCCAGAAATATTAATTGGGTGTCAATTATATAAAACTTAATGGATTAGTGTAAAATTACTGTAGGGTTATTTGAGATAAGAAATGGAAAAAGAGACTTTCCTCTGATAATATATTAAGTAAGCAAAAACAAAATATACAAAGAAAGAAGGAAAGTCTCTTATGGATAATAT
>NZ_PVXP01000025.1 GCF_002995845.1 Clostridium luticellarii | reverse complement strand
ACTCTATACTATGTATTGATTTAATAAAATAGCATTTTTACTCACATATAAATTTTTAATTGAAATATTTTAAAGGGAGGTTTATTTTAGGCGTATTGCACCTAAAAAAGAAAATTTAAAATGTCATCAGAATCAAAATATGTAATAAAACCTATATATCAAAAAATAGCTATAGATATAGCTAACAGAATAATAATCGGGGATTTTTCAGTGGGAGATAAGCTTCGGGGAAGATCATCTCTTTCAAGTCATTATAACGTATCACCTGAAACCATTAGAAGAGCAATTATTCTTTTAAATGACATGGATATAGTTGAAGTAATAAAAGGCAGCGGTATTATTATTAAATCTGTAGATAATTGCCTGAAATTTGTAGAAAAATTCAAAGACATAGATTTCTTGAATTTATCAAAAAAAGAAATACTGAATTTGTTTGAGGAGAAAAATAAGCTGGAGAAAAAAATCAGGGAAAAGATAGACGAATTCACCGATTATTCCAACAGATTTATAAACAGCAATCCGTTTATGCCTTTTGAGTTCAAAATATATGAAGGACTTTGCATTATAGGAAAGAGCATATCCGAAAGTAAATTCTGGCAAAATACGGGGGCTACTGTAATAGGCATAAGAAGAGGGAAAAATCTGATACTTTCTCCAGGGCCTTATGCTGTATTTCAAGAAGGAGATGTAATATTGGCCATAGGAGAAGAGACCAGTTATTGCAAAGTTAAGAAATTTCTCTATGAAGACAGCAGAGAGTAGTTTGTTTTCTAATGGAATTCTAATGTTGAATTAATTTTTCTCTAATCGATAGAGTGTACTATATAGTCATAGTCTATAAAAATGAATTGGAGGAATCTAAAATGTCAACAATTACCATTGAAAAAATTGATCTCTTGAGAGAGAGGGCAAACGTAAGCTATAGGGAGGCTAAAGAGGCACTTGAAAAATGTGGTGGAGATGTAGTAGAGGCACTTTCACATCTTGAGGAAGAAAATAAGATCAAACCTGAGGAAAAGCCTTTTAAAACCTCTAGATTTATTGAGAAAATTAAGGATTTGATTTCCAAAGCCAATGAAATAAAAGTGGTGATTTCAAAAAACGGCAAAAACATATTGAATATACCGTCCACTCTGGCAATATTATTTATTGTGCTGGCATTACCTGCTGCAGTAGTATTTCTGGTTATTGCCCTGATTGCAGGATGCAGAATAAGACTTTGCAGGGAAAATGGGAAGGACCCCAGCATTAACAGCAAGATAGAAAAGGTTACAGACGCAGTTAACGGTGTTACGAATAAAATAAAAAAAGAATTTGCCGATGCTTAGGAAAAAAGACCTGCTTGTGGATTTCCATGAAGCAGGTCTTTTTTATGTATTTTTTAGTGTGTTCAAATTTAAGCAGGATCTCAAATGGTGTCAATTTGCAAAATGTGCTAAGATGATTATAAGTATCTGACTTTTCAGCTGAAAGGTGGTGGAAATATGAATAAAGGTGTTATTTTTGATCTGGATGGTACGCTGCTGAATACCATTGATGATATGGCAAATTCCATGAATTTTGTATTGAAGGCACATGGGTTTCCTGTACACGAGGTAGAAAAGTACAGGTACTTTGTAGGCAATGGTATGGGAAAAATGGTGGAAAGAGCACTGCCAGTAGAAACACATGATGATAAGATGATAAAATTCTGTTTGAAAGAATTTAGAAATGAATATAATAAAAGATGGCATGAATACACAAAACCATATGACGGCATAAATGAATTAGTGGACAAACTGCATTCCATGGGTATCAGTATCTCTGTGCTTTCTAATAAAGCCGACGATTTTGCCAGGCTAATAATAGATAAATTTTTTGGAAAGGAATGTTTTGATATTGTCCTTGGAGCAAGGAAGGGTATTCCTAAAAAACCAAGTCCGCAGGCAGCGCTGGAGATATCCGGAATTTTAAAGATTCATCCCCGGGAGTATCTTTATCTGGGGGATTCCGGTGTGGATATGAACACTGCTGTAAATGCGGGAATGTATCCCGTGGGGGCTGTCTGGGGTTTTAGAGAAGAGTCTGAATTATTGAAAAATGGCGCAAAAGTACTTCTCAAAAATCCTTTGGAATTGATTGAACTTATATGAGAGGAGAATTTTATGGCATCAAATTTTTATTCGGTAAAAATTGGTAGAGTTCCAGGAGTATACAATAGCTGGGAAGAATGTGAGAAACAGATCAGAGGTTTTTCGGGGGCTGTGTATAAAAAATTTAAGGATTATGATTCCGCGGTTGAATTTATAAGAGGGAGTAAAGTTGATGTATCACAGAATATGTCCGGGAAAGACGTACTCTATGCTTATGTGGATGGTTCTTATAATGACAGGGACAACATAGCAGGATATGGTGTGGTGATAGTTAAAAATGATACCGTGCTTTTTAAAGATCTGGGTGCTTTTAGAATCTCTGATATGATTGAAAGCAGAAATGTACTGGGAGAAGTAAGAGGAGCTTTAAAGGCTGTTGAACTGGCGCTGGCCAATGATTTTGCAGATATAGTTATTGTGTATGACTACAAGGGAATAGAGTGCTGGGCGACAGGAGAATGGAAGGCAAATAAAATTCTCACTAAAGATTATAGAGATTTTATGAAAAAGTATATGAAGAAAATAAATATAGGATTTAAAAAGGTCAAGGCCCACAGTGGAGAAGATAAATATAATGATTTAGCTGATTTATTGGCAAAGAAGGCTGTGGAGATATTATCATGAATATTTTCATTAAAAAGGTATTTGCTTTTGTAGAGCAAATACCTTTTTAAGTTTACAATACGATATATAAATACATATAACATAAATATATTATAATTTTATAATACATTTTATAATGTTTTGTTGAAAATGCAATATTAATGTACTATAATTACAATATACATAAATAATACATGAATTAATTATTGAATTCGCAATAAATGCATTTGAAAGCAGTACTGTAAGATATTTGAATTCAATTTATTTTAATTGATAAAACTTTATAAAAATTCAAATATACAAAAATAACTCAAAATTCTTAAGATTGGGGATAATATGTTGGAGAGGACTGAATCACAGAATTCTAAAATAAAGTCAAAGAACATAAAAATAATTTATTTTATTATAATTATGTTATTACCTGTATTGGCAATATTCATTTCTTTGGATGCGGGGAGATATCCTGTAACTATATCTCAATTCTTTAGTGTAATCTCATCAGACATCTTGAAAATAGATGCTTCAAAATATGGTACAATTAGAACCATTTTATTTAATGTAAGAATTCCTAGAATTTTGTGTGCACTTATGGTTGGAGCTGCTTTGTCTGTGTCTGGAGCTGCATATCAGGGATTATTTAAAAATCCAATGGTGTCACCGGATATACTTGGAGCTTCTGCTGGAGCAGGATTTGGTGCGGCATTTGCAATTCTTTTGTCTTTTGGAAACTTTGGTATACAGTTTTCAGCATTTTTGTTTGGAGTCGTGGCTGTTAGCGTAACTTATTTAATAAGCTCAATTATAGGGAAGGGCAGTAATGCGACATTGGTACTTGTACTTACTGGTATGGTGGTTTCAGCTCTTTTTTCATCTTTTATATCAATAACGAAATATGTAGCGGATCCATATGACAAGCTTCCTGCAATAACCTTCTATTTGATGGGGGGATTATCTTCTGTAACTATGAAAGATGTAAAAATATTGTCGATACCGCTCATTGTAGGAATTATACCTTTAATTTTATTACGATGGAAGCTCAATGTACTTTCTTTTGGAGATGAAGAGGCAAGGGCTCTGGGCGTTGATACTTCAAAAATGAGGATAATTACAATACTCTGTTCAACTTTAATTACTGCAGGAGCTGTATCAATCAGCGGGATGATTGGGTGGATAGGTCTGGTTATACCGCATATGGCCAGAATGTTTGTGGGACCGAATTTTAAAGTATTATTGCCTGCTTCTTTATTGATCGGAAGTACTTTCCTGTTATTGGTTGATGATGTGGCCCGATGTGCTTTTCCCATGGAAATACCCCTTGGAATTCTCACCTCTTTGATTGGAGCACCTTTTTTTATTTATCTTTTGATTAAGGGAAGGAGGGGATGGATTTGAAATTTCAGGAAGAAAAAATTAATATTTTAGCTCATATAGTTTGCCCTATGCAGAAAATTTTCAAGAGAAATCTTCGGGAAAAATTAAGTGAATATGAAAAATTGACAGGCAAAAAATTTAAATGTCATGTAGCTACAGGATGTGGGGGTGCTGATAGATATGATGATATCTGGAAAGTTAAAGATATACAAGATTTTCCCGATATTGTGGTTTCAGTTACGTTCGGAAATTTTTTCAGAAAAGAATTTTCGGAAAAATTTGTGGATGAGGGATGCTTTAAATCTGTACTTGGAGAAAAGATAAATAAAGATTTTATGAAATCCGGCTTGGAAGATCCTTATGGCAATTACAATGTATACTCTGTTTTTCCACTTGTGATGTTGGTAGATGAATATAAATTGGGCAATCTTCCGAGACCTAAAAAGTGGGGTGATCTTCTAAAACCTATATATAAAGATAATTTAATTATTTCAGGATCTGAAAACGGAATGGGAGAACTTCTTCCGCTGTATATATACAAGGACTATGGTAAAGAAGGTCTTGAGATGCTGGCGTGTAATGTAAAAGATGGATGGCATTCTTCAAAAATGTCTAAAATAGCTGGAACACTGAATAATGAAGGAGCTGCAATATATGTACTGTCCTGGTTTTTCGCAAAAATTTGTCCGAGAAAGGAACATGTATCCGTGATTTGGCCAGAAGATGGTGCAATTGCAGAACCTATATACATGCTTGTAAAAAAATCAAGAATATATGATATGAAAGAAATAATAAATTTTATTATAGGAAGTGATTATGGAAAAAAAAGTGCCTTGCATTATTTCCCTTCGGCAAATGCTTTGGTAGACAATGCTTTACCCCAAAATGCAATTTTTAAATGGGTGGGGTGGGAATACATAAAGAACAATGATATATACAACATCAAAGAATATGCCAGGAGAAAATTTATGGAATATTATAATTTGAAAAATAAAATTAAGGAGGTTTGATATTATGAAGAAAAAAATCAATACACAAATTGCAGTTGTTTTAGCTCTAGTATTTATTTTTACCATGCTTTCCGGGTGTGGAACTCAAGAAACATCTAAAATATCTGATGCCAGTTCAACAGAGAAGATAAGTTTAAAGGACATGGCAGACAGAAACGTTAAAGTCCCCCGAAATGTAAATAGAGTACTTTCGGTGTCGCCTGCTACTACAGCAACAATATATATGCTGGCTCCTGAAAAATTAATTGGGTGGAATATGAAGCTTTCAGATGACAATGCCAAGTATATATTGGATAAATACACAAAACTTCCTGTGGTAGGTTCCTGGTCTGGAAAAAACGATATAAACTATGAGACATATATATCTATGAAGCCAGATATAGTAATTGATAATTCTGAAAACAGTTCTATAACAAATGTGAGACAGCAAAAACTTGGAAACATACCTGTTGTAGTTGTACATGATCTTAATGCTGAAAATTTTGTACCTTATATTACTTTTATGGGAAAGCTTTTGGGTGCACAGGAAAAAGCAGACAAACTCGTATCCTTTTATAATAATGTGAAAAAGGAAGTAAGTAATAAGGTTTCAAATATACCGGACAATCAGAAGGTAAAAGTTTATTATGCAGAAAGCCCAAATGGACTTCAGACGGATTATGATTCAGGCCCGGAAGCTCTAAAAGGTTCTTATGCAGATCTTAAAAACAACCAGCACACTCAGCTTATATACCTTTGCGGAGGATTAAATGTTGCGAGGGGAACAGGAATAAACAATACCTCAGAAGTTTCCATGGAAAAAGTTGTGCAGTGGAATCCTGACGTTATAATAACAAATAATGAACAGTTCTATAAAAATGTATATTCAGATACCACATGGCAAAATATAAAAGCAGTTCAAAAGCATAGAATATATTTGACCCCAGCCAAGCCATACAGCTGGTTTGACAGACCACCAGGAATAAATACTATAATTGGAATACCCTGGACTGCGAAAATGTTATATCCAGATAAATTTAAAGATATGGATTTGAATAAACTTGCTAAAGAATTTTATTCACAATTTTATCATGTAAATCTTACTGACAGTGATTTAAATTCTCTGCTGAATAACAAATAATAGAATTTATTTAACGTGATAAAAATACGGTTATAGATTGAGGAGGAGATGTTTTATGGAAGAAATTAAAAGATCCAACATGAAACTTGATTTTTTAGGGAATGTGGTATGTCCTCTAAAATCAATTTTTTTGAAAGAACTTGAATTAAAAGTGGAGGAGTATAGAAAATCCACTGGCAGGATACTTAAATACCATATTCCCGGTGGATGTGGCAGAACTGATGAATATGATGATATATGGAAAATAGATTATGTAGACGAGCTCCCGGATTTAATTTTTTCAAAGGATCTTGGTCAATTTGTAAGTAAAGAGTTTATAGTTAAATTTATAAAAAAAGGATATTTTAAATCTCCCTTGGGCAAGAATGTTCATGAGGAATTTATTGATGCAGGATGTATTGATCCGGAGGGAGAGTATTGGATTTATTCGGTGGCACCTACTGTAATGCTGATTGACAAAATTAAGCTGGGTAACTTGCCTGAACCCAGAATCTGGAATGATTTACTGAAGCCGCAATATAAAAACAATATTATAATAGGCGGAAGATGTGGAAAAGTTTCAAGTATGTTATTGCCATATATTTACAAGGAAAGAGGAGAAGATGGCTTAAAGAGGCTTGCATCTAATGTGAAAGATGTATGGTCAGCTCCTGATATGGCAAAAGTTACTGGAATCAATAATAAAAAAGGAGCCGCCATCAATGTGATAAATTGGTCTTTTGCAAAATTGTGTCCTAATAGAGAAAGAGTATCAATTCTATGGCCCGAGGATGGAGCTGTAATATCACCTTTTTATATGCTCTCCAAAAAGTCAAAAATTGATGAGCTCAGTGTGATATTGGATATATTTCTGGGAAGTGAATATGGACAAAAAGCTGCAGATATGTTTTATCCTTCTGTCAATATAGAAGTGGACAATCATTTGCCGGAAAATGCGAAATTCAAATGGCTTGGCTGGGACTATGTCAAGAATAATGATTTTGAGAAAATAAAAGACGATTGTGATTTAATTTTTGAAAAATATTGGGAAAAGAGCAGGTGAAAAAAATGAAATTAATTACTGTCTCAGGACCTCCTTCCTCGGGCAAGACTTCCGTACTATTAAAAACTATAAATTACTTAAAATCTGAAAAATTAAAGGTAGGTGTAATAAAGTTTGACTGCCTTTCTACTTTTGACGATGTTTTGTATAAAAAAGCAGGAGTCTTAGTAAAAGTAGGACTTTCGGGAAATTTATGTCCAGATCATTTTTATATAAGCAATATTAATGATTGTGTAGAATGGGGATGTAAAAATAAATTGGATATATTGATAAGTGAAAGTGCAGGACTGTGTAACAGGTGTTCACCACATATAAAGGGTGTACTTGCTGTATGTGTGGTAGATAATCTTTCGGGAATAAATACACCCAAGAAGATAGGACCAATGCTTAAATTGGCGGATATTATAGTTGTAACTAAAGGCGATATTGTATCACAGGCAGAGAGAGAGGTTTTTTGTTTTAAAATAAAACAGTCAAATCCAAGGGCTTCTGTTTTTTGTATAAATGGCATAACAGGTCAGGGTGCATATGATTTTAGCAAAAGTTTAGGAAGTGCTCCGGAAATAAATACTCTGGAAGGAAGTACACTGAGATTTACCATGCCGTCGGCCTTATGTCCCTATTGTGTTGGTGAAAGAAAAATAGGCAGGGATTATGAGAGAGGAAATGTGAAAAAAATGAATTTTGAGGAAGTGGAATAATGAAAAGGAATGTTATATCAATTCCTATAAAAGACCTAGTAGAAAAGAACTCCTACATAGAAGATTTTTTTTCGTCCATTGGACTAAGAGACTATGATGATAGATACACTTTAGAACAATTAGTGGATTTACTCACAGATGAATTTATTGATGGATGCGGAATGGGAAGAGAAGAAATACTCACCCATTTTAAACTGTTTATTGAAAAGATGGAAGAACTGAAAGTCAAGTCGGAAAAATGTACAGAGAGTATAACTATTCTGGGAGGACATGATAAGCTTGGAAAGGAGGAAAATATAAGTATTACAGTAAAACCGGGAGAAATCATATCTTTAGTTGGTCCTACAGGATCTGGAAAGAGCAGGTTTCTTGCGGATATTGAGTGCATTGCCCAAAAAGATACTCAGACAGGAAGGCAGGTGCTTGTAAATGGAAAAACTCCTGATTTAGATGAACGTTTTTCTTTAGAAAATAAACTGGTGGCACAGCTTTCACAAAATATGAATTTCGTAATAGATTTAACTGTTGATGAATTTATTACGATGCATGCAGAAAGCAGAATGATAAATAATATAAAGGATACTGTTGGAACCATAATAAAATGTGCCAATGAACTTGCTGGTGAAAAATTTTCTCCTGATATGCCTGTTACACAATTAAGCGGCGGGCAGTCAAGGGCGCTTATGATTGCCGATACTGCACTTTTGAGTATATCTCCCATAGTTCTAATTGATGAGATAGAGAATGCTGGTATAGACCGTGAGAAAGCAATGGAATTACTTGTAAAAAAAGAAAAGATAGTCTTTATGTCAACTCACGATCCTCTATTGGCACTCATGGGAAATAAAAGAATTGCGATAAGAAACGGTGGTGTGAATAAAATAATTGAAACCAGCTCCAGAGAACGTGAAAATCTTGTAATGCTTAAAAAATTTGATACAAAAATGATGGAGCTTAGAAATATAATACGCAGAGGAGATATCGTAGATTTTGACATAGGTGAATATATGAAATTGTAAATTAAAATTGGAAAAGGGAGATATAAAAATGAAGAAAAAACTAAGAAGGAGAATCTTGAGTGTAATTACAGCCATAGGTATGAGCACTACTTTAGCCATTGGCTTCACAGCATGTGGTGGTAAAACTGTGTCCCAGACCAGCGGTAATACAGCAGGACAAAAAAATAATACACGGCAAGTAACTGATATGGCAGGCAGAAAAGTAAAAGTTCCTGATAAAGTTGACAAGGTTGCAAGTTTTGGAGGGCCCTCATATGAGATGGTCATGTTACTTGGACAGGAAAAAAAGATTGTACTAAGTATGCCGATAAGTTCTAAGTGGGCTGCAAAAGTTTATCCTGATGTTAAAAAAATTTCTGCAACAACTTCATTTGCAGATCCTAATGTAGAGGATCTCATAAATAAAAAGATAGATGTTGTATTTTTCTGGGATACACCAAAACCTTTAAACAAGATGACGAGTTCAGGGATTCCGGTGGTAGTCACTCAGAAATCTACAGGCAACCCGGACAGTGCAGCATCCTTTCAAAAATATATTAAGCAGGAAGTTAAAGTATTTGGACAAGTATTTGGAGAAGATGCAGTCAAAGCGGCAGATGAGTGGTGTGCATATTTTGATAAAAAGGTTAAATATGTAACATCAAGGACATCTAAGTTATCTGAAGCTGAAAAACCAAAAGTTTATTACGTTAGGGGTCCTGATGCTCTTAGCAGCCATGGACGTAATTCATATACGGAGTGGTATGTGGAAATGGCGGGAGGTGTACTTGTAACCAAGGATTCTAAGCAGGAAATGATGACAAAACCAACTATGGAGGAAGTATTGAAGTGGAATCCAGATGTTATTTTTATGGGACGTGTTGACAATACCAAATTGATTTTAAATGATCCAAAATGGAGTGATGTTAAAGCAGTAAAGGATAATAAAGTCTATGTTAACCCAGAGGGTGTGGCTGTTTGGGATTACAGTAGCGAGGGAGTTTTGCTCTTGGAATATATAGCAAAGGTACTTCATCCAGATTTGTTCAAGGATCTTGATATGAGAAAGGAAATTAAAGAGTATTATTCGAAATTCTACCATTATAATTTGACTGATAATGAAGCCGATAGAATTTTACAGCATTTACCTCCAGAATCATAGTTTTATATAAATTGACAAATCTATTTGTAATTTATAGGTAATTATAAAATATATAAAAATTGGAGTAAAAAAACTATGGATAAAATTGATTCAAAAATATGTATTAAGGATCTAATCGAAAAATATCCTTTAGTAATAGATATTTTTAAGATGTATGGTTTTGATATAAGAGACCCAAAAGATGCATTAGATAAATTTGGAGAAAAAACTATGCTTCAAACCATTTTAAAGGTTAAAAATTTGAATATACCATTGTTTTTAGACATTGTTGAAAATAAAATTGATGAAAAGGAAGAAATGAGTGATTTTTACATTAAAACCATATCTGATGAAACTAATTTAAATCTATTTGGCTGTGTCCCATGCCCCATAAAACTTGTTTTTAAGCAAAATTTAGAAAGACTTATTTATAAATATAAAGAGTATACGGGGAAATTGCTAAAATGTTATATACCCTGTGGACACAGTAAAAATGAGAAATATTCATCTATGTGGAAGATAAAAAATATTGATGAATTTCCAGATATACTTATTTCTTTTGGATTTGAAAATTATTTCAACATAGAATTTTTTCATAATTTAGTTGAAAAAAGGTATTTTAAATCCGTCTGGGAAGGTACAAATATAAACAGCAATTTTTCAAATCTTGGGTGTGTGGATAATGACGGAGGATATACAATCTATTCTGTTTCTCCATATATTTTGCTTGTAGACAAGAAAAAACTTGGAGGTTTTAAAGTACCTAAAAGATGGAGCGATTTATTTAAAGATGAATATAGAAATAATATCATTGTTGAAGGGGGACCGAAGTCTGTTTCAGCGGCAGTACTCCATTATATATACAAGGATTATGGAGAAAAAGGATTAAAGATGCTTGCTCATAATGTAAAAGATATTTGGGATGCAGCCAAAATGGCTAAAATAGCTGGAATGTCAGGAAATAAAGGTGCTGCTGTTTATATAATACCCTGGTTTTTTGCAAAATGCTGCGGGAGGCATGATGAAGATATTATTATTATATGGCCTGAGGATGGGGCCTTCATATATCCTTTATACATGATGATAAAAAGATCAAAGTGGACAGAATTTCATGAAATTGTGAAATTGATTACAGGAAAAAATTTTGGAAACCAATGTGCAAAGGGGTGCTGTCCATCACTTAATCCATATGTTAATAACAGATTGCCTGAAAATTCATCTTTTAGATGGATAGGATGGGAGTATATCAGAAAAAATGATTTTCAAAAAATAAGGGAGCTAGCGAATTCTATTTTTATGGAAACTTGGATGAACAATAAATAGAAATGTGAAAAACATATGCTGTATATTTACAATTTAATTGGTGCGAAATTTTTAAATAAA
The DNA here is from genome assembly GCF_002995845.1 of Clostridium luticellarii. Lineage (GTDB taxonomy): Bacteria > Bacillota > Clostridia > Clostridiales > Clostridiaceae > Clostridium_B > Clostridium_B luticellarii. The sequence goes on along the minus strand of NZ_PVXP01000025.1, from coordinate 31,861 downwards.
ATTTATAATGTTCACAGATAGTTTATAAATATGACATTAAGTTGTAACAAATACTATATATAATGATAAGTGTTCCAAGAAAATATCATAAAGAAAATAAAAATAGTAAACCCCCAAAATCATTTAATCAAATGGTGTCTGTGGTTGCAGGGTACCGTAAATTTAAGTGCAACTGCCATGATATAGTATATAAATTGTACCCCTTTAAATTTTGAAAATAAGTACCCTATAGTGGGTACTTATTTTCTGTGTATTTTTTGAAACTTATCTAATACCTTTTTACTGCTATTGCAGATCTTATTTTATTGATATTTTCCAATGTTGTATCCAATCTCTTTAAAGCCACTCCCACGAACAGACAATCAACCAGTATTAGGGATGTAATTCTAGATTCCATGGCCTGACTTCTTATCATTGATTCTTTCCCATAGGATGTCAGTATTACATCTGAAATTTTTTGCAGCGGAGATTTATTGTTGCTGGTTATAGAAATGATTTTGGCACCGTTTTTTCTACCCATTTTTATAGAATCAATTAAATCCTTGTTGCTTCCTGAAGTGGAAAATGCAAATATTACGTCATTATTTCTCACCATGGAAGCATGCATGATCTGCCAATGGGAATCACAGTTGCAAACACAGGGTATTCCTGTCCTTATAAATTCGTGATATGCATCTAAGGCAACGGACCAAGATCCTCCCATCCCAAAAAACATCAGTTCTTTTGCATTTAGTATTAAATCAACAGCTCTCTCCATTTCGGAACTTTCATTTTCACTTATGGTTTTTTTTATACTGTATGTACTGGAATTCATAACTTTTTGCATTATTATATACATGTCATCGTTTGTCTTAATGCCTTCAAATATGTTTTCAACCGGTTTTACTATGGTACTGGCCAAATTTATTTTAAGGTCCTGATAACCTTTATATCCAAGTTTATTACAAAGTCTAAAAATTGTGGTTTCACTTGCTTTACTCTCATAAGCAAATTCAGTAATAGATAAATGGATAATACTTTCAGGATTTTCGAGAATGTATTGAGCTGCTTTTTTTTCTGCTTTTTTCAAACTGCCATAAGTATCTCTTATTCTCATTAGACAATCGTTGTTCTCTATATTATCCATAGCTACCTCCTTTTCAATTGATAAATTATATGAGTTTATGACAACACCACTTATTATAACATAAATATTAACATTATAATAAATTTTATCAAGTAATTTTTAGGCTTAGAATTTATATTCTTATTTTAAACTTCGAACTTATTTTTTATATAAATTGTCTATTTATAATTGTGAATTGGATAGAAAATGATAGGTACTGAGAAAAAACAAGAAAAATATCAAATGAAAAAAATATTTTTCTTATTGATTATTTTTTATTACATGATATAATAATTATGAAAATATTTTTTGCATAATATATTTAAAAGGAAGGAATTGGTGTATATGAAAGCAGCTGTATATGGTGGAATTGGGAAAATAGAAATTAAAGATATTGAAAAACCTAAGATTGAGCAGGGAACAGTGCTTATCAAGGTCAAAACATGTGCTATTTGTGGAGGGGATTTGAGAACTTTTAGATTTGGACATAAGGCTATAAAACCTCCTATAGTTCTAGGACATGAAATTGCAGGAGAAATTGTTGAAGTTGCATCAGATGTGAAAAAATATAGTGTGGGTCAGCGTGTAATCGTTGCACCGGCTATAGGATGCGGTTCCTGTTCCTATTGTCTTTCTGGCTGGCAGAATATGTGTTATCATCGTACTACTATTGCACATCATTATAATGGCGGTTTTGAGGAATATATGCTTGTACCTGCGGCTGCAATTAAAGCAGGTAATATAAACTATATTCCTGATGAAGTCACATATCTGGAAGCATCTCTTGCAGAACCGCTGGCCTGCGTTTTAAATGCACAGGAAGTAATAGATGTAAAATTAGGAAATACAGTAGCTGTAATAGGTGCCGGACCTATAGGGTGTATGCATGCGGAAGTTGCAAGAGCAAAGGGGGCAGGTAAAGTCTTCATAATAAACAGAAGTGAAAAGCGACTGGAATCCACAAAAAAATTTGGATTTGATGAATATATATGCTCAGGCAAAACAGATGCAGTAAAAGAAGTAATGAATTTGACAGATGGATTAGGTGCCAATGTGGTAATTGTCACTGCAGGTTCTGCAGAAGCTGAAAAAATGGGAATAAATATGGCAAGTAAAATGGGCAAAGTATGTTTCTTTGCTGGACTGCCCAAAGATCAGCCAACAGTGGAGCTTGATTCAAACCTTCTGCATTATAGGCAAATTACTGTTTATGGTACTTTTTCATCGGCACCGAGGCACAATGCCCTTGCATTGGAAATGATAAGAAGTGGAAAAGTTTCAGCCAGGGATATACTGACTCATGTTGTAACGCTTGATAAAATAGTCGATGGCATGAAACTTGTGAAAAATAGAGATGCATTACGTGTAAGTGTAACGCCTTGTATAGATGAAATAGGGGATGAATTTAAAAAGCTTCCGGGAGTAAAGGTCGTTAAATAATTTTGTATGTCTTCATGGGGGGAAATATATGTGCTGTTTAGTTGGTATAGATGTGGGAACTACAAACTGCAAAGCGGTAGCTTATGACGTAAATGGAGAAATGAAAGCCTTTGCAAAACATAAAACTGAAACTTATTATCTGGGAAACAATTGGTCGGAATTTGATCCAGGTCAGTTGTGGAGTGCAGTTCAAGATATATTGAAAGAACTTTCCAGACAGTTGAAGGGTGAAAAAATTGATGGAATTGCAGTTGCAAGTATGGGAGCAGCAGGGGTGCTTCTGGATGAAAATGATAATTGGATTCACCGTTCCATAACCTGGTTTGATACCAGGACCAAAGAAGTTGCCAATTGGTGGAAGAATACCTTTGGTGATGAAAAGGTGTATTCCATAACGGGGTTTGTGCCTAATCCCATGGCAGGAATAACGAAAATACAGTGGATAAGGAAAAGGAATCCCGAAAAATTCAAGTCAGTAAAACATTGGCTTTCCATGCAGGATTATATTGCGTATAGACTTACGGGAAAAGCTTGTGTGGACTATTCCATAGGGTGCCGCACAATGGCTTTTGATTTGGAGAATAAATGTTGGTCAAAGGAAATTCTGGACCATGCGGATATTCCTATGGAAATGTGTTCGAATTTAAAACCCTCAGGAGAATTATTGGGAAGAGTAACCAAGGAAGCATCTGTACTTACAGGCATTGAAGCTGATACTCCAGTGTATACGGGAGGCATGGACTATGTGTGCGGTGCATTTGCTTCAGGGTTATGTGAAAGTGGTGAAGTTTTAAGTGCTGTTGGCACAAGTGAACAGATTTTAATGGTAACAGATAATCCTGTAAATGATATGAAACATATCAGTACTAATTTCACCTGTGTCAATTATGTAGTCAATAATAAATATTATATTGCAGGACAGGTTATTTCATCCGGTGTGATTCTGGATTGGTTTCATAAAGAAATAGCAAGGGAAGATGTGACAAAAATGATTTCCGAAGCTCAGCAGTCAACTATAGGAGCAAATGGAGTTATAATGCTTCCTCATTTTCGGGGGAAATATGTGCCGGGCGCGGATCCGTTTTCAAGAGGTGCTTTTGTTGGCCTTACAACTTCACATACAAGGGGTGACATTGTCAGGTCTATTTTGGAGGGATTGTGCTATGAATCCACTGTTATAATAGAAAAACTGGAGGAAGTAACCCACAACAAAATAAATCGTATACATGTAGTGGGCGGAGCTGTGAATTCCTCATTCTGGATGCAGCTTAAAGCTGATATATTGGGTAAACCTGTTATCTGTATGGAAGTACCTGAAGAAGTCACATTAGGTGCGGCGATGCTTGCGGGGCTAGGCAGTGGAATATATAAGAGCCCATCTGATGCAATAGAGAAAACCCGTAAAAAGGAAACCATATATGAGCCGGATCCCGGACGTCATAGAAAATATCATCTCATAATGGATGAAGTTTATAAAAAAGTATATCTGGCATTAAAAGAAACAAATTATAGTATAAATCGTATTTTGAAAAAAATAAATTAATTCGGAGGAGGAATAAAAATGAAATTTCTTGTTATAGGTGATCCTATGTTATCATCAAAAACTTTAAGTGCTGCGGTACATGAGATATTTGGAAGTAATGCTGAGGTAAAAGAGGTAAATTGGAAGCCTAAGAGTGAAGAAGAATTCTGGTATTTGAGAAGTCAGGTTGAAAAGTTAGGGCCTGGGGCAGGTAAACCACCTGAAGAATTGAATGAAGCAGTTGAAGATGCAGATGTAATTGTAACTCATCATACACCTGTAAGTGAAAAACTGATAAATGCAAGCAATGCATCCTATATAGGTGTCTGCAGAGGTGGAGTTGAGAATGTTGATGTGAAAGCTGCAGCTAAAAAGGGCATCAAGGTCATGAGAACTATGGGACGAAATGCAGAAGCTGTTTCAGATTTTACTATAGCACTTATGCTGGCACAATTGCGTAATGTTGCGAAAGGTCATGAAGCACTTATTAAAGGAGAATGGAAGAAAAAATATGCAAATTCAGGTTTCATGGGCGATATGGCAGGTAAGACAGTGGGGTTGATTGGATTTGGATATATCGGAAAACTAGTTGCAAAAAAATTATCCGGATTTGATGTTAATTTGATAGTCTATGATCCTTTTATAAATGAAGATGTGTTAAAAGAATACAATGCAAAAGTAGCCTCTTTGGAAGAGTTATGCAGCCAGTCGGATATAATAAGTATCCATGCAAGACTCAGCCAGGAGACTAAAGGGCTTATAGGGAAAAAAGAGATTTCCAGCATGAAGTCCACTGCATATCTGGTTAATACAGCCAGGGCAGGCTTGATTGACGAAGCTGCACTTATGGATGCACTGGAAAATCATAAAATTGGAGGGGCAGCCTTAGATGTGTTTTGGACTGAACCGCTGCAAGAGGATCATCCGCTGCATAAAATGGATAATGTAACAATTACCCCGCATCTTGCTGGCGCAACCAATGATACTTTCAATAAAACTCCATACTTATTGTTAAGAGAATTAAAAAAATATTTGGATACTCATGAAGAATCAAAGTGGTTTATCAAATAAATTTAAATGAATTTGAGGTGTTCTAATGGATATAGGATTAATCGGACTTGGAAAAATGGGATATAATATAGCATTGAATATGAAAGACCATGGGCATAATGTAGTTGCTTATGATTGTGATGCTCAGAAAGTTAGAGAGGGTGAAAAAGATGGTTTCACCGGTGCCTATAGTGTAGAGAAACTGGTGAAGAAATTTCAGGGGAGAAAAATCATATGGCTTATGGTACCTGCAGGAAAACCGGTAGACGATACGATAGATGCTCTTTTACCTGTATTAAATGAGAATGACATAATAATAGATGGTGGTAATTCACATTACAGGGATACCTTGGGAAGATATGAAAAAATAAAATCAAAAGGGATAGATTTTGTAGATGTTGGAACCAGCGGAGGAATAGAAGGTGCAAGGCATGGAGCATGTACTATGGTAGGTGCCCAGGATGAAGTCTTCAAATATATTGAGCCTCTTATAAAGGATATAAGTGTTGAAAATGGATATTTGCATACGGGGACAAATGGAACGGGTCATTTTGTGAAAATGGTGCACAATGGTATAGAGTATGGAATGCTTGAAGCTATTGGGGAAGGATTTGAAGTGCTTGAAAGAAGTCAGTTTCAGCTTGATTTTAAGAAAATAGCTAAAGTATGGAATCATGGTTCTGTTATACGGGGATGGCTTATGGAATTGATGGAAAATGTATTTAAAAAAGATCCAAAGCTTGATGATATAAAAGGTGTAATTCACTCCAATGGAGAAGGCCTGTGGACGGTTCAAGAGGCATTGAAACTCAATATAGCAATACCTGTTATTGCAGAGTCCCTATTTACAAGGTTTCGTTCAGAAAAAGACGATACATTTACAGGAAAAGTTATTGCCGCACTTAGAAATGAATTTGGCGGCCATAAAGTTGAAAAAAGTAATAATTAGATAAAAAAATTTTTATGTTCGAGGGCTATTTTAAAACACATTTTTATAGCCCTCAAAGTACAATAAAAATAATTTTTATACTTGAAAAAAATAAGGAAATAGTATAATATATAAGAAGAAAATATTTTTTATATATTATTATAAAAAATATTTAAATAAAAAATAAAAAAATTTTTTTAAAGAGGTGGTTATATAGTTATTGAGTGAATATCAGGATTGATGGTATGTAAATAATTAAAAAAAATGGGTTTATAGGGGGAATTGAATCATGCCTTTGTTTATAGTTGCTTTTGGAATACTTGTATTGCTAATACTTATGATGAAATTTAAAGTGGATGCATTTGTTTCACTTATACTTGTCTCAATAATGGTGGGAATAATGGAAGGAATGCCATTGCCTACAGTAGCTGTTTCTATTGAAAAAGGGGTAGGTTCCACATTGGGAAGTCTTGCGTTGTTATTAGGGTTTGGTGCTATGCTTGGAAAGCTTATGACTGATTGTGGCGGAGCACAGAAAATAGCATTGACACTTATAAATAAATTAGGTAAGAAAAGGGTCCAATGGGCAATTCTGTTAACTGGTTTTATAGTTGGTCTTGCCATGTTCTATGAGGTGGGCTTTGTACTTTTGATACCATTGGTATTTACAATTGCTGTAGAAGCGGATTTACCTATCCTCTATGTAGGAATTCCAATGGCCATATCGCTTTCTGTTACTCATGGCTTTTTACCTCCACATCCAGGGGCTACTGCTATAGCTACTGTGTATGGAGCCGATTTGGGAAAGACCCTGATATATGGAATTATAATAGCAATACCTACTGCAATAATTGCAGGGCCTGTTTTTGCAAAGTTTATAAAATCTGATAAAAAAGTAAAGGATATTCCTACTCATTTATTTGAAGTAAAGGATTTCAAAGAAGAAGAAATGCCTGGATTTATAACAAGTGTATTTACAGCTTTAGCACCGGTAATACTAATGGCATTAAATGCGGTTGTAAAGCTTACCACGCTTAAAGATACCGTTTTCGCCAAATTCACTGGATTCTTTGGAGAGCCTACCATTGCACTTTTAGTTTCTCTTTTAATTGCAATATATACTTTTGGTATAAGAAGAAATAAGAAAATGTCCGATATTATGACAAGTGCGGAAGGCTCTATAAAAACCATAGCTGTCATAATGCTTGTAATAGCAGGAGGAGGAGCATTTAAACAGATATTGATAGATAGCGGAGTAGCTGGATACATAAAGATTTTGATGAGCGGCAGCACTATTTCACCACTTGTTATGGCATGGCTTATAGCAGTTGTGATAAGGCTTGCGGTAGGATCGGCTACTGTTGCTGGAATGACTGCAGCAGGCATGGTACTGCCTATTCTGACTTCAACCCATGCAAGCCCTGAGCTTATGGCTCTTGCAACAGGAGCAGGAAGTCTGATATTTTCACATTTAAATGATGCAGGCTTCTGGATGGTTAAAGAATTTTTCGGATTGACAGTTCCTGAAACCTTGAAAACCTGGTCAGTAGCTGAAACCATACTTTCTGTATGTGGACTCATAGGAGTTCTGCTTGTGAATATAGTTGTTGGTTAAAAATAGTACAAGCTGTAAGGTGACTGGGAAAACTATACTGGTTGAGAAATGAATTGTACGGAAAGAAGATTTTAAAAATTGAGAAGGTGTAGTTATTTTGGGTAGAAAAGCTTATTTAGGGATTGATATTGGAACTAGCGGGATAAGGTGTAATATTTTTGATATAGAAGGTAATCAAATCGGCTTCGACTATATGGAATATCCTACAATTTGTACAGAAAAGGGTATGCTTGAATTAGAGCCCAACAACGTGTTTAAATCACTTTTAGAGGTAGTTGGAAATTCTATTGCAAAATGCAGTATATCAAGCGGAGATATAAGATCTATTGGAATTAGTTCCCAAATGCATAGTTTCCTTGCCGTTGACAAAGATGGAAACAATCTCACCAATGTTATCACCTGGGGAGATACCAGATCCATGGATGAGGCAAAATTTATAGAACAAAACTATGATTGCGGCATTCTGTACAGAAAGACTGGATGCAGGGTTCAGCATCCCATGTATCCTCTCAGCAATATATTGTGGGTTAAAAACAAGATGAAGGAGCTCTTCAAAAATACTTATAAATTTGTCACCATAAAAGAATTCATAGTTTTTAAATTAAGCGGTGAATTTGTAATTGATGTTACTGATGCTTCCGCTACAGGATGTCTTAATATAAATAATTTCAAGTGGGATAGGGACATTTTAAAAGATATTCTTAAAATAAATGAGGACAAATTTGGAGCAGTGAAGGAATGTACTTATATGGTGAAAGGAATAAAAAAGAAATATGCCGGGAGAATGGGCATAAAAACCAATACGCCTCTGGTTATAGGTTCTGGGGATGGCATAATGGCAAATATAGGCTGTGGAGGATTTGATGATACCTCCATGTCCTGTACAATTGGTACAAGCGGTGCACTTAGAATTGCCGTAGATAAGCCTCTTTTTGACGAACAGGGAAGAACATGGTGTTATTGTTTTACTAAAGATAAATGGATTTCAGGAGGAGCTATAAATAACGGTGGAATAGTTCTCAAATATTTCAGAAATCAGTTTAGAGAACAATTTGAAAAAGAAGCTTTAAGAGCCGGGTATGAGGATATATATGATCTTTTCAGTTATTATGCTTCACAAATAAATCCGGGAAGTGATGGGCTGACATTTTTACCCTTTTTAACAGGAGAGAGGGCTCCAGGGTGGAATGCAGATGCAACTGGAACTCTGCTTGGACTTAGATTTATGCATAGTAAGAAGCATATTATAAGGGCGGGTATGGAGAGTGTAATTTACAACATGTATTCAATATATAAAATGATAGAGAAAATAGACGGCAATGTTGAGCAGATAATTGCAAATGGTGGATATGCGAATTCTGATGTATGGCTTCAAATTCAGGCTGATATTTTTAATAAAGAAATAGCTGTTGCGGGAGTGAAGGAGGCTTCTGTTCTTGGAGCCGCATATACGGGAATGGTGTCTGTAGGTGATGTGAAAAATTTTAAACAGCCTGTTTCTAGAATGAAACCGCTTAAGGTAATAAAGCCAAAAGAAAAAAATGTTGTACTATACAGGGAAATGTACAGTGAATTTTTAGATAATTATTCGGCTATTCTGGGAAAAAAATTATTTTGATTTAAAATTATGAATATGAAAAGGGGTAATAGATTATGTCAAAAATATTAATTACGCCGAGATCTTTTGGAAAACATAGTAAGAAACCATTTGAACTACTTGAGAAACAAGGATATGAGCTTATTGTAAATCCTTATGGAAGAATACTTACTGAACAAGAAATGATTGAAGAAATAAAAGGTGTAGATGGAGTTATTGTAGGTGTAGACCCATTAAATGAAAAGGTGCTCAAGAATGCAAAAAAATTGAAAGTTATATCGAAATATGGTGTTGGAACAGATAACATAGATCTAAAGTATTCAGAAAGAAATAACATTGCTGTCACTGTAACGAAAGGGGCGAATTCTGAATCTGTTGCAGACTATGCGTTTACACTTATGCTTGCAGCTGCAAGAAAACTTGTTCCTATAGATAGAGAGTGTAGAAAATTGAACTGGAATAAAATTACCAGCATAGGTATGTCCGAAAAAACCTTGGGATTGCTTGGACTTGGCAATATAGGGAAACAAGTTGTAAAAAGAGCACGGGGATTCGGAATGAAGGTTCTGGCTTATGATGTATACAAAGATGAAAGTTTTGCATTTGAAAATAATGTGGAATACATGACAGTAGAGGAAATCTTAAAAAAATCAGATTTTATAAGCCTTCATCTTCCGTTAACAGATGAAACTAAATATATAATTGGTGAAAAGGAATTGAATATGATGAAGGAGAATTCAGTAATAGTAAATACCGCAAGAGGTGGATTGATAGACGAAAATGCATTATATAATGCATTGAGGAACAAGAAAATCTGGGGAGCAGGTGTGGATGTATTTGAAAAAGAACCTCCAGAAAATAAAAAACTTTTGGAACTAGATAATATTGTTCTAGGATCACATTGTGCGGCATCTACTGTTGAGGCCATAGATAATATGGGAACAATGGCAGCAAAGAATATCATAGATTATGTTAAATAAGGAGGACTGAAAGATGAAAAGAATTAATGCTGTATTGAAATTAGAGGAACAAGGAGTTGTAGCAGTAATAAGGGCTGATTCCAAGGAGCAAGGTTTAAAAATAGTAAATGCCGTAAAAAAGGGCGGTATAAAAATGCTTGAGATTACCATGACGGTACCTGGTGCAATAGATATAATAAAAGAACTTGCTGAATATTATAAAGAGGAAGATGTGATAATAGGAGCAGGAACTGTACTGGATGCGGAAACTGCAAGAGCGTGTATACTGGCGGGGGCACAGTACATAGTGAGTCCTTATTTTAACGAGGAAGTAGTTAAGCTTTGTAACAGGTATCGTATTTTGGTGATGCCGGGAGCTATGACTGTAAAAGAAGCGATTAAAGGACTTGAAGCCGGAGCTGAAATAATAAAGGTATTTCCAGGAAGTGCTTTTGGGCCTAAAATAATAAAGGCTTTTAAGGGACCTATACCTCAGGGAAATTTTATGCCTACAGGTGGAGTGAATCTGAAAAATGTAAGAGAATGGATAAGTGCAGGTGCTATAGCAGTGGGTACAGGTGGAGATTTGACAAAAGGTGCTGGAACTGGAGACTATGCTCTGGTAACTGAAACTGCCAGGAAGTTTGTAAAAGCAGTAAGAGAGGCAAAGGAAAGAAAGTAAACTTTTATTATGAAGTTTTATTAGCAGAAGATGCATATCTGAATTTTATTACAAAATTCAGATATGCATCTTCTGCTTTGAAAAAATTTGATTGTATTCATTGAAATTTTGATATTTAAGTTTTACTATTCTTCTTCCTGTTCTTCCAGGAGCAAATCACAAAATTTTGAAACAAGTCTTATGTTCTTATTATTACATTTATTTAGCTTTTTAGCTATTTCATCCTTTAAATATTCATTAGAAGTGTATATTGAATCTAATAGTATAAAGTCAGGAGTTACATTAAGGGAATTACAAATTTTCAGCAAAGTGTCAATACTCGGTATAGAACGGTTTCTTTCAATATTACTTATATAATTATTTGAGAGACCGGTCATTTCAGCTAACTGCTCCTGGGTAATTTTTTTCTTCTTTCTAGTTAGTTTAATACGATTGCCCATTTTTTTATAATCTATTTTCATCTGCATCACCTATTTTGACTCTAGCTATTTTTGGTAAAACATATAACAAATTACAAGTATAAAATACACTTGTAATTGTAGTAAAATATGTGTATACTATAAAATATATTACATATTTAAACATAAAGTGATATAATATGAAAAATAAAAGCAAAATTATCGAATTTGTGCGTATAATTGATAAATATTTTGTTGAATAATAAAATTATGTATTAGTATTCACTATATGACAAAATATATACGCTTCATTGCCATCCTTTTTACTATAATTGATTTTATTGAAATATTGTTAATAATGATAATAATTTTACATGAGTAGGTGAATTAATTGTCGATAGAAGAACAAAAGAATTTTATATTGGGTAGCATTAACAGGGTTATAGTAAAGTGGAATATGGACAGTAACGAATTTGTAGTGCCTAAATTGTGGGAAAATATGACAGGATATGCTGTACCCAAAAAAATTAATTTCTTTAGACAGCTAAGAAAAATTATTTGTCCGGATGATATAGAAAAATTTGACAGAACTTTGAAAGAAAATATATATGATGGAGTTAACTATTTTGAATGTGAATATAAAATTAAAACCAAGTCAGGAAAAATAAAATGGATACTTCAGAAAAGCAGGATTTTTGTCGATAATAAAAAATGTAGATTGATGATAAATTGTATTTTAGATGTCACCAATAAAAAGATATATGAATCCGAGATAAGGTATCTGGCATATTATGACAGTGTGACTGATGTTCCCAATAAGCTATCTATGACAATTAAACTAAATAATTTTTTAAGTAGTGCAGATAAATATGGCAAGAAAAATTTAGCACTTTTTTATATTTGCATATATAATTTTGAAAAAATAAAAGATATATACAGAGAAGATTTTGAAGAAGCTCTGCTAAAAAAAGTATCCGACATATTTAAGGATAATTTGGATAATGAAGTGCTGTGCAAGGTAGAGGAGAGCAAATTTGCCATTATAGATTACAGCTGTGGAAGTGTTGAGAAAGCAAAATTGAAGGCAGAATATCTTCTGAGTTTATTTAATAAAATAATAGAGATTAATGGAGAAAGAGTATTCATGGCATTGAATATTGGGATTTCTGTTTGCACCGATGATGTTTCAAACAGCCATAGGATAATGAAAAATGCAGATATAGCTCTCATAAACGCCAAAAAACTTGGGAAAAATCAATATGAACTCTATGATGGAGAAATGAATGCGGAAATTGTGGAGAGAGTGAAAATTGAAAATGATCTGGCAAGGGCCATAGCAAATAAAGAGTTTATTCTCTATTATCAGCCTCAAGTTGACATCAGCAGAATGAAAATCTGTGGACTGGAGGCATTGATAAGGTGGAATCATAATGGTTCCATAAGGCTTCCTTCCTACTTCATAGATATTGCAGAACAAAACGGAATGATAAATGAAATAGGTAAATTTGTGTTGTATGAGGCTTTTATGCAGATTAAAAAATGTGATGATTTAGGATATAAACAACTTTACATGTCTGTAAATATATCGGAAAAGCAGCTTAGACAAAACTCATTCCTTGATTTTGTAAATTATGCCTTAAAGAGCACCGGGATAAGATCAAATCGCATCTGTTTTGAAATTACTGAGAGAATATTAATTGATATATCCGAAAAAATACTGAATGTACTTTTTAAAATAAAGGATATGGGAATAAAAATATTTATAGATGATTTTGGGACAAAATATTCTTCATTAAATTATTTAAAGGATTTACCCATTGATGGTATTAAAATAGATAAATCTTTTGTTTATAATATACAAAGCGATGGAAAAAGTAGAGTAATTTTAAAGAATATTGTGAATTTGGCTAAAGATCTGAATATTGAAGTGATAGCAGAGGGGGTAGAGACAGATGGACAATTAAGATTTTTGGAAAGTATTGAGTGCAGTAGGGTGCAGGGATATGTATTTAGCAGACCAATAAATTCTGAAAAGCTAATTGAGAACTTAGAAAATTCATATGCGATTTGGGATAATATTAATGAATTATACAATAAGGAGAATTGATATGAAATTTTTAAAAAACATGAGAATGAGAACAAAGCTGTCATTGAGTTTTGGTATTTTTGTTGTGATAATTGCCGCTATCGGTGTCATAGGAATGCTTTCATTTCCCTATAAGGATATTGTTACTACTATTTTAATTATAGTTGGAATTATATTTGCAGTAATATTTCAGTTCTTTATACCAGGAGATATAGATAAATCTATAGTAAAAATGGTGAATTTGGCAGAAAATTTGTCCGAATTTAATTTGGCCTGTGATCATGAGAATGATAGGGATGATGAATTTGGAAAGGCATTTAAGGCTATGGGAAAAGCTCAGGAGAATCTGAGAAATTTTGTGAAAGAAATTGAGGAAAATTTTCAGAATATGAACAGTTCAAGTCAGGAACTTTCTGCTGTGGCTGAAGAATTATCTGCTAAGGTTGAGAATATAGACAGCTCCATTGCCGGTGTGGCAACTGGTATTGAAGGTAACAGTGCGGCCGCAGAAGAGATAACCGCTTCTGTGGAGGAAGTGGATTCTAGCATAAATGAACTTTCTCAAAAAGCACTGGAAGGAAGTAATAATGCAAACAGCTTTAAAAAGAGAGCTTCAGCTGCAAAGAAAAATGGAGAGGATGCCATAAAGGAGTCCCAAGAATTGTATGAAAGTAAAGCAAATAATGTAGTTAAAGCCATAGAGGACGGCAAAGTAGTGGAGAACATAAAAGCTATGGCAGATACTATTGCAAGTATAGCTGAGCAGACCAATCTTCTGGCGCTGAACGCTTCCATAGAGTCAGCCAGGGCAGGAGAGCAGGGAAAAGGATTTGCAGTGGTGGCGGATGAAGTGGGAAAGTTGGCAGAGCAGTCTTCAAAAGCGGTAGTTGGGATTCAGGATACTATAGTAAAGGTTCAGGAAGCTTTTAAAAACCTTGCACAGTGCAGTGAGGATGTGTTGAAATTTATAAATGAAAATGTGAACAGAAAATTTGAAAATTTTCAGGAACTGGGAAGCAAGTACTATGAGGATTCAGAGTTTTTAAGTAAAATGTCCGATGAAATGGCATCCACGTCAGAAGAACTTGCGGCAACCATAAATCAGGTAAGTGAAGCCGTTCAAAATGTGGCAAATACATCGCAGGAATCTTCCGCTCATGTAGAATCGGTAAAGTCCAGTGTAGATGAGACTACAAAAGCAATAGAACAGGTGGCATTTTCTGCACAGACCCAGGCAGAGCTTGCACAGAAATTGAATAAAATGTTATCAAAATTCGAAATATAATGGAGCTGGGATTATTATCAGTACAAGGTAGTACAAAAGCAAATTAACTTAAGAATTACTATAAAAATATATATTTTCATAGTAATTCTTTATATTTATTGACAAATCATATCATTTAATGATATGATTTTTCCAATGAATAATATATCGTTAATTGATATATATGGAGGCAAATATGGCTAGAGATACTTCTCTAAAGAAAGGCGAACTTACAGATACCTATTATTATATTTTACTTTCGCTTATGGAACCTAAACATGGATACCTTATTATGAAGGCAGTTGAAAGAATATCAAAAAATACTTTTTCCATAGGGCCTGCTTCCCTGTACACCAGTATTAAGAAACTTTTAGAAGCTGAACTTATAGAACTTGTGGAGGAGTCGGCACAAAAGAAGATTTATATAATAACTGAGAAGGGTATTCAATTTTTAAAAAATGATATTGAAAAAAAACGGGAAATGGTTGAAGCTGCTGAAAAAATATTTAACGACAGGGGGATGCTTTAAACTGTGTTTGATAAAAAATATGTTATAAGCAATGGACTGGCATTTGCGGAGGATGAGGAAATGGAAATGCTGTCATCCTATGCTAAAAAGGGATGGATACTGTATAAACTTGATTTTTTTGGCTACAAGCTGAGAAAAGGTGAGCCTAAAGACCTGCAGTATTCTCTCGACTATAGAAGGGATCCGGACAAAGAATATTTTTCATATTTTAAGGAAGCTGGATGGTCACATGTCTGTTCTTCGGGGAACTCAATTCACATTTTCAGCGCACCTTTAGGGACAAAGCCCATTTATACGGACAGTTGTACTGAAATTGAAAAATACATGCAGCAATACAAGTCAGCTAGAAAAGCAGCAATTCCATCTTCTATAAGCTGTGTCATTTTTCTGATTATAGTATTACTTTCAAGGTATGATCATATACCTTATGTTTATGGAATTGTTTTCAATATTCTTCTGATACCTGTATTTGTTATAACTGTTTTTTCAGGACTACCGTGCATATCCTATTATTTGAGAATAAACAGGGTTGGTGAGGTGAAAAACAAAAACTTCAGCAAAAATAGGAAAGCGGTTTATGTAATTGCCATAATTATGACTTTGCTGCTTATATTCATAATTTTTTTCAATATATTTTATGGTATTCATGTAGGAAAAATAATATTCTATACGGTTTGGTTCACAGCTGTTGTGCTGTGGATGGCATTTTGTTTTATGAAATAAAATAAAAGGAGGGAAATAATGCTTGAGCTGAAAAATGTAAGTAAAAAATTCAAGGAAATTAAAGCTGTGGATAGTCTGTCCTTCAGTGTAAACGAAGGGGAAATAGTGGGACTTCTGGGCGAAAATGGTGCAGGAAAAACCACAACTTTAAGAATGATTTCTACAATGCTGAAACCAACTGGGGGAACTATAGAGGTAAATGGATATGACGTGATTGAAGATCCTTCAAAGGTTAGAGGAGAAATAGGAATTTTATTTGGAGGAGAAGTTGGAATATATGACAGATTGTCAGCCAGGGAAAATATAGAATATTTTGGCAGGCTCTATGGGATGTCGCAGGAGAGAATAGATAAAAGAATAGCTGAACTTGCAGGAGATCTTGAGATGACGGAGTACATGGACAGGAAAGCGGGCAAATTTTCGAGAGGTATGAAACAAAAAGTATCCATAGCACGAGCTATAATACATTCGCCAAAGGTGATGCTGTTTGATGAACCGAGTACCGGACTGGATGTTTCGGCAGCCAGGGTCATACATGAATTTATTTTCAAATGCAAAAGTGAAAACAAGATAATTCTATTGTCCTCCCATTCCATGGCAGAAGTTGAGAAGCTCTGTGACAGAGTTGTTATAATTCACAAGGGAAAACTTGTGGAGCAGGGAACTGTAGAATATTTGAAATCAAAATACAACAGCAGTGATATGGAAGAAATATTTATGAAATTGGTGGGAGGCGGCGTGCATGAGTAATTTTTGGATAGTATTGAAAAAGGAACTTGTGGATATTTTCAGGGACAGAAAAACTCTTATATTTACCATACTTCTTCCCATTATAATGTATCCTGCCATGTTTAAGATAATAGACTTTACCATGAAGGATACAACGGAATCCATTCAGAAAAACGTAGCTATTGCCTATAGGGGACAGGAAGACTCTTCGATTCATAAAATATTAAAAAATATGAAGAATATAACTATCGATAACAGTGGAAATGTAGATGAAAAGCTTAAAAAAGGAGATATATCCCTTATAGTGGATGTACCTGAGGATTTTGATTCAAAAGTTGCAGCTGAAGGAAGCACCAATATTAAGATAATATACGATCAGGATTCAAATAAATCTTCTATGGCATCCTCCATGATAAAAGATACTTTTGACAAATACAGCAAATCTGTTATTGACGGGAGACTGCAGGCAAAGGGAATTGACAGTCAGCTGCTGACTCCTTTTGAGATAAAGGAGCAAACTTTAAGCAAACAGGATAACAATCCTATAGCCTTTGGCATTTTAAGCGTGCTGCCAACCCTGCTTATTATTTTCATGATAAGTCCTACTATAGGAATCGCAGCGGATCTGGTGGCAGGGGAGAAAGAAAGGGGAACCTTTGAACCTCTTTTGTCAACAGCTGTAGGAAGAATGTCTATATTTGGGGGAAAACTTATGGCAATTTCATCTGTAGCTCTTGTTACGCTGATAGTTACATTGGCTTCTATGATAGGTTCCATGCTCTACATATTTTCAGATGGAGGAGGGGTTACCATTTCACCAGGTGCTTTTGTTGTTATGGGAGTAGTATCTGTATTTGTACTCATAGCACTTAGCTCCATTGAAATATCCATAAGCATATTTGCCCGCTCCATGAAAGAAGCCAATACCTATCTGGGTGGATTTATAGTGCCGGTGATGATTTTGACCTATGTGCCATTTATGATGGATGCCAAGAATATAGGATTTTTGTTTTTTAATATACCTATAGTAAATGCAGTGGTAGTTATGAAAGAGGCTATTGCAGGGATATTCAATCCTATGCATATCTCCGTAGTTTTAGGATGGCACGTTGTATATGTAATAGCTACTGTGCTTTTGGCAAAGGTCATGTTTTCAAAAGAAGAAGTTGTGTTCAGATCCTGATATCCGGTTGACAATTGACAGTTGACAATGGACAATAGGAAGTTGATAGTTGACAATTTGCAATTGATAAATGGACAGAAAAAACAAGGGAAATTTTCGGTGATAACTGAAAATTTCCCTTGTTTGATATTGGGGTATACTTATTATTTTACTTTGAGACCCCTGTAACGGTTTATTGCACCGCAGAGTTCGTATTTTCTCGGGAGTGCCAGATTTCCAGGGTGACCTGCATGAGGTGATAGAAAATCCAGACCTGAATTTTCTATTTGGAGAAACAATGTATCTGCAGCTTGTGAAATTGATATTTTGTCATTTATCACCTTATTTGCAATAAAGTCAAGCATTAATGCTATGCAGTTGCTCTGGCTGCTGTCAACAAGCTGCTCCAAGGCTGAAAGATCTATAGGTGATTTTCCATATAGTACTGTATGCTTTCCCTTGGCCTTTATCTTAAATGATCTTCCACTGTGGGCGAAACTGGATTTTAAAGGTATTCGGGGAGTGATATCTCCAAACATGGTTTCATCTGATTTTTCTCTTCTATATCCAGAGCTGTCTGCAATATTTTTGGCCTGTGCCGTAACCTCTTTCGGAATGTATTCATCCATCATAATTATGTGGTCCGCCACATCAAAATAATCTCCGGAGCCACCTACAATCAATATAGTTGAGACTTTGTACTGATGGTATAGCTGACGGATTTTGTCTATAAAAGGGGTTATGGGTTCCTTATCTTTTGAAACGAGTTTCTGCATGCGGCCATCTCTTATCATGAAATTTGTGGCGGAAGTGTCTTCATCTATCAATAAAAGCTTGCTTCCACACTCCAGAGCCTCCATCACATTGGCTGCCTGGGAAGTGCTTCCACTGGCATTATCCGTGGAAAATCTCAGGGTGTCCTTGTTATTTGGCAGATTGTTTATAAAAGGACTGATATTTACACTTTCCACTCTTCGGCCGTCTTCAGCACGTATTTTAACAGCATCATTTCTGGTTATTGCATATTCCCGGCCGTCCCCTGGAATATGGTTGTATATTCCAAGCTCAAGGGATTTAAGCAGTGTGGATTTTCCATGATATCCACCCCCTACAATTAAGGTTATACCTTCTGGAATGCCCATTCCTTTTATTGTACCGTGATTTGGAACAGATAATTCTATTTCAAGACTTTCAGGGCTTTTAAAAAGAACTGCACCTGCATCTTTTAACGGTCTGTCGGATATTCCGTTTTCTCTTGGTAAAATGGCTCCGTTGGCGATAAAAGCTACAAGTCCTTTTTTGGTTAGTTCCTCTCTGATAAATTCTTGATCCAGTATGAGATCAATTTGTTTTTTTAATTTGGCTCCATCTATGTTTTTATAAAGCAGTGATGAATTTACAATTTTAGGTAGTATATCAAAGAAAATTTCAACAGCGGATTTACCGCGGATTCTTCTCCCGGAAGCTGGCAGTTCAACTTCAAACCTGGCTTCGATATGATCCTGCTTTATGACTGCAGATGTTCTCTCCAGCATTTCCTGCCCACAAGTGTCTATGGATAGAAATGTACTTAACTTCTTCATATTTGGAGTTCCGTTGAAATTCTTGATATTGTGTGAAAAACTTCTTGTCAAAAAGTCGGATACAGCTATTTTCTTATATTTTGAGTCCAGAAATTCATCTGGGAAGTCAGCTTCTTTTCTGGACAGGATTATGCGTGCTTTTGAGGGTGGAGCAAAGGGATCCGACTGGATGTGATCCAGAGAAAGTATATATTTTCCAAAATTATATTCTCCTCTTAGTTCCTTGTAGGCAGAATAGCCTCTTCCATCTATTGATAATAATAATTGCTGAAGTTCACGATGATTTTTCAAAATAAATCCTCCTCTTGCATTTTTCAATTATAATTGTAAATTTTGCATTTTACAATATATTATGATAACATAATTCTATAATTAAGTGTAAGTAAAATATTAGCAGGGGTATATCCCAGTCACTATGAAAGACTTTCTGAATATGAGGATTACTTGAGAAGTAAAGAGGTTTTAAAAATGGATTTGATTAGATCTTATGGAAAATATATAAAACAAAATATTGATAACCCTTCCAGGTCTCTCCGTCTGCTGAAGATGGGGTTTTCTCTCGAAAAGTTTCTGGTTTCAAAATTCAAGGACAAAAACCTTCCGGATTCTCTTAACTACTTGAATAAACTCTGCCTTGAATTTATACTAAAGCCCCTTAGAAATCCTGAGGGTTCGGCTTTCGTCACCATATTTTCACCTGTTGAAATATTTAATGCCATGGATATAACGCCTTTCTTGCTTGAAGGGTTTTCTTCATTTCTTTCGGGTACCCGGTGTGAAGATGCATTTATAGACTGTGCCGAAAAATCCGGCATTTCCGATACACTCTGCAGCTATCATAAGGCCTTTATAGGAGCTGTAGAGGCGAATGTTGTCCCAAGACCTAAATTTGCAGTGACCTCCTCCATGATATGTGATGGAAACCTGAATACCATAAGGTATGTTTCAAAAAAATACAATATACCCTATTATTATTTAGACATACCCTACGAATACAACGAGGATACGGAAGCATATGTAGTGGGCCAGCTTCATGAGATGGTGGAATTTATCCAGGATATAATGAAAAGGAGATTTGATGAAGAAAGGTTCAGGGAAATAATAAGAATTGAGAACAATACCAAAGCATATATGCGCAGATTTTATAAAAGTCTTGAGCATAAATACTTTCCCAATACCCTTACACTGGAAATGTACAGATTATTTGCATCTCATCTGGGAATAGGCAGGCCGGAAATACTGGACTTTTATAAAATGCAGGCTGAAGATATAGAAAAATATCCTGATTATGCAGGAAAGAGAATTCTATGGAGCCATATCATGCCTTTTTACAGTGATACCTTGAAGAATTATTTTAATCTTAATCCCGATTGTCAGCTCCTTGCCTGTGATTATAATCTGGATAATCTGGATGAAATGGATTATAATCATCCTTATGAAGCTGTAGCCAAGAAATTTCTTCAAAACAAACTCAACGGGCCTTTTCAGATAAAAATACAAAATATAATCAAAATGGTTCATAATTTCAATGCCAGTGGAGTTATAAATCTGTGTTCTTTTGGCTGCAAAGAGTGCAGCGGAGGAACGATGCTTTTGAAAGAGGCACTCAAACAGAAGAACATACCTTATCTGTCCATAGATGGTGATGGTGTGGACAGAAGAAATGCCCATGAAGGCCAGATAAAGACGAGGGTGGAAGCCTTCATGGAAATATTGAACAGCAGACAGAAGGTGGCAAAATGATAGGCTATGTTTGTAAATACACTCCAATTCATATTATAGAAGCTTTCAATGAGAATGCGGTGAGGATAAATCCTCATGTTTCAGGTTTTGACAAAGCCGAAGCCCTGATGCATCCAAACGTATGTACATATGCTAAGGCTGTACTTGAAGAATGCATTAATTCCGGTATTTGCAATCTGGTTCTTGTAAATTGTTGTGACAGTATCAAGAGGCTGTATGACGTTTTAAAAAGCAGTCCTGATTTTGATTTTGTACATCTGATAAATGTTCCAAGAAAGAGAAACAGGGCATCTGCACTGATTATGAAAAGTGAACTTATAAAATTTATAAGTTCAATGGAGAAATTCACAGGAAGAAAATTTGATGATGATAAATTTATAAATATGGTCAATGCAAAAACTGATAAAAAATCATGTAAATTGTCCGGCATAAATATTGCTCTTATGGGATCAAGGGTGAAAGATTCTACCATAAAACAGATTGAAACTGCAGGTGCTTCTATAAATTTTGATTTTACCTGCACAGGAAATTTTACAAAATCAACTGTACTTTCGAAAAATGAGGATTTCATTTTGAGTTATTCTTCTTTTTTGTTAAATGCATTTCCATGTATGAGAATGGTTGACAATAAAGACAGAATTAGGATTTTAAATGAAAATATAGACAAGATGGACGGCCTGATATACCATACCACGAAATTTTGTGATGCCTATTCTTTTGAATATGCCGCACTGAAGGATTTGATTTCAATACCTATGTTGAAGATAGAAACCGATTATACAGAAGAAGGTAGTGGACAGATGAGAACAAGAATAGAGGCTTTTGTTGAGACAATCAAGTCAAAAAATGAAAAATACAAAAAAGATGACAGCGTCAGTATAAAAGATGATATTTTAGTTGCAGGTATAGACAGCGGTTCTACATCTACAAATGTAGTTATAATGAATGCAAAACGAAAAATACTTTCTTATTCGGTGGTGAGAACCGGTGCCAAAAGTCAAAATGGGGCGGAAAAGGCCATGAAAGAGGCACTGAAAAAATTGAATATGGACTCTAGCAGACTTTCCAGAATAATTTCTACAGGATATGGACGTGTAAGCATTCCTTTTGCGGATGGAGAAATAACCGAGATCACATGTCATGGAAAAGCAGCTTATTTTTTAAACAATAAAGTAAGAACTATAATTGACATAGGAGGTCAGGACAGCAAGGCCATAAGGTTGGATGACAGCGGAAAAGTAGTGGACTTTGCCATGAACGATAAATGTGCGGCGGGTACCGGGAGGTTTCTTGAGATGATGAGCCATACTCTTGAAGTGCCATTGAGCGAAATGGGAAAGCGATCCCTGGATTGGAGGGAAGATATAGATATAACTAGTATGTGTACTGTGTTTGCAGAATCGGAAGTAGTATCACTTGTTGCACAGAATAAGGATATATCTGATATAATCCATGGGCTGCACAAGTCAGTTGCTTCAAAAACACTTTCACTTGTGAACAGGGTCGGCAAAAAAGAAGCCTATATGATGACAGGTGGAGTTGCCAAAAATATAGGTGTGGTGAAATGTCTGGAAAAAAAGCTTGGAGACAAAATATTCATACCGCAGGAGCCGCAGATAGTAGGAGCTGTAGGCGCGGCGCTCACAGCTCTGGAGAGCATTTAATCGAAGCTGTATGTGGATTTTATAAAAAATCATAAATTGGCCAAAAAGGATATAAACCTGAGCCTGCCTCGGCAGACTCAGGTTTACTCTTCTATAGAATATTAAACAGCTTTATCTAATGCATTTTGAACTGCCTCGATGAGTCCTCTGCTGCTGTAGGTAGCTCCGGATACGGTGTCAACTGAACTTGACTGGGCTGAAATTATTTCATCAGGTATGGTGTCTTCAACGTATTGATAGAATCTTGGAGTATCACCTGTTGATATTGTTTTTATATCAGTGATTTTGCCGCCGTTTACAGTTACGGAGACTTTTGTTGTACCATCATGAAATCCTGTGCCGGTTCCAATATAGGTACCGTCTTTGTATTTAGCTTTTTGTGAAGCATTTGAATTTACGGCAGTTTGACTATTGCTGTTTGACGTTTTGCTTTTACTGGTGGAGACTACATTATTTGGGGAAGCTAGGCCTTTTTGTGTTAAAATTGAACTTCCTAAATTGGTTAAACCATATATACCTGTGAAGATGAAAATGGCAAAAGAACCTGCCATTGCTGGATTCACATCTTCACCCAGTATGCTTGCACGGGGATTTCTCCTGGGGCATGTTTCTATACATTTTAGACAATTTATGCATTCGCCCCCCTTGACACTGTTCATGCTGTAGAGCTTTAAGCCCATTGAACAATTATCTGTGCATAGTCTGCATCTGCCGCATTTGTCACCGGGTTTGTTTATTTTAAATATACCCATTCTGGATACCAGGGAAAATACGGCACCCAGAGGACACAGATATCTGCAGAAAAATCTTTCAATAAAAATATTTCCCAGAGTTATTAAAACCAAAAGTATAAATCCAACGGTTAAAGACGACAGTACAGTGGACAGATCACTTATCTGTGCAAAGGCATCCCAGGGACTTGAACCATCTAAAATAGTGTTTCCACCTTTAAATAGGAGGATCAGGATGATAAATAAAATTATATATTTTATATATTTCAATATAGAATCAAGCTGTTCACTTACTTTAAAATTAATTTTAAAGACCTTTTTTGATATTATGTGAATCCAGTCATTGAAAGTACCAAAGGCACAGAGCCATCCACAGAAAAATCTGCCCATTAAAATGGTGGAGACAGTTGTTATTATAAATTCCATCAATCCCGGAAAAGCCTGAATAAAATTGAAATTGCCGCTGACAATCATCTGTAAAATTGATTTTAGTTCACTAAAGGTCAGTATGTACATACCAGGCAGCAGAAAAAACAAAATCAGCTGTATAATGTGTCTGGAAATTTGTATTTTTTTAATCTTTTTTGTCATATTAACAGATCCTTTCCTGCTCATAATTTTTGATATATTTAAATTCGTTGTCAGTCAGCTTGAAATTTTCAACAATACCTGATGTAATATACACTTTTTTTGCATTGGTAATCAATATTGCATCTATGCCCGGCAGAGATTCTATTAAATCCATGGATTTATGTACATCCATAATATAGATGCCTGTGGATAATCCGTCGCCGTCAATGGAATTATCGGATATAATACTAGCACTTACAATGCTGCTCTCTGAAGGATATCCTGTTTTAGGATCCAGTATGTGATGGAATTTTTTGCCGCTATTCATAAAATATCTTTGGTAATTGCCTGATGTAACTAGGGACTTGTCTTTAACATTTACTATACCAATATATTCTCCACGGTGTTTAAATGGGTTTTGAATGCCTATACTCCATAAATCACCGCTGCATTTGCGGCCCAGGGCAAAAATATTTCCGCCCAGATCGATTAAGGCACTTTTAACGTGATGTTTGGACAACAGGCCTTTAACTGTATCTGCTGCAAATCCCTTGGCTATACCTCCCACATCGATTGACTGATTTTTATATTTCAACTTGATGGATCTGGTACCTTCATCTAAAATTATGTCCTTATAGTTGACCAGACTTAATTTTTTATCTATTTCATCTTTTTGAGGAATTCTTTCATGTTCAGTACCTATATTCCATAGAGATGTTAAAGGACCTATAGTGGGATCAAAAGATCCGCCTAACAGCTCGGCATATTCTACAGCTTTTTTTATTACAAAATAGGTATCGCTGCTGATGACCTGGGGAGATAATCCGGCATTTCTATTTATTTTTGATATTTCACTGTAGTCCTTGAATACAGACATTTTGTCATCAATATCCATGAGTTTTTCCAATGCTTTTTCTGCTAATTGCTTGGATCTGTTTCCAAATATCTGTATATGCACTATGGTTCCCAGAACATAACTGTTTTTTACTATAGAAGTTTTTTTAGTGTGAACTGTTAGTGCATAAATAATCACTACTATAAATACATTGATTGTTATAAAAATACCTGCTGTGCTTTGAAACAAATTATATCACCTGCAAAATTTTAATTATTCTTTTTTAGTATAGATTTATAATAAAAAACAAACCTTAATATTACATTAAGATTTGTTAAGAAATTTCTTATAAAAATGTTAATTAATTTTGAAGAAGCATTTTACTGAAACTTTTTTTCAAAGGTTAAAAAATTGTATTCAATATTTTTATCATAATGCTTTTCATATTCAAGCATTGTATAATCTTCTCTATTGAATTCAGGAAAATGTGCATCTCCATCTTCAAAAGACATTATTTCAGTTAAATACAATCTGCTGCAGCAGGGCAGCATCTGACTGTAGATTTTTTCTCCGCCTATTATAAATACTTCTTCAGGATAATTTTTGTATTTTAAAATGTCCTTGATGTTATGTACAATTGTAACACTGTTGTCTGAAATTAAATAATTTTTATTTTTGGTTATTACAATGTGTTTCCTATCTGGCAGTATTTTGGGAAGTGATTCAAAGGTTTTTCTTCCCATTATAATGGTTTTGCCTAAAGTTATTTTTTTAAATCTTTTTAGATCTTCTGGTATGTGCCATATCAATTTGTTGTTTTTTCCTATTACACAATTTTTATTAACAGCTGCAATTAAGCTTATCACCCGAATGATCACTTCCTGTTCATACTTATTTAAAATCTGTTTACTGTATTATAGCATAATATTCAGATAAAATGTCATTTCAGGCTATTGTAGATCATTTCCAAATTGGATTTCATGCTTTGAATATAATTTTTGTTGTCCTCTTTACTCTCGATTGTGTATATTTTTTCCACTTTTGCTCCCACTTCCTTGGCCAGGGTATTGGAAACCTTAGGACTTACCATGTCTTCTACAAATATTGTTTTTATATTGTTCTCCTTGCAGTAGTTTACGAGCTCTGCCAGCTTTTGAGGAGAAGGCTCTCCTTCAGCAAATACACCTTCCACACTGTTTTGCTTCAATCCAAAATCTCTGCACAGATATGCAAAAGCAGCATGACCAGTTACAAAGCTTTTATTTGTGACAGCTGAAAATTTTGTATTGTATTCATTGTAGAGATCATCCAGCTGCTTGGAAAAGCTCTTGTAGTTTTTTTCGTAAAATTCTTTATTTGAAGGATCAGCTTTAACTAAAGCATCTTTTATATTCTTTGATTGGATTTCAGCATTTTTTAAACTTATCCATGCATGGGGATCATATTGACCGTGTTCTTTTATTTCATCTGCATCTGTATTTTTAATTGGAGTTATACCTTTTGAGGCATCAACTGCAATTAAATTTTTATTATTTGCCGAATTTATGACTTTATCCTTCCATGATTCCATTCCAAGTCCGCTGTATACGAATACGTCGGCGCTGCTTAAAGTTTTGAGATCCTTTGCAGTTGGTTCAAAATCATGAGGTTCTGTACCGTTTGGAATTATGGTTGTAATATCTATCTTGTCTTTTCCAATAGCTGAAGCAAATTCTCTCATGGCATTGAAGGATACCACTACTTTTGGTTTTGATTTGCTTTTATTGTCTGTGGTTGTCCCACTTGAGCTATTACATCCTGAAAAAATAAACATAATACTGCTGACAATAGCAGCTAATATGAATAACTTATTTTTTTTAAACATTTCAAGACCTCCTTAAATATATGTAAATGCAATCCATGCGCATTTACATATATACTATAATGGAATATTATATTATTGTCAAGAAATAATAGGAAAAATTTTATAGAATAAAAATAAATTAGAAATATCTGAAGTTGGTTTTAGTTTAATTATTGCTTGTAATTGAAATAGATATATTTTGATTTGGGTAGGGGTATTTTACTGATATTTTTGATCTCCAACAAAGGAAGCAGGGATTTCTGTTTTGAATTTGCATCAATGTAATTTGTAGTACTGAGTGTGCCTGTCACCTGTATCCAGGTGTCTGCATCAATGGCAGGGCCGTTATAACTGCATAGAAATCCTATTATCTGTGTATCAGCTGCACAGCAGGTCATAAGTTCTCTTGCAATTACAAATTGATTTTTGTCTAGAGAAGAATCTCTGTAAATGAATCCCTTTAGTACTATCTGCCGATTTTTGAACTTATTTGGAGTATCATTTATTTCATTCATCATATTTAGATAATTGTTATCATTGAAGACAATTGGGCCGGATTTATTTATGCTGGAAGTATCTTTAAGCATATCTGAGTTCTGAACTAAAGTGATATTCTTGGAGTTTGACGCATTTTGATTTAATTCAAGAGGATTGGCCAGTATACCTATGATAATAGGTATGGCAAATATTATATAACCTGGCCTGGGTTTGTCATATTTATTTTTGAATATTTTAGGAAGCTGAAAAATACTTAGAATCAGCAGGAAAACCGAAGCAAAAATTGTATACTTTATCATAGCTGGATGTATAAATATCTTTATATTCCCGGTATAAACCAGTGTAAAAAAATAAAGTGAAATTGCAATAAGAATTATAAACCAGGTGAGTTCTCCTATGTTGATATTTAGGCTGGATTTTTTATTTGTCATTTTTATATGCCTCCAACAAGTTTTAAGCTAAATGGAATTATATATTCTGCCAGGAACGATAGAGCAAAACATATGATAAATATGAAGAAAATAAGAAGGATTGAAAATCTCCTGGTAAATGTTCCAACCATCATCAAGGTATTTTTTATATCAATCATTGGCCCCAATATCAAAAATCCAATTACCGATCCTGCGGTGAATTGCCCGAGAAAAGATCTTCCTATAAAGGCATCCGTTTGAGAACAGATACTTAGTATGTAAGCTAAAACAAACATGATTAGTATAGAATATACCTTACCTTGTCCAATAGAAAGTATGTATTTTTCCGGGATATATGTTTGGAAAAATGCGGATGTAAGTGCGCCTATGATAAACAGCCTGCCTATATCATATACTTCAGAGCTTGTATGATAAATTATATTACTTAAATTTTTTGGCTCGCAGCTGTTATGGCAGTGTTCATGGCAGACATGTCCATTATCCAATTTATTACTGGACTTTAAAATATTTTCTTTAGAAAATAAATCCACTAAATATCCTATGACAATGGCAGCTATAATTCCAAACACCAATCTTGAAATCACAATATAAGTTTTTCCTCTAAAGGCATAAAATGTAGAAATAATTACAATAGGATTCACTATGGGTACGGAAAGCATGAAAGTTATGGCCATTCCCTTGGGAATACCTTTTTTTATTAGATTTTTTGCCACTGGAATTGTGGCACAATCACATAATGGGAAAACCAGGCCAAGCAGTGATGAAAATATCAATCCCTTAATCTTATTTTTAGGTATGTATCTTATTATCTTTTCTTCTGAAATAAAAAGTTGAATGAAGGATGAGATCAATGAACCTATAATTATAAAGGGAAATCCTTCCAGTACGATGCTTGTAAAGATCAAATAGAAATTATTCAACATATCGGTGTTGATTTTGGGCAGGGATATATTTCTTAATAAATTAAGCGAGAACAGTAAAAAAACAGCTGATACCAGCATCAAAATCACTTTACCATCACTTATGAAGGTAGACTTTATTAGTTTTTTATCATTTATCATTTTCTTTTTAAACTCCCAAATTGTAAAAATATAGTTAAATTATATACCCTATATATGGGTATGTGTCAATGGGTATGTGCAAAATTTTATTAAAGACTTCAATGCCCATAGCTGTTATATTTTTAAAATACTTGAATATTATTTAATAAACATTAAATTGAGGAGTGATGAAGTTTGGTTAAGGTACGTAAATGCTTTTTACTTTTTATAGCAGTATTAGTAATTCCAATTATTATATTTTGTGCTATTTCGGTAAAAGCAGAAGGAAGTGAAAGTGATGTTACTGATGGCGGAAGCATGGTAAAGGGAAAAGTCATAAATATAATATCTTCAAATAATACGGATGCAAATAAAAATATCATGGAAAAACAGCAAAAATTGAAAATAGAGATTACAGAAGGAAAGCACGATGGTGAGAAAATTGATGTCACTCATACTATTCAGCCGTCTAAACCGGATAATATAGAATTTAAGACAGGTGATGAATTATTTCTGTCAATAAGTGAAGATAATAATGGAAAAATAAATGAAGCAAGTGTGTACCAGGTGGTCAGACAGAATCAATTACTTCATTTGCTTATATTTTTTGCAGCATCTATTATTTTAATAGGTGGAATAAAAGGATTTAAATCTTTGATAACTTTGACAATAACTTGTTTAATAATTATAAAAGTATTTTTACCTCTGATTTTACAGGGATATAATCCTATTATTGTTTCAACAATTATCTGTATTGTTATAACAATAATAAGCTTGATTATAGTAAGCGGATTTAATAAAAAAACTACGGCGGCAATTTTGGGAACAAGCAGTGGAGTTATTATAGCAGGTGTTATAGCATACATTTATATTAATCTTACAAGTGTTTCAGGGGTTGGAACGGAAGATGCACAGCTGCTTATGGATTCTCTTTTGAAGGGTACTTTGAATTTTAAAGGAATTTTGTTTGGTTCCATACTCATAGGTACATTGGGTGCAGTAATGGACGTAAGTATGTCCATAGCTTCAACTATGAATGAGCTGAAAGAAAATAATCCGAGAATTTCAAATGGAAATATCATAAAAGCTGGAATGAGTGTAGGAAGGGATACTATAGGAACTATGACCACCACTTTGATATTGGCCTACATCAGCGGCACCGTATTTTTGGTGCTGGGATATATGGTCAGCAAGAGCAGCTTCATTGATATAATAAATCAGGATATGATTGCCTCGGATATAATAAAGACTTTTGCAAGCAGTATAGGGCTTATATTTACTATCCCTATTACTGTTTTTGCATATTGGATTCTAGATAACAGATAACAGTGAAGCTTATTTAGAAAGGGGGGAAACTGTTTTTTTATTAAAACAGTGAATATATTGAATTATAAAAGATTCAGCAGGAAAGATAAACCTAAGTTTGAGATACTCAATTTGATTGTAAGTCTGATGTTTGTAATCATATTGCCTTATTTGGTTGAAGCCAGCAGCAATCCAGCCAATAATGTAAGGGGAAATATGCTCTATGTCCAGATATTAAATTATGCAATGCCTGCAGTAAAAGCTACCTGTTTTGATGAAGAAGACATGGCGGAAAATAGCTTTTCACTGAAGAGTCTGGTGCTTGGAGCCTTTGATATAAATACCAGAAATCCATTGGGTATATTGGGAAAAGAAGTAGCTTTTTTAGGAAAAGATGTTTCAGGAAGCAGTGTGAGTGAATTTAAGCTGGACAATAAACAGATAACCAAAAATGATGATAGTGGAAACTTGAGCAGGGGAGACAATTCGAATACTTCATCAGGAGATACCAAGGTATACGATCCAAGCCTGAAAAGAAAGATGAACACGGAAAAACCTGATATACTTATTTATCATACCCATACTACGGAAAGTTATAAACCTGGAGATGCAAATAGTTTTGATGATACTAAAAATGTATGTGCTGTAGGTCAGCAGCTGGTGACCGAACTCAACAAATATGGTATCTCCGCAATAAATGACACAACCGTTCACGATGCGCAGGGATATACACAAAGTTATGCCAGATCTTCAGTCACATTGGATAAATATTTAAAAAAATATGGTGACTTCAAACTTATAATAGACATGCATAGGGATTATGCTGAAGACAAAAATTCAGTGACAGTAAAATTGAATGGAGAGAATGTATCTAAATTTATGCTGGTTATGACCAAAAAAAACCCTCATTTTGATAAAAATATGGAACTGGCAAATCAGATAGTAAACCTGTCTGATAAATTATATCCTGGTTTTTCAAGAGGTATCAATCTTGATTATAATTATGGAACCAGGTATTTTAACCAGGGTATGAGCAACAGTGCAATACTTATGGAGATAGGGTCACAGATAAACACTACGGATGAATCCAAAGCTTCTACTAAATATATAGCAAGGATAATTGCGCAGATCATCAAATAGCTGAAAGCTTAAGTAGAGATAAAGGGAAAATTTGTTGTTAAATTTTCCCTTGGTATTTAGTCAGGTGTGTAATTTATTATATTATTTATCAATTTATGTGGATCACTTGAAATAAATAAAAATTTGAGACTTGCCTTGCTTATAAAACCCTCTTTACATGAATTCTCAAGCATGTTTAAAAGAGGATCAAAAAAATGTTCTATATTTAGCAACC
Source organism: Clostridium luticellarii (assembly GCF_002995845.1). GTDB lineage: Bacteria > Bacillota > Clostridia > Clostridiales > Clostridiaceae > Clostridium_B > Clostridium_B luticellarii. The sequence goes on along the minus strand of NZ_PVXP01000025.1, from coordinate 475 downwards.
CTATAGGTTTTTTATGAATTTTAAGTCTGGCCCAGCTTATGGTATCGAATAATTCCTCATAAGTGCCGAGTCCACCTGGAAGAGCAATGAATCCATCAGAAAGATCTGACATTTTTTCTTTTCTTTCACTCATATTTTTAACATAGATGAGTTTAGTTAGATTTTGGTTTGGTGGTTCGTTTAAAAGAAGTAATTTAGGTATAACTCCAGTAACTTTTCCTCCGCTTTTTAAAACTTCATTTGAGATTTGACCCATGAGTCCTGTACTGGAACCTCCATATACAAGCTGTATTTTATTTCTAACCAATTCCTTTCCAAGTAATCGTGCCCCTTCACTGTATTCTTTACGTATACCTGAACTTGAACCACAATACACACATATGCTTTCCATGTTATCACTCCTTATATAATCAGTTAGATCATATTATACTTTATTTTATTATATAGAAAACAGGTACAATTGATAATTATATAT
>NZ_PVXP01000024.1 GCF_002995845.1 Clostridium luticellarii | reverse complement strand
AATTTAAGGAATTAAAGAAATATCAAAAATTTATAAATATAAAAGCCAATTATAAGATTCAGGAAAAACAGATTAAAAATATGAAGGAGATAATTAGCATAATAAGACGGGAAAAACACGATTTTGCCAATCATATCAATGTTATATGGGGTCTTTGTTCATTAAATAGACCAAATACCGTTGAAAAAATAAAAAATTATGTAGACGGAATATCAGATAATCTCCATTCATCCTTTAAATACATAAATACAGGTAATGACTATTTAGATGGACTATTATCTATTAAAAACAATTTTGCTGATAAAAACAATATAGACCTTGATATAATGATTGAGGAACCTTTTAGCAAATTAAAGATTAAAGAAAACGAATTGATAAGTATTATAAGCAATCTTATAGACAATGCATTTGAAGCATTTCAACCTAAATCCAACATTCAAAATAAAAAAATAACCTTTGATACTTTTATTGAAGACAATGAGTTTTATATTGAAATTTCCGATAACGCAGGAATGATTCCTAAAAATATTCAAAATAAAATTTTTGAGAAGGGATTTTCTACAAAAACCGAAAAATCAGATGACCATGGATTTGGCCTATATATTACCAAGCAATTAATTGAACAAAACAATGGATGCATATCTGTAGAAAGTAATTCTGAAATAACAAAATTTTTAGTTGCATTTAATTTGCAGGAGAGAGGAAAATGAATAATTTTATAACTTGTTTAGTAAAAAAAATTTCTGAATCTAATCCTGAATTTTCAGAACTTGAATTGAAAAAGATGGAATATGGATTAGTTTGTACTTTTGATGAAATAACAAAATTAATACCATATTTTATTATATTCTGGATATTTTCTTTGCAAAATTATTATATAATTGCTCTTTTATTTTTTTGTCCCATTAGATTATTTTCAGGCGGATACCATGCAAAAACTTATTGGGGATGCTTTTTTATCAGTTTTATTGTATTTTATATAATAGTTACTGCTGGTAAATACATAATACTTAACAATATTTCTGTAACATTTTTATTAGGCATTTCTTTTACATTAATTTGCATTTTCTCACCAGTAGATAATATCAATAAAAAAATAAAAAGTGAACATCGAAGAAAGCAGCTCAAATATTATTCAATATTAACTACAATATCGCTAATTATAATATGTTATTTTATTCCAAATCAATTTTTATCCACTGCCGTAATTTCAATTTCCACTGCAACATTAATGATGCTAATAGGAAAATTAATATGAGTTTATGTGTGTTAAACATAGGTCCCCTTGAGCCAAAAGACGAAATAAATAATTGCTGCTATTTTTAATAGATAATAGTGCAAATAAAACAGTAAAGGCTGAAACAATTATAACTGCAATTACAATTGGAGATTTTCTTTTTATTTTCATAATGTATTCCTCCAAGAAATTTTAAAATTAATTCTTATCAAATAATTTATGGTATGGATACAATATACATCCAATTATTACAGAAACTATAATAGAATTAATATCGATTTATTTTAGGTCAATATTTTCTTTTCTACTTCCATCTTTTTTAAATAATTTTCTTAAATGTATTTCTGTATATGGTATAGAAATTATAAGCAAAATAACAGATATTTTTGCTGGTATGTTGCTATTAACTTCACCCAGTACAATGAAAAATGTGGTTATGAATAAAGATATTATTCCAACACATATAAGAATCATACCAGCAAATTTATTTGCTTCATTCCATGTATTAACATTTTTCATTGCAAATGGTGTTCTATAGCCCAAAGAATGATTTATATGCTTAGGTGGATATAACTTACATGCACCTCCGACAATAATCATAATTACTCCGCTTAAATAATTCAAATTTAAATATATCATTAATACTCTCCTATTTATAAAATTCATCTTTATACTTTAATGTTATCATATTTTTATTTGGTGACAAAATAAAAAAGTTCTGGATTTTTCCAAAACTCTATATTTCATCAATATTTACTTCCTTTAATTTAATTGTTTTTTTTAGTTTACTTATATGCCAAAATGTTCTTCACCGTCAGTAAACCTGTATATATCTTTATATTGTATTTTTTAAGTAATATTTTTACATATGTGATTTTATGCAAAAAAAGCACCCAGATTTAACCGGATGCCTGTAAAATGGTTCTCTTTTTATTAAGCTCTTACAATATACATGCTACCAAACTATGCTTATACTTTCAACATGTAACATATGGTAATGATTAATATTATTTATAAACTTCACACAAAGTGGGCATCCACCATTTAAGATACCTACTTTTACCTTGGTGTGCTAGTGTCCCTAGTATCTCCAGGCATACCTTCGTTTGGTTCTGGTTCTATATGTACAGGTTGCGTAACGTTATCTCCTAATTGATTAAGTGCTGCTTTATGCTTTTCCGCCTATATGATTTAATAAAAGATTTGCAGCTGTATTATCGCTGAAACGTATTGCTGCACTACAAATTTCTTCAATAGTCATACCTTTATCAACATTATCTTTTGCAATTTGAGCATAGGAGAGGACATCTTCTTTTTTATATTTAACTAATTGCTTAAGCTGCCCTAATGAGTCTTGTTTTAAAACAGCACCAGCAGCTAATGCCTTGAAAGTAGAACAATAAGCAAACCTATCATCGGCATGATATGAAACTTCTCTAGATGTAATTTTTTCAAAAGCAAATTAAAAAGCTACAAAAACAAAATGGCTTAACTATTGAAGTTAAGCCATTCTTTAAACTTTGGTAGTCCCTAGGAGAATCGAACTCCTGATTTCACCGTGAGAGGGTGACGTCTTAACCGCTTGACCAAGGGACCTCATACTGATTTTTGCAATCAACAGATATTATTATATATTTTTTTATCCATTTAGTCAATATTTTTTTACATATTGTTTCAAAAAAATGAAAGCTGTCACAGCTATATTTTTTTAATCTGCAGTAAATTGACACGATCAGCCTTCCTATTAAAATTGTAATTTCAAATTATTCACATTATAATAAAAATGTACTGCCATTCAAAAATCTAAATTATAGATACAGAGAGGTGCTATATTTGTCGAAAAAATTTTTCTCCAAAGTTTATAACCTGGTTTCTAAAATACCACAGGGAAAAGTTGCCACCTATGGACAGATAGCTGCTATGCTTGGAGAACCCAAAAGTGCCAGAATAGTTGGATGGGCCATGAGAAGTGCCCCTGACAACTTGCATCTTCCCTGCCACAGAGTCGTGAATAAATCCGGCGGCCTGTCTCCGGATTATGTTTTTGGAAGTTCTGAATTTCAAAGATTTCTTTTGGAATCGGAAGGTATTATCTTCAGAAATGATGGACGCATAGATATGGAAAAATGTCTATGGGACGGTAAAAGTTAAAAAATACTCGTATATTGTAAATTCTTAATTGTGGAGTAAAATTTAGCATAATCTATAAGATCATTCCTATATAACTACTTGCAAATTATTTGCAAGTAGTTATATAATAATATATATACGAATTCTATATAAATGAAGGAGTTTTAGTATGATCTGCATAAAAGATTTGACTTTTTCCTACACTGGCAGTCCCCCTTACTTACTAAATAAAATAAATTTAAACGTAAAAAGAGGGACATACCTTTCAATTATAGGGGAAAATGGCAGTGCCAAAACCACTTTGATAAAACTGATTTTAGGATTATTACATCCCTTAAAGGGTGAAATAAGGGTATCATCGAAAAAAATAGGCTATGTGCCTCAGTTTTTGGAAACTTTTAATTCAGAATTTCCAATTACTGTTTCTGAATTGATTAAATGTCATATGAAGGTACTAAAATTGAAGGATAGGACAGCCATGGACAGATGTCTTGATCTTGTAGGAATGATTGATTTCAAGAACAGTCTCATAGGTAATCTTTCTGGAGGACAACGCCAGAAGATATTCATAGCGAGGGCACTTGTAGGTAATCCTGAACTCCTGATATTTGACGAGCCATCTACAGGTATTGACATTCCAAGCCAAAAGGGTATATACAAAATAATACGTAACTTAAACAGAAACTCATCTATAACAGTATTATCGGTGGAACACAATTTGAAAGCAGCTCTTGAAAATTCCACTAAAATATGTACTATAAACAATGGAAATGTACATCTATATGATGTTGACCAATATAGAAAATCTATAGCTTTCAAAAATTAGGCCATCTTTTACTGGAGGAAAATTATGTTACAATACAGCTTTATGCAAAATGCAATTATCGCAGGTATATTTATATCAATATTATGCCCTGCAGTAGGTACCTTTTTAGTTTTAAAAAGATATTCCATGATGGGAGATACATTGTCCCATTCATCTCTGGCAGGAGTGGCAATAGGATTGGTATTTGGATATAACCCAATACTGACTTCCTTTATATTCACCTCCCTTGCAGGAGTTACCATAGAATTTTTGAGAAATTACTATAAAAAATATGCAGAATTAATACTTGTAATAATTCTTACACTATCCGTAGGAATTGCAATCGTGCTCATAAGTACAGGAAAGGCAAATGCAAATGTAAACTCATATTTGTTTGGAAGCATACTTACAGTATCTAAAAGTGAGCTGTATACGGTATTTTCATTGAGCATAATTTCAGTACTGACTCTATCCATGCTGTACAATGAACTGCTCTATATAACCTTTGATGAAAATGGTGCTAAAGTATGCGGAATAAAAGTACGACTTATAAATTACCTCTTTGCGCTTTTAGTAGGTGCTACTATTTCGGTGTCCATAAGAATACTGGGTATTCTTGTGATTTCATCCATGATTGCCATGCCTGTAGCTGCTTCACTTCAATTTCACAGAGGCTTCAAGCTCACATTTATATTTTCAATAGTATTTGGATTTGCAGATATACTAGTTGGGTTATTTTTATCCTATTATATAAACAGTGCCCCCGGTGGAACCATAGCACTTACTTCAGTGTTTACACTTTTAATCGTATTAGTTTATAAGAAATTATTTAACAGATAATTTCTTATAAGTGCACTGCACCATATAGAAATTTATTTTTGTCTGCATATTTCAGACCTTTTTTATCTGCGTAATGTAATTTTCTATATTTTTATACATACTTGACCAGGATCGTTTACAGAACATAATTGTTACATCGCTTCTTTTGGATTGATTTTTTATTATTTCAGATATGTTATGTCCTATATAATCTGTCAATACCAAAACTAAATCCGTACCTTCAGATATCTTTATTTTTCTGTCTCCTTTTTTTCTTCCGCTGATGTGATCTATCTTGTTAAAGCCATTTTCCTTTAATTTATCTTTTATATTTCCAAGTTTGTCTCCTCCAATAACTAATATACTCACAATAAAATCCTCCCTTTTCTAATTAAATTCATATATTCTAATTGATATTGATTCTCATCTTCAATTTTAACTTAACTTTTCTATTTTGTAAATACCAAAATAAATATCCACCAGCTTAGCTGGTGGTTTTTCTTAAGCCCTACAAGGGCACATTACCAGCATTATGCCTTAAGGCATTTTTTGAAGATCCCGCCAGCCGCAATTTATATTACTTGCTACCCTTAAAAGGGTTCATATATTCTTTCATACTTATCTGGTCAGAAATCATATCTTCTTTTTGTTGATTTTTTATATATTCTTCTATTGCTTTTTTATTCTTACCCACTGTATCAACATAATATCCTCTACACCAAAAATGTCTATTCCCATATTTATACTTTAAATTTGAGAATCTTTCAAATATCATTAAACTGCTTTTTCCTTTTAAAAATCCCATAAAACCTGATACACTTATCTTTGGTGGTATTGATAAAAGCATATGTATATGATCTTCACATGCATTTGCTTCTATTATTTCTACTCCCTTCCAATTACATAATTCCCTTAATATTTTTCCTATCTCTTTTTTTCTTTCTCCATATATTTCTTTTCTTCTATACTTTGGTGCAAATACTACATGATATTTACATCTCCATTTAGTATGTGCTAAACTGTTGTTGTCCATTTAGGGCACAAACCTCCTTTGAATTATAGATTTGGCTGACGAGACCATTTCTATTTTATCAAAGTGAGGTTTTTTGTTCACCGCTTAAGCTTTTCTGAACTCACCTGCACAGCAGGTGGTTTTCTTTTGGACAATTAAAAGCCTGACAAATTTTATAAAATTCATCAGGCTCAGTTTATTATATATCCAGACGTGCGAGTAATGCTTTCCTCCCACTTTTTTGAGATGTTGGAAGTATTTTATTAGTAGTGGTAGTGATGGAATAAACTAATTTTCTATTCCCTTTCTGGCTTTTACACCCTCGACATAATAATGTTTTATTTCTTTCATCTCTGTAACTAGATTTGCTCTTTCCACTATTTTAGGATCCGCATATCTTCCAGTCAATATAACTTCCGTTTTTTCAGGCTTCATATCCAAAAGCTCCAATACTTCCTCCGGAGTAAAGAGCTTGTAAAACACGGCTATATTTATCTCATCCAGTACAACTACATCATAGTCTCCGGAACTAAGCACTTTTTTAACCTTCTCCAGTCCCTCCTTGGCTACTTTTATATCCTTTTCACTGGGCTTGTCAAATATAAAAACATCTCTTCCAAATTGCTCCAGTGTAAAGTTGGGAAGATACTCTCCTGCCTTTAGTTCACTGTAATCCATTCCCTTTACAAATTGTCCAAAAAACACCTTTTTGCCGGCACATACTGCCCTGAGAGATAATCCCAGTGCTGCTGTAGTTTTTCCCTTGCCATTTCCAGTATAAACTTGAATATATCCTTTATCCATTATAAATACCAACTCCCCTTTATAATAATTTGATATTGCATTTAAGTCGAAATTTTCTTCAATGTCTTTACTTTGTACAACTTAATATTCTTTAAATTCAGTTTTTGTGATATTCTCTCTGCAAAGTCAATTTCTTCTCTGCCTTTGTATATTATCCCCAGAGCATTTCCACTGTGCGCTCCCATTATGCCAAGTCCTGAAGTCCTTTTTTTTATATCAATTATCCTGTCCAAAAACTCATAATAAAGCCTTCCCTGATTCTTTATTATGCTTTCAGTAGATACATATGCTAATTTTTCTAGATTTTTTTCTTCCACCGCTTCTTTAAGTACAGGTATAAGTGCTGTCACATCACTTAATTCCGGCAAATCCCTATGATTAAATTCCACAGTATCAACTGCTCCATATCCTTCAAAAGCAAGTACATCATAGGAAAGGTAATCTCCCAAAGTACAACTGTATTTTCCATTTTTATAATCAAATAGAGTCATCTTTTTAAATATTATACTGTCAGTAGGCTCTATATTGACACAATTTCTTACAAGTTCTAATTCATTGAATTTTCTGTTGAACATATCTATAAGACAGTAATATACCCCACACAAATCTGCCGTGCTGCTGGCAAGTCCTTTACCCTGTGGAATTTGGGAATTTATTTCTATATCTATATTTTTATAATATTTTTCATATCCCCAAGACTTTAGAATATTAAATAGAAAATTCGAGGATTTTTTCAAATTCGCTCTTCTTACAGGATTATGGCATTCTGTGAGTTTGACTTCAGTATAAACATCTACAGGACAAGATAATAAAATATCTCTATTTTCCATTTTTCCCTGAACTATTTCTCCAAAACTTCCAGGATAAGCTGCTGTAACCTCCATAAAATACATCCTTTACAAATAACTTTTATCTAAGAATCACTTTACATCCTTTATATATTCCACCAGACCTTCCACACTGTGGAAAACCCTGTGATAATTTGCTCTTTTTCTCTCTATTATAAAAGCATATATTCCACAATCCAAACAAGATCTTATTTTTTCAAGAGTGCCGCCTTCTACACCGCTATCTTTGAGCAGCATAGCCTGGGCTTTGTATTCCCTTATAAAAGCACAATTCAGCTGATAGCTGACAGGCCCTTTTAGCGCAATTATATTGTCCAAAGCTATGTTTCGATTATGAAGTTCATTTAAAACCTTCAGGCTGGGCAGTACTCTATAGACTATTCTATTTTCCAGCTTCAAAGCCAATATATCACCCAGACTTTTACTGCCCGTAGTATTGAGTATGGTACCTTTTATATTTCTATCTTCAAGCTCTGATTTAAATGCACTATAATCCCGTATTTTTATAACCTTAGGTTCATCCTTGAATTTTTCTATACAGGAAGGCCTTTCATATCTTATATACTCTATATTCAATTTATTACAGGCTTCCATTGCATTTTTACTGACTTCTACCGCATAGGGGTGAGATGCATCCACCAGTGCCGTTACATTCCTTTTTTTGAGCTCATCTACAAGCTTGTCAAAATCAAGAGGTTTGTCATTCATATATCTGTATCTATAATTTTCAAGAAGTGAAGCTCCATATTCTGTTGCAGTAGATACAAATATATCCTCCGTAAATTCATTGAGCATGGAAAGTATTTTTTTCCCTTCACTAGTTCCAAGAATCAATCCTATCATATCAAAAATCTCCTTACAAGTCACCTAAAACCTTAATTTTTGTATTCATAAGAGGGTTGCCATTTATACAGTCCTCTACATGCTGTACATATATTCTTTGAAAAGCTCTATTTTCTCCCAGGCCGTGAATATATGTGCTGACTTCAAATCCTTTACTTTTAAGTATTTCCTTCCAGGAATTGCTGTCATCCCCTGCCATGTCATTTAATGCATGATCTCCTGCCACCACCATAAACGGCATGAGAATGACCTTTTCTATTTTATTATCCCTCAGCTTGGGTATTATATTTTCAATTACAGGATAACCTTCCACCGTACCTATAAATATATTCTTCATACCCATGTCCTCCAATACATACTGAAACATGGCATAAATAGCATTGCCCGGATGAGATGAGCCATGACCCATGAGTACTACAGCCTCATTCTGCTTCAGCAGAGGAAGTTGATTTTCCAGAGCTTTGGCTGCTGTTACATAATCATCCTTTCTATAGAGCACAGGTCTTCCCACCACCAATTTGTCAAAAAAAGATCCGTACTTTTTTACATCAAGCACTATTTTGTCGTACTCATCTCCCGGCATTATGTGAAGGGGCTGCACATATACCTCTGAAAATCCTTCATTTTTCATATTAAGCAGTGCCTCTGCCACCGTATCTATTTCAATTCCCATTTCTCTCTTTAATTTTCTGATTATTATTCCTGAGGTAAAAGCTCTTCTGACCTCATATCCTTTAAACTTATTTCTGATCTCCTGTTCTGTATTCTCAATACAGCTTTTTAATGTCTCCAATATGCTGGTTCCAAAACTGACCACCAGAATACCCTTTTTCAAGATACTCAATTTATACACCCCCCCTTGTTCAATTTACAATTCATAATTAATTATTTGAGCTGGTGAATTTATATCCTCTGGGAGTTATGAATTCACCTTCCTTCAAGTAGCTGTTGCTGTTGCCCACTATCACTATGGACATCATATCCACCTTGTCATCCTCAAAAGAATCCATGGTAAAAATTTCATACTTCTGTCCTTCCCGGAGTGCGTTTTTAACTACAGCTACCGGAGTGGAGTCCGCTCTGTATTTTCGTATAATATCCATGCATTCTTTCAGATAATGAGGTCTTCCATGACTTTTAGGATTATAAAAAGATATTACGAAGTCTCCGGAAGCTGCAAGTTCCACTCTCTTTTTTATCAGCTCATAGGGTGTCATGAGATCACTTAGGCTTATATTGCAGTTATCATGCATAAGCGGTGCCCCAACCACGGATCCAGCTGCAGAAGAGGCTGTGATTCCCGGAATTATTTCCACATCTTCATCTTTTCTCATTTCGAGAATAAGTCCTGCCATACCGTATATTCCCGAATCCCCTGTACTCACTATGGAAACCACGTTGTCCCGTGAAAGTTCAAGTGCCTGTCTGCACCTTTCCACCTCACCTCTCATGCCTGTGGAAAACACTTTTTTATTTTCAATTAGACTGCTTATTATATCCAAATACTTGGTATATCCTATGACTATATCACTTTTTTTTATTGTCTCTACAGCCCTTACCGTCATATTTTCAACACTTCCCGGACCAATTCCAACTACATAAAGCTTACCCAAATTAAACACATCCTTTTATATTCTACATAATTTGCCAATACACAGTGTCATGCCATCTGCTTTTATTTTATCTGTGAGCAAAGCTGCTCCCGCAAGTTCTACACAGGGTTCACAAACTGCTCTTACTCCCACGGACTTTTCCACAAAATCACTGCCCTCATAATTATGCTGTACATTTCTTATTTCTTCCACAGAAAATATTTTTATGTCGCACTTAAAATATTCCGCCAGTTCAATCACAGCTCTTTCTTCAGATTTAATTTCCACAGTAGCTATATATTTCACGGCTCTTTCATCTATATTGTAATCACTCAGTAATTTTTTAACTCTGTCTATCATATCCAGGGGACTAAAATTTTTCCTGCATCCAACCCCAAGCACAATATTCCTTCTTATGAGCTTTAAAATTTTTGTATTATCCAAGCTAAGTCTGTTTTTATTTGTCACATACACAGCTCCGCTGACCTTATTAAGACTGCTGCTGTAACCCGCCGGAACTTTTATAAGATTGTCTTCATCCATAAATCCAACTTTTTCGCCTGCCACCAAAAGTGATGCCATGTATTTTGCATCCTGCAAACTGTCTATAACGAGTTCATTATCTCTGGCCAGAACATCCGGTGCCTTTATACCCATGTTGTCCGTAGCAGTGGTTATTACGGGAACTGCTTTTAAAATATCCGCCAGCTCCACAGCCAGCTCGTTTGCTCCCCCAAGATGACCGCTTAAAAGACTTATGACAAATTTACAGGAACTATCTACTACAATAACTGCTGGATCTCTGTCCTTGGATTTTATAAAGGGGGCTATAGCTCTCACCGCTATACCTGTAGAGCTTACAAACAAAACATCTCTATATTTGTTCATTACAATTTCAGCTGTATTTTTCAGATTAAATTTTTCATCTTTTTTTTTGGAATAGAGATCTATACTAAAATAGTCTTTAAGCTTTTCCGCTATTTTATCCCCGGCATTTGTTACACTAATTACCGCTATCCTCATTTTTTCCCTTTCTGTACATGTGGGTGAAATTTTCATCATACAGCAGGCTTCTGTCGTATTCACAGTTAATAAAATCTCCCACCAATATTTGAGCTGTCTTTGTTATATTCTCACTTTTCACTTTTTCTGCAATATCATCCAATGTTCCCACCACACATTTCTCATCCTGCCAGGTGGCTTTTTGAATAACTGCTACAGGTACATTTCTTCCATATCCTGCTCTTAATCTTTCAACAACCTTGTCTATCATATTGACGGATAAAAACAGAGCCATAGAGCATCCTACAGAGGCAAGCTTCTCCAAGCTTTCATTCTCAGGTACAGGAGTTCTGCCCTCCATTCTCGTAAGTATAACTGTCTGACTTACATTGGGAAGAGTAAATTCACTTTTTATTGCAGCTGCAGCAGCTGTAAAAGAGCTCACTCCAGGCACTACCTCATAGGGTATGTGAAGCTTATCCAGTTCATCCATCTGTTCCTTTATAGCTCCATATATTGTTGGATCCCCCGTATGAAGTCTGACTACATTTTTGCCTTCATTATAATATTTATCAATAACTTCAATAACTTCTTTCAATGTCATAGAAGCTGAATTATACGTCTTTACCCCATTCTTACAGTAATTCATGTGCTCTTTGCTCACAAGAGAACCTGCATATATTACCACATCTGCACCTGACAGTATATTTCTTCCCTTTACAGTTATCAAATCCACATCTCCAGGACCTGCTCCTATAAAGTAAACTTTATTAACCATATCTATCCCTCCACTATTTTCTCTGTGCTATTATAAGTGACATATAATCCCTGTTTTTCAGTATGTCCTCTCTCTTTCTGAAAATCTGCTGTCCTTCTCTATATGCCCTTTTCACAAATACGTATTTGAAACCTTTTTTCTCCAATCTATCTAGAACCTTTTCTTCGTTCCTGTACAATTTCATTATAACTACAAATTTTTCATCTTTTATTTCATCCACCTGACTGGCAGGCAGAATAAGTACCCTTTCATCTCCTATGACAATATTTTCACCTGCCAAACTGGCAGCTGCACAAAAAGATGTTATTCCAGGTATGGTTCTTGTATTATATCCTCTATCTTTCATATGGGTCAGAAGGTATATGTAGGTACTGTACACAAAAGGATCTCCTATGGTCAGGAATGCCACATTTTTACCTTCTTTTAATTTTTCTTCTATAACTTCAAAGGCCTCGAACACTTTCCTGTCCTGATCTTTTCCTCCCATGGGAAAATGTTTTATTATGACTTCTTTGTGCTCATCCACAAAATTTCTGGCCGTATCAAAGGCTATGCTGTCTTTTCCCTCTCTGGCACAGGGTGCCACTACCACATCACATTTTTTTATGGTATTTACAGCTTTCAATGTAAGTAATTCCTCATCTCCAGGCCCAACTCCTATTCCATACAAAGTGCCCATAGATGTATCTGTATTTTCCATTTGATTCCATACTCCTTTTATGTATAATTTATTTAATTGGCAATTGACAATTCACAGTTCACAATTAATGTTGATTTTCGGCTTTGCCGAAAATCTATCAAATCAAAGTCATGGCTTAACAGCCTTGACTATAAATATACTGTTGCTGGAGGTCATCATATAGCTGTTTCCACGGGTTTTGTTTATTGAAACCTGAATGCACTCCACCTTATAATTCATATCCTTCAAGGTACTCATGGCCTTGTAGAGATTATTTAAAGTTATAAAATTAAGCACCATATTTCCCCTGCTCTCCAGTTTTGAACCGTATAGCTTTATTATACCATCTATATTTCCGCCGCTTCCACCTATAAATATGGCATCAAATGGTCCCTGTGCATCCTTTTCCACCTTAAGGGCTTCTCCCTCTATCACCTTCAAATTCTCCACATTAAATTTTTTTCTGTTCTGTTCAATAAGACAAAGAGCTTCCTCATCTTTTTCAATAGCTGTTATACCGCCTTTACTGCATATTTTCGCCAGCTGTATGCTCACAGACCCCGTGCCGGCTCCTATGTCCAGCACTCTGGAATCCTCACTGACCCCCAGCTTTGAAATACTGAGTATTCTGACTTCCTCTTTTGTCATTGGACAATTTCCTCTTATAAATTCATCATCCTCTATATACATCATAAAATTTCTCCCCTGTTCTCTATTACAACTACTGAAAGTCCGCTGAATTTCCTGTCTTGCATTTCATCTATATTTCCCCAGGTTATCCTTTCATCCTCGTAGGAGAGATTTTCTCCTACATACATTTTTACATCAACAGATGAATCTGCAAGCACCCTGCACATATAATCCGGAGAATGCACATTATCCGTAAACCATATGGACACCCCATTTTCTTTTACTATACTGCTAAAATCATCTTCTCTTCCATGAAGACTTCCCAGAAAAGCTCCCTGCCAGCTCAATTTTATCTTTGCCATCATATATTGAAAAGAACTGATTCCTGGAATAATATCTATATTTCCCCGGTAATTTTTCTTAAGGTACTCGGTTATACCATAGTAGAGTGGATCTCCAGAGGCCGCTATTGATATGTTCCTATATTCACCCTGTTCTATAATATCCAATATCTGTCCTAGCTTTTTTACCTTTATTTTATTCTTTTTTATAAAATTCAAGCTGTCAACTGCTCTTTCAAAACCAATTACCACATCAGACTGTTCCATTGCAGATACAGCCCTTGGAAGTATATACTCCTGACTTCCGGGACCTATACCCACTATGAAGACTTTAGTATCCATGGTATTTTCTTCACCTGCCAATCTGCTTGAGGCTGTTATACAGTACTCCACTTCCCATAGAGTACATGATAACCTCTACCTCAATTGAATTATAAGTGTATTGTTCTACTCTATTTTTCACCTTTAGGCCTATATTTTTGTACAGCTCCCCATATCCTTCTCCCAGAAACTTAACTGCTCCTTCCGTGGTCTTCTGCTCATACACCTGCTTTACAATATTCACAGGTTTTCCCATAAGAGCCAGTTCAAGAGCCAGTGTCTCAAGTCTTACGTCCGCTACTCTGCTGTGTGTGTTAAAACATCCTGAGGCAACCTTGCTGAGCTTTCCTATATGACCTACCAGAAGCACTTTTTTTACTTTTTTTTCCATGCAGCAGTTCAGTGCAAAACCAACATAATTAGACATTATAACCATTTTATTTCTATCCAGTTTTAAATCCAATGCCATTTTTTCACCCATACTGCCAAAAAGAAGAATTAAATCCTGAAATCCCCGAGACACTTTTTGGTTTATCTCCAGCTCTACGGACTGCATCAAGGCCTCTTCGGACATGGGTACCACAATTCCAGTAGTTCCCAATATGGAAATTCCTCCAACTATATTCAGCCTGGGGTTAAAAGTCTTTTTTGCTATTTTTTCTCCTTGGGGAACAAAGACAGTTATCTCTATACCAGCTCCTTTAGGTAGTACTTCCATTACTTCTTTTTCAATCATTTTTCTTGGAACCGGGTTTATGGCATGCTCTCCTTTTTTTACGTAAAGCCCTTCACCCTTGACTATTCCAATTCCTTTGCCGCCTTTTAAAATATATCCCTGTGGAAGTTTTCTGGCTCTTGCCCATATCTCTATGCCGTCTGTTATATCCACATCGTCCCCTCCGTCTTTTAACACACAGCACTCTACACAATCCTCCTTCTGCACCATCTTATGCAGAGGTATCAAAAGTTCAATTCCCCGGGGAGTATCTATTTTGACTTCTTTAAGATCCTTGTGGAAATATAAAACAACTGCTGCCGCCTTAGCTGCCGCTGCCGCACAGGAACCTGTGGTGTATCCACATCTCAATTTTTTACCATTGCAGTTTACATACATATTCAGCACAATATATCACCTCAAAATATCATCTTGTTATCATGTACATAAGTGAATTCACTATTGCAGCCGCTATATTGCTTCCGCCTTTTCTTCCCCTTATGGTTATCATGGGCACATCCAATTTTTCTATCTCTTTTTTGGATTCCTCAGCTCCCACAAAACCTACCGGAGCTCCCACTATAAATTTTGGTGCTGCCTTTCCTGATAGTACAAGTTCCTTCAATTTAAAAAGAGCTGTAGGAGCATTGCCAAATACAAAGAACTCCACTCCTTCTTCTACCGCTTTTTCCACTGCAGCCATAGAGCGGGTTATACCCTTGACCCTGGCTGTATCTGCTATATCCTCTCTATTTACAAAACACTCGACTTTACAATTAAGTTTGCCTAACACTTTTTTATTTATTCCTGCAGCCGCCATATTGGTATCCGTATATATGGTGGTGCCTTCTCTTAGAAGCTTCAATGCACTGTCTATGGCCCCCGGCCTTATATATACAATTTCTTTATACTGCGGATCCCCTGTAGTATGTATTACTCTTTTTACTACCAGGAGCTCTTCGTCTGAAAAATTGTGACTTCCCATTTCCTCTTCTATTATTTCAAAACTTCTCTTCTCTATATCCATAGGTGATTTTACATAATCCATAATACCTTCTCCATTTCTGCATAGAAAATTAATTTTTTATTTTTCCCTGATATCTACAAAATTTGCACTATCTATGTTAGCATCCGAAAAAGTTCCCATATTGTCCATAACATAAAGGGCCGCCTCTATTATTCCAAAAGCTATAGGACATCCGGATCCCTCTCCCAGCCTCATGTTCAAATTCACCATAGGTGTAAGTCCCAGTTCTGCCATTATGTACTTTATGGCTGGTTCTGCCGAAAGATGGGAAGCAAACAGATAATCCACTACCTTGTTGTTCAGCCTGAAAGCACAAAGAGCAGCCACTGCAGATATAAATCCGTCAATTACAATGGGGACATTGTTTCTGGCAGCTCCCAGAAAACATCCGCATATTCCAGCTATATCAAAACCTCCCACTTTTGATAGGACATCAATAGGGTCTTCTGAATTAGGCTTATTTATGTCAATGGCCTGCTGTACAGCCTTTTTCTTGTAATAGAGCTGACTGTCTGTAATGCCAGATCCCTTGCCCACCGTCACATCTGCAGGTAATTTTCTAAGTCCGCTTAAGACTGCAGCACTGGTAGCAGTATTGCACACTCCCATTTCCCCTGTGCCAAAAAGGTCATATCCCTTTTTTACAAGATCATCCACTACCTCAATTCCTGTTTCAACTGCTTTTACGCATTCTTCTCTGGTCATGGCAGGTCCCTTGGTAATGTCTTTGGTACCATAGGCCACTTTCCTGTTTAAAATTTCAGGATCATTGAAATCATAATCCACTCCTATGTCCACTACAGTTCTGTCTGATTTGAAAAAATCACCTAATACACAGACTCCTGTAATACCTTTTACAAAATTCTTAGTAACCGTCACCGTAAGCTCTTTAGGACAATTATTTAATTTTTCATCCCACATTCCATTGTCGGCACACATTATGACAATGTTTTTCTTATTTATTTTATTATGGGTTTTTCCTGTTATTCCAGCCATTTTGGCGATTATCTCTTCAAGTTTTCCCAGACTTCCTATAGGTTTCGTAAGATTATCTATAGCAGACCATGCCTTTTTTACAGCCTCTTCATCCTTTCCTCTTATACTGTCTAAAGTTTCCTCAAGCAGACCCATTCTCAACAACTCCTTCATTCCCCTTTATTTTTAATATTTTTTAGAATTTGTTTGATAATATTCAAATTTCCAAAAAAATGAATATGTGCATAGGCTCCCAATGTATTTTTATTTACATAACCACAATTCCATTTTTTTATTTTTCCATTATAGGTATCTTTGTTCAATGTATAGATCTTCTTTTCATCTGATTCAATATAGGATTTATGAAATTCATGACAGTTTATCTTAAATCCCAGAGGCAGAATGTTGTTTTTTTCAGTCACTTCTATTTGAGCATATCCGAAATTCTGAAGTTTAGAGGTCATATAGGCATTTCCACTAAAAAATCCTACTGTATTTAACACACATTTTTCTTCCGCATCTTCAATACCTCCCATGAGGTACATGAGGCCTCCACATTCAGCATAACATGCAAGACCGGATTTCAACTTTTTATTTATACTCTCCAGCATGGATCTATTTCTGCTGAGCTCCTTTACAAAAACTTCCGGATACCCGCCTCCTATATACAAAAAATCTATATTTTCAGGAAGACTTTTATCTTTAAGGGGACTAAAAAATACAATTTCTCCAGCCTCCTCAAGAAGTTCTATATTCTCCTTGTAATAAAAACTAAAAGCCTTATCATAAGGCACTGCAGTCCTTATATTTCTATTTTTCAGATGGTATTCATCTCTGAAATCAGGCCCTTCCTTGAAATATTTCAGCAGGATTTCCAGGTTTACATTTTTTAAAATAAGCTCACTGCACAGTTCAATTTTTTCATTTAGATCCTCCACTTCACTGCTCTGAACTAATCCAAGATGCCTGCTTTTAAGAGAAAGTCTCTCATCAGCAGGTATATATCCAAAAACTTTTAAATTGCAGTTCTTCTCTACTGCAGCTTTCAAAAGTTTGTAATAACTTTCACCTATATTGTTAAAAATAATCCCGCATATATTTATGCTTTCAAAATTCACTATCCCATTTATTTCAGCACAAAGGGTTGTGCTTTGAGACTTGGGGCTTATAACCAGCACCACCGGTAAATCCAGCACTCTGGCTACATTAGCTGTAGAATATTCACTGTCTATCCCCTTCCCGTCATAGAGTCCCATAACTCCTTCAACTATCCCAAGGTCACCCCTGCCTCTGCTGAAAGAAGCCTTTACGCCATTTTCTCCCATAAGATAGAGATCAAGATTTCTAGAAGCTGTGCCGGTTATACTTTTATGAAATGCAGGATCTATATAATCAGGCCCTACTTTATATCCCTGAACCTTATACCCTCTTTTTATAAGAGCTTTCATAATTCCAAGAGTTACTGTGGTTTTTCCGCCGCCACTGCTGTCTGAAGATATAACGATGCTTTTCATAATAATCCTACCTTTCCTCGAAATCAATCTAATAATTGTTTTCTTCTTTTATCCACCTGCATATATCCAGTGCATAGTAGGTGATTATCATTCCTGCTCCAGCCCTTTTTATGCAGGTGAGCATTTCTTCTGCCACAGCTTTTTCGTCTATGAGCCCGGCTTGGGCTGCAGCTTTAACCATGGCAAATTCTCCGCTCACATTATAAGCCGCCACCGGTACATCAAATTTATCTTTTGCCCACCTTATTACATCAAGATACGGCATGGCAGGCTTTACCATTATTATGTCTGCTCCTTCTTTTATATCGTCTTCTATTTCAAGCATGGCTTCTCTTATGTTGGCTGGATCCATCTGATAGCCCTTCCTGTTTCCAAACTTAGGTGCCGAATCTGCCGCATCCCTGAAAGGTCCGTAAAATGCTGAGCAATATTTAGCACTGTATGCCATTATAGATACATCTTTAAATCCATTTTCATCCAATGCATCTCTGATGGCCTTCACTCTGCCATCCATCATATCTGAAGGTGCTACCATATCTGCACCAGCTTCAGCATGAGATACAGCTATTTTTGCAATATACTTGATGGTCTCATCATTATCCACTTCATGGCCGTGAAGTATACCGCAGTGTCCGTGACTGGTATATTCACACATGCACACATCTGTTATTATATAGAGCTCAGGATAGAGTTCCCGCAATTTTCTAACTGCTCTTTGTATTATACCGTCTTTTTCAAAAGCTGAAGTTCCAACCTCGTCCTTGTACCCGGGAATTCCAAATAAGATAACACTTTTCACTCCTGATTTCTTAATTTCCTGTACAATTTCCTCCAGTCTGTCAATGGAATAATGATAATTATTTTCCAGAGAAGGTATTTCCTTCTTTATGTTTTTTCCTTCCACCACAAACAGAGGATATATAAAGTCCTGCCTGTTAAGTACTGTTTCTTTAACCATATCCCTTATAACTTGATTTTTTCTCAATCTCCTGTGTCTTCTGAACATTTTCATTACTACCTTTCATTTAATATAGTTTTTATAATTCCATCTGTAGTATATTCACCGGACATATCATAAATTATGTGGTGCTTTTCCAGCTCTTTTCCCGTTATAGGTCCTATAGCCACTACCTCTTTTTTACTTATGGCTGCAATTCCCACCAGATTTATCATATTCTTAACTGTGGTCGGACTTGTAAAAATCACTGTATCCACATCCTGGAAACAATCTTTATCCGTAAGTTTCCCGCTCACTGTTTCATAGGTATAACACTCATCTACTATACATCCTTCTCTGCGCAGAGTTTCAGCCAGGTAAGGCCTTGCATTTTTGGATCGTGGAATAAAGATCCTGTCCCCCCTCTTTATAAAATCTTTCATCTTATCATGAAGACTTTCAGCTACAAATTTCTCTGCCACCATCTCCGGTATAATTCCCCTCTGACTTATGGCTTTTTTCGTAGCAGGACCTATGGCAGCAAATTTTGCCCGTATCCTTCTCACATCATAATTTTCACACAGCAGTCTATCAAAGAAACTATTCACCCCATTTACACTGGTAAACACTATGTAATCATAATCAGAAAGTTTATCCATATATTTTTTGATGTTTTCTGAGGTATACTTTATCTCAATAGAGTGTATTTCAGTAACCTGAGCTCCCAAATCCAGAAGCTTCCTTCGCATTTCTCCTGACTGTGCTTTTGATCTGGTAATACATATATTTCTGCCAAAAAGAGGCTTTTTTTCATACCAGTTCAACTGATCACTGAACTCAACCACTTTCCCTATCACTATGATACAGGGAGAAAACATCGATGCCGAATTTGCTTTTTCACTTATATCCTGAAGCTTGCCCACAATTTTTCTCTGCTTTGAGGTGGTCCCTCTCATAACTACTGCACAGGGTGTGTTTTTGTCCATTCCATTTTTTATCAGATTGCCGCATATTACATCAAGGTTTTTAAATCCCATCAGGAAAATCAGAGTACCCCCTATTTTAGCTGCCGCATTCCAATCTATATTCAATTTATCTGCAGTTTTTCCTGTAAATACGTGAAAGCTTCTGGATATTTTTCTATGAGTTACAGGTATACCTGCATAATTCAGTACGGAAATAGGAGATGTAATCCCTGGAATAACTTCAAATTCAATGTTTTCCTTTAGAAGTGCAAGAGCTTCTTCTCCTCCTCTTCCAAATATATAGGGATCTCCTCCCTTGATCCTCCCCACGGTATGTCCTTCTTTTGCCAGTTTAATCAGCATGTCATTTATCTCATCCTGACTCTTGTAATGACATCCCG
The DNA here is from genome assembly GCF_002995845.1 of Clostridium luticellarii. Classification (GTDB taxonomy): domain Bacteria; phylum Bacillota; class Clostridia; order Clostridiales; family Clostridiaceae; genus Clostridium_B; species Clostridium_B luticellarii. Next base: position 23,218 of record NZ_PVXP01000024.1, on the reverse strand, counting down.
GTTCCTTTCCACAATAATATACTTTGCAATTATCATTTAGATATTTCAAAACTTCAGATCCCGCCAGCCTGTCGTACATCACCGCAGTACATTCTCCAAGCTTTCTCACTGCCTTTAAAGTTATAAGTTCTTCCTCACCAGGACCTGCACCTATAAGATAAACTTTACCCATTTGAAACCTCCCCTAAGAATTTACTATATCTTCAGCAAGTTTTTGACCTAGAATCATATAGTTCTCCCTGCTGCCTGTTATATCTTTTTTTATCAATCTGCCATCTACCATAAATACTCCAATTATATTTATAAGATTTCCTTCTATCCGGGCATAAGCTCCTATAGTAGAATGACAGTCTCCATTTAAAGTCCTCATGAAGCTTCTCTCCGCTTCTACACACACCCTTGTATCTTCATCATTTAATTGTGTAAAAAAATTTTTGTACTGGCTCTGCTTCTTTATTTCCACTCCCAAAGCTCCCTGTCCAATTGCAGGTATCATTTTTTCTATGGGAAAATACTCTGTAACCAATTCTTCAAGTTTTAACCTCTTAATTCCTGCAGCTGCCAGTACTATTCCCTGTAAATCCTGTTCTTTAATTTTCTTTATCCTGGTCTGTATATTGCCCCTTATGGCAACTATATCCAAATCCGGTCTCAATAATTTCACCTGGGCAGCTCTCCTATTACTGCTAGTCCCAACCCTGGCTCCAACCGGCAAGTCTTCAAAATGTATATTGTTCAAAGAAACAAAAGCATCTCTCACATCTTCTCTCTCTAAAACAGCAGCTATTTCAAAATCTTCTGGAACATCAAAGGGTACATCCTTCATACTGTGTACTGCGGCATCTGCTTCATTCTGCAGGAGCGCCAGCTCAATTTCCTTTAAAAACAGACCTTTTCCGCCTATTTTGTTTAAAGCTATATCAAGCCTTTTGTCACCAGTAGTTTCAATAAGTACTTTCTGACATTTCATATTAAAATTTTTTTCCAGTATACCCATTACTATTTCAGTCTGAAGCTGGGCCAGGCTGCTTTTTCGGGTCGCAATTTTAAACTCCAAATATTATCACCGTCCTGCAAAATCAATTATTATTTACTCTAAAAAACATCTCTATTATTATTGAAGATTTTCCCTTTCTATAAAAAAAGTAAAAATCCTCACTGCATATGAATTTCATGATCTTTCTTCTATCTTCCACATTTTCTATATGATTTCTTATTTTAGAGGTAAACTTCACAAAATCATCGTAATCCCCCAAATATTTTTTTACTTTATCTGCAATAAACACCGAAGTTATAGGAGACACACCCACTCCCCTGGTATTAACCCCCAGAGAAATATTTTCAGTATTCCTCTGACAGGGAATAATACAATTTCCTCTCTCCGGTTCCGAGGCATCCAGATAAATTTTACACAGCTGTCTGCAGTGCTTTCCTATAGCTTCGTTTAGTTCTCTATCATGGGTGGCAACGACTACAATATGTTTATCCTCTATGTACTTTTTTTGGTACACCCCCGGAATCACATTCACATTCAGATTACCCTTTATATCATCAAATTCCGGAATGAATTCTGGAGAAAGCACAAATACCTGACATCCCTTCAATGCAAAGGTTCTGGATTTTATATAAGCTGCCTTTCCTCCACCTATCACCATAACCTTTATTTTGGGTGACAGCAGATCAAGGAACATATTTGAATTATTTTTCAAAGGATTTTTATTCATTGCTATCTTCTCCTACAGCTGCATTTTTCCCAATATATGCATCAGCCTTTGATTTTTATCTCTGTCCTTTATTGCCAATCTTATAAACCTATGATCCAATCCCCTAAAATTACTGCATTTTCTTATAAGTACACCTTTCTTTAAACACATTTCATAAAATTCATCACAGTCCATGCCTTGTATTTTACAAAGCACAAAATTACTGGACGTAGGGTATACTTTTTCTATTACAGGAATCTCCTTCAAATTCTCCAGCATGAATTTTCTCTCACTTTCAATCCACTGAAGTGAACTGTCCATGTAAGCCCTGTCCTTCAACACGTACCTGGCTGCTGTTTCCGCAAAACAATTTACATTCCATGGATTTTGTCTGGATCTTATAATATCCATCAGTTTCTCGTCTTTGCAGAGACCATACCCCATTCTTATTCCAGGAAGTGCAAAAAATTTTGTAAGAGCTCTGACTATAAAAATACATTTATGATATTTCATCTCATCTAAAAAACTGCATCCACTTTTACCTGTAAACTCCACAAATGCCTCATCTATAATTATAGTCCTCTGGTTTTTATCACACCAATTTATTATGTCATGAAACCTTTCCCTATCTATGGTTTTTCCGTTTGGATTGTTGGGATTTCCCAAAATCAACGCATCTGCACTTTGAAGTTTTAATTTTATATCGTCATAGTCATAATCCATATCTTCAGTTAAACTGGAATAATTTATATTGCATTTCCATTTCACAGCATCTTTCTTGTATTCTATAAAAGAAGGCACCACAATGCATATGTTTTTAAAACAGCTTATAACCAAATCTATTATCTCTGCAGCACCATTTCCCAGTACGATATCTCTATCTTCCAGATTTACTACTTTACTGTTCCGACAGTTTCCAAAATAATTTTCTGCAAAATACAAATACTGCCTCAAATTCCCCTTTAATTCCCTATACTTGGCATCCGGGTATTTTTCCACATTTTCCAGTGCCTCACCTATATTTCTTTTAAAACTGTCCGGTACTCCTAAAGGATTTATATTTGAACTGAAATCCAAAAGTTTTCTTCCCTTTAGAAGTCCTTCAGTATATATATCTCCACCATGTTCCATATAAACACATCCTAATTTATATTTTTACATTTTACATTCAACCCCAATTCAATAAAATAAAAACTGCCCAGCATAAAACCACCATTAGTATTTCCGTAAAATACATTAGATCTATACAATACTTTATATGTTCAAAATTCAATTTCACAAGTTTATCACCTATAGTAGGCTTATATACCACTTCACCAAAATAAACATTGGTGCCGCCCAGCTGAACTCCCATGGCACCTGCCGCTGCAGCCTCAGGATAGGCACAATTGGGGCTTTTATGATTTTTTCTGTCCCTCATCATAATCTTAAGAGTCCTTATTGGATTCCCTTTTACTGCAAAAGATGCCATACACATTAAAAAGCCAGTAATTCTGGAAGGTATAAAGTTAAATATATCATCTACCTTCGCAGGGAAAAATCCTATATATCTGTACTTTTCATTCATATAACCCAGCATTGAATCCATGGTATTTACACCTTTATAGAGCATGGCAAAAGGTGCTCCCAATACAGCCGCATATACAAGAGGAGCTATGACTCCATCAGAAGTGTTTTCTGCCACCGTCTCCACATCTGCCCTGACTATTTCTTCACTGCTTAGATTAGAAGTATCCCTTCCCACTATATAGGAAAGCTTTAATCTTGCATCTTCAATATCTTCCTCTTTTAAAGCAAAATATACCTTTTTAGCTTCCACCGCAAGACATCTGGCAGAAATGGCTGTCCACATAATAAATATATTAACTATGTGATATAAAACCATATGATTCCTAAGGAGCATGAGTACAGCAAAGGGAAGTAAAAAACTTATGGCTCCAACTACCAGGACTATCAACCCGCCAAAAGCCCTTAAAGTATTTTTCCCTTTACAGATTTTTCTACCTTTTTCGTCCAAATAGGCTATCAATTTTCCTATATATACAACAGGATGGGGAAACCAGTGCGGATCTCCAATTATCCAATCTATTATAACTGCCGCAAAAAGATCTATTATATTTATATTAACAAGGGAAATAGACAAATTAATCCTCCCATTCCAATATTATTGTAAACAGTGCACAAGCTTCTGTACATTATCTTCTTAGTCCCATGATGGTATATATCTTATCTATATCAAGACTTTTCCTCACTATGCCGGCAAGTTTTTCTATTTCACCTTCTCTAAGATCTTCATATACCCTGGATTTCTTATAACTCAGTCCTTTATTTTGTCTTATCCTGTTTAGAATATACTCTCTGAAATCCATGGCATCAAAAACGCCATGGATATAAGTGCCAAATACATTTTTTCTTTCATTTACAGCTCCATCGTCTATATCTACTTTTTTGCCATTTTTTTCTATGAATTTAAACAGAGGTTTTGCCTTTGCACCATATTTGCATATTCCCATATGAATTTCATACCCGTAAACATCCAATTTTCTTTTTTCCAGAGAACCATCCTCTTTTATAATGGGAAAATCGGCATTACTCAGCGCTTTTATCCTGGTTGTCACTTTTTCCTTTTCAAATACAGTCTCTATGTCTAAAAGACCCATACCTTCCACTTCTCCCATATCGGTCTCGGTTTTATAAGGATCGCTTATGATATTTCCAAGTATCTGGTAACCACCGCAGACACCTATTACAATTCCACTTTCACTGTACTTTTTAATACAGGCTTCAAGTCCGCATTGTCTGATTTTAATTAAGTCCTCTATAGTATTCTTGCTGCCGGGAATTATAAGCAGATCCGGATTCCCAAATTCTTCTGTGGAAGTTATAAACCTCACAGAAACATCATCTTCACTTTTTAGGGCATCCAAATCAGTGAAATTTGATATATGCGGCAGTTTTATCACAGCTATATCTATAGGTGCTGTAACCTTCTTGTTGAATTCCACTGCTCCATCCTCATCTTCCAGTGCCAGATTGAAATGGGGTATAACCCCTATACAGGGAACGTTGACAACATCCTGAAGCATTTTAAGCCCCGGCTTTAATATGTCTATATCTCCTCTGAACTTGTTTATTATTGTACCCTTGACTCTTTTTTTCTCTTCCTCTGTAAAAAACAACATGGTACCTGCCAGAGATGCAAATACCCCTCCCTTATCTATATCACCTGCTAAAAGCACCGGAGCATCAGCTATTTCTGCCATTCCCATATTCACAATGTCCCTATCCCGCAAATTTATCTCTGCAGGACTTCCTGCCCCTTCCATGACTATTATTTCAAAGCTTTTCTCCATTTTTTTAAAATGATCCTGAAGCATGTCCCTAAACTCCAGCTTCATGTTGTGATATTCCATAGCCGTACTGTTTCCATACACCTTGCCATTCACTATTATCTGACATTTTTTGTCTGAAGTGGGTTTAAGCAATATGGGATTCATATAAGCCTCCGGCTGCAGACCAGAAGCATAGGCTTGTAACACCTGAGCACGTCCCATCTCTTTTCCATCCAGAGTTATGTATGAATTCAATGACATATTTTGAGATTTAAACGGGCACACTGAATACCCATCTTGTTTAAATATCCTACAGAGAGCAGAAACAATTATGCTTTTTCCCACGGTAGAACCTGTTCCTTGAATCATAATCTTTGCCATAATAATCAGTCCTCCTTATAACTTTTCCTATTAAAAGAAAATCTATCCCCAATTAAAATATATTTTTAAAACAAAAAGCAATGAGTTTCTAGAGCTCATTGCCTTTAACATAAAAACCCAGCTTTTGCTGAGAAGTTAATCATACTAAAAGTTTCTTTCCCTCCGAAAGCCAAAATAATTACTAGGCAGGTATTCTGACTCATGACTCACATTTACCTTGATTTTATTTAAAATTCAAAAATCAAAATTTGTCATCACATACAGTAGCGGGGGCTGTTACGGAATTTAACCGCATTCCCTTTTAACCTTGCATAAGGTACCTAAAATCTATTTTATTATATTTTAAGTTTATTATAATTCGACTTTTATGTCAATTAAAAGATATAACATTTCTTATAAGCAAAACTCCAATCCAAGAATCACTTGATATTATATTTTGTCAGAAAATTATTATCCTCAATTATCCTCTCATAAGAATCATCTTTTATAAGAAGATGATCTTCTGAAAATACCAGCACACGTTTAAAAAGTCCTTTCACATATTCAAAATCATGTGTGGAACATATTATAGTCTTTCCGGCTTTATTCAAGTCTATAAACAAATTATTTAAAAATTTTTTCCCTTTAGGATCTATACCGCTCATAGGTTCGTCTAAAATCAACACCTCTGGATTTAAAGCAAGTACAGCAGCTATGGCAACTCTCTTCTTTTCTCCTCCGCTTATATTATACGGTTCCTTGTTCTGAAGATCCTTTACATTTAAAAGATTCAAGCAATCTTCCACTCTTTTTTTTACTTCAGCCTCATCCATTCCCATCTGCCTTGGCCCAAAGGCCACCTCTTCATATACGCTGGAGCAGAAGAGCTGCGCATCAGAATTTTGAAATACAAATCCCATTTTTTTATGAAATTTTTTGGAGAAGCTGCTCTGTTCCAATTTATGCTGGGATATCTTTACATTATCAAAATAATAGCTTCCGCTTGTAGGAAATATTATTCCATTCAGCAATTTTAAAAAAGTTGATTTTCCACTGCCGTTGGCACCTATAAGTGCTACTGAATCTCCCGGCTCTATTTTGACATTTATATTCTTCAGCACTTCTTCATCTTTATACTTAAAAAAAACTTCCTTAAATTCTATCATCTCAACCTCATTCCAGTTATATAAAAATACATACCTATAATAAAAATATTCGCCATTAAATATAGAAAATCCACCAGCTTGAATTTAAATTTTGCATGAGATATGTATTCTCCGGTAAATCCTCTGCACTCCATGGCACAATACATTTCATCCCCCATTTCCTTGGACTTTAAAAACAGGCTTCCCATAAGTTTTGAAACAGAAGAATACTTGTTGTGATTTTTTCCTACAGACCTTAGCTTAAGGGAATAAAACATATCCAGTGCAAACTCTCCCAAAATATAAATATATCTCAAAGTTATATCAAATACCAAAATAAATATATCCGGTATAAAAAACTTTTTTAATGCCTTTATTATATCATGCCATCCTGTAGTACAGGATAAAGTATTTATGGCAATTATAGTTCCCACTACTTTCAATACAAGCAATATGCTGTTTGTCACATTTCCCATCATTATGGAAGGTATGAGCATTATCACCGTAAACAGAGGTACCGCTGTACTCAAAATCAATATCCTCTTTATCTCCCTTATGTTCAGAAGACTCAAAACCAGCAAAAAATATACATCTACCAGCAGCACATAATGAAAACTTTTTGATAAAGATAAAAATACTATATTCAAAATAGTAAAAAATAATTTTCCCACGGGATTTAAATTGTATAGAATATTATTCTCACGATTATTATCTCTCTTAATAAGTGATAGAAGATGCAATATAGAAAAAATACTTTTATCTATAAATTTATCTTTATCTTCCGTAGGAATATACTCATCTTTTTTTAAAAGCCAATCCTCCATAAATTACACCCTCAATTTCAAATTACAATACATTCATGTTAAAAATATATCATAATTATAAGTATATTTCAAACAAACTCTCCACTTGAACCTGTTGTATTGCTATATGCCCTCCATTCCAAAAAAAGCATACCAGGGCCCCATGGCTATGGCAGTTCCACTTGCCTGCTCCTTTAAAAAGAAGTTCTTCATTTCATCTTTTTTCAAAGTGATTACCTGTATGTCCTCTGCCGCTTCCAGCTGCTGCTTGGGATTTTTATTTTCAGGCAGATTTTCATCTATCTCCACTTTGGCCACCCTAACCTTGTCCGTCAGCAGTGCCGCATTTGAATACAGAGAAAGTCCCACGGACTTTACTTTTCCTGTATATCCCGTTTCTTCCTTTAATTCTCTCAGTGCATTTTCAGGCAGGCTCCCGCTTTCCACCAGCCCTGCAGGAAATCCAATCACATAACCATCTATGGCGGGTCTGTACTGCTTTATGAGCACATATCTGTTAGATGGAACCATTCTGCCCATTATTACAACTGTATTTACAGTATTGGTTCTCTCTATGCTCTCCCACTTTAACTGCTCCTGATTCTTACCCCTGTAAGTTATCTCTTCTAATTTAATCCAATCTCCCTTGTACAGTGTCTTCTGCGATATTTTCTTCACTATATTGTCCCTCCTAATTTTTCAATTTCCTCACCAATTATCTTAAATCCTCTTTCTATATTATCCTCACTTACTCTTGAAAAACCAAGTCTTAAAGTATCCCTGCCCCTGTCATCTACATAAAATATGTCTCCAGGAGTAAATATTACTTTCCTCTCACAGCATTTCTCTAAGAGCTGTCTGGAGTCTATATTTTTTAGTTTTATAAAAATATGCATTCCTCCCTCCCCCAGTATCTCTCTGCTGGGTATATATTTTTGGGCACATTCCAGTGCAAACTCATACTTTTCCCTGTATATTTTCCTGGCTTTTCTTATGTATTTATGAAAACTTCCACTTTTCAGATAATCGTAAAATACTGCTTGATCCAGTGAAGATGTGTGGATGTTCCTGGCTCTTTTGATACTTTCCAGATATCCTGTAAGTACTTTATCCGATAATATCCACCCTATCCTTATACCCGGAAACAGAACTTTTGAAAAACTTCCTATGTATATGACACTGTTGCCTTTACCGCTGAGAGCAGCTATAGGAAGCACATGAGTACCTGAATACCTGAGTTCTTCATTAAAACCATCTTCGATTATTGGAACATTATAATTTTTAAGCACATTATACAGTTTTGCCCTGTTTTCCGGAGACATCACAATACCTGTAGGATTATGATAAGAAGGTATGAAATAGGAAATTTTATATTTGTCTCTCTTTAATTTTTTCTCAAGCTCCTGCAAGTCCACCCCTTTTTTCCCTATTTGAACTCCTTTTATATTCAGCCCGTGTAATTTCATGATTTTAATAGCCGTATTATGGGTCGGATTTTCACATAATATATTGTCCCCCTTATTCGTAAGGCAGGTCAGCACCAGATCAAATCCCTCTGTAAATCCATTTGTTATAAGTATATCTTTTCCCTCTATATCAACACCCTTGTTCTCCATATATTTAAGCAGATATTCTATAAGGTATTTATAACCCTTTGCATATCCATAATTCAATACTTTTTCCCCTTCCAAAGACATGCGGTTTAGAAAGGATTTCTTAAATTCCTCTATGTTGAAAAGTTTTTCATCAGGAGCTATGCTTTTAAAAGATATCATACCCTTCTGCCACTTTGTTTCATGCTTGATTATATCTAATTTTTCTGACAATTTTCCATAGCTGTTTATTTCATCTTCCCAGTCTATGTTCCACTTTTCCTCCACACTTACTTTTATATCTGAAACAAAGGTGCCCTTTCCCTTTTTTATATAGACAAATCCCTCATCCTGTAAAAATTCATAGGCATACATCACTGTATTTCTGCTTACGTTTAACATCGAGGCCATTTCTCTGGAAGAAGGCAGTTTTTCATCTGCTCTTAATAGTCCTTTCAATATCATACTCTTAATATAATCCTTTAATTGTATATATACAAATTTATTATCTGTTATTTTCATATTAGAGAACATACTAGATTTCACCTCACTTATATTTTACACAATTGAGCATATAAATAAAGGATTATATTCTATATGAAACCACAGCTTAAATAAAATAGTCCAGATGTGGTTCTTTATTTTACATGACAGATGTATAGAATAAATATTGAGAACAGAGTGTGAAAATTTAGAAACATATAAATAATAAATTATGGAGGAATAAATATGAAAATAGGTGTTATAATGGGTGGGATATCCTCAGAAAGAGAAGTTTCATTAAACTCAGGTAAAGAAATAATGAATTATCTGGATAAAAACAAGTACCAGGTAAAACCTATTGTTATAGATAAAAAAAGTGATGTTTTCACAAAAGTAAAAGATATAGATTTCGCATTTATCGCACTTCATGGAAAATTCGGGGAAGATGGAACAATTCAATCTGTATTTGAAACCATGGATATACCTTACTCCGGCTGTGGTCCTCTAACCAGCAGCATCTGCATGGATAAAGATATAAGTAAAAAAATATTTGAATCCACAGGAATTAATACTGCAAAATGGATGTGCATCAATTCAACAGAGGAAATAGATTATAAATACTTAGATGATATGGGTTATCCCGTAGTGGTGAAGCCAAATTGCGGAGGTTCAAGTGTAGCTACCAATATAGTAAAAGATAAAAAATATGTAGAAGATGCTGTAAAACTAGCTCTCAATTATGACAGGGAGATCATAATTGAAAAATATATAAAAGGTGATGAAATAACCTGCTGTATGTTAAATGGCAACCCGCTTCCACTGATCTCCATAAGGCCTAAAGCCAATTTTTTTGACTACACTTCAAAATATGCAGATGGTGGTTCGGAAGAGATAATAGTGGAGCTTAACAAATCTCTACAGAGCGAGATAGAAAAAATATGCCTTAAATGCTGGAAAGTTTTAAAATGCAGCAGTTATGCAAGAGTGGATATGATAGTAAAGGACAATATACCCTATGTACTGGAATTGAATACGCTTCCCGGATTGACAAAAAACAGTCTTTTCCCCAAAAGTGCCAATGCAGTAAATATATCCTTTACAGAGCTGTTAGACAAAATAATCGAATATTCCCTGAAAAGTAATAACTAATAAAAATAAAGTACAGATATCAAAAAATCTTCATTATTTGATATCTGTACTTTATTTTCTCTACTGTTACTTGTCTATGATAAAATGATCATTTTTCATTAAAGCATATGTCATCCATACTCTCTGCTACAAATAAGTGACTGCTCATACTCTTAGCCTTGGTAGATGCAAGGCTTGCAGAATTGACCAATTTGTTTACTAACTCAAATACATCTCTCTCTTCATGTAGGTTGTCTGCTCTATATTCCGCCATACCTATGGATATTGAAACCGGAATCTCGTCTGGAAAACTGCCGCTTTTTATTGATTCTATCAATCTTTCAGACAATATCTTGTTTTCATTTAAAGGCTTCAGTGTCAGCATGGCAAATTCATCTCCTGCATATCTGCAGAGATAGATGTCCTCATCTAAACCAATATTTTCTTTTATTATACAAGCTATTGATTTTAATATTTTATCTCCATTTATATGGCCGTATTTTTTATTTATAAAACCAAAATTGTCCAGATCCATAAATATAATCGAGACCTCTTTACTCTCCATAATAAATTTATAAGCATAATAAAATATATAATCATTTTTATAAAGTCCTGTAAGCAGATCAATGTGTTTTCCCAATTCTATCTTTAGAACTATTCTTGTAATAAATCCTACAATTACATTCTTTTCTTTTATCAATACAACTTCCAGTTCTCTATCCGTGTTAAATATTTCCATCAATTCCCATATGTAAGTGTCTCCATTCAAACAAACATATTTATCTGACATGACATCTGCAATTATTCTGTTGGGATGGGCCCCGATCAGTTCTTTTTCTGTAATTATGCCAGCCAATTCATCAGAATCATAAACTACAAAACACACGATATCATTTTCATAAAAATGGTGTTGAATGGAATTTACTCCTGAAAATATATTAACTTTCACAAAATTTTTATCCGCTATACCTAAAACATTCTGTATCATAAATCTATGGATTTACTAACATGCAATGTTATACTAACCTGTGCTTTTATAATCATTGTTTCGTCAGCAATTTTACCTCCTTCCTCCATAATTATAGAAATCAACTTATTCTCAGGAATCAGATTTACTAAAGATTTTTTAATTACAATTGCCTCTACATATTTATGTTCTATTTTAATCACTTCATATTGTTCTGGAGAAAGCATGTCTACCATTCTTCTGGCGGCCTCCGGGCCAATAGGAGATCTTTTACCAATGATGAGAACATCCTGCATTGGAGGTACTTCAAATTCTGAAAAATACATTGATACTTCTGCTGTTTTCGTACCTTGATTTCTATTTTTCATTAACATGTCCCCTTCCTATATTTAAATATAATATTATCATATTTTGTCTAAATCTTCTATGATTAATTATTTTATGTTCCTCATATCTGTATGCAATAAGCCACATTTTATATTTACCATTTCAATACACAACCTGTCTTATACCCAAACTCAGTTTTTATCAGCTTCAGTTTTTCTTCCATGCTTTTCAGACAACTGTCTTTAATTTTTAGCTCTACACTCAAGTCAAGGGCATTAAAAGCAGGATTTTTTCTAAATTCTATACCTTCCTTTTTACAGAGCTCTACAGCCATCTTTATTATCTCATTTTGATTTGCACTCCCTGAGACACTTATGTCCCAACCTATACTATCTGCTATTTTTTTAATGCTTTCTTTATATTTTTTCCCTATTATAGGGCTTATAAAAGACAGTTCTATATATTTCTTATCCAAAAAAGATTTTACGCTTTTCCTATAGGGGCTAAATTCTTGATTGTAAAAAAAATCATCGATGAATTGTAAAGCCTTGTTTTGTTCCATAACATTATAAGCATTATCAGTTTTTACAACTATGCCATCTGTACCTTTAGAATTAGAAGCTGAATTCATGGTAGATCTAATCAAAATATCCATTCCCGTAATATTTTTAAATTCCCTGGATCTGCTCTCTTTTATATCAGGCGTTGAAGCCAAAATTACCAGAACTTCATTTTTCTCCAGCCTATAAGATATCTTGCTTATATCTTCCTGCCGCAAAAATTTTTTTACCACTTCTGAAACTGCATTTATATTTACCTTATTACTTATTTCAACCTTCCATCCCAGTTTTTCCTGAAATTTTTTTATAACATCATATATATCTTTATCCACTACAGCCGGGAAATCAAAGCTTAAAATAATTTTTTTCTCATCATATATATAGCTGGCTTTTTTAAAATTAAATTTGCCAAAATGTTCATATACGATCTCCCTCAATTCATTGGGTTTGAGCTCTTTCTTATCTAGAATTTTTCGTATCTTTTCCTCCTCCTGACAGCCAAACAAGAACAACCTTTTGCTGTCACTCTCAAAATATGGAGAATCAATTATGATTTTCTGAAAATGCTCAAAAGAATTTCCCAATTTATTACGACCTCTCCATATATAGAAGAGTTCTTCCAGCGTAAATAACTTTTTTTCATAATTAGAAGACACAAATCCCCATAGATTTCTCACATTGCCTTCATCTAATTCTTCATAGGAATTCATGATTTTGCCTATATATCTTTCCCGCTGTTTTCGAGGTCTGTGTACATATATTTCATAACTTTCCCCACATTTAGGAGCATATATTTCTCCAGTCACTTCCGAAAAAAGTTCTCTAGAAAAACCCTCCACTACCTTTTCATCTCCATGAACAATAAATATACTTCTTGGATTTAAAAGATGAATTAAAGACTTTATTTCAAATTTGTCACTATGAGCTGAAAGGCCTATTTTCTCAACTTTACACTTCACTTCAATGGTTTTTTCATTTATACATAATTTTTTATTCTCTTCATTTTTCAAAAGATCCAGCAGTTTTCTCCCTGGTGATTCTTCATCCTGGTAGCCGGTTATAACTATATATCCCTTTTCCAGGGCAGCTATTTTCTCTGCATAGTACTGACTGTAACCCCCTGTAAGCATTTCCGAGCTGGATATTATCACACAAGGCTCTTCGCTTTCCAATATATTTTTTCTGGTTTCATTATCCTTTACTGCAATTATATTGTCGTCATAAAATGGTTCAATACCCTTCAGTATCTTTTTGCCCAGAGAATTTTTAAGATACAGCGGGTTCAATTTATAGGTTCTGTTTATATCTCTTATCATTCCATCCACATAAACTTTAACATTTTTCAGCATTTTTTTGTTTATTGCCTTTTTTATGATCAGAATTACCTCCTGTGCCCTTCCAAGTGCAAAGGCCGGGATTAGCATTTTACCTTTTTCACTGATGCATTCATCTATTATATCCACAAGTTTTTCTTCCTCCACCTGTCTGTTTGAATGGAGTCTATCACCATAAGTGGATTCGAAAATTGCCGCATCCGGCCTCAATTTTGGCAGTTTCAATCCCTCTACGGTCTTCTGGGAAAACAGTGAAAAATCCCCGGAATAAAAAAACGAACCTTCCGGAGTAGTAATATAAACACAGCTGGCTCCCGCTATATGTCCTGCCATATAGAAAGTAAGAACTATATTATCAAATATAGAGAATTTAACCATGTAGTTTATGGGGAATACACGATTTAGCATGCTTATGACATCCTTTTCTGCATACAGGGGAATTTCTCCTTCCCTGTGATTCATAATTTTCAGGCTGTCATAGAGCAGAACCCTCATTAAATCCTTGGTCATTCTAGTTGTGTATATCCTAGCTTCTGGGTATTCCCTGCTTATGATTGGGAGAGAACCTATATGATCCATGTGTGCATGACTTATCACAATGGCATCTACACCGCCTTTATCCTGAATCAATTTGAAATCAGGCAGGGAATCCTTGGAGGAACTCTGCCTTATGCCGCAATCAAGCAATATATTTTTATTATATATCGTAAGCAGTATACAGCTGGCTCCCACCTCCCGGGCTCCTCCCAAAAATGAAATATCCATATTATCTAATTCTCCCTTCTTATATATCAATAGTACATGCAAGTTATAATTTACATAAAAAATGCTCCCTTATACAATTATAATATAGTACACAAAAAGTTATAAGACCATACTTTTATTGTAGTGAAAATTATTGAGGTACAGCTTTTATACAAAACCATACCTCAATAACAATATAAATTTCAAAATTGAATTTGTGAGATAAACCAATATTTTTAAATAATTTACAGTATATTCCCTATTAAAATAGGTATCTGGTATACCAAAAACTATTGAAATAGTTTTTGGCTTGTGATATACTGTAAACGTAACATGGGAAGTGGTGACAAGATAATTTGCAGAATATTTTCAATTGAATGCTATTCAGTGGTTTTAGTAACTTCTTCCTTAATTACAACAGGTTGTTTTTTCACTGGTTTTGGTATGCGAGGCAAAACCAGTGACATTATACAGGCATAAAGTGAAAGTACTGCAGCACAAGAAAATACTACATTCCATCCATAGGAGGTAGCCAGATATGCTCCCAGACCACCGCCTAAAATAGAAGCTATTCCTTTGCCGCTGTATAGAAATCCATAGTTAGTTGCGGCATAAGTGGAACCGAATACATCTGCATTAATTGGCGGGAATAAGGAGAATAATTGTCCCCAGGTGAACATTATAAGCATTAGACAAATTATATATAATATATTGTTACCGCCTATAATAGGCAAAACAAATAAAAATACCGCATTTAAACCGAAAGATATAAACATGGTTTTAGGACGACCCAATCTATCTGAAATCCATCCCCAAAAAATTCTACCTATCCCATTGGCAAGACTATTTAACATAACTGCCAGCACAATAATTGAAGAAGCTATACCCATTTCTTTTCCAAAAGGCTTTGTATTAGCTGTAATAATAAGTCCGCCTACGCTGATGGAAAAAAACATAGACCATATGATCCAGAAATTTGGAGTTTTCAGCATCTGCAGAGGACTAAACCCAATTTTGGATTGATCCAATTTACTGATTTCCTCCTTTTTATTGGGCATTTTTGATCCAACAGGATAACGCAGAATTAAGGCTACAATCAGGATTATAATACCCTGCAGCACTCCAGTAACCAGAAAAGCTTGTGTAACACCACTGTTTTGCAGCAGATTATTGATTATAGGTATAAAAGGCATTGATCCAAGACCAAAGGCACCTGCTATTATACCAGAAGCCATACCCCGTCGATCTGGAAACCAGCGGATTGCCACACTAACACACCCGCCATAGATAATTGCCGCACCAATTCCTGCCATAGCATATGAAAAATACAAACCGCTTACGGAATTCACTTGTCCCATCATACTCCATCCAAATCCAATGAGAAGACCTGCAATGATAAACATGAGTTTTGAGCCGAACCTATCCAGCAAATATCCTCCTGCCGGCTGTACAAAAGTTTCAAGCATGATAAATAAGGTAAACCCATATTGAATAACAGTTAGAGATGATTTTAACTGTGCTACCAGCGGAGTGGTAAACAAAGTCCAGGAGTATTGTAGATTTGCAATCATTACCATGGCCACAACAGCAGATATAAGCTGTACCCAACGGTTACCGAGAACTGATCCATATGCATTGATATTCTTGGCTTTCATATCATCAATATTGCTCATGCATAATTCCCCCTTCAATTAATATTCAATTGTAAAAATTACCTGATTCAAATCAATAAACCATTTTTACCACCCCCCTCTCCTATTTATTAGTTAGAACCCCGGAGTTGGTGAATCAACCCGGGGAGTAAACCTTTACTTGATATATTGAAAATTATGGTATCTCCATACTCTATTATATTACGTCCAAAATTTATTATTCCGCTACCGGAGGTACATTGTTCTCTACTTCAACTTCTCTCATGCGCTGATTCGCAAACTGCTGAAGTTTTTCAATATGTTCGGGCTTCAGATGACTGAATCGTCCTTGATATTTTATATACTCATCAACTGGTTTCAATTTGGCAGGTTTGTAAGTCAATTTGTATTTCCCATCTACAAGTTCGTACAGCTGTACCATACCTGTCTGAACTGCCAATTTGGCAATTTCAATTGTTTTTTCTGCTGGAAAACTCCATCCTTTTGGACATGGTGCATGAATGTAGAGAAAAGCCGGTCCATCCGCATTACAGGCCTTACGTACTTTATTCATCAAATCCAGAGGATAAGCCACTGATGCAGTACCAAGATATTTCAATTCAGGATGGCCGTGAGCCATAATTTTGGTTATATCCTTAGGCATAAGCTTTCTGCCTTCTGGAACTACAGGACCTGCGGGAGTAAAGGTAGTCCACGCTCCGTAAGGCGTGGTCGGAGAAGCTTGAATTCCCGTATTGGCATAGGATTCATTATCATAACAGATAAACACTATATTATGTCCGCGGTAGAAAGCAGCAGACAGTGACTGTATTCCAATATCAGTAGTACCGCCATCGCCGGCCATTACAATGATATTGGGATATTCTGCATCAGTCTTATGCTTGCGTATCATTGCCTTAAATGCCGCTGATATTCCGGAGGCAACCCCACCACCATTGGTAATCTGTGCATGTATCCATGGAACAGCCCAGGGTCCACACCCGTAGCTGGTGTTTGCAACATACATGCAGCCTGTAGGTCCTATAAAAATCGTATTTTTTCCTGCAGCTTTGGCCACTAATCTATATTGCAGTGCAGGACCACATCCGGCACAAGTACGATGACCTGGAACATAGTATTCCTCTTTTGGAGCTTTTTTAATAGATTTGATTTGTTCTAACACTTGACTTCCTCCTTTCATATTTACAATTCAAATGGCGACCAGTAACTCTGTTTTTCATTTTTTCCGGTCTCAGCTACATTTTTAATAATACTGTACATCTTATAGAACTCATCCTGGCTGATCATAGAGCCTCCAAGTCCTGCCACAAATCCAACGGTATCCACTTTCTTGTCACTGTTATACAAGGCTGCTCTGACTTCAGTCAAAAGAACACCTGCTCCACAGGATATTCCAAAATTGACCGAGTTATCCACCACACCTACCACTTTAAATTTACTCAGAGTCTCACGTACTTGTCTAGTTGGGAAAGGACGCAGTGTACGCAGTCGAACCACACCCACCTTTTCACCCAGATTTCTCAAATGTTTTGCAACATTTTTGGCTGTCTCGGCATGTCCTCCCTGGATGAAAATAACCGTTTCGGCACCATCGGTCATGTATTCTTCAAGCCATGGATCATATTTGCGTCCAAAGATATCCGCAAATTCTTCATGAACTTCTTCAAATACCTTATACACCCCTTCCACAGCCATATGTCTTTGATATTGAGTTCCAGGTCCCATTTCAGGCTCCATCTGAGGCCCTATAATCATTGGATTGCTTGTATCCAGCACATGATGATTTTTATAAGGCGGCAAAAATGCATCTACCTGCTCTTGTGACGGCACATCGACTTCCCCAAGAATATGGGATACGAAATACCCATCCTGACAGGCATACTGCGGCAGAAGAACCCGCGGATCTTCACCAATACGATAATACATAAGGCTTAAATCCAGTGCTTCCTGGGGTGTAGATGCCCATCCTTGAATCCATCCCTGATCACGACAGCACAGTGCATCAGTATGCTCCGATCCAAAATCACCTGGTGGATCCAGCGTACGATCCGCAATAGCCATCTGAAGAGGAAGTCTTTCACCTGAAATTGGAGAATACACTTCCATGGCATAGGTCACACCTACTCCGGAACTACCTGTAAAGGCCCTTGCTCCAGCGGCAGAAGCCCCATAGACAACGCTTAGCTGTCCGTGCTCTCCTTCACCTAGAACAAATTCAGCATCTAATTCTCCATCTGCCACCATTCTTGCCAGCTCCGACATGATTCCAGTATATGGACGAATTGGATATGAGCATATAACATCCACATTGGCCAGTTTTATGGCATTAGCTGTTGCCACACATCCTGACATTCTTTTTATATTGGTTTTCATTTTTTTAATTCACCTCCTATTGATATAAATCAATCTTTAAAATCCAGTTCAGGCACTAAAGTAATTGCTCCTACCGGACACACTTCACTACAGATTCCGCAGCCTTTACAATATTTCAGATTAAAAGTGATAGGACTATCTTCAGTCATAAGATTTACAGAGGAATCCGGGCAGCTAATCCAGCAAATCTGACACTGTGTACATTTTTCAGTATCCAATACCGGTCTCCTAGTACGCCAATTACCGGTAATCATGCCTTCATTCTCCTTTTTAGGGGAAGGTACAGTTCCTGCAAAGGGAATTTTTTCATATGGTACAGCCATTTTACAGCACCTCCTAATTTTAAATTTTAAACAGAAGCTTTCGGTATAGTATTTACATCTATAACAACTGCTTGTTTATAAGCTTTTTTCGCAGCATTTTTATTTACAACAATTTTAAGCAGATTATCAAATTTCACAATTTCAGTACCCTTGACAGCAGCTGCTGCCAGCACAGCACCAATACCCTTTCCAATTCCTGATGCATCTGTAGCGCCTTCGGCTCCCGAGAGAGTGATAATAGATTTTGAAAGACTATTTGCATCCACCGTAACAATTTTCGAAAGATTTTCTGTATTCTTTTTAATAAATCCAAACAGGTATTCCGGTGAGCGCTTCGTATTTACCACCAGCACAGCTCCCGGCTTTATTCCGGCTAAAACATCTACACCTTTTACAAGAGTCTCTTCTGTAAGAACTACAATATCGGGAGCCTCATTTTCATAAACATACTTGGACTCAATTTCCTGAGAACTAATTTTTCCATATGCCCTCACCGGAACATAGATACGGTCGGGAAGATCTACATAATTTTCCCATGCCTGAACATACTTGCCCTCCAATGCGGCAGCTTCAGTCAAGGAAACCACCACATCACGGGCTTCTTTATTCTCATAAACTCCTCTACCCCAAACTGTAATTTGTTTCAACCCTGGTTCATTAAACAAATTTTGATTTGACACCTTTATTCCACCTTCCTTTCTTTAATGGTCAACATTATAATCAATTTCAATGCTGAAATTTTGTTTTTATCACCCCCTCAAGCTTTTTCTGATTATTGATTTCATCAATGGATTGATTAAAGATATTTTGATCTATCTTTATTTTCAAGCCATTTTTTATTGACAGCATAATTGCTATAAACGAGGCCCTATGGCATATCCCGGCCAATTGTGCTCCACTCATGCCTCCAGTTTTTTCTGCCAGTTTTTTAAAATCCACATCTTCATCATCTATGGGCAGACCTCTGGAATGAATTTTAAAAATTGATTCTCTCTCAGCAGCCGTGGGCAAAGGCAGATCCAGAATATATTCAAATCGCCCCTCTCTCAGTAAAACAGAATCAATTAAATCTATTCTGCTGGTGGCAGCCAATACCGTGACTCCCTGAATTTTTTCCAGGGCATCAAATTCCAATATAAGCTGACTTATAAGTCCATTTTTTAAATTACTTGCCCCTGAAGTCCGGAAACGCACAATTCCATCTAACTCATCGAAAAATAAAATACAGGGAGAAGTCTGTTTAGCCTTGACAAATATATCATGTAAAACCCTTTCTGCCTCTCCCTTCCAGTGAGAAGCAAGCGTAAGGCCATTTATAACTATAAAATTTGTTCTTGCAGAATTTCCTGCGGCATTTGCTAGCATGGTTTTACCTGTTCCCGACGGCCCTGTTATCAAAATACCTTTAGGTGGTACAAATCTGTATATCTGACATAGATCAGGATGATGAAGCGGAAGTTCTACTAAAGCCTGCAAAACTTTTTTGGTTTTCTTCAGTCCCCCTATATCATCCCACCTTACATCTGGAATTTCCGAATAATATTCTCTCGTGGAGGACGGCTGAATTTCTCTCAGTGAATTCTTAAAATCATCCATTGAGACTTTAAAAGAAGGAATAACATTCTTCTCTGTAATTTTAGGCAGGATTTTTCTAAGCGCTGTCATCCCAGTCTCTTTGCATAATGCAGCCAGATCTGAACCCACAAATCCATAGGTGATTTTAGCCAATTCATCCAATTTAACATCTTTATCAAGAGGCATACATCTTGTATGAATCCGCAATATTCTAAGCCTTCCTTCCTTATTGGGAGGCATTATGGCAATTTCCCTGTCAAATCTTCCTGCACGTCTAAGTGCCGGATCTAGTGAATCAGGTATATTAGTGGCACCGATTACAACGACCTGACCCCGGCTTTCCAATCCATCCATAAGAGCAAGGAGCTGGGCCACCACCCTTTTTTCCACTTCACCATGTACATTTTCTCTTCTTGGTGCAATGGAATCCAATTCATCCAAAAAAATTATACTGGGCACACGGCTTTTGGCCTCCTTGAAAACTCCCCTTAATTTTGCCTCGCTCTCGCCGTAAAATTTATTCATTATTTCCGGTCCATTTACATGGATAAAATAGGCTTTTGTCTCCGAGGCCACTGCTCTTGCAATCAAAGTTTTACCAGTGCCTGGAGGCCCATGAAGTAATATTCCCTTAGGAGGCTCTATCCCCAATTTCTTGAATACATCAGGATATTTTAAAGGCAATTCTACAATCTCCCTTATCTTTTGAAGCTGCTCATCTAATCCACCTATATCTTCATATGTAATTCTGGAACCAGCAGTAACAAGCTCAGGTTGTACAAAAACAATATCAGTTTCTCTGCTTACTTTTACAATTCCTGACGGTGCTGTACCACTTACAAGAAAGTCATGTCTGTCATTTCCAAAAAGAGTCAGAGACAATTCATCCTCACAGATCAATGGTATTCCTCTCAGTGTACTTTTTACCTCGTCTTCATCTTCCCTTGTCCATTCGCAAGAGTTTTCCATTGGTGAAAGTACTACCTTCTGTGCTGTTTTCACTGCAGCTTTGCTAACTTCCACTTCACCATCTATTCCCACCCCGGCATTATGCCTGATTACACCGTCCATTTGAATCAGCGGACTGCCGTAAATATCACTAAAGGAGGGATAGACTTTTGCTGCAGTAACTTTACTGCCTTTTATACCGACAACATCTCCAGTGTCAGCACCCAGTTTCTCCATATCCTCTCTATTTATTCTCACAATTCCTTTGCGTGAATCCTCTATCAGCCCTTCTTTAACTTTCAGTTTAATAGAATTGAATTCAGCCATCTCATTAACCCCCCAGTAATTTTGAGCAACCATCAATTAATTCAAGCTAAATTTTGGCATATTTATGGTATACGGTATACCATAATGTCATCAAACTCCTCTTTAATTCATTACAAAATCAACACATTATATTCTTCAATGAATAAACAAACGGTCTGCTGTGTTGGTATTGATCTGGCATATCCACTGCTAAATCAATACCAATTTGCCTTATCTTATAATAATTGCACTTGTTAATTTTTCCATTTTTATTATAGCATTATCTTATACTGAATTCAACAAATTTTCAGAAAATTTTTCAATCCAGTATCACAAATTAATTTTGCATACACATAAATTCCCCAGCATCCAGCTGATGCCACCAAACATATACTATCATTTATTTTTATCTGAATAAGCCATACTGAGAAATATATGCCCTGAATTTTCAACATGCTTTTTCATGGCATCATAAGCAGCCTGACTATCATGTCTCTGCAGAGCATCAACTATTTCATTATGTTCCAGCACCACTTCTTCAATTCTGCCAGGCTTCGTATAAGTTAAATGAGTAAATTTATTTACATATTCACAAAGTGTATTTATGAAATAATATAAATGGGGACTGTCTGCTGACTTCCAGATACATTCATGAAATTTTTTATTTAGCGAACTCAATTTTCCATTATTTTCTTTTTTGTATTCCTCCACCATCTGACCCACAACTGAATTGAGATAATTCAATTCCTTGTCATTAATTTTCACAGCTGCGATACTGCAGCTCAGTGCCTCCAATGTAGTCCTGATAAGTTGAATTTCTTCAATATCCTCCTTGCTGAATCCTGAAACCACCACACCTTTACGGGGTATATAAGTTACCAGTCTTTCATATTGAAGCTGGCGGATTGCCTCACGTACAGGGGTCCTGCTTATCTTAAGCTGTTCTGCAATATTGCGTTCCACCAGCCGCTGACCCGGTTCTAATTTTCCATCTAATATGGCATTACGCAAAATGGAAAATACCGAATCCCGGATATATCCCCTATTGTCAAATCTTATAGGTGAAAATTGATATTCCACTTTATACTACCTCCCTAAAACTTTTAACATAATTCTCCATATATAATAATTATAATTCTCCCAATATATTAAATGCAAGTGGAATCAGCCAAATAATAACAAGTGCACAAAAAAGCACCCTAGAAAAAATTCCAAGATGCACTTTATCAAAATAAGCTGCATTTCCATTGGTTTATCACCAACAAAAATGCAGCTCATAATCTGGTGCCGGAGGCGGGAGTCGAACCCGCATGGTATCACTACCGACGGATTTTGAGTCCGTTGCGTCTGCCAATTCCACCACTTCGGCAAGCAACGAATATATGATATCACGAATATGATCCAAAATCAATAGTTGCTGTGAAATTCTTATCTAATTTTAAAAATAACTTTGTAAATGGACGTAAATTATATATTCGTATTTACAGCACAGTATATGGTTTTATTCATACATTTTTATAGCTTTTAAATAATATTATTTAGATTTATAATTATCACTAATAA
>NZ_PVXP01000023.1 GCF_002995845.1 Clostridium luticellarii | reverse complement strand
ATTTTTAATAACTCTAGAAAAACATTCATCAAAGTAATGTTTACAAGGAAACAGTTCTGTGTTATCATATTATTGTTTCCTGGGAAAATAAAATTTTATGGAGGTTTAATATGAAAATTGATTTAAGTTTTAAAGTAAAAAAAGTGATGATAGATACTATATTATCTTCAGTAAAGCAAGCATACCCGGACTTGGAAAAAGCAGGGCATATAGGAACGCACTTCGACGTTATGAATAAAGAATTTCTTATAGAAAATATTTTGACTAAAGGAAAGATATTTGACATAAGTCATATAAAAGCTCCAGAAGTGAAATTAAAGGATTTGGATTTAAGCAATATACAGCAAAATGACTTTGTAATGTTTTACTCAGGCATACTGCAAAAATGTGGATATGGAACTAAAGAATACTTTTCAACTTATATAGAACTATCAAATGAACTGATTGATTATTTAATCAGCAAAAAAGTAAGTTTTATAGGAGTGGACATGGCTGGGTTAAAAAAACCTGAAAACCATCCTAGTACGGATCAATATTGTGCAGATAGAGGAATATTCATTATTGAAAATTTAAACAGTCTGGATTTACTGTTGAAAAAAGCTAGTAATAATTCTTTTACAGTATATACCTTTCCTTTAAATATGAGTGGATTTTCTGGACTTCCCTGCCGTGTAATTGCAGAAGTATAGAAGAAAATACAGTTCAAAGCAATCAGCTTTATTCTGGTCAAAAAAGTGTTACATTGAACCTGCCGAAAAACAGTAGATGTAACGCTTCTTTAATAAAGTAAGAGACAAGTAATAAACTCATCTCTTCATAAAATACTTATATCCTTTTTAAAATATTACTTACATCCTATATTAATTGAGGTTAAATACATGTCCTTACTTGACTGACTAATTAAGTCTATAATCCTCGTGCATAAAGGATACCTCTTTTTATTGCCTCTGCTAATCCCTTCGGATTTTCCCAGGCCATGGAATGTCCTGCTGATTTTACAATTTCAATATTTATCATGTGTCTCTCCAATTCTATTTGTTCATCATCGTGCAAAGATTTTTCACCAAAAATGAATGTCCTTTTACATGGCAGTGAATATAATATTTCACGCCATGACGGCTCTGCTCCATCAACCGCCGACTTTGAAATCCTGCTGATCGCCGTGGAAGAACAAACTGATAATGCTGATGCCCACATAGAATTCACACTAGAATTTTCATTGACAACTTCATCAAATATTCCATTTACAAAATCTTCTTCTTTATAGGTTCCAAATTCATAACTTGATGAGCCACGTCTGCTTTTATCCAAATTAGCTTCACTGAGAACAATTGTTTCCATATTCTCTTTACATCTATCAGCGAGTTCAAGTGCGACGGCACCACCTAAGCTATGTGCAAAAATAATAAACCCATGAAGCTTTAGGTCTTGTACAAAATTACATAAATATTTCGCATGTTCCTCTATAGTATATAAATAATTGTCTGGTTTATCACTAAACCCACTGCCAAGTAAATCTATCAATATTCGCCTGTGATTTATTAAACAAGTTTGTGATGCTACTTCAGGATAATCAAATGATCCAGCACAACCCAGACCATGAATAAATAATATTGGCGTATCTTCACCAGGTAAGTCATGATACCTAATCTTGTTGTTCATGTTATCTACTATGTATTCTTTCATAAAGATTCCTCCGTTAAATATCAATTATTTAAAATTTTTTAAACAAATTTGAAGTTTATAATTTTCATTTTTATAGTGGATTTTAAATCATTTACTACATGATAACATAATATTACAAAAACTACCATTATAACTGCTTATTAAAGCAATAAAAAATAGTAGCTTCTACAGTCAAGTGGTCGCTACTATTTTTATTTAATAAACCTAGTTATATCAGTTGTCTAAGCAAACAAATCGTACATTATTTTGAAGTATCTATTTTTAAACCTGCTTATATCAACAAAACTATGTCATTATGATGAGAATTCTCCATAACTGATATAAGGGAAATACACAAATTACCATCCTCGTGTGTATTCTTCAAAACAATCCAAACAAAGTTTTTTCCCATCGCTTATTCTAATTTTATGTTCCGGAGCACCTTCTCCACATTTTTCACAAATAATCGTGTTAAATAGTCTTGCAGCTTTTGGAGCTTGAAACCTGGGTTTTTTAATATCAAATATTTCTTCTGCTGGTGACTCCAGGATATACCTTTCCCTTTCCTCCCTGCTCATTTCAGCTTTAGTTTGTTTTAAAACCACTCTCATACTGTCTCCGTTTTCTCTGTTGAAAAATGAAAAAGCCATTTTCCCGGTATCTCTGTACACCAGGTTGCCCTTTCCAAGAGTACACCCTGTTATAACTTGTACTGCATCAACGCCGCAGGCATCATTTTCAGTAACACATACTATTTCTTCATCAGATGAAAATTTCAGATCCATTTTTTCCATTGCCGCCTCACAAGCTTTAAATCCTATGGCAAGCCCCGGACAATCATGTCCATGAAATTGTATACATTTATTCCATAATTCTTTATTCATTTATAATTCCTCCTCTCAATTTCTATTTTACAGTTAAATGTTTACTCAACGGCTTCACATGAATGTTGCTCCTGTATTCTGTTTCTGTCCAGTTTATATTCTCTGCAATAAAAGCTTCCAGATTCAATGTGACACCTTCAAGCATAAATTCTTTAAATTTCTCATATCCCGCCCTGTCTATCAGATGTCCTCCATGAATATAAACAGGTTTCCCGCCAAGTACCCATTCTGAAAATTTGGGCCAATTTGCCATTATTGCCAGTACACTTTCTTCAGTAAGCCAATTTGCAAACATCTTTCCCATCCTGGGATACTGTTTTCCCGTCCTTCCGCCGAGAATTATCTTATAAAAATCTTTGTCCGGCCTGCGCCATGCACCCGTTGGGCATGCAATAACACATTCACCGCATCCCACACAGCAGCATGTATCCTTGTCTATTTTACCTTTGTCGTTAAGTGACAGCACCCTGGTTGCCGCTTTCTCACACTTTCTCATACAGGCACCGCAGCCAATACAGCGTTCCATGTCATAGATCGGCTTGGTACATCCGATTATGCCAAAATCCTGAAAATGTGCTTTTCCACAGTCATTAGGACAACCTGATACCGAGATCTTGATATGATAAGGATTCGGATAAATTATCTTCTCCAGCTTCTGTGCCAGTCTCTGTGTGTTTACATTTGCCTTGATACAATGAGCCTCACCAATACAGGCCATTATATTTCTGGGAGCAATATAAGGGTAACCGCTGTCAGTTTTCATATCAACACCACACATTTCCCGTTCTATGCTATCCAAATAAGGCTGTATATATTCATTTACTGCAGGAATATCCTCTGCCTTTATTCCAGGAGCATTTAAGGTCTGCCTCACTCCCAGGTGAAAAGAACCATTTCCCCAGGTCCTGCATACATGTTGTATAACATCCAGCCACCTAGCATCTATCAAAGCACCTGGTACCCTCAGTTGAAGCATGAATTCCCCAGCTACTTTGGATTGCCTGAAACAGTTATTCCTTAATTTTTTTATATTACAATCTTCCACCATAACCTTTCCCTCCTAATCCACCAGTTTTTTACCTGTTGTATAATTGAAAATAGGACCATCCAAACACACATATACTTCATCAATTCTACAGTGTCCACATTTTCCAATGGCACAGGACATTTTTCTCTCAAAGGACATCCAGATCTTATCCTCTGGAATCCCATCTTCCAGCAGCCTTTTCCCGACAAACTTCATCATAACAGGAGGACCTACCACAAGGCATTCATAATTTCCAGAAAAGCGCTTAAAAGGTATTTTCTCAATAAAATCAGTTACCATTCCTCTGTTCCAATCCCTATATTCTTCATCGTCCAGAGTATAGACAGTATGAAAATTTTTTGCTTTTTTCCATCTTTCCAATTCATCTGCAAATAGAATGCTCTGTGAGTTTTTAAATCCAAGAATCAGATAAATTTCTCTTGCATAATCAGCATTATCATATAGTGCATTGATTATACTTTTAACTGGTGAAATTCCAGTTCCGCCGGCTATAATCACAATATTTCTGTCTTTAAGTCTGTCTGCAGGCCAGCCATTGCCGTAGCATCCCCTGAGGAAAACATAATCTCCCTCTTTCAAATTGAAAAGTTCATCAGTTACTTTTCCGACTTTCCTGATAGTAAAATCAGCATAACCATCTCCAAAACCGCTTATGGAGATGGGAGCTTCTCCAAATTTAGGAATTGAAACCTGCATAAACTGACCATGCCGGATGGGTATATGGTTTTCTACACGAAAAGTCCACTCCATTTTCGTCTGTGGCAGTATTTCCAATATCTTATGTGCCTCTGGCCTAACTGGATTATTTGGCATTATCAATTCCCTCCTCCTGTTTTATCTCTTCTATTGCCCTGGATAGCTTGTTTAATGTTGCCGGATAGCTTATGAGTTCCGGACATCTGGCTGAACATCTTCCACATCCCACACACATGGGTCCTGTATTAAATCTGGCATTGTAGCCGTATACCTTGTGCAGAATTTTATAGCGGTATTTTTCAGAAGTTCTGTTCCTAAAGGAATGTCCGCCGGCTACCCTGTCAAATTCATCCAGCATGCAGGAAGAGCAGGTTCTCCTTCTCTCCCCCACCTGTGCATTTTGCAAATAAACTATATCCGTGGTTTCAAAACATGTACAGGTACTACAGGCCATCGTACAGGAACCGCAGGCAATACACCTGTCATCGAATTCATCCCACATGGAATGTTTTTTTAATTTGTTTGCCATATCAATATTTTCAATTATGGGGTAATCGACCTTCAGCTCATTTTCCTCTGGAAACTTGATCTTGTAATCAGATAATTGGCAATTTTCGAAGTATACGTCAAAATCTTCATCAAGCACTTCCACATAGGCATTCCTGCCAAAGGACACTGCTATAGAGTGCAAGTCCGTTATATTTGCACCTACACTGCAGCAAAAACAACCCTCAAATTGCTCTGTACATTCCATAAGTGCAAATTTTATCCTACCTCTTTTTCTCTTATAAAAATAATCTTCTGTATCACCATTTTTTAAATAAATCTGGTCCTGAATTTTTATTGAATTTATGTCACACGCCCTGCCAAACACCAAAATATCTTTTTTTTCTTTCATTTTACTTTCCCTGTATTCGTCTTCAGTAAAATAAAACAAAGTCTGCGTGATGGGAGTAAGGACTTCCTTCATAGGATAAGTGGAACGTTCCTTGTATTCTATCTCTTCGTATTTATGCACTGGCTTGTATAAAATGGAATCCTGTTTTGCATACCTCCCTCCTCCCTGAATTCGCACCGGAGCATAGATAATATATTTCTGTTCCAATTCAGCAAATAATTTATCCATGTCTTCAGCTTTAAGCCGATAGGTTTTTGGAGTTCTCATCTCAATTACATCCTTTCCGAATTTTTCATTTTCAAAATTTTATTCTGTAACAAATCACTTGATTCATATTATAAAACAGGTATTGGCCAATTCCCTATATAAAATTATATTCCTTGATATTTCTTTTGTAAAATGCTAAACTTATTATAATTTCATAGCTTTTTATCTATGTATTTTTCTAGAAAAGGAGGTAGAATACATGACAATACGCGATCTGGAAATTTTTGTTGCTGTAGCAGAGAAAGGTAAAATAGGAACAGCTGCAAAAAAGCTCTACATATCTCAGCCCACCGTCAGCCATGCTATCTCTCAAATTGAAGAGGAATACCACGTAAAATTATTTGAAAGGCTTTCCAGAAAATTATACATTACAGAAGTGGGAAAAGAATTTTTAAACTATGCAAGGCATATTCTTGCGAATTTTCATGAAATGGAACATTACCTGCATCATGCCTCTAAACAGATATGTATTCACATAGGAGCTTCACTTACTGTAGGAAGTTTTTTTCTAGGTAATATCATCTCCAAATTTGAAGAAAAAAACCCCAGAATTCGAATTCGTGTATATGTAGACAACTCTAAAAACATCATACAAAAGATAATTGATGGAACTTTAGACATAGCTATAATAGAAGGATTTGTAAATTCAAAAGACATTATAGCCACTGAAGTCTATCAAGATGAAATGGTACTTATCTGCGGTAAAAATCATCCCTTTGCTTCAAAGAAATCCATTCATCTGTCCGATTTAAAGGATAAGGACTGTGTACTGCGTGAGGAGGGTTCCGGCACAAGGGATTTTCTTATCAATCTAACAGAGGGCAGAGGCATACCCATCGTAAAAAAGTGGATATGCCACAGTTCTGACTCCATAATCAACGTAGTGGCAGCCGGGCAGGGCATATCCATGCTGTCCAAAAGCCTGCTGATTCACCAGGATAATGTAGTACAGATTCCAATTGAAGATTTTTCACTTTACAGAAGCTTTAAAATAATTTATCACAAGGATAAGTACATTTCCTCTGCTCTTAAAAAATTAATTGCAGCAGTAATAAAGCTGTTTAATTCTGCTTATAAAACACAAATTTAATTATCAGTTACCTGTGACAATTTCAATACTGTTAAAATAAATATAATTATAATTTATCATCTTTTCTGCATAATTTACACCATTTTCTGCAGAGATTAGCTTTTTTATTACAAATAACTTTATCCGAACCGCAGGAAGGGCAGCTATATTTGTCTTCTTCTTTTTTTATTTCATATACATTACCACAATTAAAACATTTAAATTTGCAGAACACAGGTCTGTAGTTTCCCCCACTTATCCTTATTGAATTTCCCTGTGTCAGGGCAACAGCTGTTTTTTCCCTTGCACTATCTATTATATTTTGAAAAGTTTGCCTGGACACATGCATTCTTTCAGCACATTCTTCTTGATTTAATTTTTCAATATCTTTAAGCCTCATTGCTTCAAGTTCTTCAACTTTTATTATTGTATCTTTTATCTCACATTTTTTTCTGCCTACTGGTACAAAGTAAGTATACTCCGGCAGCTTCTCTACACTTCTATATTTAACTGGCCTTGGCATTTTTTCCTCCCTGCATTTGCTGCATATTCTGGTTAAAACAATATTTACATCTTTTATATCAATATATTCAAATACTCACTTCACAAATTAAATTTAACTACTCATTGCAATTTCCTTCATGCTGATGTTCCGTACATATACTTCCAGCAGACTTTAATTCCCCGTTTACATACTTCTGTACTGCATCATCAGATAAGCCCTGCACACCTGTAAAAATTTTTATTTCATTGTCCCTAAATAATTGAACTGCAGTTTCTCCCATTCCTCCTGATATTATTACGTTTACGCCCTTTTCTTTTAGAAACACCGGTAAAAATCCCGGTTTATGTCCTGGATTCTCAACAAAGTTCTTTTTTAAAGATTTGTCTTCTCCTATTTCATAAATCATAAATCCACTGCAATGTCCAAAATGTCCACTTACCTGTTTTCCTTCACTTGCTACTGCAATTTTCACTTTCATTCCTCCCTTCATTTCGTTTATAATAGTATCGATCTAGTCAATACATTTTTTTAAAATATCATAAGCATATTCTATTATTTCATCACAAGATACACCTTTTTTCTTCAATTCCAGGCACTGAAATGTCCCATATTTTTCTTTTATTCTGTTCATTACCTCTTTAGTAACCTTCTTTGTTTCATTTGATTCTTTGCTGGTTTCTCTGCCCTTTACCGATCCTAAAGCCATCAATGCTCCAGTAACAGCTCCACAGGTAGTTCCAACAGTCATTCCTGAGCCAAAAGGGCTAGCCATAGAAACCGGAATATTCAGTTCCTTTTCTTCATTTATGGCCTTTACAATAGATTCTGCACAATTATATCCCTCTTTATGAAATTCCGATACTCTTTTCATTTTCTACCTCCTCCATATGTTATAAATAATATTAAACCTTAAGATATTAAAAGTCACCTTTCAAAATATGAAATCATCCCCCATTCTTATATTGGCATTTGCCAATATCATATTACTCCTATTTATGGTTATTGTCAAATGCCAATTAAAAATGTTATAATAAATATCAGCAGAACCTATAAGATTCGAAGATGTAAAGGAGCACAGACCATAATGAATAATTTCGATAAAATGAATACTTTAGAATTTGAAAAAAACTTCAGGAACTTAAAGAATCTCTTGAAATTGTACTCATCAATTTAGAGAGCCATAAAAAATATCCTTACTCCTACAATGGCTAAAGCAGCTGCAAGGCTTCTTATTATTGTTACTCCATGAATTTTTTTTGAAAGTCCGGCACCTAACTGTGCTCCAAACAGTACACCTATTGATAAAGCAGCAGTTTGAATTACACTGGATTGGAGCACCCCATCCACTACATGAACTACAGTTCCCGATAGTGACATTGCTGCCAGAACAAAATGTGATGTGGCAGTTGCAATATGAACGGGATAATTTAGTATGTTGATAAATATTGGGACATGTATTATTCCGCCTCCTATTCCTAAAAAGCTGGATATAAAACCCACAAAAACACTTAAAATAATTCCTACAATAGGATTATATGAAAATGTATGTTTTACTCCTTCAATATCCACTATTGTTCTTGTAACATATCCCTTTTTAACTACTATATTTTTTTCTATTGTTTCCTTTTTCGTCCTTATTATTAAGAATACTGACACAATAACTAATATCATACCAAATATTCCATTAAAAAGCCGTCTTGGTACATATAATGTTATAATTGCTCCTAATATTGACCCTGGAAGCGTTGCAACTGCAAATACTATACCGGATTTATAATCTATACGCTTCATCCTGGAATAAGCAAAGGAACCAGATAATGCATTGAAAAATACAACTGCCAAAGAAATACTCGTTATAGTATCTGGACTTTTGTCAGGATATAATAACAACAATATAGGTACAAGTATAAAACCTCCGCCAGCACCAATTAAGGTTCCAAATGCTCCAACCAGAAATCCCAGAGGAATTAACCATAAAAATTGTATCAACTTAAAAACCTTCTTTTCATCCATAATTATTAAAACTTACAGGCTCATCTGTAAATTGGAAATGATATTCCATATGAATTCATAGTTTTACGTCCTTATCCTATAATTTTAGTATTTCTTGTATAACCATTACTGCTGCCCCTACAGCCATGGATTTATTTCCAAAATAACCTCCCCGGTTAAATTCAATTTTTATGTCCTTATCAATATGACATTTTTTCAATGCCACTTCTGTACAAATTCTATAAAACAGAGGTGAGTATTTGATAAGCGGACCACTTAAAATTATCAATTGGGAATTAAATAATTTTATATAATTAGCTAAACCAGTTCCAAAATAAATTGCAGCGTCTACTATTACGTTCACTGCAATTTTATTTTTATCTTCTGCCAAATTACATACATCAATATAACCTATAGCTTCTAAATCCTCGTTTAGGTGTATCCTTCTTCCCTTCTTTATTTCAGATATGAACTTTTGCCTTATTTTTTCTATTGATGCATAACTTTCTACACAGCCGTAGTTACCACACCAGCACGGTTCTCCATCTATATCCACAATCATATGGCCTAAAGCATCTTCTGAATTATTTATTGTACGTATAAGTACACCAGAGGATATCACACCTGTTCTTATACCTACACCACAGTTGATATACGAAATATTGCTTTTATGTTTTCCAAAGCCAAAATAATATTCACCAATTACAGCTGTATTGGCACCATTATCAACAAATATAGGCACATCAATTTTTTCTTTTAACATATTTTTATAAGAATCTCTATTTTCAACTGTATCAAATACACCAATTCCAATTCCGATAATCATATATTTATCAATCTTTAATTTGGAAATCAAATTTTCTATATAATCAGGAATAGTTTCAACTAGATCATTTACGTTATAAAAACCTTTAAAGGTTTTTTCATGTACTATTTGAATTTTTAAATTTGTTACAACAACCTGAACATATGTCCTTGATATGTCCAACCCTATAATATAGAAATCATTTGGATTTACATCATATAAAATAGGCCTTCTTCCACCATTGGATTCACCAGTTGCAGTTTCAACAATAATTTTTTCATCAAGCAAAGATTTAATGCTGCGATTTAGTGTACTTAATTTCATTTTGGTCATATCTAATAGTTTTCCTTTAGTAATAGGACCATTTTTCTGTATAATATCGAGTAAATGTTTCTCTCTTTTATCCAGTAAATATACCTTGTTTACAGTATTTATCATCATTTTTCTCCCTAATTGCGTGTTTGCTTATATAATATACTCTTTCGTCCATTTTGGCAATAAGTTAGCAGTAATATTTTTTATTAAATACTTAGAATTACTGCATCTTCAATTTTAAAAGACGTATGGAAAATACAACGGTTGAGTTTAGTTTTATACATATGAAAATTTGAAAATGAGCACATGTTCATTATATAAAAACTAAATCCATGCTCATTTTTTGAATTGGTTGTTGAAAGGAATTGCCGAATTCTCGGCGCATATCATATCTGATCTTTTTTGAATCTAACTTTTTGACCTGAACTATATATTTTTACATTTTCGGCACCTGAAGCAATCCTAAAAGCAAGCTGCCGATCTTTAATTATAAATCCAGACAGATCTTCAATTCCGTAGTTGAAGAGCACAGGTGCCAGTGGAGTCCCGGGACCCACCACGGTAACACATTCAGCATCCTTCGATAATTCCAGCATTCTAGGCAGTGTTTTTTCCAAAATGCACAAATTAGATAAATACACATAATCACACTATTGAGCATTCAACTTTTCCCACATTTCAATACTGTTATTCTTCTCAATGCTCATGTTAAATCTAAACCCAACAACAGATTTAGGCTCAAATGTTACGATTTCTGGTAATAAATTTGCATAATTGCATCCGGTTATTTTGTCAAGCTGCATAGGGTGATGTTTTCCTATTAATACATCAACACCATTTTTTCTATATTCTGTAGGTGTAATACCATATCTCTTCTTAAAAGCTCTTGTAAAACTTTCAGCAGATTCGAAATACAGTGAAACCGCAATATCTAAAATTCTCCTATTACTATATATAAGGTCATATGCTGCTTGAGTCAATCTCCGGCTTCTGATATAGCTGCCAATAGTTTCTCCCATCACAGCTTGAAAATAACGGTGAAAATGATAATACGAATAGGAAACTGCATCGGCAACTGATTCTACAGTCAAAGGCTCATACAAATTCGTTTCAATGAATATAACTGCTCTACCAATGATTTGCTTATCTTTCAATACAGCCTCCCCCTTTTTAATAGGTAATATTGTAAAAATCTTTTCCCGCCTTTTCATAAGGAAGATTTACCATAATTTCTTGCTCTTGTAATTTTTGTACCATAAAAGTTTTCCAATCGTTGGCTTGCGGCGAACCAAAAGTCATTTCTATTTTTTTCTCGGCTGTATCAAACAACATAGAACGCAAAGTTCCAAAAAACTCGGTATAATAGTGACAGCACAATCCCTGCGGATAAGTTTCCGACAATATATCCTTTAAGTCTTGTGCTGATATTTTTCCCTTTTCAGAAAACATTTTTTCTATTTCAGCGATTTTTCTATTTGGAAACATATTATCCTCCTAATATTTATGATATAAATTATGACCTGCTGTCCCATCCCTCAATTGCTTAAATCTCTCTGTTTAGTTGTTCCACAAATTACTATTTCATAAATGCCAGGCCATAAATTAGAAATTTACCAACTTAAAAAGTCAAACGCATATCATACCAAACTGCTCCGCCATGTGTTGATTCTGAAATCCCTTCATTTTTAAAATCAAATTTTGCATAGTAGTGCAGCAGTTTTTCTTTGCAGGTAAGCACTAATCCCTTACGTCCCTGCGCCCTGGCATCAACAATAACCCTGTTGATTATTTTTTCTGCACAACCTTGTCTGCGATACTCAGGGATGGTGTTTACACCAAAAATCATCTGCCACTGACCATTTTCATCATGGAAACTGGCATCTTCAAACATCTCATCACATAATTTTGATTCATTTGTCACCATTCCATTTACAAAGCCAACTAGTCTTCCATCATCCTCCAAAAGCCAAAAATGATTAGGATACACAATCAGTCTCTTTTTAAAATCGCTTTCTGAAGCAGCTTCCGCTGCCGGAAAGCATATTGACTCAACAGCAGTAATGGCTTGTAGATCTTCAATGGTTGCAAGTCTTATATTCATATTTATTAACCCCTTTTATTTATTACAATTACTATTTGTCTACATATTGTTCAAACATTTTTTACTATACATTTAAGTACTATAGGTAGATTATATCATTTTATACAATATCCTGTACCTTTGAATAGCTTTTTTACACAATTAGAAATTGCTTAGGATTTTTCAAAATATACCATATAAAATCGGATGAGTATTTTTATCTAATCTAGACAGGGTAGTTTTAATTTAAAAATTGTCTAACTAAAGTTATTAAATTTTCTAAATAATATATTACTTATCAATAACGATAGACTATATGCTAAAAAAGTGTCAATGTATTAATAATTTTTCTTCATGTAAGGATATTTTCTTGTTGTTTTTTATTTTACATTAACCATATTTATGCTATAATAACTTTAAATAATCGTTTTGGAGTGAATTAAATATGAATAATAAAGAGATACTTGAATTGTATATTCCGCTCGTTGATTTTTTGGGAAAGATATGTGGAATAAATTATGAAATAATTCTCCACGATACAGCTAATACAGACTCTTCTATAGTGGCTATAGCTAATGGAAACATCAGCGGAAGAAAAATTGGTGGCCCAATGTCTGATATAGCTTTAAAATATATTAAAGAAGGAACTTATAAAAACAAAGATTTTGTAGTTAATGAAGGCCGAACGAAAGACGGAAAAACCCTTATATCCTCAACAATGTTCATAAAAAATGAAAACAATAAACTTGTGGCACTTCTTTGCGTAAACAACAACATCACCGAATTGGTTTCAATCAATAAATATCTGACAAATTTAATTGCCGGTTATGGGATAAACACACAGAATGACAATGAGAAAGAAGTTTACGAAAATTTATATTCATCTTTGGATGACGTTATGGATTCCATGATAAAAGATACTTTATCCAACATCGATATACCACCGGAAAGAATGACTCCTGAAGAAAAAATCGAACTGGTTCATAAATTAAACGGGCAAGGATTTTTTTTATTAAAGGGTGCAGTCTCAAGAATTGCAAAGTACCTCAAGACTTCTGATACAACTATTTACAGATATTTGAATAAGAAGGACTAAAAAAATAAGTTTTCAAGAGAATGAGTATAGATCTGTGTAAAACCAAATCTATGCCCATTATTTTTGTATAATGAAATGGTAGATTTGAAACAATATTTTTAAATAAATTTAGGAAGAGTTTCAATTGAAATAATTGTAACAAAAAAGACCCTATAGAATAGAGTCAATAAGAAATTTGGGGTTATATCCCTTTTTCTAACTGCCCATTCCATAGGGTCCATTTTAGTCATAAATGCTTTTCTTTTTTATAATTATCCTATGTAGCAAATCGTATTATAATACCATAAATTACAGTTAGTATTCCTTGGAGTCAGCTTTATTTTCTCACACATACTCTTAACTTTATTGACAGTCTCTAGTGATTCTACTAATCCATTCTTTCGCAGCATCTGATAATACTTCTAAATAAACTTAGAAGAATGCTTTAATACTTGACAAAACCACTAGCAATCCAACAATAATAACAAAAAAATTACTAATATAATTTTTTCTGTATTTAGCTAGTGTAGGTACTTTATATATTGAATACATAGGCAATAAAAATAAAATTACTGCAATCAATGGTGCATTAACCATATCTATGAGATCAAGAATGCTTGGATTTAGATAAGAAACTATCCAGCATGTCAAAATCATAAATACAACAATAATGTTTTTCACTGTTTTATTATTTAAACTTTTTCCACAAGATTTAGCAGTCTGAACAATAATATCTTCTAAACCTTCATATGCTCCTATATAATGTCCAAGAAAAGATTTTGTAATGGCAACTAAAGCAATGATAGGCGCCCCATAAGCGAATATTGATATTTTATATTTATTGGCCAGATAAGAAAGAATTGGTAAGTTTTGTTTTTTAGCAAGTGCAAGATCACCAGAAGTCACACTTAAAACAGTGCTTAACACAAAAAACAGCACAACAGAAATTGTTACTATATAACATATCTTTTGAATTTGGGCACACTTGCGGTCTACATTTTCTATTCCATAAGTTTCACGTTGCTTAACAACAAAAGTAGATATCATAGGAGAATGGTTAAATGAAAATACAATGATTGGTAGAATGAACCAAGCTATTCCCAATATATTAGTAAAACTAGCTTTTCCATTTACTGATGCAAAATTACCGACTAAACTTAAATTTGATATATTCCATTGTGGAATCAAATACAGAGATAGAAAAATTAAAGCTGCTATAAATGGATATACAAGATAGCTCATTACTTTTACGGTAACATCTTGTCCAAAATTTACAATAAATATTAGACAGAGAACCAAAATAAGTGATAATATGCTTCTTGGCGGTGCTTGTATATGCATTTGATTCTCTATGAAACTCTCTGCTGTATTAGTTAACGAAACTGCATACATTATTAGTATTGAATAAATAGAAAAGAAATAGACAATATCAAAAATTTTACTTGCCGTATTTCCAAAATACTCCCTTACAGTAGCTGTAATTCCCTTGTCACCAGATTTAGAAAAATAAATCATCTTTGCCATTGCTCTGTGTGAAAAATACATTATAGGAAATGCTAACACCATAATTAAAAGTAAAGATGCTATTCCCCCTGCCCCTGCATTAATTGGTAAGAATAGTACACCTGCACCAATTGCCGTTCCAAAAAGGCTCATTGCCCAAGTTGTATCTTGATTATGCCATTTATTAGCTTCTTTATATTCTTTAATATCTTCTGTATCTTTTCTCAGTTCGTATGCTTCAACTTCATTTTTACTCATTTTTTAACATCTCCTTTATAATTGTTTTCCGAAGATTCTATTTCTAATAGCAATTCCTGTTGGTGTCGCCGCAACTCCTCCTAAGCCTGTTTCTCTTAATTCTCGAGGCATCTGCTTACCTACTCTATACATTGCTTCAATTACTTCATCTGAACTTATTAGGTTATTTACACCAGCTAATGCCAAATCTGCTGCCACTAATGCATTAGCTGTCCCAATGGCATTTCTTTTTACACATGGAATCTCTACCAAGCCTGCAACTGGATCACAAACTAACCCAAGCAAATTCTGTAGTGCAGTTGAAAAAGCATAATCACATTGCTCTGGTGTTCCACCTGCTGCTTCTACTGCCGCTGCCGCTGCCATTGCTGAAGCACTACCTACTTCAGCTTGACATCCACCTGAAGCTCCTGCAATACATGCATTATTCGCTACAATCATTCCAAATAATGCTGAAGTGAACAGAAAATGAATCTGTTCATCACGATTTAGCTGTAAAACTTTTTTAATAGTAAAAAGTACACCTGGTATTGTTCCACTTGCTCCAGCCGTTGGTGTTGCACAGATAACGCCCATAGCCGCATTCACTTCATTTGTACCTATTGCACTTTGAACGCCTCTCATCATCATATCGCCAGAAAGCGTTTTCCCGCTTTCACGATATTGTTTTATTTTAACGGCATCTCCTCCAGTTAACCCAGTCGGTGAAAATACACCATCTTTTTCAATACTTTTCTCTGCATCATTTGCCATTGTTTCCAAACTTTTTGACATTTTATCCCAGATTTCATTAAAAGTAGATTTTGTTATTTCCATTTCCTGTTTTATTGCTAATTCATAAATAGGTACTTGTTTTTCATTTGCTGTATCTACTATTTCTTTTATAGACTCATACATGTCTATCCCCCTCTTGATGTAATTAAATGATAATAATATTAGCTATATCATTTAATTTTTCTAATTCTTTTTTGGTATCATTACTTAGCCGTGAACCAAAATCTACTTGGTACAAATACTTTCCGTTTTTCTCCAAATTGATGACATTATTAATATGAATATTACATTTTTTAAATGTTCTGTTTAATTCAAACTCAAGATAATCTTTATTATCTTTATTGGACAACGTTATCATCATTGGCAATGAACCTTCAAGATTTAAACTAAACCCATCAATTTCAATATGTTTTACTTTAATTAATCCTCCACCAATTGAAATACATACTATTCGAACATATTGAGTATCATCCTCGAGATAAATATCAGCAGTATTGGGATGACCTACAGGACTATTACCTGATTCTTTTAAAAAAACAATATTAATGCCTTTAGATTCTGCCATTTTAATGGCATTTGGTACCCTGATATCATCAGCTTCAAACCCCAATACACCAGCAATAATAGCAAAATCGGTTCCATGCCCTTTATGAGTTTCTGCAAACGATTCGTAATATTTTACAACAACTCTTTTTGGAAGACCTTTAAATAATTTATTTGCAACCAATCCCATAGCTAAAGCACCAGCCGTATGTGAACTTGAGGGACCTATCATAATCGGTCCAATAATATCAAAACAGCTTTTGTAAATAACATCTTTTTTTTCTTTAATATCTAATGCATTCATGAACAATCCTCCTTTAAATTTAAATGATGCTGTTTGACTCAATAACCCTTCAATAAACTGCGTTTTCGTTTTCAATATGTTCAAAATAGAAAAAATAATTAATACGTCTTATTGTTTTAAAGAATTAAAGAACAAAATTTCAATTAATGATAGACTTTTATCGCAGAGATAAATTTTTATCATTGTGATAAAAATTTATCATCACAACAAAAGTTTATCACACAAAAAATGTGATGTCAACACAGTATAATAAGAAATTTATATAATAGAGTCTAATGAATAATCAATTAGGAGTTTGATAATTTAAGTTGTCAAATAATTACAAAACATAAAAACGCTATTCGATTAATATCAATCAAATAGCGTTCTAAATGTGCTTATAGATATGTTTATCGGATCCAAAAGTCTAACTATCTTTCCATTTCTCTATATTTTTCTACAGTAAAACAAAATTATATACCATTATAATTTCCATGAAGCAGCCTCCATCTGTATCCCGGTCATATGCCTGTATATTCCATTTCTTCCTGCCAACTCTCCTGGCGCACCCTGTTCAGCTACAATGCCATTTTCCAATACTACAATTTTGTCAACACCTGCTACCGCTCTCATTCTATGTGCAATGACAAGTACCGTTTTGTTTCTAATAAGCCTGGATAAGGATTCCTGTATCATAGTTTCATTTTCTACATCCAGTGAAGCTGTGGCTTCATCCAGCAGTATAATAGGTGCATCCTTCAAAAATGCCCTGGCAATGGATATCCTCTGCCGCTCGCCGCCGGAAAGTTCAGAACCATTCTCACCAATTACAGTATTCCACCCCTGCGGCAGTTTCTCCACAAACTCACTGCAATGAGCCAGCCTTGCGGCCTGTATGACTTCTTCATCCGAGGCATCTTTTCGGCCAATACGGATATTCTCCATAATAGAATTATTAAATAGTGTGACATCCTGAAAAACAACAGCATATAGAGACATGAGAGTTTCGGGATCGATTTTTGAAATGTCCATACCGCCCACAGTAATTTTTCCTCTGCTGACATCCCAGAATCGTAGAGCCAATCTTGATACAGTGGTTTTTCCACCTCCGGAGGGGCCAATCAGTGCAGTAACTTCCCCCTGTCTGGCAGTGAATGATACATCTTTCAATACAATTTCACTGCCATTATAGGCAAATGCAACATGATCAAATACGATATCACAACCTTTATTTGTAAGTTCTTTCGATCCCGTCTGTATTTCATGTCCAAGAATTTCATCCATACGCTGGCACTGGATATCGGCGGAAATAATTGCTGCCAGATTCTGCAGTGACATCTGCAGAGGATCATATAATCTTGATACCAAAAGCAAAAACATAAAGAAGGTCAAAACATCCAGGCTTCCATCTACAAGAAGTATTCCACCAACCAATGCAACTGTGGCAATTCCAAGTTTTAGAACCATCTGTGCAGCTACAACAAAAACAGCAGTTCCAAGTTCTGTAATAATTGCACGCTTCTCAACAGCTTTAATTTTTATATCGAGCTCATTCATATATGCCCTTTCCGCATTGTTTGCCTTAAGATCCCTCAAAGATTCCAGGCATTCCTGAATTCCATCTGCGCAATCCATCTTTACCTTCATCTGTTTTTTTCCCAAACTGTGCTGTACTCTTGATGAAAAAAGGACAATTATAAAGGAAACAGGAAGCACCCACAGTGCTGCAATGGCCATACGCCAGTCAAAGAAAAACAAGCTCAGTGCAATGATAAAAGTTGAAATAATGGAACCGGCAAGTTCCGGTATCCAGTGAGATGATGCTGTTTCCAATGTGGAACAATCTGCCATAATGGTACTTGTCAAATCCGATAAATCCTTCTTCCCGAAGAAAGAAAGTGGAAGCTTCCGCAATTTCTCAGCAAGTGATATTCTCCTGACACCACTCTCCAGATATGTTGCAAAAAATGTTGAATTATATTGAAAATACGTTGCTGCAAATATAAGTACAAGACACACTGCAATTCCAAATACATAAAGTGAAATATGACCATCACCAATATTTTTATCCATCAAATCATAAACCAGATAATAAAGAAGACCTACAGGCAGTATAAGTACAATATTTGATAATGTACATGCAGCAAATGCTTTTATCATATCTTCTGCGCCTTTTTCAGAAAGGGCATATTTATGCCGCAGTCTTTCAGCCAATGTCATTTTGCACACCAACCTTCCATTTTACAGCACTGTTATACTCCCTCCACATATTTGAGTATAATCCTTGCTGCCCTATTAATTCAGAATGACTTCCGGATTCACATATTTCCCCGTTTTTCATTACATAAATGCGATCCGCCCTCATTACGGTGGACAACCTATGTGCTATCATAATTACCGTTCTTCCCTTTGACAAAGCAGAAAAGGCAGCTTGAACCTTGGATTCATTGTCGGGATCGGCAAATGCTGTTGCCTCATCAAGTATAAGAATTGATGCATTTTTAAGCATTGCCCTTGCAATGGAAATACGCTGCTCTTCTCCACCTGAAAGATAATTTCCATTTGTTCCAATTATGGTGTCTATTCCATCTGAAAGTTTTCCTATAATATCGTCACACCTGGCATCCTTCAAGGCCTTAAGCACTTCCACTCGTGTTGCATCCGGCCTGGAAAGACGGACATTTTCAAAAATTGACATTTTTAAAAGTTTGCTGTTTTGAAAAACAAAAGAAACATTATCCATCAATTCTTCTTTGGATATATTTTTTACATTCACCCCGCCTATGGTAATCCTGCCACTGTCAACATCCCAGAAACGCGGTATTAAACTTGCCAGGGTTGTTTTTCCGCCGCCGGAGGGACCTACAAAAGCCACATGCTGCCCGGAGGCAATATGGAGCGAAACATGGTTCAGTGCATTTTCCTCTGCACCTTTATAACGAAATGATACGTCATGAAACGCAACCGAATTGTCCTGCGGATGTTCATGTTCTTCACTGTCATGCAATGGTTTCATCTTCATTATGCTGCCAATTCTCTCCATTGCATCCTGAACAATCATAATATTTTCACTGGAGTACATAATCTTGTTCAAAGTAACTGTTATAACAGGTGTGATGATTATATAGAACAGCAGATTCAACAGGAACTCTCCCGTGACCCCATCCGATGTAAAAAATAAGGCCGCCGATATCAGCACTGCAAAAACAGCATTAATAGCTGTGGTGTAAAACATCATGGGCAGACGCAAATCTTTTGTATAGGAAATTACCCATTTCTGATAATTATCAATTGATGCCTTAAATCGCTTAAAGGAAAAAACAGATTGTCCAAATGTTTTTAATACCGATATCCCCCTAACGTATTCAACCGCCTCATTTGACATTTGCTCCAAGGAATTCTGATATTCCTTCATTTTTTGCTTCATTCTGCTTCCAGTCATTACAGACATAATTCCAAAAGCAATTACAACTGGTATCAAGCTCAGAATACCAAGCCGCCAGTCAAATACTAAAAGCATTGCGAGAAGACCAACAGGTGCAGCCATGGCACCTGCACGATCAGGCAATTGGTGGGCCAGATAAGTTTCCGTAGCTGCACTGGACTCATTTACAATTCTCCT
Source organism: Clostridium luticellarii (assembly GCF_002995845.1). Lineage (GTDB taxonomy): Bacteria > Bacillota > Clostridia > Clostridiales > Clostridiaceae > Clostridium_B > Clostridium_B luticellarii. The sequence goes on along the minus strand of NZ_PVXP01000023.1, from coordinate 24,792 downwards.
TATCTTTCCGCTTCCAATATCATCCATAAATCCTAAAGGTAGTGTACTGATATGGCGCATGGCCTTCGATCTTATATTTGCCTGAACCCGAAATGCGGCAATATGGGAGCATAGTAAAGCAGCTATATAAATAAGTATGGACAGAGCAGAAAAAATTACAGCCATCCAGCCGTACTGCACCAGGTTGTTGGAATAAGTAAAACCCGTAGCAGCTTTCAGAACCTCCCTGATAATCCTCCATATATATATAAATGGTATCAGCGCCACAAGTGCACTTGCTGCAGACAATACCCAGGAGGCCATTGTCAGGTATCTGAATTTCCCTGCATATTCAAATAGAGCTGACATAATAGATCTTTTCTCCATTTTAAATTCTCCTTTCCTGCAATTCTTGAAGTACATTCCCCGTTACACAATTTATTCTAATTTATTATGTCTTCACCTTCTACTCTATTCAGACCCCGATGCTCCATTTAGACATTTTTTCGATATATGCTGGGATTTATCCCAATCACCTCTTTAAATGCCTTTGAAAATTTGCTGGCATTGTTATATCCAAGGCATACTGCAATATCATTGATCTCCCTGCCGGTGTTTTTCAAAAGTTCCACTGCCTTCTGCATTTTATATGTCCTTATAAAAGAATATATACTGTCTCCATACATTTCTTTAAACACAAGTTTCATGGTGGTAAGTGGAATTTTGAATTGTGATGACAGTTCATCCAAAGTAACTTTTTCAGAAAGATCCACTGTTAAATATTTTTTTATCTTCTTCACTGTATCCACCTGCTTTTTCGGGTAGTACCGTTTGCTCTGCTTCAATTCTTCTTCTCCCAGACTGCTTAAGAAAAGGAGAATTTCTAAAACCTTCACTTTGTAATATCCTTTTCTTATCTTCTCAGACACTGAATACAATTCAGAAAAAATATGGTGTATACTTTGATTTTCTCTTATTATTAAAAAATTTTCATTATTTCCGAAAAATTTACTCTTCAATTTTGACAGATCAACTGAAACTTCATCTAAAATACAGGACAAACACTCGGGTACTTTATCAAAATCCAGAGCAACGGTAATTCCATGAAAGTGACTCAATGGAAAATAAGAGCTTTTATTTACACTGAATTTTCGATTTATTGCAAGACTGCCCCTGGAAAGATACAAATACTCTCCTTTTCTGCTTTCACACTCAATTATCCCTTCCCTGCAGTGATTGATTTCCAAAATATTTTTGGGAGGTTCTACATCAACGCTTACAAATTGTGCATGAACGTCATTATAAATCAGCTCAATACCGGGAAATACCGAATAACTCGTCATAACGGCACTGCCTGTAGGATTGTCAATTTTATAAATCGCACAGTCTTTATCTTTTTTAACTACACATACCTGACTTCCATATAATTGCTTGTCTCTATCTGTTACATACACAATACCACCTCACATATCAAGTGATTCTTAGGTTCAGATGGAGTTTGCTTATAAGGAATACTTTTCTCCACCTGAACCTTATTAACAGTATTCTTAGTGTCTTCAGCACTTAGAATACGTTATCCTTTAGGGGCAGAACTTATCCAATGGCTGCCAGTTCTAAATCTCCCAGTTTACAACTGATAGGTTAAGTACTGTTACGCCACTGGATTGGCTCTTCTAAGGTTCTTGAAAAAGGTTTTTCTCATAAGCAAATTACTGCGAACCTAAGAATCACCTTATCCAGGCGCATAGCAGTGCTTATCTCCCACTTTGAGAAAAGCAGATGTCCCAAATCTTTGATTTGATGACAGTCGCTTTCACAGAGTGCGCTGGAAGTATTAGCAATGATAGCGTTCGGATAAAATATATACATATATTGATAATAATTCTCATTATCAATCTATAGAAATAATAATACTCTTCATATCTCAAACAGTCAATAATAAAAAGCCCTCCATGATTTTTATTGAACATCCACCTTGGCTAAGCAGCCCTCTATACAACGTATATATAAGGATGTATACTAGAAGCATAATCAATTTATTAGAATTAGCTTGTGCTAATCCATATAAATTAAAATAGGAAAAGAGTTTGCAAATGAATAAAATATTAAAATTATGGAATTTGATAAAATCCAAGTTCCTATATTTACTGCTGATTTTATCTGTAATACCCAGGTTATTATACGCAAATAAATTATATCCCGCCGATATGATTTTTATAGTTTTAGTTATAGTACAGTTTATACTTACATATATGCAATTTAACACCATGAAATACAGCAAAAAGAAAGCATTGATTTTCCTTGCATTCTGCATGGCATTGAGTGTAATACTCCTGCTTTTAAATTCAAACAACAATTTCATATTATTTTATTATTTTTTCATACTGGATAATGTATTTGAATTTGACAGCCGTGAAACAAGAAGAGCACTCATTTTCTGTCATATGTCAGGATTTATGCTGTATTTGCTGGTGGATAACATTCTAATAAACAAAATCCCCTTCTACACAGATGTATCATCTTATGTATTTTGCAGTTTTGTATATATTATGGTTTTATTTGTATATATCTGCATTCATGAATACAGATATGAAATGAATAATCTAAAGATGCTGAATTGTTCTTTAATCGACTATTCATTTAAAGAAAGAGAACATCTTGTTTTAAACGAGAGAAATAGAATATCCCAGGAGCTGCATGATTCTCTCGGCCATTCACTCATGGCTCTCTCTATGAATGTAAAATACATCAAAGCAATAAAAGACAGGGAAAAAATAAATCATGAAATAAACGAATTAGAATCCCTAATAAGCAAAAGTATTCAAAGTTTACGGGAAACTGTATACAATCTCAGAAAACTTGATGAAAATTTCAGCCTTCATAATGAAATAACATCAATAATCTCCAAATTCAACAAATTGAATATTATAAAAATAACACTTAATTATGATAACAATATAGAAAAATCATCAATTGCAATAAAGAATATCTTGATTTCAACAATAAAAGAATCCATAACAAATAGTTTAAAGCATGGAAATTCAGCCAAAATATTTATTTCCATTAAATTGATAAGAAATACTATCAAGCTTATAATTAAAGATAATGGGGATGGCTGCAGCTGCATAATCAAATCGGAGGGGCTTGCCGGAATTGAAAACAGATTTAAAACTTTTAATGGAACCATAAATTTTATAACCTCCCCCAATAAAGGATTTACTATAACAGCTTCAATACCGGAGGTAATTATAGATGATAAAAGTAATGATAGCTGACGATCAGATTATAGTTCGAGAAGGGCTTAAAAAGATATTAAGCCTTGACTCCGAAATAGAAATAGTTTGCGAAGCTGAAAACGGCTGTGATGTACTAAAAAATTTAAGCAAATACATTGTAGATGTAATTTTAATGGATGTAAGGATGCCAAAAATGGACGGAATAAAAACATCCCGCATTGTAAAAGCAAGATATCCCAATATTAAAATAATAATTTTGACAACTTTTAACGAGGACGAGTACCTGTTCAATGGAATTAAAAATGGCATAAGCGGTTATATTTTAAAAGACAGTGAGATTGATTACATTATAAAAAGCATAAAAGAAGCTTACAATAACAAAATGATGTTTGATCCCAGTGTAACTCCCAAACTTATATCAGCCCTAACTCCCACAGATGCCAATGATACATCCTTTAAGGATAAAATTTTTGATCTATTGACTAAAAGAGAAATTGAAGTATTAAAACTTGTAATAAAAGGACAAAGCAACAGCCAAATTTCAAATGAGCTTTTTATTTCCGAAGGCACAGTAAAAAATTACATATCAAATATTCTAAGAAAATTAAATTTAAAGAGAAGAACTCAACTGTCAGCTCTTTTCATAAAAAAATGATAGATTATATATATGACTTTAGTCATTGTATATAGTCTATTTTTTTGCAAATTATTACTTAATTCACCTTCCAATTTTAAACACAGAAATTATAATGATAATTGTTATTAGAAATATATCAGGGAGGATTTTAATAGCATGAATTTATTTGGTTATAGATTTTTTTCAAGCACATTTGAACACAATATCTTCCAGGACATTTTCTGCATATGGTTGACTGCCGAATGTGTAATTTTTGTACTCACTTTCCATAAATCATTTTTCAGGAAAAGCAGCAAAAAATTTAAAGACAAAGGTTCTTTTTTTTCAATTGTAATTGGAATTTATGCCTGTATCTATTTTAGTTTTTTATTCAGGAACAAGTTAAATTTAATTTTACCGCACTCTTTTTTCTTTATTGGAATAATTTTTATGCTGACTGGAATTATTATAAGATGCTGGGCGGTTTTTGCACTGAGAAGGTTTTTCTCACTTTCTGTCATAATAGAATCCAAACAATCCATTGTAAAAAATGGTCCATATAAATTAATAAGACATCCAGCATATACAGGAACTATACTCACACTTGTGGGAATCTCAATTTCAATTAGATCCATAACATCTATATTAACTGCCCTAGTCATAATCTCAATTGTATATGGATATCGAATAAAAATTGAAGAGAAAACTCTTATAAATTCATTTGGCAATGAATATCTCGATTATATTAAAAGTACATGGAAAATAATACCATTCATATTTTAAAATAAGTAGCTTTATCCCGCATTTCGCCTTTGACATTCATAGTTTTTCCTATTAAGGCGGCAAATAAAAATAATTTATCTATTATCAATCTTTTCGGGATAAAGATCATGATAATAAAGCCTTTTGACAGCAACACGCTCCCATGGCGTACTTTTTTTACCATAGTTCGTATAAGGATCAATTGAAATTCCTCCCCTTGGAAAAAATTTTCCCTGTACTTCTATGTATTTTGGAGACATAAGCTTTATAAGATCCTTCATTATTATGTTTATGCAGTCCTCATGAAAATCTCCATGATTTCTAAAACTAAAAAGATAAAGTTTAAGTGACTTGCTTTCTACCATCAGCTTGTCCGGCACATAGGAAATATAAACAGATGCAAAATCCGGCTGGCCGGTTATGGGGCAAAGGCTTGTGAATTCAGGACAGTTGAACTTAACAAAATAATCGTTATCCCTGTGTTTATTAACAAACGTTTTAAGGATCGACGGATCATAATCAAACTTGTAGCTTACATTTTCTTTGCCCAGAACAGTAGAGCCTTTCAATTCATTCTCCCTATCATTCATATTATCAACTCCAATCAAAATTTTATTTTACTCTCTAGATGTTTAACAAGCAGTACTCCTGCAATAGCAGGTATAATCTGACCTATACACAAACTTACAGCAAGTATGGTATAGTTCACATTTAATATTTTTGACAGCCATATCGGCACAATAAGCCCAGGCCCGCAAACAAGCGGTATAATCATAAACCATCGATTAAAATGTACACGCTCTATCAAATAGGTAAACGTACTTGTTATAACACCTACTAAAAATCCCCCCAATATATCATAAATTCCCATTCCACCCATAATCGTATTGCTGATCATATTTCCAATTCCAAGAGGAACTATCAAGTAAGGAGCAAGTGCACTTAATGAATATAGTGCTGTAGCTATCCTTATCTGGTACTGACCAAATGCAAATCCCTGGGTAAAGTACATTAGTATAGCATATAATGCAATTACTATTCCCGATATTGCAATCTTTCTTGTACTAAAAACTTTTCTGTTTTCCATTTTTCCCCCAATCCAGAGGTAAATACAAAAATAAAAAGCACCTAGGTGCTTTTTTAAAAGGATTATTAAATAATCCATACCCCTAGTTTTGTTTAAAGACAGGATGGTTCCGAACTGTCTTTTTCAATTTTACTTTCATCATTATATATCATAAAATATCTGAAATCAAGAACTTTATAAATAGATTTTCTGCAGTTGTACTATAACAGGGCATTATGTATAATAATACAAAGCAGTTAAAAACATTCTTAATTTTACCCAGAACGCTGTAATTAAAAAAGCAGAAAATAAATATAGAAAATGGCATCAAATGTAAAATTTCATAGTATCATTTAAATTATTTTTGAAGGCAAAAATATACAGGAGCCAATCAAAAAAATGATTAGCTCCTTAACTTAGTTAAGAAACACAATTTAAGATATGATTAGAGCACATTATATCATGCCATATATATTGTACAATAGAAAACTTTTCGTAACAAGGAAAAGAGAGCCCCTAGCGGGTTAAGGGGCTCTCGTAGGTTAGGGTTACGTAATCGTTTAAATGTCAATCTTTTAGGAAAACCTTCACTGGTGGTACACCTATATTTTACCACTATAACAGAAAAAATCAACAGTTTGAAATGATATGAATATTTATATATTACGGGTATTCTATTCACTGATGAGTATATTTAAAGACATTGTGATTTATTTGTATTTATATATTCATGTGCCCATTCAGATAGATTTTCTAAAATTGGAATAAGAGTTTTTCCGATATAGGTAAGAGAATACTCTACTCTAGGTGGTATTTCATTGTATACAAATCTATTAACAAGTCCATTTTCTTCAAGTGACTTAAGCTGCTGTGCAAGCATTTTTTGTGTTATTTTAGGCATTTTCTTTTTTAATTCTCCAAACCTTAGAGTATTGCTGCTCAAATACCAAAGAATAATTGGCTTCCATTTTCCACCTATTATATTTAAAGTTAATTCCATGGAACATTGGTATTCTGTATTTTTATATTTTATCATTGGGAACACCTCCTTAAATAGTATACAAATGGTTACTATAGCACTTATAAGTGCGTACTTGTTATGTTCTACATTGATGTATATTATTATAATGTAAGTAACTTTCGTATACAAATTTTAAACAAAAATGAGGCGTAGATGGTGAAATTAATTAAGATAAACAAAGAGAAATGTACTAAATGTGGAATTTGTACAAAAGTGTGTCCAACAAAATTTTTACATATGGATGAAAATGGGCCAAGAGAGGTCGTTGAAAAAGTTTGTATCGGTTGTGGACAGTGTACTGCAGTATGCCCTAATAGTGCAATTGATAATATGAAGACTCCTTTAAAAGATCAAGCTAAATTAGAAAAATTTCCTGTAATAAATGAATTAGCAGCTGAAAAATTTCTTAGATCACGCAGATCAATTCGCTGTTATAAAGACATACCTGTAGAAAAAGAAAAGCTTATAAAATTAGTTAATATTGCAAGACTTGCCCCTACGGCAAGTAATAGCCAGGGAATTTCATATATTATTATTAAAAATAAAGAATTGCTTAGAAAATTAACAGACACTGTAATGGAGTGGATGGAAGAACAAGCAACTAAGTCATCAGGATACTGGAGTTTTTCTGCTCATGTTAAAGATTATAAGGAAAATAGGAACGATGTAATACTACGGGATGCACCCAGTTTAATTTTGGGAACTGCTTCTAAAGATTTAAAAAACGGCAGACAAAATACAATTTCACAGTTTACATATATGGAGCTTTTTGCAACCTCTTTAGGACTAGGAAGCTGCTGGGCCGGACTATTTGAGATGTGTGCTTTTGCGGAATATGCACCTCTATTAGATTTGATTAATATTCCTCAAGATACAATAATAACGGGTGCTGTCATGGTTGGATATCCAAAATATAAATTTCAGAGATTAGTTAATAGAAATCCACTAGAAGTTAATTTCATTGAATGATATTCTAAAGTTAAAAAATATTTAGACTTGAAAAAGCACTACCATCACTGTATCCTATTTTTTATAGTGACGATAGTGCTTATTTTCTTGGTACTTGAATAAATCTATGCTTGATTTTTAACCCAAAATTTTTATATTATAAATTATACAAACTTGAATTTGCTGACTTCAGGTTATGTTTATAATTTTTCCAGCATCTCATAACTCAATGTACGAAATACCTGACAATAATTTTGGAATCCATCCTGTCCGATGATATAAATATTGGGCATGTAGTCCAATCTTTTTTTTGAATACATAATACGTTCCAATCCATTATCTATAGCTGTATGATTACTTAAAGCCACATCTACTTTTCTACAAATTGCTTCACTTATAAAGTAATCCAATGACTTGAGATATTGTTTCACTTCGTTCTTTGTCCATGGTGGTGTCGTTCCTCCCCATAATGCTGCCATGTGAGTTTCTCCTTTTTCTTTTACAGGGAACATGTAGCTTAATCCTCCCGGAGTATGACCAGGAGTACCATAAACATATATCGTCTTATCACCTAATGTTATGGTATCACCATCCTGGATATAAACATTAATTTTGTAATCTTTCCACGTTTCCGGTCTATCAGGTTTTGTGGGATATTCATTCCAAAAAATATCATCTATTTTAGAAAGATAGGTATCAGCATGATATCTTTCAACAAACCATTTCCCGCATCCAGTATGATCAACATGTCCATGTGTCAAAACCAGTTTTTTTATTGCAGCGGGATTCCAGCCAACATCTTCAATGGAATCTATTATTGCCTCAAAAGCTTCTTTTACCGGCCAAATAGCATCTATTACTATCAGCCCATCACTTGTTTTCAATACAAAACAGTTTGTCTGCTTTTGTGCAACAATTAGCAAATCATCAAAAATCTTAGCATATATGAAAAATGACATATCTTCCATTTCCCTAATTGTTCCTTTTGTAAAAACTGGTTTATTTAATCTATTCATTTAATATACACTCCTCTGTACAGTAATAATTTTATAGTTGCACAGAGGATAAGCGATTTCTTGGATGCATTCGTAAAAATATCTTCACAACTTCACCTTCTCTACAAATTATTATATTTATCTGTATATTACTTTTAAATAATCTTTGTTTCGCATTTTGAGAAAATTCCATACTGATTCGCCAGTATATATCATAATTATTAAAAATATAAATTATACTCACTAGTTGGGATCTCATCTTCTAATCCTAAAACTCTGGGCCATAATCCTGTCTCAGCAATAATAAATCCCATAATCATTCCCATATGGCTATGTAAATGTCTATGTTGTGCAAGAATTAATGCAAACCTTGTCCATTCACAGTTTTCAGGCTTTGTAAGAAGTATATCATCTGTTATACTATTAAGATACTGATTTATTTTCTCTTCAATTAATTGAAAATAGTGTTTTAATTCATTTCTTGATAATACTTTATCTGTTTTAACATCCAAATTATTTAAGTCCTTAATATGAAATGACGGTTCCGAATATTTTCTTGGATTTATATACCACATATCCAAGGAATGTAATGTATGGTAAATATGTTTCCATAAAGGCATATCACAATAATTTTTATTCCAATATTCATCAGATACACAATCCATAACATTGTTTATACTCCATAAAGCGCGTTTTGTTTGGTCTTTAATTATCTCAGTATAATTCGTTTCATCCATTAGCCTATACACCCTCCTAAAGAATTATTATAATCTTTGCTCCACAATAATTTACTACTGTAAATTAATTTATAGATAGATTATATCATTTTTTAATAGCTCTTTTGCATATTCATATTTATACAGATATATCGTCAAGGAATGACAACATTAGGTACCCCTTTTAACACCTCGAATATCATCATTATCAACATACCAGCACTTTTTTAGATATGAAAAATGATATTTAATTATTTAATGTTAATATTCACAGACCTCCATCATCATAGTGTGCTCCAAATCATCTATTACATATATTTTTACATTCACTGGATTATATATCTTTAAGAATATTCTTTTCATATTCAGGCTATTCCTGAAAGTGAACTATCTCCTGATTCTAACATGAAAAATAAAGCATTCATTGACTCACCAACAAATGTTTTTCTTTTTTACAATATATATTTGAAGTAGCAGATAATACCAACTATAGAATTAAAACATCATACATGTTATAATTTATTGGTACAATCAAATAGGTTGCATGTGGGCTACTGGTATCACTCATCCCTTTTGAAGGGAGGTGATACAATGAGTAATGACATCTTAATGTTACTTTTTGAGGCAGGATTATTCCTCATTTCACTGTTAACATTTATAGTATTACTTATTAAAGAAATAAAAAAATAGTAGCCCCGTCCGCAAATGGAGACTACTATTTTATATAAACATTAAATAGTTATACCAGTTGCCTAAGCAACCAGATTGTACACTACAGGATGTTAGCAGCATCCTGTTTTTATTTTCTCTCTTTGTATTTATATTATAACACATTTTATGATTTAAAATCATATTTTCATAAAACTTTTATTAAGCATTATCTTTAGTATAGCTTCTTAATCCGCTCATATCAACACATTCCACAAAAAACCTCCGTCATTTGTGGTAAGGTTCTCCTCTCAGTATCTTAAAAGCTCTATAAATCTGCTCCAGAAGCATTATCCTGAAAAGCTGATGTGGAAAAGTCATTTTAGAAAAACACAATTTACAATTTGATTTCTGTAAAATTTCCTCAGAAATACCCAGAGAACCTCCAATCATAAAAATTATGCTGCTGTTTCCCTCTAGTGCAAGCTTCTGCACCTTATGGGCAAATTCCACCGAGGACATCATACTTCCCTTTAAGTCAAGAGCTATTACATAACTGCCTTCCTTTAAATATTTCAATATCTTTTTGCCTTCCTTTTCCCTTATCATGTCCTCTTCTTTTTCTGAAGCACTTTCCGGAGTTTTTTCATCCATGACTTCAATGATATTCAGTTTACAGTATCTAGAAAGTCTTTTTGAATACTCCGCTGCTGCATCTTTTAAATATTTTTCCTTCAATTTTCCCACAGAAATTATTGTAATATTCATATTCTCTCCATTATATTATTTTTTATCTAAGCTTTTTAATCTATTTAAAACATCTTTATATTCCACTTCAAGCATTTCCTTATCGCTGCCCGGCAGTGACATTCTTGATATAATTTCAGTAAGTTTCATCTGCAAAACTGATTTCTCCATTTTATGCTCTTCACTGCCCTTTTTCAACTTCTGATGTTCCTCAAATTCTTTCAAATTTCCATCAAATTCAGTTATCTTACCATCTTTCAATAATATCATTCTGTCCGCAGTGAAATTTATAAATTTACTGTCATGGGACACAAATACAACTGTTCCCTCATAAATCTTAAGGACATCTTCAAGAGCTTCAATGGACTGAAGATCAAGATAATTGGTAGGTTCGTCAAGAAGAAGTACATTTGCCCCGGAAACAAATAATTTTGCAAAAGAGGCTTTTATCCTTTCTCCTCCACTGAGCAGAGAGACTTTTTTATATACATCATTCCCTGTAAACAATAGTCTTGCCAGGATGGTTCTAACTGCCCCTTCATCCTGAACGGAAGTTTCCATTACATTTTCAATTATACTTTTATCACCCTCAAGATTTGCAAAATCCTGATAAAGATATCCTATTGTCGCTCTGGGCACCTTGTATATTAATCCGGATTTGCCGGCTATAATATTTAACAGTGAATCCATCAATTCTCTGTCATGGCTTATCAATATAAAAGTTTCTATTTTCTGAAGTTTACTTTTCAAAATGCAGATACTTCTATAATCCAAATTTGAGGTAGGTTCATCTGCAAGAAGCAGCTCCCCTTCCCTGCTAAGTGCCGCCGCAATGTTGAGTTTGGTTCGTTCGCCGCCGCTTACTTTTTCAGCATCAACTTTTTTCTCAACTTCAAATTCCTTCAATATCCTGCCATAAGCTGTTATATTTTCATTGGAAAATTGTTTTATATATGAAATGGAACAGTACCTTTTCACAATACCTTCATCTTCTTTCACTTCTCCTGCCAGTATATTTAAAAAAGTACTTTTGCCTGCACCATTTCTTCCTACAACTCCTATTTTATCTCCACTTTTTACAGTTAAACTCTTTAAAGAAAGAATTAGTCTGTCACCATAATATTTTTTGAAATCACAAGCCTCTAAAATAAGCATAAAAAAATCTCTCCTTTACACATAACATAAAGCCGGAAAGATAAATAAAAAAACAAGTACAAAACAATACACTGCAGCTGCAGCATCATGATATTGTTGTTTCATTTAAACTAATCCAGCAAAATAAAGGCCTCTGGCCTCTAAAATTAAAATTCATCTGATTCAAAAGCTGAATTAGTTGTTCTTCATTAATCACATACCTTGCCCTTTCATTATATTTATTTATATTTTATCAGATTTGATTTCAAACATCAAATTACCTATTTTGAAAATTCATCCATATATACTATAATATTAATAAGCTCAATTTGTATTGGAGGTTTATTTAAATGAAATTCGATGAATTTAAATACGAAAGACCAGACTATGAGAAAATCAAAGCATCAATTAGTTCTCTACTGCATGAACTTAAAATCTCTGACAGCTGTGAAAAACAGCTTGATTGTACAAATCACATAAACCAAATCAGGAATCACCTGCAGACCATGGGAACTCTTGCTGAAATAAGACACAGCATAAATACAGAGGATAAGTACTATGATAAAGAACAAAACTACTGGGATAAATACTCACCATTATATGATGAACTTGATTTTTCCTTCTATAAAGAGCTTGTTCATTCAAAATTCAGAAAAGAATTGGAAGAAAAGCTTGGAAAGCAATTTTTCACTCTGGCGGAATTTTCCCTGAAAGCTTTTTCACCAAAAGTTATAGAAGACCTGCAGATGGAAAATACCCTCTCTTCACAATATACAAAATTGCTGGCTTCCGCAAAGATTCCCTTTATGGGTGAGACCAGAAACCTTTCCGGATTGACACCTTTCATGCAGAGCAGAGACAGAGAGGTGAGAAAAAATGCTTCAGATGCCAAATATAAATTTTTTGCTGATCATGAAGACGAAATTGACAAGATATACGATGATCTGGTAAAAATCAGAGATAGCATTGCCAAAAAACTAGGTTTCAAAAATTTTGTGGAACTGGGTTATATAAGAATGAAAAGAAGTGACTACACTCCTGAAATGGTGGCAAACTTCAGAAAGCAGGTGGAAAAATATCTTGTACCCGCTGCTTCAAATCTCTATAAAAGACAGGAAAAAAGACTTGGCCTTGACAAGCTTGCTTATTATGATGAAAATTTTGAATTCACCACGGGAAATGCCAGACCTAAAGGAAGTTCGGAATGGATAGTTGAAAATGCCCGCAAAATGTACTCTGAATTATCCGAGGAAACCGGTGAATTTTTCAATTTCATGCTGGAAGAAGAGCTTTTGGATCTTGTAACCAAAGAAGGTAAGGCCGGCGGCGGATACTGCACCTATATACCTGATTACAAGGCACCTTTTATATTTTCAAATTTCAATGGCACTTCAGGAGATGTGGATGTTTTGACTCATGAGGCAGGGCATGCCTTTCAGACTTATATGTCACGATGGATTGACATTCCCGAATGTATTTTTCCAACCTACGAAAGCTGTGAAATACATTCAATGAGCATGGAGTTTTTTACCTGGCCCTGGATGAAACTGTTCTTTAAAGAAGATGCGGATAAATACAGATTCGCCCATCTCGAAAGTGCTGTAAAGTTTATTCCCTACGGTGTTACGGTGGACGAATTCCAGCACTACGTGTATGAGAACCCGGAGGCATCTCCCGAAGACAGAAAAAGAGCCTGGAGGAGCATAGAAAAGAAATATCTTCCCCATAAAAATTATACGGGATGTGATTTTCTTGAAAGAGGCGGCTGGTGGTTCCAGCAGTCCCATATATTCAATGTGCCTTTTTACTATATAGATTACACGCTGGCGCAGATATGTGCTCTTCAATTCTGGAAGAAAGCCATGGACAACAGAAAATACGCCTGGAATGATTATATAAATATATGCAAAGTCGGAGGCACAAAGTCCTTTTTGGAACTGGTAAAACTGGCTAACCTTAGATCTCCTTTCGAAGATGGATGCATAGATTCAATCATGAACTCCATAAATGGCTGGTTCAATTTAATAGATGACAAAAAACTGTGATTTTAAAATTTCACCAGAGTAAAATTTTACTCTGGTGTTTCTTCATTTTCAAAATATACTTACAGGTCCAATTTTTCAAAAGATCTGGCGGATTTCAGATACGAGAAGAATGTCATCAGCAGATATAAAATGATTCCCCCAATTAACACTGCAACCTTGTATGAAATGAAATCCGGATCTCTGGTATCAAGAACATTTTTCATAAAAGGTACAATATGCACACCTGATTCTGCAGCCAGCATAAATACGGCAATTGCAGCATTGGCATGGCCTTTTCAAGTCCGTGTTCTCCATATAAACTACCATTCCTTTCGCTGTGCTCAAGGCACAAAAATTAATGAGAGAGTGATTAAAATTATGGCTTATTGTAAATAATATAGACAAGTATACAGGTGTACTACAGAGCATGGCGGGGTGAGTGTGATTGCACTTTACTTAGACGGGAAAGAGGGAATAATTCCTTTTCTTTAGTCGATTACAGATGACCTGGATGGATTGAAATAATGGATAAAAGTATCATTAGGAAATCTGAATTCTAAGGAGTGCAGACAAAACCTTGGATTTGCAACTTAGCTGGTCCAAGAAAATGTCCGCACCCCCATCTCAAAATATTTATAATGTATTGCTTGAACCTAGAACACCGCCTATTTTTTTCTCGACCAGTTCCTTTATCAAATTTCTTCCTGCACCTAAATATTTCCTTGGATCTATTTCAGATGGTTTTTCTACTAGAACTTTTCTTATTCCTGCAGTCATTGCAAGCCTTAAATCTGTATCCATATTAATTTTGCATACAGCCATTGAAGACGCTTTTCTTAACATTTCTACTGGAATCCCCTTTGCACCAGCTATTTTTGCACCATACTTGTTACAAACTTCAATTGTATCTGGATCAACAGCTGAAGCCCCATGAAGGACTATTGGAAATCCCGGCAACTTTGATTGAATTTTCTCTAATATATCAAATTTTAGTTGTGGCTTAAAATTCACCGGGAACTTAAAAGCTCCATGTGATGTTCCTATAGCTATGGCCAGTGAATCAACGTCTGTACTATTAACAAAATCAACAGCCTGATCCGGATCAGTGTATATATTCATATTACTTTGAACATTATCCTCTACTCCAGCAAGCACTCCCAGTTCAGCTTCTACAACTACACCACAAGCATGAGCATACTTAACAACTTCTCTGGTCTTCCTTACATTTTCTTCATAATCATAGCGGGAACCATCAAACATTACAGATGTAAATCCGTTTTCTATACATATTTTTACTGTGTTTAAATCTGGCCCATGATCTAGGTGCAAAGCGATATCTATCCCCGTATCCGCTACAGCAGCATCCACCATTGCTTTCAAATACCTAGGACCTATATATTTCAATGCTCCCTTCGAGGCCTGGAGAATCACAGGTGATTTTTGAGCCCTGGCTCCCTCTACAATCCCCTGTATTATTTCCATATTGTTAACATTAAAAGCTCCTATAGCATACTTGCCTTTGTAAGCTTTTTCAAACATTTTCTTTGTAGTAACTAATGCCATATCAATACCACCTTCCTAATAATATAATTTTACAAGAGCTGATTTAAAAGATCATATTCTTTATCTTTAGCTGAATCTATACAATTTACTCTTTTAAAATCCACATCTATTATTTTATTGTTTCTGATTCCTACGGCTCTGCATGTTTCTCCCAGTCTCAGCAATTTTACAGCTCTAACACCCATTTTACTTGCTAAAATTCTATCAAAAACTGATGCTTTTCCGCCTCTCTGTACATATCCCAAAACTGTACTTCTTACAGCGATATTCAGCTTTTTCTGTATATATTTTTCAAGTTCTTCTATATTATACATTCTTTCGGTTATTATTATTATGTTATCAAGTTTACCTTTATTGATGTTATCTTCCAATTTTAAACATATAGTGTCAAAATTCAATTTTCTTTCAGGGGTAGATATTATCTCGCCGCCACCAGCTAAAGCAGAATACAACGCCAGATCCCCACAGTATCTTCCCATAACCTCTACAATAGTTGTTTTTTCATGAGAGGAATCCGTATCTTTTATTTTATCTATACAATCCATAACAGTATTTAAAGTCGTATCGAATCCTATGGAGTACTCAGTATAAGCTAAGTCATTGTCTATTGTCCCAGGAAGTCCTACAACATTGACTCCTAGCCTGCTGAGCTTTTCTGCTCCATTAAAGGAACCATCTCCCCCAATCACAACTAACCCTTCTATGCTAAGTCTCTTTATAGTTTCCAAAGCACTTCGCCTTCCCTGCTCCTCCATGAATTCAGAGCATCTGGCAGTTTTTAGTATTGTTCCCCCTTTTTCTGCGATTCTATCGACTTCATGACCTCCTAGAAGTATTACCTCACCATTTATCAATCCTTTATACCCATGCTTTATTCCTAAAACTTCTATTCCATAATGATTTGCTGATTTAACTACCGCTCTTATTGCAGCATTCATTCCCGGAGCATCTCCTCCACTTGTCAAAACACCTAATCTTTTCATTATCTCTCATATCACTCTCTTTTATCTAAATTTGACTTATTCAAATTTTCAATAATTTCTTCAGCTATTTCGATCCAACTGTCAAAATTTTATTTCGCTACTTGATATTTATATTAAAGTATTTCTTCTTTCCTTATCAAGGACCACAACTTTACCTGAGGCCTTAATTAGAAACCCAATAATAATGCCACCTAATGCTAACACAACTGCAAGGAATATCATACTTGCATTAAAGGAACCTGTCATATCTTTAATATATCCAACAATGTATGGTCCAAAAAATCCTCCAAGGTTACCTATGCTGTTTATAAGAGCTATGCCACCTGCTGCTGCACCAGTTAAGAATGAAGGTGGGATTGCCCAGAATGGTGAATATGAGCCAAATGCTCCGCATACAGAAATAGTTAATAATAAAAATGCTCCTATTACACTGAATTTGGCAACATAAATGCTTACTGCCATGGCTATTGCACTTATTACTAAACATCCCAAAACATGAAAACGTCTTTCATTTGTCTTGTCAGAATGATTGCCAACAAGATACATAACAATCATAGCACAAAGATACATGGCCCCTACAAGCCATCCTAAACCCATAGTACTGAGTTTAAATGATGCAGACATTCCTTTAGTAATAGTCGGAAGAAACATATTTATTCCGTAATAACCTGTCATCCAGCAAAAATAGCCCAGGGACATTACCAGAACATCCCTATCCTTTAAAGCATCTATGAATGTATAACGTTTTGCTTTCTCTTTCTGAAGTTTTTCTTTTGTTGTAACATCTATAAGCCAAGCTAATTCTTCTTTCGTCAGCCACTTTACATTTTCAATTTTGTCATCAAGGTAGAATAAGCACACTATACCTAAGATCAGGCATGGTACACCTTCCAATATGAACAGACTCTGCCATCCTGCTAGTCCAAATATATTTATACCCAACAATACAGTTGCTATTGGAGAACCTATCGCATTGGCCGTCGGTATTGCAAGCATGAATCCTGCTATAGCTTTTGCATGGTTCTTACTCTGATAGAAATTGCTTAAATACCATACCATGCATGGATAAAAACTAGCTTCCATCGCTCCTAAAAGGAACCTAACTATATAAAATTGCATTGGGGTTTTTATAAGAGACATAATCGCTGCAATAAATGCCCAGGAAATCATTATTCTTGCAATCCACTTTCTCGCTCCCCATTTAGTCATCATTGCGCTTCCTGGTACCTCAAATATAAAGTACCCTATAAAGAATATTCCAGCCCCAAAGCCATAAACAGCACTTGAAAAACCAAGATCTGCATTCATTGTCAATGCAGCAAATCCAATATTTACTCTATCCATTATTGATATTGCAAAGCATATGAACAGAAATGGAATTAGCCTTAATGTAACTTTTCTAACCGTTGAAGCCTCAATTTGTTTTACGTCCACAATAACACCTCCAAAAATTAATAACTCTGTAACTTTTTCTAGTTTTTCATCAAATGTCTTTATTTTCTGTTAATCCAATTGAATATATATTTTCTTCACTTCTACCCTAATACAATTTTATTTACTTCAAAATATAAGTTTAATGCGATTCTAATGTACTTAGCAAACGATTACCATTACACTAAAATAATAATTTTGAAAATTCATTTTATCATTTTAATATAAGAACATAAATTTGATAAAAAATTATTAAGAATATTACTTTTATAATATAGGATATCTTAGTATTCGACCAGATATCCTATGCTATAATTATCACAGAAACTTTATAGATTAATCCATGTGCTGTCCACCGTTGATGTCTATATCCTCACCTGTTATATATGAAGCTTCCTCTGAAGCAAGGAAAGCAACCGTCGATGCAATTTCCTGTGTTTCCCCTGGTCTTCCCATAGGTATATTCCCAATAATTGCATCGGCCTGTTCTTTTGGAAGCGATTTCCATATTTCTGTGTTAATAAGTCCTGGAGCAACACTGTTTACTGTTATTCCATCAGGTGATACCTCGCGGGCAAGGTTCTTTGAGAATCCTAATACTGCAGCTTTTGATGCTGAATAATGTGCACCGCCAAATATTCCACCGCCTCTCTTGCCTGATACTGAAGAAAGACTTATTATTCTGCCATATTTTTGTTTCTTCATGACTTTCATTACAGCTTGAGTACATAAAAATAACCCGAACACGTTTACGCCGAATATTCTTTTCATATCATCCAATGTCATATCCTCAACAGTAACTTTTTGTGAGATACCTGCATTGTTTACAAGGATATCTATTCTTCCATATTCTGCAATAACTTTCTCTACCATGGCTTCATTTGATTGCTTGCTTGTAACATCCAATGTTACGCCTAGAGCTTTTCCTCCAGCCTTTTTAACAGCCTTTACAGTATCCTCTATACCTGCAGTATTCAAATCTGCTATAACAACTGCAGCTCCCTGCTTTGCAAGTGTCAATGCGATAGTACGTCCTATCCCCTTTGGTGAACCAACTCCTGTTACTATTGCTACCCTCTCGTTTAATTCAAACATAATTTATCTCTCCTCATAATTTATTTAACATATTGCTATATTTTTATAATCTTTTGTTACTTTAACATTTTTCTAGCTGTTTTTATTATATTAGCTACGGTAATTCCGTTAATCTCCATAAGCTTTTCGTAAGGTGCAGATTGTCCAAACTGATCTTGGACCCCTATTCTGACTACCTTGCCTTTTCCTTCCTCTGCAACTACTTCACACACTGCACTTCCTAGGCCATTTATAACGTTATGGTCTTCAACAGTAATTATCTTTCCAATATTCAAGCATTCAACTACTGCCTCTCTATCTAAAGGCTTAATTGTATGCATATCTAATAGCTTTACAGAAATTTCTTCCTTTTCTAATTCTTTGGATGCTTCTAATGCTAGACACACAGTATCTCCATTAGCAATAATAGCTATATCTTTTCCCTCTTTTATCTTCTTTGCTTTGCCTATTGTAAACTCTTCATCTTCACCATATATCACTGGAATAGCATCTCTTGTAAAACGAAGATATACAGGTCCATAAATTTCTGCTGCTTGTTGTATTAGCTTTCTAGCAGAATAATAGTCAGCACCCATAACTACTGTCATGTTTGGAAAAGTTCTAAGGACTCCCATATCTTCTATACACTGGTGGCTGGCACCATCATTAGCAGGAGTAAGTCCACCGTGAGAACAAGCAATTTTCACATTTAGGTTTGGATAACAAACCTCTTGTCTTATCTGCTCACCCATTCTTAAAGAACCAAATATGGCATATGTACTTATAAATGGTATCTTTCCTGTTGTAGCAAGGCCTGCAGCAACTCCACAAGCATTTTGCTCAGCTATGCCAACATTTATATGTTGATTAGCTAACTGCTTTGAGAATTCTCCAGTCTTACATGATTTACCAATGTCTATATCAACAACATATATATTTTTATTCTTTTTTCCCAATGCTAATATTTCGTCTCCAAAAGCCTGTCTTGTTGCTTTTTTCATCATACTCATTACTTTAAACCTCCCTCTAATTCTTCCATAGCTTGTTTATATTCTTCATCATTAGGAGCAACTCCATGCCATGAAGCTACATTTTCCATAAACGATACTCCTTTGCCCTTCACAGTATTCATTACAATACATTTAGGTTTATCATTCTTTGCTTCCCTTATATGGCCCAAAGTTTCAACTATCTCCTCCATAGAATGTCCATTAATTCTTTTTGTTTCAAAACCAAATGCATTAAATTTCTTTTCTATATCTTGACTTGGCATAATATCTTTACAAGCACCATCACATTGAAGTCCATTATCATCAACAAATACAACCAAATTATCTAATTGATATTTAACTGCAGTTTCAACTGCCTCCCATATCTGTCCTTCTTGACTTTCTCCATCCCCCACTATAACAAAGACCCTGTAATCCTTTTTATCACGTTTGCCAGCAATGGCCATACCAACTCCTACGGAAAGACCTTGTCCCAAGGATCCTGTAGATATGTCTATTCCTGGACACTTATTCATGTTTGGATGTCCTTGAAGGATTGATCCATACTTTCTTAAGGTGTGTATAGTTTCATATGGGAAAAATCCCTGTAATGCTAATGCCGCATACTGAATTGGACAAACATGGCCTTTAGATAAAATAAATCTGTCACGATCATCCCAATTAGGATTTTTAGGATCAATATTCATTTCCTTAAAGTAAAGTGCCGCTACTATATCAGCTGAAGATAGGGAACCACCTGGGTGCCCAGATCCTGCTTCATAAATCATAGTAAGGGCTGTTTTCCTGAGCTCAATAGCTTTTTGTTTTAATTCCTCAACACTTATATCCTTCACATCAATCACCTCGTTAAATATTTATCCGCTTGTGTACTTGTCTACTAAGTTAACTTATAATTTTATTATACTCTGAATTCAATTTCTGTCAATAATAAATTTTTTAAAAATCAAAATGATACCGACTTTGAAATATGTTTCTTCTTCTTCGAAGCCAAAAAAATTTTTCTACCACGATAAGAACAAAACTTGGATAAATTATTATTATGAATTTCTTAGCCAATAAGCTTTCCTTTGGAGTTAAAAGAGAGGTTTCCCTAGAGAAAAATACTGAAGAAATTATATGGTATTTTCAAGAACATTATTAACAATTTTATACCCGCGGATATTTAAAATACAATCAGAAAAATAATTTATCAACCAAAAACGTCATCAAAAAGAAGGGGCTGTCGCATTAGCATAAAAAAATAAGCTAATGCGGCAGCGCTTTTTTAGTATCTTATAAGAAGTTTTATGATATTTTAAGTCCCAATAAGTTCAATAATTAGAAAATGGCATACTTTAATAAGCCTTCACTTTAAGGCTTTTTTTTAATTCAAAAAGTTTTTAAGATTTCAAAATTAGGCATTTTTTTAAGTAAGAAAAGATGAGTTTCAGTTCTATCTGACTGAATTTTATTATGCAGCTTATTTATATTATGTGCCATTGCCAATAGAATACTTTCAGACAAAACATTCCTTTTACCTTTGCTTAGAAATCTACGAAAACCCACATCTTGTTTTATCTCTCCAAAAGAACCTTCTGCTTGAATACTTCGATTCATTCTTAGTTCACAACCTTCTTCACTTATAATTCTTTCAAGGTTTTCTTTGTGAAGCATGTTGAACAGCTTTGAGGTTTCAAGATTTTTAGTTCTTTCTTCTAATGGGGTTTTGCTGTTGTGCCCTTTTATACATTTGCTTTTGTACTCACAGTTACTACAATCTTCACATGTATAAATTGTTTTTTCACTTACATAACCAGTTCTGCTCTTTCTTTTTATTATTCTATTTACAGTTAACTTCTTATTATTTTTACAAGTATAATAATCACCAAATTTGTTGTATTCCATATTTCCTATCCGGCTTATATCATTTTTATATTTTCTTGTTTTTGATATCTCATAATTTGATGGTTTAATATATGATAACTGCCCGTTCTCCTTAACATAAACATAGTTTTCTTCACTTTCATAACCTGCATCTGCAGTAATTTTAAAATACTTAAAATACAAGAAGTTCTCCATGCTTTTTATAAATGGAATCAGCATTGTTGTATCTGTAGGCTTAGCGCCTATAGTAAGCCATACTATATATTCAGAATTAACTCCATGTTGAACATTGTAAGCTGGCTTTAACTGATCATTTTTCATGGCATCTTCTTTCATCTTCATAAATGTTGCATCTTTGTCTGTCTTTGAATAGCTGTTGCGTTTACCACAGATATATAGTTTTTGTGTATATTCTTTTAACTTATTAAGATATTTCTCAAGCGTTTCAATAGAACGTTGAATTGATGTTTTTTTTACCACACCCATGTACAAATTCTATATTTTCCTCATGTTTCAAGGCATAAAGTTTCTTGCGCAGCTTCTTTACATGTTTTATTTTTACTCTATTTTCATATATAAGTTTTAGTCCATGCATTTCTTCACATTCAGCTACAAAATCAGCTAATTTAGAAAGTAGCCTTGCTAAATTTTTTGAAACTGACTTTTTCCAAACGAAAGTATATTTGTTTGCACAAGCCTCTATTTTTGTACCATCAATAAATATAGCATCGCCTGATATTTCTCCAATCTCATAAAGGAAATTTGACATTTCTGCCATGATTGTTTCTGAACATGGATCAAAATGAATACTGCGGAATCTAGCAAATGTAGAATGGTCTGGTACAGGTAAACCTTCTAAAAGATACATGAAGTTAACATCTCTATAACAGGATTGTTCCATTGCTCTCGATGAATATTTGTGATTCATATAAGAATAAAGTACAATTTTAAGCATCTGATGTGGTGTTGCCTGATTCTCCCTTATACGGGAGTAAATCGAATACAAATCTGTTAAATCCATCTCCTCAATAAATTGACTTAGCAAACGCACCGAATCATCATCTGGAATCATGTACTCAATATTTAGCGGAAGTTTTAATTGATAATTTCCACTAATTGAAGTATAATTTTTGTGTAGATTAATGTATTTTCTCATATGTTAATTTTGCCATAAATCTCTCACCCTTCCGAGTGAGAGATTTATTTTTTATATAATAAAAAACTGCCGCACTAATTTTTTAGTGCGACAGCCCCATATTATACCTTTTATTCTTTCCAATATCTGTCGTACAGTTTATACATGTGTTTGGTCATTTTTTCCATTGCCTCTTCACCATTGTGATTTTCAATGGATTTGACAATTGCCTTATGCTCATTTACATTGATATCTCTGTATTCCGGTTTAGTAAAAGTTCTATCACAAATGAAAGTCCACATTTCCTGCTCTTTCATAGCATTATTTATATCACTTATAAATTTCATAAACAAATCATTATGAGAAGCTTTTGCTATCTCATTGTGTAATTTTTGATCTGTTTCCGGGTTGTAAATACCCTTATTTGCCTCTTCTTCAAACTTTTTTTCAATCTTCCGCATGTTTTTAATTTCCTGATCTGTAGCTCTCTCAGCTGCAAATTTAGCAATTATAGGCTCGATATTCATCCTTGCTTCAACAATCTCTTCTGGAGTCACTGATTCCAGTACCGCGTTTGACTTATTATCACCGATAGTTGGTTGAGTACTCATGACAAAAACACCCTCTCCCTGACGAGAATAAATATATCCATTCAGTTCCAAAGCACTCAGAGCCTGCCTAACGGGTGCACGGCTTACATTAAACTGTATGCACAGCTCCCTTTCCGGTGGTAATTTGTCACCTATTTTAAATACCCCCAATTGGATTTGTGAAAGAATCTGATTGTAAATTTGTAAATACAATTTTTTGCTCGATACTGGATTAAAACTCATGTAATCACCTCATAGAAAAATTATAATTCGTGCTTATATTACAAATATAATTTTGTGTATTTTTTAACTTTATATAGTAGATCATTTAATACTTTTTACTTTTTCTTAATATAATATAAAGTATATTATATTTTTTGTAACTTGTCTACTTACTGAACAAATTACTTATGATAACGTGAGTTTGATGAATTAATGAATTAAATCATGTATTATCCTCTTGGATAATACATGATTACTAAAACTCCGATAAGCGCAATGGCTCCTCCAATTAAATCAAACTTATCAGGAACAACATTATCTATTTTCCATCCCCATAGGATTGAAAGAAGGATAAATATTCCACCATATGCTGCATATACCCGTCCAAAACTAGCGCCTGGTGGTTGCAATGTGGGTACTACTCCATAAATTATTAAGCTTACAGCTCCAGCTAAACCGTACCATATGCTTTTACCATCCCTGAGCCACAGCCATACGAAATATCCTCCTCCTATTTCAAATAACCCTGCTAATATAAAATAAAATATTGATTTAAGTATTTCCACCAATAACACCCTCTTAACTCTTAACTGCCAAACTCCATCTTGACCCCAAAATTGCCTGATTCATACCTCAGGAAAAACTATATTTTAATAATTATACTCTCAAAATTTCCCTGGTAATATAAAGAAAATATTTAATCTATTATTATATATAATTACCAATTTATATAATACATTATTGCTTATTCAAATGTCCAGTGATTTTGTTTATTAAGATCCTACTTCGCAATACATTGATCTACTATACCCATAAGTTTTTTATCTCATCTGCTATTATAATTCCCACAAAAATTCCTGCCAATATAAATATGAAGGTATACGGACTTTTAGCCGTAGGGATTCTAATAGCATCCTTTATTTCAGCACAAGTTACTACAAGATTGTATAATAAATAAAAAAAGTCATATATTTTTTGTTATTTGGTTTACTTTATAGTATATTTACATAATATTTATAATGTAAATAT